>NZ_ASPU01000015.1:0-870407 GCF_000517905.1 Paenibacillus sp. FSL H7-689
CGTCAGCAGCTTGGGCGCCAGCTGCGCTGCCGTAGGCGCTGCTGGCGCTGCCTGGCCTGCTGCGGACGGCGCCCCCGCAGCAACAGGCGTTTCAGCGCGACCGTCAGTCCGACCGGCCGCGCCTGCTTCAGGCTGGCCTGCACTTGCACGGCCAGCCACAGATTCTGCTGCCGCCCCCGGTGTACCCGGGCGGCTCCCGACTTGGCCCGCGTCAGCCCCGCGCGGGCTCTCGCCAGGTATTCCGGTTCCAGACGGAATACCTGCACCCCCTTTGCCAGCCGTTTCAACGTTGCTAGCAACTGCCTTGGCCCCGGCTTCAGCATTCGCTGTGCCTCCGCCGGTCTGCACATTTCCTTTCACCGCAGTACCTGCATCCTCTGTCCCGCCATCCGTCATGGATTTAGATCCCGCCAAAGCTGCTTGTCCTTGTTGCGTTGACAAAGCAGGTGTTCCGGTTCCAGTCACCTGACGACCATTGCCTGACGCAGCCAATCCTTCTTCCATCTGTGCTTCATTCAGCACGACGGGTACACCAGCCACAACAGTTGGTTTCATCGCATCAGATTGTTCTCCAGGCAATAGCGGTTTACCTGTTGTTTGAGTCAGCATCGTTTCCAACTGATCAGCCAACCCGCTTAACAACTGGTGCAGAGGGGGACCAAACACCGTCTGGTGTAATCCTTTTACTGTTTCCGCCGTAACCGGAAGACCACGCTGAAAAGCAATTCCCGTCGCCTGCACCCATTCTTCCACAGGGACCTGTGCAGGTTTAGCTGTCATCATATTCTGGACCATAGCCACATTATCCTTCGTTAGTGGCAATCCGCTACGCTGCATGGCAAGTAACAGTTCCCGGTTCCCTTTTGTATCCGGCAGTCCTACATCCTTAAGCAGGTTGTTCAGCGAAGCTTGTGGCAACTCAGCAAGTGTACCCGTCATAGGTTTCATTACCGTTATGCCATTTTCACCTGGAGGCTGCACTTGAAGCAACGTGGTCTCACCCGGACGGAGTGGAGTCTCCAACTTGGCGCGCACTTGCACACCTTGAATCTGCAGAACTGCTTCTCCCCCATCATCGGATACACTAACGACGGAGCCACGAACCACCTGACCTTCCTTTAATTCAAGCGGTTTGGCATTGCCGGGCTTACTGTCTCCCATTAACCCCTTTATCATGGAACCGATATTCAAATCTCTCCCCCTCCTTTCTTCAAACCTGTGTTAAAACAAAGATTGCTGCTCTCCAAGCAGGTTGCCCAGAAAACTGCGCCGATGCATCGGGGTTGCCCCCAATGCCATAATCTGCTCCCGATGAACTTTTGTTGCATATCCTTTATGTATCGACAAACCATATTCCGGATATAACGTATCCCATTCTTCCTTACACAGCCGATCTCGCGTTACCTTGGCAATAATAGATGCCGCTGCGATCGATTGACTATTAGCATCACCTTTAATAATGGACAGTTGAGGTACATTCACATCCACCTTTTCGGCATCCACCAGCATATAATCAGGAGTTTCTCCCAATGCTTCAACCGCACGTTTCATCGCAAGTCTCGCAGCCTGTTTGATATTAAGCCGATCAATCGTCTCTGCATCCGCGTACCCGATACCTACCGCCAGCGCTTTTTCCATAATGACGTCATATAATGCATCACGTTTTTTCTCCGTTAATTTCTTGGAGTCATTCACACCTTCCAGGATGAGATCCTTCGGTAAAATAACCGCCGCTGCGACAACATCCCCAAACAAACAGCCCCGTCCTACCTCATCAATACCAGCAATACGTTCAAATCCACTGTCCCAATACTCCCGCTCATAGAGCAACAGATCTCGAGGTTCACTGACTTCTTTTTTCTTCTTTGGTCCAATCGGAGTATCCAGTAGATTCAACCCGATCTCTTCATTATTTTCAACCATAACGCTCATCTCCTCTACCCACGCTTTTTCAGCATACGTATCACTTATAACTTTTTATAATATAGACGTAAATCCTCTGTCTTTTGTTCTGTACAACCTGTCTCTATCAGTAAAACTTTTCCTTGAGATTTACAATATAAAGATAGTGATGTCTTCATTTATCGGTATTTGATGGTTTAAATTGAATATATCAGACCTCGTCTAATTTAAATTGCACCACCATTTATCATAGCACGATTTTGATGCACCTGATATATAGGTCAGCCAATTCCATAAAGCGTACTGTTCTTCAATCCTCTTCCATTTTATCGTTTTCGACGTATGTTCCAGCTCTACTTCCGCGTTTGTATACACAAAAAACGACCGCTCCCGGTAATCCGGTAACGGCCGCTTCTTTCGGCACTTGTATATATGAAATGAACAAATGAAGATAATGATCTTCATCGTGTAGAGTCCATTTTTTTTAATAGGGAGCTTCCATAGAGAAACGTCCCATTTTACCCGCTCGCAGTTCACGCAGAAATGCTCGTGATGCCTTTTCCAGATCAATGCGTCCACCGCTTACAATGCAACCACGTATACGGCCAACTTGTTCCATAATCGCAATAACACTGTCTGAATCATCTGCATCCTTGGAGAACTCCTGAAGTCCATATCTCTCTTCAAGGGCGTCCCAGTAATAACGCATCAGGTAACTGATTCCAAAAAAGGCGATATCCTCTGCATTCAAAATTTCCTCTTTGATCGCACCAGTTACGGCAAGACGATAACCTACATTTTGATCTTCGAACTTAGGCCAAAGAATACCTGGAGTATCCAATAACTCCATTTCTTTGCCTACCTTGATCCACTGTTGCCCCTTCGTCACACCAGGACGATCTCCTGTTAACGCAATACTCCGTCCAGCCAGTCGGTTAATCAGTGTTGATTTACCTACATTGGGAATCCCTACGATCAACCCGCGAACCGCACGAGGATTAATCCCTTTAGCAATTTGACGGTCAATTTTTTCTTTAAGAAGAAGCTTGGCCTGCACGGGAATATCTTTAACATTGGTTCCCGTCGAAGCATCTACAGGAAAAGCGGTAATTCCTTCTTTTTTGAAATATTCAATCCATTCTTGCGTCACTTTTGCATCTGCCAAATCCGATTTGTTCAACAAAATCATCCGGGGTTTATCCAGCAATATTTCGTCAATCATTGGATTACGGCTGGAGACAGGCAGACGGGCATCCAATAGTTCGATGACCACGTCGATGAGCTTTAACTTATCCTGAATCTGGCGTCTGGCTCGAGTCATATGACCTGGAAACCATTGTATCGTCAACTTGTCTTCACCTCATTATTTACTTCAATTTCAGTGGTTGATCCACTTAATCTCACCGATCGGCCAGAAAATCACATCTGCACGACCAATAATATCTTTTAACGAAACATAACCGATCATACGGCTGTCAGTACTATTTGGACGGTTATCTCCCATGACAAACACATGACCTGCCGGCACTTTGCCATCAGGGAACTGTTCATTCGGGAAATCCTTCACGTTATAGGTTCCACCATTTGCTTCAGCTGCATCAATGGCTCCTTGAATATACGTTTCATCAACCTTTTTACCGTTAACCATCACGGTATCGTCTTGAACCTCAACGGTATCACCTTCTACAGCAATAACACGTTTAATGAAATCTCGACCTTCGGATGGTACGTGGAAGACGATAACTTCACCGCGCTTCGGTTCTCTGATATCATATAAGATTTCGTTGACGATCACACGTTCACCCGTTTCAAAGTTCGGCTGCATGGACGGACCGTCCACAACAAACGGTTTGAAGAGCAACCACCGAATGAGAATGACGAGAACTAATGCGATAACAATGGCTTTAAGCCATTCAACAATTTCATTTTTGGCTTTTTTGGATCGACTATCTTTCTCTTCGGCAGGATTGCCCCGGTCATGTTGAACTTCTTGTTCCATTCAAGATCTTCCTCTCTTCACAGTACATGTTTATAGCAGTACACACATCCAGCATTCTGTATCGTTCCAATAACTCAATGGATGGATACAAAACATTCACATCAGTTATGTAATCTTACACCAAGCATTACAGTACATTTAATCCACAATTCAAATGCCTTCAAGAGGTTGTTCAAAAAGTCGGTACTGAAACCGGTCTTTTGAACACGCACTTCAATAACTGATTTTACAATCCTCCCGGACTATTCCCCGCATGTGTTGCCATACCATTTTACTCGGAAGTGTACCTCCGGTTCAACTTTTCCCGGACAAAAACGAAAAGGGCTTGTCTCCAAGCCCTTCCCGGTATCCGTTATATTAACGAATTTCTTTAATTCTCGCTGCTTTACCGCGTAGTTCACGAAGATAATAAAGCTTCGCACGACGAACTTTACCACGGCGAGCCACTTCGATTCTATCGATTTTAGGGGAATGAAGCGGGAAAGCTCTTTCCACACCTACACCGTAAGAAATTTTACGAACTGTAAAAGTCTCACTGATTCCACCACCACGGCGTTTAATCACAACACCTTCGAACAATTGGATACGCTCGCGAGTTCCCTCGATTACCTTAACGTGCACTTTCAAAGTGTCACCAGGACGAAAACTCGGAAGATCCTTGCGAAGTTGTTCTTGTGTAATCGCTTGAACGATATTCATCTATGACTCCCTCCTTCCATACAGGCGTTCATACTTCTTCCAGAGATCACCTTGTCTCCTTCATCATCCATAGAGGACCGCCGTATTCCACATAACAGACTTATTGTATCACGCAGCATATCAAAACACAAGAGAAATTAAACAAATGCCTATTGTTCAATCTGCCACTCTGAAACTCATCCATCACATGTTAACTTCATTCTAAAATACATTCTCCCGTATGGAAAGTGAATCAACGCTCTCATCTGCAAGTCAACCTGATACAGGAAAAAATACTGTAACTTCCAGTGTAGTAATATCGTCTATGATATAACTTATTGACCACTTTAAAAGGAGAATCCCAAGACTTATGAAATATTGGAAAAGATCACACTTGCCCTACTCGCCATGCTCACATGCTCCATTACACTATATTCATATGCCGTAACTCACCCAACGAATGCACTGTCACACAAAGCCTGCACATCCTGGGACATAGTCAAACGCAAAGCATTCGAGCTGTCACACACTGACTTCTCTAACCAATCTGTGCTGATGTATCATTACATAGAGCCCAAACTGAATAATCACGAGACAGATAATAAATCCATCATTAATCTGGAGGATTTTGAGCAAAATATGAAATACCTGCATGATGAAGGCTACCGCACGATTACATTGAATCAGCTTGAACAATATGTTAGCGGGAAGATTTCCCTGCCACAGAAGTCCATTGTAATTACCTTTGATGACGGATACCAGAACAATTATACTTTAGCTTACCCTGTGCTTCAGAAATATAATTTTCATGCCTCGCTGTTTGTCATAGGCAGTAAAATTCAAGATCAACCTTCGGAATTTGAGCCCGCCATTAACAGTTTCATCTCCAAACCAGAGATGCAGGCAGCAACTGACGTATTTGAATTCAATAGCCATACCTATAACCTGCATCACAAGGGATTTATGCGCTGTGGTAACAGTGTTCCTGTCGGTCTGGACACCAGTCTTCTGGATGATGATATCCAGCATATGAAGCAAACCGGAATAGACACACCTTATTTGGCCTATCCTTTTGGTTATACCAGCACACAGATGATCTACAAGTTACAGCAACATGGATATCGCATGGCTTTTACCGTAAAGTCTGGATTTGTGCATCCAGGAGATCATCCCATGAAGCTGCCTCGCTTGACGGTCACGACAGGTACTGATTTGGCGACCTTGCTTCAACCCGAATCCAGTCCGCAGAACGAACCATTTGCATCGGAGAATGACCAGTAAAACCTAGATTTTAACTTCACCGCCCGGATACAGAGTCGAGTTATACAGCCTTTTAAGCTGTGGCTTGGCTCTTTTTGCATCGGTAAGTGATAATGTCATCGGAGAGCTGGAATAAATCACTGCTTCCTCTGCGTCATAGATGATGATCTGTTCTTTCCCCGTCTGAACCAGGTCTGCATGTACCGCATATCCCTCTTTCGGGAATTCAGTAACCGTTTTCATATCTCCATCTACCAAAGAAGGCAACACATCTCCACCTCTACGATACGCCAAAATATAATCGAGTCCACCTTCATCCCAGTTACATACAGGCTCTATAATGGTTAACCAGCCAGGAGTCGTGCGGTTTTCTTTCCATATTTCTTGCCCTGCGCTATCCAGCATGAACATTCCATCCTTACCATTCTCATCCCCACGGACAATCCGGTCCAGACCTGCAATCTGTAAACCTATCATTCCAGTACAAAAATGGCCTAATGCAATATGCTGTGATTCAATCGAATCTTCATAACGCCACTTCTCATTACCATAGCGGTCCATCATGACCGTAACATTGCCACCGATAACAATCTCGACTTCCCCATCACCATCAACGTCGCTAAACCATATACAGTCAGCATGATCATCGAGATTATGACAAGACCATAACAACGTCCCATCATGATCCAGCATGTCATATCCGGCCATCACTTCATCTTTCCCATCTCCATCGATGTCATATACCCATGGAAAATGTCCCGGATTCCCTTCATGCTTCCATAACAAATTAAAATCATGGTCGAGTGCCCATAACGTCTTATAGCGGTCTTTCAGTATAATGTCCATTTTCTGCTGGTTACCCGTCAGGTTGGTGAGAATAATGCAGTCATGTGCTTCATCACCTGGCAGATCACGTGTTTCTTTAATCTCTCCGGTCCGGCCATCCAACACCAGAAATTGTTTGTCCATGACACACAATACTTCATTATTTCCATCTCCATCCCAATCTGCTACCTGAGCGGGATAGTCTGAACCCGGACCCCCTGCATCGGGATCAGCAGTTCCGACCTGCCATAGTAATGTTCCTTCCAGATCAAATGCAGTCAAACAACATACCTGATGCGGGACGTACCGATCGTCTATACCCCCATCTGCCTGTACCAGCAACATTTCAAGTCTGCTATCCCCGTTTAGATCTCCCAAAAGCATTTTGCAGCGTTCTCCGGCTTGGCTAATATTTAGTCTGGCGATTTCATAAGGCTGAATGCTCATCATCTTCCTCCTCAGCTTATCGTTGTTATTCAAATCCAGCTGAGTTCACCATAAAGAAAACCCCTGTTTTTTACAACCCTATTATGTGGTCATGCAAAAATGTTCAAAGCTGCAAAAAAGTGCCTACGTAATTAAACGATTTAAACGAATGATTTTAAGCCCACTCTAAAAACTCAAGACGATTGCCAAAAGGATCATTTATATAGAAACGTCTTACACCTTCATCTGCCCTTGCTTCGTCATCGACAATATGAATTTGGTTATGAATGAGATGATCACGCAACTGATCCAAATGTTGTACATGAAAAGCCGGATGAGCTTTTGTGGCGGGAATAAAATCTTTTTGTACGCCAATATGCACTTGGTGTCTACCACACTCGAACCATACACCACCCCGTTTTCTCAGAATTTCAGGTTTGGGAATCTCCGTCCAGCCCAGTACTTTATGGAAAAAATGACGTGCCTCCGCTTCACAAGATTCAGGTGCTGCGAGCTGAATATGATCAAGACCAATAATATTGTAAGTCATTCATACACCGCCTTTGGTTTCATTTAGTGAAACTGAGTTTTAAAATATACCTCCATTTTATAGAATAACCCATTTAATATCCAGCTTTCTTTACAAAACACATAAGAAAAGCCAACCTTTGGTATCAAGGTTGGCTTTTTCAAACTCTATAAAAAGATATATTTACGTGTTTATACGATACTTGTACTTACTCTGTGTTATGTTTACGGTTTGAGCGTATCTTTTTCAACCAAATACGTTCTTTATCCGTCAAATCAGCCGTTTCCAACATCTCCGGTCTGCGCTCCAGCGTACGAAGCAACGACTGTTCTCTACGCCATGCCTCAATGTTCAGATGATGTCCCGACAACAGCATATCCGGTACTTTCATGCCCCTAAACTCGGGTGGACGTGTGTAGTGTGGATATTCGAGGAGTCCAGTACTGAATGAATCCGTCACAGCACTTGTCTCATTGCCAAGCACACCGGGAATAAGACGTACGATGCTGTCGATCGCAACCATAGCAGGCAATTCCCCACCAGTGAGCACGTAATCACCAATGGATAGTTCATCCGTCACGAGAAATTCGCGAATTCGCTCATCGTAACCTTCATAATGTCCACATATAAAAATCAGATGATCTTCCTGTACAAGTTCTTCTGCTTTTTTCTGTGTAAACGTCTCACCTTGCGGACACATTAAAATGATACGTGGAGCTTTCATGGTTGCCGCGGCTTCTCCGCGTTGCTCCAGTACATCTTCAACAGCAGCAAAGATCGGATCTGGTTTTAGCACCATGCCTCCACCCCCACCGTAAGGAGCATCATCGACCGTATTATGTTTATTTGTGGCATAATTACGGAAGTTGGTTGCACCGAGGGACACCAGCCCCTTCGTTTGGGCTTTACCCAGAATGCTTGCTCCGAATACGCCATCAAACATCTCCGGGAATAGTGTTAATACATCCACTTTCATGTTACAGCAGCCCTTCCATCAGGTGAATCTTCACTTGCTGCTGTTCGATGTCCACATCAAGTACTACATCATCAATAACGGGAATCAGCACTTCTTTACCTGCTGGCGTTTTGACAACCCATACATCATTGGCACCCGGAGTCAAAATTTCAGAGATAGTTCCAAGCGTTTCACCCTCTTCGGTGATAACCGAACACCCAACGATTTGATGGAAGTAGTATTCACCTTCCTCCAGCTCAGCGAGGTTCTCTTTTAACACTTTGGCCATACCGCCTTTAAACTTCTCTACTTCATTAATATTGCCATACTCTTTCAGACGAAGAATATACATATTTTTATGCAAACGTGCAGATTCCACGTTAACCATGACTGGATGATTATCTGGTGTAAAGAAAAACAACTCTGCATTTTTCGCGAAACGCACTTCCGGGAAATCGGTTATAGGCATGATTCTCACCTCACCGCGAATTCCATGCGTATTAACGATTTTACCTACATTCATAAACTCTGCCATACGTTCCTCCTACGAAATTAAATCAAACTAAACAGCTACTTCGACTCTCGTACGGTCGTTCCGGCGACGGTTCGTTCTTTCGATCGCTGTTACCCCCTCATTTTTCGAACTTACTTTAAAAGGTGAAAATGAGGTGATAAAGGCGAACGCTGACGCTTCTCCAGAATCGATCCCGTCCCCTGCACTGCTCCGAAGTCACTCATACCCAAAATATTTTAATTCAATATCTAATTCAACATATTAAGTTCAGCATGCACGAAAAGGGGCTAGGACATGCATCCTAACCCCCTTTCGTATATCTTTAAGATATGATATCAACGGTAACCCGTTTATCCATCTTAACTGCTGCTGATGTGACGACCGTACGAAGTGATTTCGCGATTCGTCCTTGTTTACCAATTACCTTCCCGACATCGTCAGGATGAACAGTTAACTCATAAACGACAAGCCGGTCTTTCTCAACCGTCCGAACCGTCACATCTTCCGGATGATCGACTAAAGCCTTAGCAATTATGCTTACTAATTCTTCCATAGATGACCCTCCGAATCAGCACTTTATTTAGATAATTTAGACTCGTGGAACTTCTTCATCACGCCCGCTTTGCTAAGCAAGTTGCGGACAGTGTCAGATGCTTGTGCACCGTTTTGAAGCCATGCCAATGCTTTATCTTCATCGATCTTAACAACAGCCGGTTGTTCAACCGGGTTGTAGTAACCGATCTCCTCGATAAAACGACCGTCACGTGGGGAACGGGAATCCGATACCACTACGCGGTAGAAAGGAGCTTTGTGAGCACCCATACGTTTCAGACGAATACGAACTGCCATTTGAAAATTCACCTCCTTCAATGAAATCTGTATATGATCCAGCTTCGCTTAAATCAACGGAAAGGAAACTTCATTCCTTTACCCATACCTTTAAGCTGCTTCATCGCTTTATTTTTACCGCCGCCTTTAGGTCCCATCATATCCGAGAACTGTTTCATCATGCGGCGCATCTCATCAAATTGCTTGATCAGACGATTTACTTCAGCCAGAGATGTTCCGCTTCCGGTAGCAATACGCTTCCGGCGGCTATGGTTGATCATGTCCGGGTTACGTTTCTCTTCGGTCGTCATTGAGTAAACGATCGCTTCGATCCGGCCCATCTGTTTATCATCAACCTTCAGATCCTTGGCTTGTTTCATCTTGCCCATGCCGGGGATCATATCCATGATCTGATCGATTGGTCCCAGCTTTTTCACTTGATCCATCTGCTCCAGGAAATCTTCAAACGTGAATTCTGCATTACGCATCTTCCGTTCCATTTCCTTGGCTTTATCGGTATCAATGTTTAATTGTGCTTTCTCAATCAGAGATAACATATCACCCATACCGAGGATCCGTGAAGCCATACGTTCCGGGTGGAACGGCTCCAAAGCGTCAAGTTTCTCTCCAAGGGAAGCAAACTTGATTGGACAACCCGTAACTGCTTTGACGGAAAGCGCAGCACCACCACGAGTATCTCCATCCAGCTTTGTCAGGACAACCCCGGTCAGATTAAGCTGCTGGTTAAAGTGTTCTGCTACGTTAACCGCATCCTGACCTGTCATGCTGTCTACGACAAGCAGTACTTCATCCGGATTCACTACGCTGTGAATCTGGCGAAGTTCTTCCATCAGTTCTTCATCAACATGCAGACGTCCAGCTGTATCGATAATAACATAGTCATTACCGTTATCCTTCGCATGTTGAAGACCTTGACGTGCGATCTCAACAGGGCTTGTCTGATCTCCCAGTGTGAATACCGGCGCTTTGATCTGCTCGCCAAGTACTTGCAACTGTTTGATCGCTGCGGGACGATAAATATCTCCTGCAACAAGCAATGGTCTGCTGTTTTGCTTTTGCAGCATTTTAGCCAGTTTACCCGATGTGGTTGTTTTACCAGCACCCTGCAAACCAACCATCATCAGCACCGTAGGCGGTTTGTTCGCTTTAGCCAGTTTCGCTTGGCTTCCACCCATCAAATCCGTTAGTTCCTTGTTAACGATGTCGATGATGACCATTCCTGGCGTGAAGCTCTCCATCACTTCTTTGCCAACAGCCTTCTCTTTCACCTTGGCGATGAATTCCTTGACCACTTTGAAGTTTACATCCGCTTCGAGCAATGCCAGACGTACCTCGCGCATAGCCTCGGCTACATCTTCATCAGACACCTTGCCTTTGCCGCGCAGCTTGCTGAACACATTCTGTAATCGGGTCGTTAATCCTTCAAATGCCATGATCCCACCTCCTTAAGCTTTAATACTGTTTGCAAGACCGATACGTTCCGCTCAGCCAATATTTCATTCACTAAGCTGAGCAACGATATCGTGTATTTGTTTGTTGTTATCAATGGAGACGCCTGCGCGTTCCAATGCATTTTGCAAATCTTCAAGATTGCGATTACGCCGTTCATGCTTTTCCAGCAAGCCCAGCTTGCTTTCGTAATTTTCCAGCACTTGTTCGGCACGCTTGATATGCTCGTATACCGCCTGGCGGCTGATCTCAAACTCGGCTGCAATTTCACCAAGTGAGAAATCGTCATGAAAGTAATACTTTAGAAAAGTCTGCTGTTTCTCGGTAAGTAACAATTCATAAAAAGCAAACAGCAAGTTAATCCGGTTTGTCTTCTCAAGCCGATTTTCTTGACTCACATCGGGGCACTCCCTTCGTCAAGGAAAAACACTTTACACTCTTGCAACGTTCCTAATAATACCTAAAACAAATCAGGTTGTCAAGCAAAAATACTTGTCACAATAAAAACAGCTCTGATGATACGTTATTTCGATGTTTAACGGGTGGTTTATGCCCTTCTTCACTACAAGCAAATTCTATCTGTGTCCCTGCGACCCACCTCTATGTAGAAGAAAAAACGAATGCGTCTCAGTCCGTGGAGATGCATCCGTCTATGGTGTTCTAACGAAGTGGTGTCAGGTACAGCAGTACCATAAAGAAATGAAGAATACTGCCTGCTAACACAAAGAGATGCCAAATCGCATGGTGGTACGGAAATCCACGCCATACATAAAAGAGCGTACCAAGTGTATACATCAGGCCTCCAGCAACCAGCAACACAATGCCGCCTGTAGGAATGGCCGCCATAAGAGGTTGCCAGGCAATAACGATCAGCCAGCCCATCGCAATATAGAAAATCGTGGACATGAATAGAAACTTTTTCGTAAAAAATGCCTTAAAGATCACGCCGAATAATGCGATACCCCAGATTATGCCAAACAGGGTCCATCCAAGTGTACCGCGAACAGCAATAAACAAAAGCGGAGTGTACGATCCCGCAATAAATAAATAAATGGAAGAATGGTCGAAAATCTCAAATAAATCTTTCACTTTTCCATCTTTCCATGCATGCACGAGTGTAGAACTTGTATAGAGCAACAGCATGGTGATTCCGTAGATCGTGAAACTGACCACATGCCAAGCCGTGCCTTTCATACTTGAAAATACAATCAATATCACCAGTGCAGCTACACTGAGTGCAGCGCCGATTCCATGTGTCACCGCATTGGCGACTTCTTCACGGCGAGAATAGGTATACGTATTGGCCATTTTCAACCGTCCTTTCTAACCCTTTAACATTGCCTGCTTTATTCCTCCATTATACACGTATTGCCAGTGACATTACACGTGACACTTATCACGTATATCACTGGCAATACGGTTAACATTATTAATTCATTCTATTATTAATGATTC
This sequence comes from Paenibacillus sp. FSL H7-689, assembly GCF_000517905.1. Classification (NCBI taxonomy): domain Bacteria; kingdom Bacillati; phylum Bacillota; class Bacilli; order Caryophanales; family Paenibacillaceae; genus Paenibacillus; species Paenibacillus sp. FSL H7-689. The sequence continues at coordinate 12,842 of NZ_ASPU01000015.1, forward strand.
TAGGAATTAGCTTCCTCTTCTTCAGCACTTTCCGCTGGCTGTTCTTGGATCAATCCGGCGAACAAGGCATGCACAAATTGCTCCGAATCAAACGGCTGCAGATCATCAATTTTCTCACCCAGTCCTACGAGCTTCACAGGCAAGTCCAGCTCCTGACGGATCGCAACAACGATCCCCCCTTTGGCTGTTCCATCCAGTTTCGTCAGTACGAGGCCAGTTACACCGCTTTTCTCACCGAAAAGTTTAGCCTGGTTTAAAGCATTTTGACCTGTTGTTGCATCCAGTACCATCAGTACTTCATGCGGAGCATCCGGAATTTCACGCTGAATAACACGATAGATCTTGTTAAGCTCGTCCATCAGGTTAGATTTGTTTTGCAGACGACCTGCTGTATCACAGAGCAGAACATCCGCACCCCGTTGTTTCGCTGCTTGTACCGCATCATACATAACCGCTGCTGGATCAGAACCAGATTGCTGTTTGATCACATCGACACCGGCACGTTGCCCCCATACTTCCAGCTGTTCAATGGCTCCGGCACGGAACGTATCTCCAGCTGCCATGATGACTTTTTTACCTTGTTGTTTAAATCGATGTGCCAGCTTGCCAATCGTTGTTGTTTTACCAACACCGTTAACACCAACAAACAAAATGACGGTAATGCCATCCGGGTTCATTTTCAATTCGTTATTCTGTTCACCGCGAAGAAGACCCGTCAGTTTCTCGGACAATACAGGCTGCAGCTCAGCCGCATCCTCAATTTTGCGTTTTTTCACCTCAACGCGCAGGTCTTCGATCAGATTCATGACTGTATTCACACCAACGTCTGCTCCGATCAAAATCTCTTCCAGTTCTTCATAGAACTCTTCATCGATTTTTTTGCGACGGATTACGAGATCCGACACTTTTTCCACTAACCCTTTACGTGTCTTTTCCAATCCATCCTTAAACTGTTTGGTGACCGACTCCGTTTTGCTTGCAATGCTGTCTCTAAGCTTTTTAAAAAAACTCATAAAGCCCCTCCATCGTGTACATAATCTAAGCGGTTTTGCAAAAATGCTCAATCTGAATGATTTTCAATGATTACAATGAGTTCGTTTGTCTCGCAGGTTTGGATCAGATCAGGCAATTACTGCTTCCTCATCTTCCAGTTTAACCGAAACGAGCTTGGATACACCGCCCTCTTCCATTGTAACACCGTACAGCACATCTGCCTCTTCCATCGTACCTTTACGATGGGTAACAACGATAAACTGTGTCTGTTCGGAGAATTCACGCAAGTACTGGGCAAAACGTACCACGTTAGCTTCGTCCAGCGCTGCCTCAACTTCATCCAGCACGCAGAATGGTACCGGTTTGACATGCAGAATAGCAAATAATAAAGCCATCGCCGTCAAAGCCCGTTCCCCACCGGATAACAGTTGCAGGTTTTGCAGTTTCTTGCCTGGTGGCTGAGCCACGATATCTATTCCCGTTTCAAGCAAGCGCTCCGGGTCCATCAGAACAAGGTCAGCACGTCCCCCGCCAAACAGCTTGCTAAACACGGTACCGAACTCACGGCGGATGGCATCAAACGTAATCTTGAATCGCTTCGCCATCTCGTCTTCCATTTCCCGAATAACCTGATACAACGTTGTTTTAGCTTCCACCAGGTCATTCTTCTGTTCACTCAGGAACTCGTATCGCTCATTGACTCGCTGGAACTCCTCAATCGCTCCCAGGTTCACATCACCCAGGGCGGATATACTGCGCTTCAGCTTCTGTACCTCTGCCTGTGTATGCTCCACGTCTTCCGGTACAGGATAACGCTCTTTGGCCAGTTCATAGCCCAGTTCGTATTCATCCGTCAGCTTTCGCAGTATATTTTCCAGCTCAACATCCAACCGGTTCACGGAAATTTCCGTCTGTCGCATCTGTTCTTCCACAGCTTTTAACTGCGTGCGCTGTTCCTTCGTTTCGCTCTCGGCAAGCTCAAGCTTTTTCGACAACTCACTTCGGGCAGCACGTTTGAAGTCCAGATCCTGAGAAGCTTCCGCTTTTTTCAGCTTATACTGGTTCAGATCTTCAATCTGTTTAACACTCTCGGTCTGTGTTTTCTTGAGATCTGCTTCCATCGAAGCCAGCAACGTGCGATTCTGACGAAGATCTTTCACCAGCGACTCTACTTCCCGCTCCAGACGTCGCAATTGTTCTCCATTGGAGAATCGCTCCTGATCAAGCTTGCCTTCACGCACTTTCAATTCGGTGAGTTGGCTCTGCAATTCTTCCTTCGCAGATTCATTGGCTTTCCGAGCAAACTCGGCTGCATGAATGGCACGATGAGTCGCTTTTTCTTCCTCTTCAAGCTGCTCCAGCTTCTTCACAGCGACGATCCGAGCCGTATCCAGCTCTTTGATCTCTTCGGTAAAGCCACTCTTCTCCTGCCCGGCAACGGCAACCTGTTCAAGCACATGGCGAAGCTCATGCTCTACCTGTTTCATTTCCATCGAAGCCTGCTGTTCTGCATTTCGGGTATCATCACCGGACTGACGAAGTTCATCCAGTTTGTCCTGACACTGTTCCAGTTGAACTTTTACATCATCCACACTGCGATGCAGTTTCACGATTTGATTTTCCGTATCCAAAATATCCTGGTCGAGCTGGTCCAGCTGCCGTTTCCGGCTGAGCAGACTCACATTTTTCTTGTGCTGGCTACCACCTGTCATGGAACCACCCGCATTGACCACGTCACCTTCAAGCGTCACAACCCGGAAACGATACTGACAGCGAGCCGCAATTTTATTGGCGACCTCCAACGTTTCGGCAATAATAACATTACCGAGCAAGCTGCCAATGATTGAAGCATATTTGGATTCGAATTGTACAAGATCAGCACCGATCCCCACAAAACCCTCCATACCTTCAATCATAGAACGTTCAGCCGCTCCAATGGCACGAGGACGAATGACATCCAGAGGCAGGAACGTTGCACGCCCCAACTGGCGTTGCTTCAGAAAAGCAATTGCCTGTCTGGAAACTGATTCATTTTCCATGACCACATGCTGCAAGGATGCTCCCATTGCTGTTTCTACCGCAAGTTCGATCTTCTCGGGAACTTTTACGAGTTCAGCCACAGCTCCATGAACACCGCTCAGCGTACCTTTACGTGAAGCCTTGAGAACCTCCTTGACACCCAGCATGAATCCGTCAAAATCATCCTGCATCTCTTTCATCGTATCGCGGCGGGAAACTTGAGCTTCACGCTTCTGTTCCCATTTACGGACCGTACCCCGACTTTCTTCGAGCAGCTTCTGCAGCGACTGAAGTCGTTCACTTTCCGTAATGTAACCACCACGTAGATCGCTGATTTCTTTGCCCAAGCGAACAACTTTTTTCTCAATGTCCGTTTTGCGACTCTCCAGTGTCTCTTTCTGCTCTTCCCATTTGCCTGATTCTTCAGCCGCGCGATTCATTCTGCGCTCCAGCGTTTCTTTCTGCTGATCCACATAACGAATTTCATTGCGTGTCTGAGCCATCTGATTCATCAGTTCCAGCAAATTGCCTTTGAGGCTTTCCTCTTGCTGCTGACTAATGCCACCTGTGACACCGATGAGTTTGGCTTCTTCCTGAGACAGCTGATTTCTCACATCATTCAGTTCATGCTCAAGCTTGCCAAACTTCTCACGCAGTGCAAGCAGCTCGGTTTCCCGTTCGCGATGTCTCTCTTCACTGGCGGCAAGCGTTACTTTGAGCTGTTCCTGATTTGTTTGCAGATGGTGCGAGCGCTCCTTGAGCAATTCTCCAAGTCCTTCACTTTTCTCTGTCGCTTCACTGAATTGCAATAAAGCGGCTTGCAGTTGCTCTGTCTCTGTTTCCAGGATACGCAGCGCATTCCGATCATTTTCCAGCTTGGCATCATGCGTAGAGACAATCGCCGCCAGTCCAACCTCTTCCTGTTTTAGCGATTGCAGGCGCTCATTTGCCTTACTCCAGGACGCATGAATCTGTTCGATCTGGTACACATACATGGAAATTTCCTGCGATTTGAGCTGAGAACGAAGTTCCTTATAGTGGATCGCTTTCTCCGATTGTTCCTTTAGCGGGCCAATCTGATCTTCCAGTTCAGTCACCAGATCATGAATACGCAGCAAATTTTGCTCTGTCTCATCCAGTTTGCGCGTCGCATCCCGCTTGCGGGATTTATATTTAACGATACCTGAAGCTTCTTCAAAGATACCTCTGCGATCCTCTGAACGGGTACTCAGAATCTCTTCGATTCGCCCCTGTCCAATAATCGAGTAGGCCTCCTTACCGATGCCGGTATCCATAAACAACTCCGTGATATCCTTCAAACGACAAGATTGTTTGTTAATAAAATATTCACTATCTCCGCTACGATGTACACGACGAGTCACCGTCACCTCACCAAAATCCAATGCAAGTGCGTGATCCTCGTTATCAAGTGTAAGCGACACCTCACCGAAATTAACGGCTTTCCGTGCGTCACTACCTGCAAAGATGATATCTTCCATTTTGCCACCACGCAGCGACTTAGCACTTTGTTCCCCCAGAACCCAGCGAATTCCGTCCGATATATTACTCTTTCCACTTCCGTTCGGACCTACAACAGCCGTAATGCCACGAACGAACTCCATCTCCGTTTTGTCGGCGAATGACTTGAATCCACCCAATTCAATCCGTTTTAAAAACATAGGGTTTCTCGTCACCTCCTCTTGCAAATTTCAAGTATTGCATTCCAGCGCCTAAATAAATTGAACCAAAATAAAGTTCACTTATTTAGTTAACGATCAGGAACCTTCTCCTGAACCTCTTTACAAAAAAAAGAGCAAAAAGCAGTCCGGCCGATTACTTCCGCCGGGGCGGACCCGCGGGCTGCTCTTTGCTCTTCGTTTGTCTATGCGCTATCGGTTAAGCTCCGGCTTCCGGAAGCTTCAGTCGATCAAGTGCTGCAGATGCAGCCTGTTGTTCCGCTTCCTTTTTGGAACGTCCTGTACCTCTGCCAAGCCTTTCTTGACCCATATGGACCTCCGAGACAAACTCACGTTCATGGGCAGGTCCCCGTTCCTCAACGATACGGTATTCCAAAGCTCCCATATTGTGATGCTGAGTAAGTTCCTGCAGTTCCGTTTTGTAATCACTCATTTGCAGCTTGCTGCCCAATACGATTAATGGGAAGACATGCTGATCAAGAAATGTCCGAACAGGCGCAAGCCCCTGATCCAGATACAATGCACCAATGAAAGATTCAAACACATCCGCCAGCAGAGCCGGCCGTGTCCGTCCTCCAGTTAGTTCCTCACCTTTACCAAGAAGTACATACTGCCCAAAACCCAACACTTCAGCAAATTTGACGAGGGAAGGCTCACAGACAATGGATGCCCGCAGCTTAGTTAATTCACCTTCCGGACGGTTAGGATACAAATGATACAAGTACTCCGATACAGTCAGTTCCAGCACGGCATCGCCCAGAAACTCCAGACGCTCGTTGTCCTGATGCTGACTGAAGCGGTGTTCGTTTACATAAGAAGCATGGGTAAACGCTTGTTTTAAAAGCTGCCTGTTGTCAAATTTGATTTGAAGTTTATGTTGTAACTGCTTCAGATCTTCACTCAAACGAACTAGCCCCTTATGCTTCAAATTTTTTGAGAATAATGGTGGCATTGTGACCGCCGAATCCAAATGAATTGGACATGGCAATATTAACTTTGGTTTGACGTGGAACATTTGGTACATAATCCAGATCACATTCCGGGTCCTGATTTTCCAGGTTAATCGTTGGAGCCAGTGTCTGATGTGTCAGTGACAATCCGCAGATAACCGCCTCTACACCACCAGCAGCGCCAAGCATGTGGCCCGTCATGGATTTAGTGGAACTCACGGCGAGCTTGTACGCATGATCACCAAACGCCTTTTTGATCGCAAGCGTTTCGGATCTGTCGCCTACAGGCGTCGAAGTTCCGTGTGCATTAATGTAGTCCACTTCTTCAGGCTCAATGCCCGCATTACGAAGTGCCATCTTCATGCAACGTGCTGCTCCGTCCGGATCTGGTTCTGTCATGTGATGTGCATCGCCTGTCAGACCGTAACCGATCACTTCACCATAAATGCGTGCACCACGTTTTTGAGCATGCTCCAGGGATTCCAGAATCATAACACCAGCGCCTTCGCCCATAACAAAACCATCACGTTCTGTATCAAAAGGACGGCTTGACTTCGCAGGATCATCATTACGTGTAGACATTGCGCGCATCGCACAGAACCCTGCAAGACCCGTTGGTCTGATTGTTGCTTCCGCACCACCACAGATCATGGCATCTGCATCACCATTGGCAATCAGCTTGAAGGAATCTCCGATGGAGTGTGTACCTGTTGCACAAGCGGTAACAACGTTAATGTTAGGACCTTTGGCACCAAGGGAAATAGACATTTGGCCTGAAGCCATGTTGGAGATCATCATGGGAATAAAGAATGGGCTTACCCGTTTTGGACCTTTTTGCAATAATGCATTATGTTGGTCCTCCCACGTACCCAATCCACCAATACCTGATCCGATGGATACACCGAAACGCTCTGCATCAATATTCTCGTTAATTTTCAGACCACTGTCTTCAACGGCTTTGAAGCCGGCTGCCACAGCGAACTGTACAAAACGGTCCATTTTGCGAGCATCCTTGCGATCCATATATTCTTCCGGGTTGAAATCCTTGATTTCGGCTGCAATCTGTGTCGTGTATTCACTAACATCAAACGCCTCAATCTGAGAAATTCCGGACTTTCCTGCCATTAAACTGCCCCAGAACGTTTCCAAATCTTTTCCGAGCGATGTCATTACGCCCATTCCGGTAATTACTACTCTTTGTTTCAAACCGAGTCACCTCTATATCGACTGCATTACGCAAGTATTTTGTGGGAATATCCGCAAACAGACATCTACTCAACAAAGATAGGCCTGTTTGAGTAGAGCTGCTTGCGGAATGAGAAAAACCAATGAATGATGAGAAGTCCCGCCTGTTCGAAAACATGTGCGGGACTAAAAATGACTTTAGGTATGAGATTGTATGTAGTTTACAACTTCACCTACGGTCGTGATTTTTTCTGCATCTTCATCAGAGATTTCCAAATCAAATTCATCTTCCAATTCCATGACCAATTCCACTACATCCAAAGAATCAGCACCCAAATCTTCTTTGAAAGATGCTTCAAGTGTAACTTCAGCTTCGTCTGCGCCCAAGCGGTCGACGACGATGCGTTTTACACGCTCCAATACATCGGACATCCGGTTCACCTCCTTCTTTGGTATTATACGAGAATCGCAGGCAAAATGCCATAGAAGACATATGCGGCTCCCGGCCGGGGAACCCGGCCTTTTTCCGGCATTTCGGATCGTCCAGCGCCTGTTCCCCGACTATTGTTCAAGTCCGGGAAGAATTACATGTACATGCCACCATCGACATGCAGCGTCTGCCCTGTCATATAAGATGAAGCCTGTGAAGCCAAGAACGTGACTACACCCGCGATTTCATCCGGCTGACCCAAACGGGACAACGGAATACCACTTAGCATACCGTCCACCAGCTCCTGGGACAACTCTTTTGTCATATCTGTCTCAATGAAACCTGGTGCAACACAGTTAACTGTGATTCCACGAGAAGCCAGTTCACGAGCAGATGCCTTTGTCAGGCCAATGACTCCTGCCTTGGCAGCAACATAGTTCGCTTGTCCAGCATTACCGAGCACACCTACAACCGAGGAGATATTGATAATTCTTCCCGACCGTTGTTTCATCATTGGACGTGTAACCGCCTTAAGGCAGTTAAACACACCTTTGAGATTGGTTTCAATAACCTGATCGAATTCTTCCTCTTTCATACGCATGATCAGATTATCACGGGTAATTCCAGCATTGTTCACCAGAATATCAACGTTGCCCCATGCTTCGAGTGTAGCTTTGACCATTTGTTCAGCTTCATCCATCAGGCCAACATTGGCTTGAAGTGTAATCGCCTTGACTCCTTTGGCACGAATCGCTTCCGCTACTTCCTCAGCTGCCGCTTGGCTACCCGCATAATTCACGGCTACGTTCGCTCCAGCTTCTGCAAGTGCCAGTGCAATACTGCGCCCAATGCCCCGGGATGCCCCGGTAACGAGTGCATTTTTACCTTCTAATGGTTTAGACATAATCATTCCTCCTTTCCCCAAATCTATATCAGTTCAACCAAAGAATGTTTACACTTGCCACTCCGATGACAGAATAAACTTCCGATCGCTGTTATCCCCAGATTTTTTTGATTCCCTTTTATAAAGGGAAAATCCGGTGATAAAGGCGAACGCTCCGCTTCTTCAGTTTTTTTCTGTCCTCTCCGTTCTCGTGTAAAAAGTTTAGTTTAACTCATATAATTCCTTCTAATTCACTTGCCGTTGCTTCGAGCGTTTCAAGACTGTTCACATTGTACAGTTTTACGGTTTTATCTGTTTTTTTAATCAAACCAGTCAATACACTGCCAGATCCAATCTCGATGAACGTATCCACACCTTGCTCAATAAGCCATGTCACACTGTCTTCCCATAATACAGGAGAATAGACCTGAGCTGTCAACAAATCCTGAACCTGTCCATCCTCTGCAGGTCTTGCAGTCACATTAGCGACTACAGGGACCGATGCCGGTGAGAACGTAACGGTTTTCAGTTTCTCTGCCAGCTTCTCAGCCGCACCCTTCATCAATGAAGAGTGGAACGGACCGCTTACTTCCAATGCAATGGCGCGTTTACCGCCTGCTTCTTTCACTCGTTCCGCAACAGCAGCTACGCCTTCCTTCACACCAGAAATGACGATTTGTCCCGGACAATTAATGTTGGCAAGTTCAACCGCATGACCACTTTCAGATACGTCACGGCAAAGCACCCCCAGCGCTTCCCGATCCGCACCCAACACAGCAGCCATCGCTCCTTGTCCACCCGGTACTGCCTGTTCCATATACTGACCACGTGCCCGCACAGTGCTCACTGCGTCAGCAAACGAAAGAACGCCCGCTGCCACCAGTGCACTATATTCTCCCAGACTGTGTCCAGCCGTATAGTCAGGCTGAATTCCTTTTTCTTTGAAAGCTTCTAGCAAGGCAATACTTGCTGTCAACAGAGCCGGTTGTGTATTTGATGTCTGTTTCAACTCGGTCTCCGGTCCTTCAAATACAAGGTTGCTCAGCGAGAAACCCAATGTTTCATCTGCTGTGCGAAAAATTTCGGTTGCCGCAGGCACGGACTCATACGCGTCCTTGGCCATGCCTACAGCCTGTGATCCCTGTCCGGGAAATACAAATGCTATTTTACCCATCTCATTCATCTCCCAGATGTCTATTTTACCAAACGAGTACCGATGCACCCCATGTCAAACCGCCACCGAATCCAACCATAAGAACGGTATCTCCGGCTTTCATGCGACCTTCCTCTGCTGCTTCTACCAGAGCCAGCGGGATGGAAGCAGCAGATGTGTTTGCATACTTATCCACGTTAACTACAACCTTTTCTTCAGGAAGTTCAAGTCGTTGCATCGCAGATTGGATAATCCGAATATTCGCTTGGTGAGGAACAAACAGATCCACATCCGTACGCTCCATACCAGCCTTGCGTAATACCTCAATGGTAGCCGTCCCCATGACACGTACCGCAAACTTAAACACTTCACGACCGTTCATGTTGATGTAATGTTTTTTATTTTCAACGGTCTCTGCAGTAGCAGGCAGACGGGAACCGCCGCCTTCCATCTGAAGAAGACTACCGCCAGCACCTTCGGCACCGAGATCGAACGCTTTGAATCCGCGACCTTCCGGAACTTCACCAACGACTACCGCCCCTGCTCCATCACCAAAGAGGACACAAGTGTTACGGTCTGTATAATCCGTAATACGAGACAAGCAGTCCGCACCAATTACAAGTGCATTGTTGTACATACCGCTTTGGATGAAGCTCGTAGCACTAGCCAAACCGTATACAAATCCGGAACAAGCAGCCGACAGATCAAATGCCGCGGCACCTTTTGCACCCAATTTGTCCTGCAAGATGCAGGCTGTCGATGGGAACGAAGAATCCGGTGTAATGGTTGCAACAATGATCAGATCAAGATCACTGCCTGTCATCCCTGCAGATTCAAGGGCTTTAATCGCCGCTTCGTATGCCAGATCAGAAGTTGCCTGATCGGGTGCAGCGATGTGACGCTCTTTGATTCCTGTACGACTGACGATCCACTCGTCATTGGTATCGACCATTTTCTCCAGATCGCTATTTGTCAAAATTTTCTCAGGCACATATTTCCCTGTACCAATAATCCCTACTGGGCGCAAATTATTCATATCGTCACTCACTTCCCGCTAATTTCCTTAGATATGCTCTCTACCAGCTGATTCTGCACTGCAATCCGAGCTTGGCGCACAGCATTTTTGATGGCATTGCCATCAGCAGATCCATGACTTTTCACAACTAGTCTGCTCAAACCGAGGAGTGGCGCTCCGCCATGCTCCGTATAATCCAGCTTTCGTTTCAACCCACGCAGCTCAGGCATTAGTACAGCTGCAGCCAGTTTACTTTTGAGAGAAGATGAAAATTGTTCCTTAAGCAAGGCGAAAATGGCACCTGCTGTGCCTTCCAGCGACTTCAGCAGGATATTCCCTGCAAAACCGTCACATACAAGCACATCACAAGCACCAGTCAGCACATCACGTGCCTCAACATTACCGACAAAACGAATTGGGAGTTGTTCCAGTAAAGGGTATGCATGTTTGGTTAACTCATTTCCCTTGCCTGGCTCTGTTCCTACATTGAGCAAGCCCACTCGTGGGGACTCAATGCCCTGTACTTTTTGCCGATACAAACTGCCCATCAGACCATATTGTGCAAGGTGCTCCGGTTTGGCATCCATATTCGCTCCTAGATCCAGCGCAAGTACACCTACATCATCAATCGTTGGAATCATAGGCGCAAGCGCCGGACGTTCAATGCCTTCCATGCGACCTACAACAAGCAAACCCGCTGTCATGAGCGCTCCAGTATTGCCCGCCGAGATCATCGCGTCCGCTTCGCCCTCTTTCAGCATGCGGCCTGCCACCACCATGGAGGCATCCTTTTTGCGACGCACTGCTTTGACGGGTTCATCATCCGAACCAATAACTTCGGAAGCATGCCGGACCGTAAGGTTGGCAGGTCTAACACCTGACTGACTCAAAAGAGGTTCCAGCTTGGCTTCATCGCCGATCAGGACGATCTGTGTATCCGCCCATTCCGTGGCTGCGGCAATCGCACCTTCTACCGTTGATGCAGGTGCATTGTCGCCTCCCATGGCATCAATGACGATTTTCATTCCAAATGACCTCCTTCTCCGCTGTCTTCTCCACCTGAATGGTAGATTACAAAGTTGCCTTGAAACACCATTTCTTCACCTACATAAGTGAATACTTCCACTTTGGCTTTGCCCTTTTGACCCGGGATCGATCTCACATAAGCCTTTGCAATACATTTCTCTCCCAAATGAACCGAACGGACAAAGCGAATGTCTGCTGATGCAGTCAACGCGATCTCGTCATTAATAATCGCTACAGCCAAGGAGTTGGCCTGTGCAAAGACATAGTGTCCACGTGCAATCCCTGTTCTGGAAAACACGTGTTCTTCCTTAATCTCAAACAGGGAAATCCCGCTCTTATCCAGTTGCAGATCCACAATATCACCGATAATTTCATGCAAGGGCAACGAGCGTACCTGATCATACGAGAGCTCTGCCATCAGTTTCATCCGCTCCCGAAGTTCGGGTATTCCAAGTTCCAGCCTGTCAAGACGAATCGTCTGAATACTCACCTTCAATTGGCGTGTAAGTTCCTGATCCGTCACAAACGGGTTCTCTTCTATCATTCTGGTTAACTGCTGTTGCCTCTGTCTCTTCGGTACACGTTCGATGCCTGACACCCCCCGCTGTATCGTTTACGGAACCGTCCCGTCCGGCCAGTTCAACCATTCTTTCGTGTTGCTTCTATAGTTGCATCCCTGGTCACCAGGGTCGTTCTCAAACGGATTATGGTTCATCTATATGTAACGTCAAATCTTAGAACCTGGTACTAAACTATAGTATATCTCATCCCGTGTCAAAAAGAAAGACTGGCCTAACAAAAACAATTCACCCTTCTGGTGCAAGGATTTCATGCTTGTTAGCTCACTCTACCTACACTCTCTAATCCAAAAAAAGTAGCACCTCATCGAAATGAAGTGCTACTTAATGTCCAACTATTATTGAGAGATGATCTCTCTTGCTTTGTACGTTCCGCACACTTTGCACACGTGGTGACTAAGTTTAAGTTCGCCACATTGTTCACATTTCACCATGCCCGGTACAGCCAATTTAAAGTGAGTGCGACGTTTGTCGCGACGCGTCTTGGACGTTCTCCGTTGAGGTACTGCCATTATTCCCACCTCCTTATCAAAATCAACCTTTGCAGGTAGTCTTAAAATGTTCGATTTTCAATCATGCTCATTTAAAAAAATCCTTGAGCCCTGCAAGCCGCGGATCAATAACCTCGTTATCACAACCGCAGTCACCTTCGTTCAGCTCATGGCCACACTTGGGGCATAACCCTTTGCATGTATCGCTACATAGCGGTATAAACGGAAGATCCAGCAGAAAAGCTTCCTCGGCATAACCCTTCAGATCAACGCTATCTCCATCCACATAGAGCGTATCATCGTCTTCGTGTAATCCCTCTGGCTGTTTTCCCTGCTTGAATTGCTCATGAAAATCAATATGAAAATGTTCATTGATCGGCTTAAGACAACGGGAGCACAACATGTCCACTCCTACAGTCAGCTTGCCATGAACATCCACAACGTCACCTTCTCTGAATTCTGCAGATAAGTCCGCAGTCAGCGGGGTAACGGCTGTGATATCTTGTCGGTTAGAAACCAGTTCCTTGATCTCCCACTGTTCGTTAAACTTCAGGGGACCATCACTGGTAGCCACTTTGCGAAATGGCATTAACATTTCCATCACTCCAAACGAAACCAATTTCATAATTCGTATCAAACGTATCACGACAGTTATACAGGTCAAGCCTGCTTTTGTAAAGCAATAAATCCTGACTGTATGTATTCTGACGAATCTTCGTTAAAAGTATTATGAAATTGACTTAACAAACAAAAATCATTATACCGATTTTTCAAGACGTTTGTCAACACTTTTAACTTTACACCCTATTTTAAAACCAATGGCCCAGAACCGTTTACTCCATCTGGTCTATTATAGACTCACTTTAAGATAAACTACAAGTCGTCATTTTAATTGTAGTTCCTTGCAAATAGCGGTCACATTTCGTTAACGTTTGGTGTGATCTATGTCACACAGACCCGCTTGCTCCCTATCTATACTTGCTATAAACCGAAGCATGATCAGCTCCATGACCGATTTATTATCCAACTATTTCATATTATATCGGGAGGGAAAATGTATGTTAAGCGAGCACACCATTAGAGTCATTAAATCTACAGTACCTGTACTTGAAGTCCACGGCGAAGCGATCACACGCCATTTCTATGAAACGATGTTCACAGCTCATCCGGAACTACTGAATATTTTCAATCACGCAAATCAGAAACAGGGACGACAGCAAGCCGCCCTCGCCAATATGGTATACACCGCTGCCCTGCATATCGATAATCTGTCCTCCATCCTGCCTGCCGTCCGGCAAGTTGCACATAAACATCGCAGCCTGGGTATCGTTCCCGAGCAATATGTGATTGTTGGCACCTATCTGCTTCAAGCCATCAAAGATGTACTTGGAGACGCGGCAACGGATGAAATTATCACGGCGTGGGGCGAAGCCTATAATGTCATTGCAGACGCCTTTATCGGGATTGAACAGGATATGTATACGGAAGCGGAAAACCAAACGGGTGGCTGGGAAGGGTTCCGTACCTTCAAGGTTGCCAAGAAAGTGCAGGAAAGTGAAATCATCACGTCCTTTTACCTCGTTCCAGACGATGGCCAGCCCATTGCTAGTTATGAACCGGGACAATACATCAGTATCAAAATCAAACCAGAGGCACAGTCATTTACCCAGATTCGTCAGTATAGCCTTTCAGATACCCCGGGTAAACCCCACTATCGCATTTCCGTTAAGCGTGAGCGAGGTGTATTAGAGCGTCCTGACGGAGTTATCTCTACGTATCTCCACGATCACATTAAAGAAGGCAGTCTGGTGGAACTATCCGCTCCTGCTGGCGACTTCACGCTGAATGCAGACGATAAACGACCTGTTGTTCTCCTGAGTGGTGGTGTCGGTCTAACGCCCATGATCAGTATGTTAAATACGCTGGTTAACTTGAATGAAAATCGCATCATTACATTTTTGCATGCAAGTCCCAATGGTCAATCGCACGCGTTCCGTGATCATGTGAACAGTCTGGCCAAACGTAATCAGGGCGTTAAAGCTTATTATTGTTATACTCAACCTGAGGATGCTGATCGTGAAAATGAGTATTTTCATAAGGAAGGTTATATAGATGCGATCTGGCTTCGTCAAGTGATCGATGAACTGGATTCCACGTATTATCTGTGTGGACCGGTTTCGTTCATGCGGGCAGTGTATACGGAACTTCAGGCGCTTGGTGTTGCCGCGGACAACATTCATTATGAATTTTTTGGGCCAAAAGCAAGTCTATCTCCCGCGCCGGAAAGTGTCTAAAGCGTGCTGATTTATTAAGTTGAAGAAGCCGTTCTCCGATTATCGAAAATCTGTAATATACAATAGATTTGCAGGCACAGTCTGACATCTGCTGATGTTGGATTTGTGCCTTTTTCTTGTCTGAATTGGTGCATGATTTGATCTAATACATGACATCCCCTATGATGGAATGGATGTTATACATACTCGGTTATCCAATCGAAAGGAGTACGTCTAATCATGAAAGCCGTAGGCGTTATTGTTGAATATAACCCCTTGCACAATGGGCATGTCTATCATTTGCAGGAAGCTCGGCGGCTAAGCGGAGCAGACGCCGTTGTCGCAGTTATGAGCGGCCCTTTTCTCCAGCGTGGCGAACCCGCCATCGTGGGTAAAAGGGCACGCACCGAGATGGCGCTGCACGCAGGCGCGGATCTCGTGCTTGAACTGCCGGTTGTGTACGCGGTCCAACCGGCCGAGTGGTTTGCCTTCGGTGCGGTCTCGCTGCTGCACCGCACCGGCATTGTGGACTCGCTCTGCTTTGGCAGCGAGTCCGGCGACCTGGACAGCCTGCAGCGCATTGCGCGCGTGCTGGCTGTGGAGCCCGCAGGGATGCGCGAGGACATCGCGCGCCGCCTGCGGGAAGGCGCCAGCTACCCCGCCGCGTACGCAGGCGCGGCGGCAGCGCTGGCGCCCGGCGGCGTCGATGCTCACGACGCCGCTGCACTGCTGGAGCAGCCCAACAATTCGCTTGGGCTGCACTACCTGATCGCGCTGCAACGACTTGGCAGCGCGATCCAGCCCTTTACGGCGGCGCGTACCGGTGCCGCGTATCATGAGGCGACGCCCGGGCCGGGGGCGATCGCCAGTGCAACAGCCGTCCGCCGCCTTCTGATGGCGGACGGACCTGACGCCGCCGCGCCATACGTGCCGGCGGCAACCCTTGCCATTCTGCATCGCGAATGGCAGGAAGGGCGCGCTCCCATACACTGGGAGCGCTTTGCACAGCCGCTGTTGCACCTCGCGGCCACCCGACGTGCCTCCGAGCTGGAACGCATCGCCGAAGTCACGGAAGGCCTGGAACACCGGCTGAGCCGTGCACTCGCTCAGCTCCCGGAGCCTTCAGTCGAAGCACTCCTGAATGCAATGAAGACCAAACGATACACACGCACCAAACTCCAGCGTATGCTCGCCCACTTGCTCCTGAATCACACCAAAGCCGAGTGTTCACCAGAGCAATTGGCTGCCGGACCCGGATATCTCCGAGTCCTCGGATTTAATACTCAAGGGCAGAGCCTGCTTAAACAAATGAAGAAGACTGCGTCGCTTCCTGTTGTGCTGAAACCGTCGACGTTCACACACAATCAACTTGAACTGGATATACAAGCTCAGGTTGCGTATGGGCTCGCTTGCGAGCATAAGGACACACGCAAGATGTTCAGTGACTACTATGAGTCGCCTGTGAGACTGTAATCCGCTTTTGACCATAAGGCTTCATCTCCTAAGAAGCTCTTTGTTCCATCATTAAACAAATCATTGATATCCACTATTCGTTAATCAAATATACAATTAAAAATCCCCTTGCTGCGCGCCGCTCAGGCACCTCGCAACAAGGGGATTTCCTTATTCACTTCTCTTATTCTCTTAATTCTTGTTCTCTTATAACTTTTGGGTATCTCTACCCCTTTAGGTCTAGTGAGTCTGTTGATCTTCTCAAATCTCTTGGTCACGTTTCATTCCACTGTAATCAATTATTCGGATTTCATCCGTTCTTTATCCATCCGGTTCAACTCAAATCGATCTCTTCCCGCCCGATTATAACCTATGATTTCACGGACAAGGTTTTCAAATAAGCCAGCGCATCATCCACCGTGCTCACAGGCACAAGTTTCATTTTGGTGCCGATCTGTTCAGCCTTGGCTGCTGCTTCCTTATAGTTATCTTTAGGTACAAAGAAGATCTCCGCTTCTTTTCGATCAGCGGCTACAATCTTGTGCACTACACCACCAATGGCACCCACCACACCCTCCTTGGTAATGGTACCTGTACCCGCAATTCGATGCCCCTTGGTCAGATCTCCAGGTGTTAACTGGTTATAGATCTCCAACGTAAACATCAAGCCGGCAGACGGACCACCAACCTGAGTATCTGTAAAGGATATCTGTTTGTTTGGATCTTCAGCTTTCACCTTCTGAACCGCACCAATCATAACGCCGAGTCCCGGGCGGGTTTCACCTGTTTTATTGTCTTTTACCTGAATCAGTTTCACGTCCCGGCTAATGGTTTCTCCACCACGTTCCAGTTGCATTTCAACCGTATCTCCGACCTTTTTATCTTTTAACTGGGCAGAAAGCACCGTATTATCCGGCGTAGCTGTTCCGTTCACTCCCAGAATGATATCTCCCGGAGCAATATCTCCTTCCGGTTTTGGATCTTCGGACAGTCCAAATACAAAGATGTGTTCAGGTACAATAGAGTAAGTCACACCAGCCTGCTCATATGCAGCCTCCATTGCGGAGGATTGTGAGTCACTCATGAACCACACCTGTTCGGCAGAGTATTCCGCTTCGCTTTTGCCGCGCAGTCGGTCTTCCTTTTTATCCACTTGAGCATTTTTATTGAACAGAGAGGTTCCTAGCAAAAACACATTGGCATATGTTGCCGACACGGTCGTCATCATGAACACACCGCGTTCTTCCTGGTCTCCACCCTTAACGGTTACCATTGGTTTTACTTCATCTGCACTGCCAGGCATATATATGATATACGGCGTTGGCATGTACACGGCAACATAAACGACCAGAGCCACCACGATCACAAAGATCGAAGCTCTGAATCCGCCAGATTTCCGAATCCGATTCATCGCATGAGCCTCCGTTCTTTGTATCTCTATATAAGCTGAACTCTACACTAATCAGCGATCGTAATTCCATCTTGTTTAATCATTTTTTTCAAGTCTAACACTCTGGTCCTTGTGCATACAATGGTACAGGCCGGATAGGCCGCTGTATACAATAGCCTGTCCGGTCAAGGCCGAACCGCCCTTCGGGCGTCATTCGGCCGTCCATAACGATTCAGATGCCAAATAGGCGTTATCTGATATGAGGTGAAACGATGACATTACAGAGCGAGGTTAGAGATTCTGGCCCGTTACGAACGATAATTCTAAGTACCGGCGCTTTAATGTTGGTCATTGCGGTAGTTGCTTCCCCCAAAGAAGCGTTTGACGCCTCTATTCAAGGTCTGGATATATGGTGGAAAATCATCTTCCCTGCCATGCTCCCGTTCCTCATGTTATCCCAAATGCTCACTGCGTTTGGCTTCACCCACGCGATCGGCGCCTTGCTTGGACCGTTAATGCAACGCTGGTTCAGACTCCCAGGCAACGCAGGTCTGGCAATTGCCGTTGGCATGTGCGGCGGATTCCCCGCAGGAGCAGATGCGGTATCCCGTTTATTTCAGGATAGACAAATTACCGCCAAGCAGGCGGTTGTCCTTGCGGCGGCATCTCATTTTGCCAATCCAATGATGATCATTTTGGTCGTTGGTGCTGCTTTTCTCCACCAGCCAGCGGCCGGATATTTTCTACTCGTGGTCCACTGGATCAGCGGCTGGATTGCTGCCATTCTTGCCACACGTCTCCTGCCAGCACCGGGTAACCAGAAAGACAGGGTTGGCTCGACAGCCGTGCAAGCAGATAAGAACTCTCTTGATTTTCAGCCTGCAAGTCCTGCAAGTTCCACAAGTCGCTCATCTGCCCCCCACCACGCTACGAACAAACGACGCAGTATATGGTCTGATATGATGATTGCAGCGAGGGAAGCACATCGTCGTGATGGAAGAGGATTTGGCAAACTGTTAGGTGACACCGTATCCCAAGCTGTACAGACCTTAATGATGACTGGGGGGTACATGATCGGTTTTGCCGTATTTATCCGGCTGGTCTCCCTTTATCTGACTCCCGGGTCCTCTGCTGCGCTGTGGCCAGCCTTCTTCGAGCTTCACCTAGGCACCTATCATTTGAGCCAGACTTCATTA
This sequence comes from Paenibacillus sp. FSL H7-689, assembly GCF_000517905.1. Classification (NCBI taxonomy): domain Bacteria; kingdom Bacillati; phylum Bacillota; class Bacilli; order Caryophanales; family Paenibacillaceae; genus Paenibacillus; species Paenibacillus sp. FSL H7-689. The sequence goes on from NZ_ASPU01000015.1 coordinate 31,573, forward strand.
ACACCCATGCTGCTCATGTCTCTACTTGCAGCCGTTCTGGGATGGGGTGGTTTATGCTCCCATCTGCAAGTCTCTGCTGTCTTGAAAACAACTGGTCCGGGCAGCAAATCGATGTTGTACTTTGCTGGAGTTCGTCTGACTCATGGATTAATCGCCTTTTTCATCAGTCTGTTCCTATGGATGCCGTTCAGCCGTTATAGCACAGAAGTCTCGACCACATTACAGACGAATGCAAAGCAAGACCTCTCAACACCATTTGGTTGGCTACTCATACATAGTCCAGGTAACACATACACGATCAACACCATTTGGAGCGTCTTCCCCGCTGCATGCATGGGACTTGCGTTACTTCTTGCAGTCATGGTTAGTCTATCAGGTCTTACCTTCTGGTTTAACCGCCGGTTTTCTCGCTGATTTTCTGACGGAGCGCAGCTTCCACTTCAGGTGAGACAAGATCTGTAACATCTCCATGATAATGAGCGATTTCTTTGACGATGCTGGAACTTAAATAGGAATACTTCGGATTTGTCATCATAAATATGGTTTCCGCATCCGGGTTCAACTTGCTATTGGTCGACGCCAATTGCAACTCGTATTCAAAATCAGTTACCGAGCGTATACCACGAACGATGACCTGAGCTTCCTTTTGCCGGACGTAATTGGCTGTCAGATCGCGGAAACTATCCACCTCCACATTGGGTAGATGGCGGGTTACTTCCGTAATCAATTCCTTGCGTTCCTCCACCGTAAACAGCGGATTTTTGCTCATATTGTTCAACACAGCCACAATGACGCGATCAAATTGCTTCGACGCTCTGGCGATAATATCCAGATGCCCCATCGTTACGGGATCAAAACTTCCAGGATATACGGCAATTCGTTCCTGTCGGTGTATCATTTCAGTCATGAGGAGCCTCCTCTTCCGGTGTAATGGATTCTCCATCTTCAACTGCTTCTGGCGCATAATAATAGATGGATACTGCCGTCTCCCCATACAAAGCCTTGCGCGTTTGTTCAAACGGGCCGAATTGCTCAGGGTAATCATGTTTGGATTCATATTCAAGCACGATGGTTGCTTCGGGTTCCAAAAGTTCCAGTTCGTGCATGGTCAGCATTAACTCGTGCCCGTTCTTCATGCGATATGGCGGGTCGAGAAACACCAGATCAAACGTTGTGCCTCGCTTGGCGAGTGCCTTCAATGCTCGACCTGCATCATTACGATATACAGCCGCCTGGTCTTCCAGCTTGGTCGCCTTCAGATTCATGCGGATGACTTCAATACTTTTTGATTCCAAATCAACAAAAACAGCCTTGTCCATGCCGCGGCTCAGCGCCTCAATACCGAGACCTCCACTGCCTGCAAACAGATCCAATGCTGTGCCGCCCTCAAAATAAGGACCAACCATGCTAAATAACGCTTCCTTCACCTTGTCGGTGGTTGGCCGCGTACCCGTGCCAGGAACAGCCTTCAGCGGCCTGCCTTTTGCACTCCCAGATACCACTCTCACTTGACGAGTCACCTTTTCTCTATGTAAGTTTATTGATACGACTATCGTACCACACTCGGGTTCAGTTTGAAAAATGTGCAGTCTTCATTTCCCTTGGAAAATTGTTGACGAATTGTTGACGCATATGTATAAAAAGGAAACAATCGGGCGATTCTATAATTATCGACATCACAAGTGTCGTAGACAACCGCGGAGAAGACTTACGTTTCCCCATAAGCTCTTCGTCCGGTTTCTCCTCTCCCATGAAAAAGAAGCTCTCGAAAGAGGGCTTCTTTTTGTTGTTTATGTTTTAATTTATTTTGCTAGTTATATTTTTCTTCAAATTCACTTATTTCTGCTTCTTCTTCAGTCTGCAACCATCCGATCTCCCTCAGCCACATGGCCATATCTGCAATAAACTCATTCACTTTTAAATGTTCAATCTTGTATTTCTGGATCTTTTCACTTAAAAAAGCATAAAACTCATGGCTTAAGACATACCGTTGTTTGCTTTTGCTTAATGTCTTATAACGATCCTCGCTGACCACCAGATCAAAATAGATGACATTCTCCTTCTTCACATGTCTGACCGTCGACTTCCTCTCATATTCTTCAGGAAGACACCTGAAAACAAAGAAGAGTTCAATATCAACTATTTTATATTTGCTTTCTGCTTGATCAAAAACAGACTGCAACTCATCCGAAAGATTGGCAACTTGCGTTAAACCTGAAGTATCCGTTGATTTTCCGAAGATCATTATTGAAATCCTCCCGTTCATTTTCACCATTCATAATCATACAACTAGAAAAGGTTGACTAGTGATGTAATCTCCGTCAACCTTTCCTATGTTCATCCTTCTTGTGCCTTACCCCAACGTAGCAAGACCTTACGAGTTCAGCTCTCGATGTTTTCGATTAGACCTTCGCAAATTGATCAATGGAATGATAAGTAAAACAACCGGCAAGAGAAGATTTATCGAACCCGTCTTAATCATCATGAAGGTAATAAACAACACGGCGAGCCAAGTCATAATCTCCGTCATTTCATATTTGGTTAACGTCAGCTTGAATGCTTTTTTCGAAATGAAACGAATCAAGAAATAAGCGATCAAGCTATAGAACAGGATCATTCCCAAGATAGCAACTAGGATTATGAGGTACATATCCACCATAAAAATCTCACCCGACCCTTATATCATTTCCTTAATTTTGCTTACTTCTCTTCAACAACAATCGTTGCATTATAGATCACAACACGTTTCCCATTGAGATCAAATAATACTTTATTGCCGTATTCCGTATCTTCCACGTCAATCTTGCCATCATAGGTCTGAATCAATTCACCATTATTGCTGTACACTTTAACAACCCTCTCCAGGCCACCAGAGTTATTGGACCTCATTGTTTTGAGTGCACGTTCACCTGAAGCGGTATTGAAATACCATATGAAACATCCAACTATGATGCCCAAGAAGACCAACACCGTCACCCATATACCTGTCTTTGCTTTTTTACTCATCTTGAACCCCCCTCTTATGTTTCCTGTCTCGTACATTACGAGGTTGGAGAGAGAACGGTTTCATACCAAGCCTCCCAAGCTGTTCGTTGACATAACAAAACAGAGGCCTCCGATAGCGAAGACCTCTGTTCTTTATAGAATACATTCTTTATTCTGTATGATCCTGTTACTTACAGTGCACGAATGACAAATTCAAATGTCAGTTCGCCGTCCGAAGGGATCAGGTATTCCGGATGAACTGGAGCACCCCAGCTATCATCACCACCAACACCCATTTGTTTACCCGCTACAGTCACGACCGTATAGTGTACAGGAGGCAATTCGTACGCATGTTGTGCATTCTCCAGCTCAAATGCCGTATATGGTGAAACATTCAGCTCAACCGGAGTTCCGGATGCTTCAATTTTGAAGCCACGTCCCGCGTTGTCTGTCAATTTGGCCCAACGTACGCCCGTACGGTTGCCTGATTCCTGTGGTACCAGATATGGAGCCATAGTATCAGCTACCTTGCTGCCATGGATACCCAGACGTGCGCCAAATGCGCGGTCTGCATAATTTTCTTCGGGTCCCATCGCAAGCCATTCCACGTTTTCGAAGTCAGGTGATGTTCTGAAGGACAATGCATGAATTGGCAAGTTTGGCAATCCAGATGTACCTTTGTACGCATTATGCACACGTACACTTCCATCTGCATGAACGGTATATACCACTTTAACTTGTACATCATCCGAAATGTTGAGCTTGTACGTGAACTCGATCCGGTATTGATCCGGTTTCTGTTCCGCTTTCCACTCTACAGAACGTGGCATCAGGCTCGCTGCATACCAGGCACCCAGTTCAAAGCCCATCGCCATACCTTTGTCATTATCCGTCATTGCACGCCAGAAGAGCGGTGCAGGTGGTACAGCAATCGTCTCACGACCGGACAATTTCAGGGAAACCAGTGTCCCAAACTGTTTGGAGAACAGCGCATGTGTCTTGCCAGCACGAACACCGATGTTAACATCACCTTCGATAACTTGTACATCACTTACAAGATTCAAGTCGACTTCAACTGCATCATTTACCTGATCCTGTGTGAAAATGAACTGTCCAAATGCTACTTCCTCGCCTTTGTCAGCCCATAGTGTAGCTTCTTTTAACACAAATGCAGTGTTCACAGCGTACTCGCCGCCCGCCAGAGCTTCTGCACCCAGCGGAAGTTTCACTATCGTCTCGCTTTGTGCATCCACGTTCACTTCCAATGTTCCACGCAGCACTTCATGTCCCTCGCGCTCCAGGCTGTATACCAGTTCCAGCGCAGATGTATCTGCGAACAGATTACCGTTCACAATTTTAACACCTTCACGATCCGGGAACAGCTTGATGTTCTGGTAAAGGAATTTAACCTCCTGCATTTTCGCAGTTACTTTACGGTCAGCATGGACGATACCGTTGCCACAGAACGAATAGTCTGATGGACGATCACCAAAATCTCCGCCATAAGCGAGGAATTCTTTGCCGTAACGATCTTTTTTATAAATGGATTGGTCGATGTAATCCCAGATGAATCCACCTTGATACATCGGATATTTGTCTTCCAACTCTGTATATTTGTGCATACCGCCAATAGAGTTACCCATGGCATGCATGTACTCACAGCTGATATAAGGTTTCGTCGGGTTTGCATTCAGGAATTCCTCAATGTCTGCCGGTTTGGCATACATGCGAGTCTCCATATCACTTGTTTCATCGAAACGGCGATCATGGAATACACCTTCGTAATGTACCAGACGTGTTGGATCAGCTGATTTGAAGTATTGGGATACTTTGTAGATGACTTCACCACCGTGTGATTCATTACCACAAGACCAGATCAGAATGGACGGATGGTTTTTGTCACGCTCCACCATGGATACAGCGCGGTCCATAACGATATCATGCCATTCCGGTTTGTCACCTGGAATAACCCATGAAGGCTCAACAGCACCAAGTTTCTGCCAAGATCCGTGTGTCTCCAGGTTCATCTCATCAATAACATACAATCCATATTCATCACACAGCTCATACCACAGACTTTGGTTTGGATAGTGTGACGTACGTACAGCATTCATATTATTCTGTTTGATGGTACGAACATCCCACAGCATGTCTTCCTTCGTAACTGCACGTCCACGACGCGGGTTGAACTCATGACGATTCACACCTTTGAATACGATACGTTTACCGTTGATGTGCATCACTTTATCAATCATTTCAAATGTACGGAAACCAACGGCTTGAGGAACAACCTCAACAAGTGTACCCGCAGCATCATATACACGAATATAAAGGCGGTACAAGTATGGAATCTCTGCGCTCCACAGATTTACTGTACCGATATCTTCACGAAGACTTACTTGTCCATCGTTAACCTTGGATTCAAACGTCTTAACGGTATTGCCTTCACGATCACGAAGTTCAGCCTCTACTCGCGCTCCAGCAACCGCTTTTCCTTCCAGTTTCAAATCTAGTTGCAACGTACCGTTGGTATAGGACTTGTCCAGATCTGTGCGAACATGAACATCACGTACGTGTGCAGCAGGGACCGTATACAGATACACATCTCTGAAAATGCCGGAGAAACGCCAGAAATCCTGGTCTTCCAGCCAGCTGCCTGTGCTGCGTTGATACACCTCAACCGCGAGTTTGTTCTCTCCATCCTGAAGGAATGGCGTCAGGTCAAAATCAGATGGCGTGAAGCTGTCCTCCCCGTATCCTACGAATTGTCCATTAAGCCATACATAGAATGCAGACTCTACACCTTGGAAAGAAATATATACCGGATTCGACTCCCAACCTGTCGGCAGGTGGAATGTGCGAATGTAACTTCCAACTGGATTTTTATCCTTTGGTAATGCCGGCGGACGAATTTCGTTCAGGCCATCCCAAGGATATTGTGTATTTACATATTGAATCTGTCCGTATCCTTGTAGTTGGATATGCCCCGGAACTTCAATATCATCCCAGCCTTCACTGGAAAAATCGGATGTATAGAAAAACTCAGAACGGCTGTCCGGACGAATTGCATAGTTGAATTTCCACGTACCATTCAGATCATAACGCATGGACATCGCGCCTGAACTTACAGCCTCGTCCATTGTTTGGTAGTAACGGTGATCGGAATAGGCATGAAGACGGTTTACCTCAAATACACTTACGTCCCCCAACCAGTTAATATCTGCCTTTGTTGCTTTCATCGGCTCTCTCTCCCTTTAAAACGTTATAGTTTGACTTATTCAAGGTTTACGCTGGATTTCCTTTTGCTTTACATAAACAAAAAAGACAGAGGTACGCCATAACAGCGCCCTCTCTTCTTTCCTGCATCCGTCATTTGCACGGATTATGCTGTTTTCATTACTTCACGGAACCTACCATACCTGCAACAAAATGTTTCTGCATGATGAAGAAAACGATTGCTGTAGGCAGTGTTGCAATCACGATTGCTGTCATGATTACTCCGTAATCCGGAGAATAACCAGCACCCAGATTTGAGATCAACAGTGGAATCGTTTGTTGGTCAGGTGTTTGCAATACAATGAGTGGCCACAGATAGTTGTTCCAGCTACTCATGAATGTAATGATTGCTGCCGCTGCATATGTTGTTTTCATGGTTGGCATATAGATCTTCAAGAAGATGCCGAGTTCACTCAAACCATCAATACGTCCAGCTTCCAGCAAGTCTTTCGGGAACATTTTGGTGTTCTGACGGAAGAAAAAGATCAGGAACGCTGTTGCGATGGTTGGCAAGATCACTGCTGCCATCGTGTTAATACCGATAACCGGTGCAACTCCAGAGATTGTTGCGAACATACGATACAGTGGTACCATGATCGCTGCAAACGGGATCATCATCGATAACAACAGGATATTAAACACAATGTCACGAGACTTCGTGCGATATACCTCGAAACCATAACCTGCCATGGAACCAATAAACAGTGCCAAGAGAGTGGAGACTACAGAGATAATCGCCGAGTTTCCGAGAGCCTGTACCAGATTTGTCGAATCAATCAGTTTGTTGAAGTTATCAATGAAAGCTGAACCCGGCAGCAGTCTACCCTTGGTGACATCGACTGATGCATTTGTTGAACTGACCAGCATCCAGAAGAAAGGGAAAATGGATACAAAGGCGACGATGGATAGGAACACATACGTGAAAATCCGTTTTGCTTTAGCTTTAGCCATTTTTATTATCACCTGCCACTTTAAACTGGATGATGGACAATACAATAATCAAGATTACGATGGAATACGACACTGTTGCTGCATAACCGAAGTCCGGTGAATATTTGAACGAAAGGTTGTAGATGTATTGTGAAATCGACATGGTCGCATTACCTGGACCACCTTTGGTAATATTCATGATCTCATCGAAGATTTGCAATGTACCAATCGTTGATGTGATGGACGTGAAAAGGATAATCGGTTTAAGCAAAGGTACAGTGATTTTGAAGAATTGTGTAAAAGCATTCGCTCCGTCAATTCTTGCAGCTTCATAGATCGATTGATCGATGTTTTGCAGGGATGACAGATAGAAAATCATGTTATATCCGGTCCAACGCCAAGTAACGGCGATTATGATCGTAATTTTAGCCCAGAACGGGTCTGTGATCCATTGAATTGGATCGCCGATAATGTGCAAGCCCATCAGGAATTGATTCACCATTCCATCTGGTGCGAACAGATATTTGAATACAACAGAGTACGCTACCAATGAAGTTACACAAGGCAAGAAAATCGCTGTACGGAAGAAGCTCCGGAAACGTAGTGTGCTGTCATTCAGCAATACGGAAATAAACAAACCAAGGATAATCATTACAGGCACTTGAATAATCAAGTAGATAAATGTATTCGATAATGCTGTACGGAACGTTGTATCAACTAACAATCTTTTGTAGTTAGAAAGGCCCGAAAATTCAAGATTGGCTCCTACACCAGACTTGAACGATAAGAGCAGCGCTTGAATCATCGGGTAGAAGTAAAATGCAACAATCCCGACAACAGCCAGCAAAACAAAAGCCCATCCAGTCAAATTATTTTTCTTTTGGAGACTGTCTCCTGTATTCATGGCTTTCACAGTATGGCTCCTCTCTCTCCATGGAACATGGGTAGAACCCACGGAGCCTCTCGCCATATCCGGTTCGACTTGCGCCGGACGTGGGAGACGGCTCCGATGTTTCCTAGGGTTCTATAAGTTACCTTGGGTATCTTAGTTTAATTGTGCTTCAGCTTGTTTTTGTGCATCAGCCAGAACGTCATCGATTGATTTACCGTTCAGGAATGCTTGCATTTCTACTACCAGAATATCTTCAATGGCATATGTGTTGATACCATAGTTTACGCTTGGAATTTCTTTCGTCCAATTTGCAAAGTCTGTGAAGATTTTTTGTCCGCCGAAGTACTCGTCTGCTTTGGCATACGCATCACCATCAACTGCTGGTTTGTACGTACCAATTGCGCCGATGTTGTTCAACAGATCTTGATACAATTGTTTGTCAGAACCAAATGTTTTTGCTACAAAATCAGCTGCTTGATCTGCACCAGGAACGTTGTTCATAACATACCAAGAGCTACCACCCAAGTTGGATGCGTGAACAGAGTTTGATTGGCCAGCCATTTTCGGTATTGGAGCTACAGCCCATTTACCGGATTGGGAAGCTTCTTGACGTACAGATGGTGAGAACCAGTTACCTGTAGGAATTGTTGCTACGCTACCGTTATTGGCATTGGCAACGAATTGACTCCAGTCAGAGTGCAATTTAACAATGTTGGCATCCATCATCGCTTTGTATGTGATGAAAGCTTCTTTCAGTGCAGCGTTATTAGCAATGTCAGGTGTTTTACCATCTTCTGCGGAATACCATTTACCTGCAGTTTGGATCATCATACGAATCAAACCAAGGTCATTCGGGTCAAGAGAAAGAAGCTCTTTACCTGTTTTAGCTTTTACGTCTTTACCAATTTGGATGTAGTCATCCCAAGTGATGTCTTGCAGGTCAGCTGATTTGTAGCCAGCTTGCTCCAGCAGATCTGTTCTGTAGTACAAACCAGCAACACCGGAGTCAAATGGTACTCCGTATTGTTTGCCATCAAACGCTGTTGGTCCGAGTTTGTAATCTGCAAAATCGGAAGCCGTGATACTGGAAGACAGATCTTTGAACGCATCAGGATATGCATTCAGGAAGCTTTGTGAACGATAATCTTCAATCAGAACTACGTTTGGAAGACCACTGGCAGTTCCGGAGTTAAGACCTGTGTTCAGTTTCTGAATGATATCAGCTTGAGCGTATTCAATGATGTTGATTTTCACATCAGGATTTGCTTTTTGATATGCTTCTTTTGCTGTTTCCATTGCAGCTACGTTAAAAGCTTTGTCCCAAGCCCAGACCGTAATTTCGTTTGTTTTTTCGTCACCACCACTAGCGGATTTACCTCCGCCACCGGATGAACATGCGGACAACAGCAGTACTGTAACGAGCATCAATACCCACATTTTTTTCAAAACATTCAACTCCCCTTCGACCTCTTTGTGTGTAATTTGTTTGCGTTTTCTGAAAGCGGTTGCTTTCGATGTATTCATCTTATCATTCCCATATCTTCATTCGTTAGTAATAATTTTGTACGGATTTGTCATCTTATTGCCACAATGAAAACCTTTACAGAAACCGTTTGCATTAAATTTGGTTTTTTGTAATTTCTTTTGATTTTGTAATTTCTTGATCTTGAAATAGTACAAAAATGATTTCAGCCGCTTTACCTCTGACACGTGAAAATCCCCCGACTCTGTAGAAAACAGAAGCGAGGGATCTCGATTTTAAGTGTATCCAATGGAATCGGGTTTCGATTCAACTCGTGATTAAAGGTAGTGTAACGGTGACTCTCGTTCCTTCCCCAACCGTACTCATAATGGTGACACCATAAGGTGAACCATATAATAACTCAATACGGTCATGTACATTGCGAATACCGATACCGCTGAATAGTTGACGATTGTTCTTTGGATTGGGCAACGTTTCTCCCATGACAAGCCCTTCAATTCCATCCCCATTGTCCATAATCTCACAGATGAGTGATTCTCCCGCTCTGGAAACCATGACATGAATCGTACCCGTTTCTTTCTTGATGAATCCATGGAAAAATGCATTCTCGATAAACGGCTGGATCACCAGTTTGGGTACATGATAGTGTGTACAATCCGGAGCCACGTAGAAAGCTGCTTTAATCCGGCCACCATATCTGACGTGATTAATGAAGACATAATTTTTCAAATTCTCGACTTCTTGTTCCACGGTAACCGTCTGACTCACATCACTGATCGTATTTTGCAACAATCCAATTAATGCATTAATCGTCTCCGCTGCCCTGTCTTTGTTGCCTTGTTGCACCAGAACTTTGACAGATGCAAGTGTATTGTACAAGAAGTGAGGATTAATCTGACTCTGTAATGCCGCAAGCTCTGCGTTACGTTGTTCATGCTGTGTCTGTACTAACTGATCCACATAATCATGCAGTTCATCAAGCATGTAATTGTAAGCATGACCCAGCTGCCTGCTCTCGTAGCTTCCGCTCACCGGAATATAGTTGTCCAGATCACTTTTTGTAATGTTGGACATCTGCTTCACAAGTCTGCGCAGTGACTTGGTAATCTGGCTGGTGATGAGAAACACAAGGATGAGTGCCCCCACAACGATAGCTGCACAGATCAGGGCAACCGTCTTCATGTCGATAAGTTGACCCATCGCCAGATCCTTATCCACGACATTGACAATATAAAACCGATAGAACGGTAAATACTCGGATAACACAACGCTATCCTGATCCATCACACGAGCATTAATACTTCTCGGAGAGTTGTTGTTCATATCCCGGGCATACGATAGCAAATCCAGCTGAGTTGTTCCGATCCAGTCTTCACGATTCGATGATACAATCTCACCTTTTTCATTCATAATGACCACATCATTGCCACGACTTGTAAAGCTGCTGTAAAATTGCCGGAATATGTCTTCTCTCATCGTGACATAAAGCGTACCGTATATCCGGCTGCGTGTTCGGTCCGTCAACGCTTTCGTCGCAGAGATCATCTGCTGACTCCCAAGCGTTGCCTCGTTTTGGTAAACATCAAAGATAAGACGACTCGGCGTCTCAGCGGCTTCCATCGTAATTGGCTCCTGCTTCAATTCATCCACGGACAACTCAAGGTGAGCACGATTCGTGGAATAGCTCCGTCCATTAATCCCGATAATTGTTATCCCGACTTCGTAGGATTCTGTGATGGATTGAATTCGATCCATCGTTTCCCTCATATTATAGAAGGATTTGGCCATCGTGAGGGAATCGGCATCGCCTTCTGACAGGAATCCTCGGATCGATCCACTCTGCGTCACATTATTCGATACGGCAGCAATGGCCTCATTAAAGGATTCAAAATTTGTTTTGATCTGATTAAGCACCTTGGAGTTTGTGATACTGAACGTCTCAGTAAACAGATTGGTTGACATGTGAATGGTCGTCCATAAGATGAGTACAGAAACGAGGACAATACTGACCACCATAACCAGAAACAACTTAGGAAACAATCCGAGACGAGATAATTGGTTCATCCATTTCTTCATAATCTTATCCTTCTGACTTTATGCCCAGAATTTGCGCCGGTATCGGCTTGGTGATAATCCGGTGAATTTTTTGAACACTTTGCAAAAGTAACTATGATCGGAATAACCTACCATACTGCTAATCTCAGAGATCGTTACATCATCGGATCGGAGCAGTTCCTCGGCTTTTTCAATCCGAATTTTATTTAAGTATTCATTAAATCCTTCTTTTTTGTGAGATGAGAAATAACTGGATAAATACGATGGATTAAAATGAAAGTGCTTTGCTACTTCAGCAAGCCCGAGCGGCTGATCAAAGTGCTCATGCATGTAATCCAGCAGCATCTTCATGTTGGGATCACTTCGTTTTCCACCCGCACCAACGGTGCACTCCTGAACTTCCGTCATGAATTGGTCAAGCACAGTCATGACTTCGTCCAGACTCGAAGCCCCGTCCACATTTTTAAAATACGTATATTTGCTCTCTTCCAGCCCGGCAGACTGAACATCCATATCCGCGAGGGTAATGGTCACGTTAAAGATCAAGTTACCGAGAAATGATTTGATCTCAAACACATCGGCAATATAATCCCGTCCAAGTGTTCTTGCATGATCCTGTAAATACTCCCTTGCCGCTTCGACCCGGTTACGCTTCACATGCTGCAAAAACATATTCACATTAAACTGGTAACCTGCGGGATGCATTGGAGGCAGTTCACCATACACCAGGATTGATCGACCCTTATAATAGAAGCGATATTCAATCAGCTTAATCAGGCGTTCCCGGTAAACAACACCCATCTGTTCAAATGAAGTAAAGCTTTCACTAAGCACCCAACCAGGACTGTCTTCTCCTGCTGCATTTTCACTGGCCAACTGTCTGATCCGTTCAAGCATCCATTGATCTCTCGCAGGATCGACATTAAGAAGCATCACAGGTAATGTACCCTCTGCGGGAACCATTGCACATTCTACTTCAGGCAGATCACTGCGGAGCTTGGATTCAATCTGTTCCTGATCCATCTTCAGTGGATTCCCTCCAGCACCCACCGGTTTATACACCAGCAAGCGAAAGGATTCATACGGAAAGGTATCTCGAATCATCGGCATTTCGCTATCTTCATCCAGTGTAAATCCGGACAGCATCTTCTCCATCAGTTGCCCAAGCCTCCAGCCATCGTGCGAAGGTTCGAACTGTAGCTCGGGAATTTTACCCGCCGTGCGTTGAAGGACTTGCAATAATTCATTTGTATCCAGCTTGGGTTTCAGTATATAATCGGCTGCCCCGTGCTGAAGCGTTGAACGTACATACTCGAATTCACTGAAGCTGCTAAGTACAATAACTTCAATCTGCGGATTACTGGCTTTTAGTGTACGGACAAACGTTTCGCCATCCATGACAGGCATGACAATGTCGGTAATCACAATATCCGGTTTTAACAGGTTGACCTGCTGTAATCCTTCTTCACCGTTGGAAGCTTCACCCACAATGATAAATCCTTCCGCTTCCCAGTTCATATGGTGCTTTATGCCCTGTCTTACCAGAAACTCATCGTCAACAATCAGCACCTTGCACAACCGGTTCATGATCGCGACCCCCTTGTCTAATCTTTCCTCTATATCTGTACAGGCTATACCAACTATTATATATCGGTTATAAACACTTTCCAGTGTTAGCGGTTACATTAATTCTAAATTAATTGTACATCTTTTTATATCCTAAAACGATCCTTTAAGCAATGGTAACTATCTATAGTTTACACTATATTTCGACAAAATAAGAAGCCCCGACTCGCCATTTGATCATCTGGCGAATCAGGACCCCTATTTCAATCCTTTATTTCGTTAAATCACTCACTTATGGTTCAATCCCCCATTGGAGACTTCCCGCGATATAACCAGTGACTTTGGACCAGTCCGTATAGGAAGTCTGACTACCTGCAAAAGAATAATCATCCGTTTGCGTATAGTTGGTCCAATTGTTCTTGGAGATGCGCGTATGGATTTCCGTACTTTGTCCTGCATTCAGAGTTCCAGCAGAAGCTGTGAATCCAATCTCAAGCACGTGGTCAGCACCTGTTCGAACTGGATTGAGTGCACTGAACGTGCCTGTTACATTCGCACTGCCAGCAGTCGCCCAGTCAGCGAAGAAGTTCTGAGGCTGTTCGCCGTTTATTGTGTAATAATATCTGATTTTCACATCAGACAGATTCAAGGCTGTAGTACCTGTGTTTGTCAGTTTGAATTTGGGACTAATCGAGCTGCCCGTCGCTGAAGTGTTGCTGTTAAACATCTCAATGCGTATGGTTCCAGCAGGTGCAGCTGTCGTGTCTTTAATGAGCAGATTCAAGGTCGCAGGAGCACCTGCGCTGAATTGAAAGGTTAGCGTCGCTGCGCCATTGGGAAGTGAAGCCAAGTAGTTTTTACTTAATACGACCTCATTGCCTGTCAACGTGTAATCTGTACCTGAAACCAGCGTTGCATTCCCATTGCGAATGGATGCAAGTGTATTGCCGTTAAGTGTTAACGTGACTGGAATATTAATCTGATTGCCTGCTTTGCGATCAAATTCGGCTGTAACCGGTGTAATCGCAGAGTTGGTCACTGGAGTACCCCCGCCGTCTCCTCCGCCATTGTTACCTCCAACACGGTCAGCATACAAAATTCCGCGGCCATTTGTTCCGAGATATACTCTTCCATACAAACGCGGATCACCCGTAATTGTGGTTACACGAGCATACTGATGTTGATCATCATTGATACGAACCCAATTGGCACCACCGTCATCGGAGCGGAAGAATCCACGTGTTCCATCGATCTGTGCAACCGTGTATAACGCAACAACGCTCTGCCCAGGGGCCGCTTTACCAAATCCGATACTGTCTGCTTCCTCTACATTGGCAAGCTTCGTGAATGTCGCGCCTGAATCCGTGGAATGCCATAATCCGTAAGGACCTTCTTCCTCACTACCACCTGCAAACCAGAGTTCACCTTCAACACCTGGAACGGCATCCAGATCGGCATTTCCTTCCATCGGAAGTCCGGTCGCAGATGTTGCCGTGAAAGTAGCACCACCATTCACACTCACATAGATTTTACCCGCTGCAAATCCATAAAATTTGTTTGGATTGACACGATCCGAAATCACTTTTGCCTGTGCAGGTATGCCCGTACTTGCCGTCCATGAATTGCCGCCAGTCGAATAATGTACGCCTTTATCTGATGTGCTCCATACGAGTCGGTTACCATTCGCAGAGATGGCTACGGTCCCCCCTCCGGTTGTGCCGGCAGGTTCTGCATTAGCCTTATACCACGTAGTACCTCCGTCACTGGACAAACCCATGGATTTTGCATTTGGATCAGCAGCATAATCTGCTTTACCTACGCGAACCATCGTATTTGGACTTAACTCTGCAAAATCCAGACTTTCTGTGGAAGGATAGTTCGGGCTCGTAAATATGGTAGCTGGAGCCTGGTCCAGATTGTTATGACGGAATCCGGAGACATCTCCCAATCCGCTTATCAAATGTGCACCACTTGGCGGGCTGACCAGATCCAGTACGGCAATCTCCTCAACCCCCTTCGCCATCACTGAAATATTGATTTTTTCATCATCATCCCAGTCTGTCAGATTCTTCGTTCCATAGATCGTAGCACCTGTTCCATACATCATGCGATCCGAATCAAACGGATCAATCTCCAGATCACCGATCATCCAGCCCAGTTTTGGGGTTGTTTCGGGTGGGGCAGGATTGGTGCCAAATGTGAGCCATGGCGCTGCCGAAATATCCTGTGTATAACGTAACTTCCGGTTCGGATATCCTTCAAATTCCCATATGCGTGTCCATGTCGCTCCGCCATCTGTACTCCGGAACAAGGTGGCATCCGGCCACCAGGAATTTAATGTCGCAACCATCAATGTACCGGGATTCTGTGCATCAACAGCCAATCCGCCATATCCAAAATAATTATCCGTGCTACTGCTTGGAACAGGGCTGATGTTGGTCCAGACACCTGTAGACGTATTCAGTTTCCACACGTCACCTTTTGCCCCATCATAGGGTCCAACACCATCGCTGTACGTAATATAGAGGCTTCCGTCTGAATCAAACACACCATGATGCGGGATATAACCTGTAGGTTGACCAGCAACAGCTGACCAGGTCAGGCCGCCATTTGTGCTGCGATATACGCTTTGATCTTTATCCGCAACACCCACATAGATTGTCTGGGTTGCTTGCCCTGCCGAACCTGTTGTTTTGTCAAATGTAATCCATGCCAGACCTACGATGTCACTGGTATATTCATTCGAAGGATCTTGCACATAATTTCCCGGATTCGGGAAGCTTGTGACTTCGTTCCAAGTCACACCGTAATCGGTACTTTTCCATAACCCATGACCACTTCGTGCACCGAAATACAGAATACTGTTATCATTTGGGTCCACGGTCAGGCGTTCTCCCATTGAACGTCCCGGCATGTTGCCGCCCACTTTGAACGGAAGTGTTGTGGTTTGCCATGTATCTCCCCGGTCCGTAGAGCGCAAGATGGAGCCATTATTTTGGTCCCACGAATTCGTATACGTCCCAACTGCCATATACACCCGATCGGGATCAACCGGGTCCGTAGCCAGTGCGTCCACACCATTCTTGTTCCAGTCATCCCAGCCGACAAAATCCGTTAAGGGTATCCACCTCTCGTCAGCCGCATTCCAGCGATAGGCCCCCCCGATATCTGTACGGGCATAGATCAGATCCTTTTCCGACTCGTTGAAAATAATGCCCGGTACAAACCCGCCTCCTGCACCCGTCACCACATTTTTCCACTCATAGGCTTCACTTGGTGCCGCCGCTGTTGTTCCAGCAAGTCCTCCCAGCGAGGCGGTTACTACAGCAACCGTCAGGCTCATCATTCGCAATTTCCCCATAAACGTTCTCATATTAACTTATCCTCCTCTTCTACTTCGTTACTGCATTTCGGTCTATCCCCGCTGTCTCATCGTGCTGATGATGGCGTGCCAGACGAATCAATGCATCCCTTGATACAAGAAGCCTCACCCCCTTCCAGTCATATTGTTAAGCGCTTACATAATTGTTCTTGATTCGCGGTTATCTGGATAATACTTTCAATAAATAACATTCGCTGGCAATCTCCAAACCCCTCTGTCGAAATTCCGATTTTTGTAAAATATTTTCAGTGTTTAAACAGGTTTATACAACAAAAAAAGATGCTGTTAGAACAGCACCTTTCGACATTTTATATAAGAGTAAAAAAAATGGAATCGTTTCTTTCCTGGCAAACCAGGCAGAGGTTCACTAAGGTTCACTACATAATTGGCACCTGTTTATTGCTGGCTACCATAAGCGTGAGTCTCCTGCCCTTTAACGCCCGGTCTGATGACAAAAAGTGAGCCCGCATCCGGTGTCTCTTTCAAACGTTCTTCCTTAATCCCTATACGTGCTGTTGTAATGTATAACTCTTCGAGATCCGGTCCACCAAAACAGCAGGATGTTACCTGATCTGCCGGCACCTCGATCTGTTGCAACAATTCTGATGTATGCGGGTTCCAACGAGTGACTCTTCCTCCGCCCCAGTGCGCAACCCACAGCATGCCCTCACCATCAACCGTCATCCCATCCGGAAAACCGAATTCCTCCGGTATGTGAATGATACTTGTCCGATTTTGTATCGTACCTGCCGTCAGATCAAAATCAAACCGGTCAATAGAACGTGTCGGGGTATCAATGTAATACATGGTCTGCCGATCCGGACTCCAGCCCAGACCGTTGGATGTAGACACACCTTGTACCATTGTGCGAACGGGTTGCCCTTGCTCCAAACAATACAATGATCCGGCTTTGCTCTCATTATTCATGCTCATCGTGCCTGCCCAGAAGCGACCCTTCGCATCACATTTTCCATCATTAAAACGATTGGTATCCTTATCTTGTTCAGGGTCTTCAATAGCCTGCAGCTCACCCGTAAGCAAGTGATACGTATGGAATCCACTGCGTAAAGCAACCACAACTTCGTCACCACGATAGGGAACAACAGCCCCGACATGTTCACCGACATCATAAGCCTGATCCTGCCCTGTAGCTGGATCATACACATGCACCTTGAAGCTTTCAATATCTACCCACAACAATCGATTGTTCTCCGCATCCCAGCTTGGACCTTCCCCCAGTAATGCCGGGGTTTGTACTGCTACAGTTACGTCGCTCATGCCATCACGTCCTTATTCAGATTTGACGCCGCCTGACCATTCGAATCCGATGGCATCCAAGAATGCTTTGGACAGTACCATATGGCCCGTTGCATCCGGATGTACCCGGTCATAAGTCAGCACAGACGTATAGAAATGATCCCAAAATGGAGCAAATGCAGCCTGTGTATCCACATACACTGCATCATACTCACTGGCTACCCTGCGTACCGCTTCTCCGTAGATATCCATCGTTGCCCGCATCGGGTCTTCCGGGTTGGCCTCAAGATAATAAGGCGTCATTAGCACCAGACCTTTCAGGTTGGGACGAACTGAAGCCACCAGTTCACGCAATGTGGATTCGTATTCTTCAAGAAACACATGTGAGTCTGTTGACAATGGGTTGTCGAACTGACGCCATACATCATTAATGCCGATCATGATCGTCAGCCAGTCCGGTTTAAGGTCAAGCACATCACGATCCCAGCGCTGTTTCAGATCACGAATCGTATTTCCACCATTACCCACATTCTGGACACGCAACATCAATTCCGGATAGATGGACCGCAAGAGGGCATAGACTTGCGCTACGTAACCATGGCCCAGACCTGAACTGCCTTCGCCTACAGGATGTTCCCGACCACAATCTGTAATCGAATCCCCGATAAACAGAAGCTTGTCATTTTTTTGAAATTTCATCGTCATTTTCTCCTTCGCTCCATGGCGCTAATATACGGATTACTCGATTGGTTAGGACCGTTCACTTGCTATCAGCCAAAAAAATTACCAGCCTTGATTCTTGAGCCATGTGAGACACAGATCTGACCATACCCGAACCGCGTGGTTGTCCTCAGCCAATCCAAGTCCATGTGAGCCTTTCTCAAAAACGTGCAAGTCATAGGGGATGCCATGTGCACCCAATGCAAGTGCGTAACGCAAGCTATTCTCTACAGGCACTGCCTGGTCATCGCTGGTGTGCCAGATGAACGCTTCAGGAGCATCCGCTCTTACCTGCTGCTCCGCACTGAAAGCCTTGATCTGCTCGGCAGAGGCGTCCGACCCAAGCAAATTCTCACGGGAACCGGCATGTCCATAGGACTCCATCGTAATGACCGGATAACAGAGAATAACTCGGTCCGGGCGTGAACTCTGGCGTTCGATGAGGTCCTCATGATCCGGTTGTCCCTCGTCATACAGCGTTCCCAGTGTTGCTGTGAGATGTCCGCCTGCGGAGAAACCAAGTACTGCAATCTTAGCAGGGTTGATGCCATACTGCTCAGCATGAGCACGAACATAACGTATGGCACGCTGACCATCTGTTATCGGTGCAGGATGCTGGTGAGGCGCCACCCGATAATTCAGGACAAATGCACTTATACCTGCACGGTTCAACAATTCCGCTATTGGAGCACCTTCATGATCAGCCAAAAATCCATAGCCGCCCCCTGGACACACAATGACAGCGCTCTCGGAACCGGGCTGAATAAATGGAATCAAATGTGGCATCTCGTCTTCATGACCCTGGGCTGCATAAGGTGCAGCATGATCCCATAAGGGTATAGTTGTTGTCATCTTCAATCATCCTCTCCAAGTAGAACGGATACATGGGTCCGTTTAAACGTTTTCGAATCTCAGGAATCGATACCATCATAACGGCAATGACCCTAACGCATCAATACCTTCCTGGCATCACTTTTTGATCATTTGGGTACATGTTAGTACAAATTACGGAACTGTTCAGGAGTCACCCCCTCAATCCTGCGAAAAGTTGCTACAAAATGGCTTGCATCTCGAAACCCTACCCTAACTGCAGTTTCCCTAATCGTGGGTCTATGGTCTGCGGTCATGATTTCCTTGGCTTTGCGAATGCGCAGCAAAATGAAATAACTATAGGCTGTCATGCCAAAGGACTGCTTGAACAAGGTGTTCAGATGTCTGGATGAGATCCCCGTGACGTCAGCCATATGTTCGAGACCAATCTCGGGATTCGCATAATGCTGTTCCATGAATGCAATGAGCGGAGCGAGTCTCTCCACGGCATGAGAGATCGAAGAGCGATTGCCGGTCATGCCATGTTTTTTGAGCAAAATCAGAAATCGATATATATCCGCTGACGCCTCGAGTCCCGACAAATCCTGATCACTTCTGATTGAATCCAGCACTTCCTGGCCGTAATCATTGAACGGACTGCTCTGTTCCCACTGATGCAACGCTGCTTCACCCAGACTAAGTGACTCCAAGATTGCCGGACACTGGGAACCGCCAAATGTAATATAGAATGTCTCCCACTCTCCTTGGGCGCGCACATATTCATGCGGTTCATTTGGCGGCAGCAAAATACCTGATGCTTCCCCCAGTACGACCGTGGACCCGGCAAACTTGAATTCTCCGGCTCCCTTTACTGTCTGAAGCCAATGGTAACAGGGATACCCCACAGGTCTGGACACCTTCTCCTGATTGCCGTTATAACCCAGGCTCTCAATATAAAGGGGCAACGGCTGATCACGTGATGTCATGAAATATCGTTGATGTCGGGGGGAGATAAACATGGGATGCCTCCTTGGGTATAAGCTGAAATAAACTTCCGTATTCTTATATGAGTCATTACTTTTATTATATTTTAAAAGTCATATGTATCATATAGTATAGGATTATTCTTATACAAGAGGTGAACACATTGATTAGTAACAAACTGCCCAAAATGTTCTACGGGGGCGATTACAACCCGGAACAGTGGGATCACGAAACCCACCTTGAAGACCTGCGCATGTTCCAATTGGCAGGCATTGATATTGCCACAATCAACGTATTTTCATGGGCACTGATTCAGCCTGATGAAGTTACATACCGTTTTGAAGAACTCGACCAACTGATTAATCGCTTACATGAAAACGGTGTCTATATATGCCTTGCAACAAGCACTGCTGCCCATCCGGCCTGGATGGCAAAGAAATATCCAGACGTGCTTCGTGTAGATGCCGATGGACGCAAACGCAAATTCGGTGGGCGCCATAATTCCTGTCCCAACAGCCCGACCTATCGCAAATACGCTGAGAAGATTGCGGATAAACTGGCCGAACGATACAAGGATCACCCCGCGGTTCTCGTATGGCACATCTCCAACGAATATGGCGGTGAGTGCTACTGTGACAACTGTGAAAAAGCGTTCCGCGTGTATCTGAAAGAACGCTATCAGACTCTGGAACAGGTCAACAAAGCATGGAATACGAATTTCTGGGGGCATACCTTCTACGATTGGGACGAGATTGTATTACCGAGTAACCTGAGCGAACATTGGGGTAACAACAATTCAACGTTCCAGGGAATCTCGCTGGACTACTCTCGCTTCAACTCCGACAGCATGCTGGATTGTTATCTGTTGGAATACGATGCAATCAAAAAACATATTCCGGACTCCGTCGTTACTACCAATCTGATGGGATTCTTCAAGCAATTGGACTATTTCAAATGGGCAAAATATTTGGATATCGTCTCCTGGGACAGTTATCCTGGTCTCGCCACTCCTGTCAGCTTCACGGCAATGGCTCATGACCTTATGCGCGGACTGAAAGATGGTCAACCGTTCATGCTGATGGAGCAAACACCAAGTC
This sequence comes from Paenibacillus sp. FSL H7-689, assembly GCF_000517905.1. Taxonomy (NCBI): domain Bacteria; kingdom Bacillati; phylum Bacillota; class Bacilli; order Caryophanales; family Paenibacillaceae; genus Paenibacillus; species Paenibacillus sp. FSL H7-689. The sequence goes on from NZ_ASPU01000015.1 coordinate 53,010, forward strand.
AGCAGAACTGGCAGCCATATAACTCACTGAAACGTCCAGGTGTCATGCGTCTGTGGAGTTATCAATCTGTTGCGCACGGAGCCGATACCATCATGTTCTTCCAGCTTCGTCGCTCCATCGGTGCCTGTGAGAAGTATCATGGTGCAGTTATTGAGCATGCTGGGCATGAGAATACACGTGTATTCCGCGAAGTCGCTGAGCTGGGCAAGGAATTGCAGATGCTTGGAGATACCACGCTGGATGCATCTGTTGAATCCAAAGTAGCGATTGTGTTCGACTGGGATAACTGGTGGGCCATCGAAAAATCAAGCGGACCTACGGTTGCCCTGAATTATGTGGATCAGATCCATAAATACTACGCAGCCTTCTTCCGCCGCAACATACAAGTAGATATCATCAGTGTGGATACGGATATGAGCAAATACGACATTGTCCTTGCCCCTGTTCTTTACATGGTTAAACCAGGGTTTGCCGCCAAACTGGAGAAGTATGTTGAAGCAGGTGGAACATTCCTGACGACCTTCTTCAGCGGCATTGTCAACGAGAACGATCTCGTGACCACAGGTGGATATCCGGGAGAACTTCGTAAACTGCTCGGAATCTGGGTGGAAGAGATTGATGCCCTGCTACCTGAGCAAAAGAACCGCATTGTCCTCAAAGAAACCTACGGTGATCTTCAAGGAGAGTATGGCTGCGGCATGCTGTGTGACCTGCTGCACAGTGAAGGAGCCGAAGTCATCGCGGAGTATGGAGACGACTTTTATAAAGGCATGCCTGTTGTGACACGTAATACCTTTGGTCAAGGTGAAGCCTGGTACGTTGCATCCGACCCGGATGAGCGCTTCCTGGATGGTTTGCTGGGACAGCTTGCAGCAGCCAAGAACGTAGAATCCTTACTTGAGACACCAGAAGGTGTTGAAGTAAGCGCACGAACCAAAGACGGCAGACCCTACCTGTTTGTCATGAACCATAACGCAACCACACAATCCTATGATCTGGGAACAGCTAAGGCACATGATCTGCTCACCAATCGTGAGCTTTCGGGAAGTGTTGAGATTGAAGCCCGTGGAGTGCAATTGCTCGAAATGAAATAAGCGATTTCGCTTAATTGAAATCATTCGGAATAATATAATGTGATAGAAATACCCGTGATACAAAGTGTCACATATTCATTCCTTTTATACTTGTTATTGTCTTCAGCGAGGATATTGGTATAGATTTCAGACCTTTATCGTCTTCTGTAAGCCAAAAGCTGCTACTTCCCGTATCCGTCTACACCGGATACGGGTTTTTGGCATGATCTGTGGTCTTTTTGATAGAAGGAAATATCAGTATGCAAAGCGAATTGGACGAGAAACACATTTTAACAAAGCCTGCCGGAACATGCTTGTGAATCCTGATGCTGATCCATTATAAAATAATGAACAGTTGAAAAATTGGTGACACTCATGATGTCACTTATTCGTTGTTACAATAGAAATATAACTACGACATCACTTTCCGGCGGCGCAGATCGAAACGGAGTGGCTGACATGAACAGAACAAATCGGCTTGCTGCCATTGTAATGGCATTACAGCATGGTCACGAAACGGCACACTCATTAGGTGAGAAATTTGAGGTTTCCCGTCGCACGATTCTTCGGGATATTCAATCCCTCTCCGAGATGAATGTGCCCATTATTGCCATTTCCGGTCCGGGAGGCGGTTTCAGTCTTATGGAGGGTTACGTATTACCCCCATTACAGCTGGACCCGGTAGAAGCAGCGACGCTCTTATTCGCTCTTGAAGGTCTAAGTCGCTACGCCGACACACCCTTTCATGAGAAACGCTGGACCCTGATGAACAAAGTTAAGGCTATCATTCCGGATGATATTATGTCGCGAATTGATCCCATGCTCAAACAACTGCATCATCATATTCCAGACCGCAATTACATTCTTCCTCATCTGGACGCACTGCTGGCATGTATACCCGAACACGGGTGGCTTAGTGTGCTGTATCGCTCCGCATCACGTCAGCGTTGGTTGCATATCTGTCCCACACGGGTATATGCTTCCTCTGGCTTCTGGTACTGTGAAGCATATTCCCTCGAACATGTTGAACAACGTCTGTTCCGGGTTGACCGAATTATCGAAGTCAAAGCGATCGAACCACAGGATGCACAGATGCTTAATGAACAGGCAGAGCAACAGCAGAGTATGCCGATCCCTCCAGAACAGCCGCCAATCCTGGTTAAGGTACAACTGAGTTATCGGGGAATGATTGAAGCTGAACAGGACGAGCATATTGGTGAAAAAATGATTGAAATTGCCCCCGATATCTGGGAATTGTCATTCTTTTGTCCACCAGGGGAATGGGACTGGGCCGTACGATTCTTTTACCGATTAGGACGTGAAGCCGAAGTGATTGAACCTCTCCAACTTCGCAGTGAGATTCGTCAGCATGCCGAGGAAGTGAGCCGGAGATACCTTGCTTCAACCAAGTCGTAGCTTGACTACACACAAAAAGGAGCCTACTGATATCATGACATATGAAGCCGTTATAACGTACGAAGAAGCAGTACAGCGTATCCAGTCTATAGGGCTGCTGCCTCTGGCACCACTATTTGCCGATTATCCTTCTCTGTCATCGCTAACCCCCAAAGAACATTGGCACAAGGATGATGAATTCGATCCTTGGTTATGGCGTTCACGCCTGGCTGAAGAGGGCATTGCTGCATATGGAAAATTTATCAAAAAGAAAGCGCTTCTTGTCTCATCTGAATACTTCCCTTGGGTACACCGACTGCTTGCCGACTCCAGAACCATCAAGGAACAGTATGAAGCGGGTCTACTCTCCCGTGAAGCGTTCAAACTTCATGCGTTAGTTGCAGAACAAGAAGGCATCGATGGACGTGCCTTGCGATCACAAGCCGGTTTCGGGGCAAAAGAGGACAAAAAAACATTTGACCGTGGACTTCTGGACCTTCAGGGCTGTGCAGCCATTGTGATCAGTGGCACCAAAGAAAAAGAAGGGCTCGCAGAAGGCAAAGTCGCCTGGAACAGCTCCGCATACGAGACTGCTGGTCACTGGATGGAACGTCACGGCATTAAGCCGTTTGAAGGTAGCGTTGCAGAGGCGCGTGAACTGCTGGTTACTCAACTGCAACAACATGCTTCACCAGCCGCATTATCAAGCATCGCCAAAGCGCTTGGCATCCGTGGAATCTAAATAAAGCCAATCCCGGTTGTAGTGAAAATTTCAACCGGAATTGGCTGTGGTTCACCATATAATGTAACCCAGACGATCAACAGCCCCCATCGACAATGGATTTAGAGAATTACGCCATCCTTGAATATGGCAATCTCCCGGAATCCATGCTGCTCACTGAGTGTGTGTGACCGTCCTGAAGCAATGTCAATCAGCTGGCTGAACAGCTGCACTTTCACCTCATCCATCGTCTGCCCCTCCAACAGCTGGCCTGCGTTGAAGTCAATCCAGTGTTTTTTGCGATTCGCCAGATCGGATTGGGTCGCAATCTTGACGGTAGGTACCGGACCTCCGAAGGGAGTCCCCCGCCCTGTTGTGAAGAGCACAATATGTGCACCCGCCGCAGACAGTGCCGTTACAGATACCAGGTCATTACCCGGTGCTTCTACAATGTTCAGACCGGTCTGAGTTACACGTTTGCCATAACGTAGAACGTCGACTACGGAAGAACGTCCTCCCTTTTGCGTACATCCAAGTGACTTTTCCTCTAGCGTTGTGATGCCACCAGCCTTATTCCCAGGTGAAGGATTCTCATAGATGTTCTGGCCATGGTTCACAAAATATTGCTTGAAGCCGTTCACGAGGTCCACCAAATCGTGAAACACCTGCTCATTGGCAGCCCGGTTCATTAAGATCGTCTCCGCACCAAACATCTCCGGAACTTCCGTCAGAATAGCCGTACCCCCGGCAGCAACCAGCATATCAGCAACTGCACCGACCAGTGGATTGGCTGTAATGCCGGATAAACCATCGGAACCGCCACACTTCAACCCAATTTTGAGTTTACTGAGCGGAAGCGGCTGCCGTTGTTCATGTTCAGCGATCTCCACAAGTTCTTCCATCAGCCGAAGCCCTTCCTCAAGCTCGTCATCCGTTTCCTGTGCTTTGAGAAACCGTACTTTGCCGCGGTATTCCGGAGTAATACACTCACGGAATTCATCGACCTGATTGTTCTCACAGCCCAGACCGATGACGAGCACGCCTCCTGCATTCGGATGCTCCACCAAGGAGGCCAGCAACTGTTGTGTATACTTCAGATCATCACCAAGCTGTGAACACCCGAATGGATGCGGAAAGTGAAATACACCATCTACCCGGCTTCCAAACTGGGACTGCCCCATACGTGCCAAAGCTTCACAAACTTTATTGATACATCCAACCGTATTCACAATCCAGATCTCATTACGAATACCTGCGTCACCATTGGGGCGCAAATATCCATCAAATGAGCGCAGATGTTCCGGAGGCATGTCCGTCTGAACCTGCGCGCCCGGCTGATACTCATATTCAAGCAATCCGTGCAGACCCGTCTTCAGGTTGTGACTATGAATCCAGCTTCCCTGCTCAATCTGCTCTTGGGCAATCCCGATGGAGAAACCATACTTCATCACATCATCACCCGGTGCCAGGGTATGCACAGCAATCTTATGCCCTTTGGGCACGTCATCCAGCAAGGTAAAAGAAACACCGTCTGGCAGGGTAATGCATTCTCCTTTCGCATAATCCCGAAGCGCTATAATGACATCATCCTGTGGTTGAATGGCAATCCAGTCATTGATTGTACTTGTTGTGTTCATTTCCCTTCACCTTCCAACAATCCGATTTCACGAACAAGTGCTGCACGCAGCCCTTCTCTTGCATCCAGATTTTCGCCCCAGATCAGGGTATCTGACAACACAGCCGCTACCCGGTTATCCAGTTGGTTCTGATCCCTGTTAAGCGTGTCATAACCGTCCCAGTGTGCAGCCAAAGTAGCCAGGACATCCGGGTCATCCCGCAGCAGAATGTCCTCTCCATTCAGTCGTTGTGCCTTGTAACCTTCTGGCGTATTTACCGGACGATAGAGACACAATAATCCAGCAAACCCTTGAATTAAACGTTCTGGCCAACTTCCCTGATTTTGCTCGTAAGACAATAGTGTTGGCAGCACACGCACCTTGAATTTTCCGATCGTATTCAAAGCAATATCTTGCAATTTGTGATCAATATATGGGTTAAGGAACCGTTCGAACACTTCTTCTGCATACTGGTCCAGCTGATGATCGGGCATATCCAGAGCAGGCACGATCTCCTGATGCACAGCTTCCCTGATCCATGAGCCAAAATACGGATCTTCCATCGTTTCTCTCACATGCTGCTTACCTTGCAGAATGCCGAGGGATGACATTAAGGTATGTGACCCATTCAAAATACGAACTTTGCGTACCTGAAAAGGCTTCAGATCTTTCACCCAATGTACATTGAGACCTGCCTGCTTGAGAGGAAGTTTTTTGTCCAATGATTCATCACCCTGAATGGCCCAGAAATGATATGGCTCTGCCGTATTAATCAACTGGTCCTCATACCCCCAGCGATTCGTCAGGGAATCGGCTTCCTCCTGGGTCGGCGCACCTGTTACGATTCGATCTACCAGATTGTTCAAGAAGTGATTATGGTTCTCGATCCATGAGCGGAAGCCTTCCGAATACCCATAATCCTCACTATGACGGAGAACACAACTGCGAAGCACGTCACCATTGCCTTCAAGCAGCTCGCATGGCAGATGAATCAAACCTCTGGATGGATCACCATCAAATTTCAAATATCGCTGATGCAGGAAAACTGTTAATTTCCCCGGAAATGATTGGACGGGTTCACCCTCGATATAGTCCGCATACGTATATTTCAATCCTGATTCGGTTGTATTGGAAATAACGAACTCAAGTGAAGGCAGTTCCGCCAAGTTCAGAAAGGCATCCCATTCCTCATACGGATTGATACACTGTGAGAAAATGGAGATCAACTCTGTCCGCTCAACCGGCTTTCCTTGAGACAGCCCACGCGTAATCATCGTATATAATCCATCCTGATCACGAATCTGCTCCAGCTTGGCTTTGCCTCCCGGTCGTGGTTGGGTAACAGCTACACTTCCATGGAATTTGCCTTGTCTGGCACTCTCATGAAGCATCCAGTCTGCAAATCCCCGCAAGAAATTACCTTCTCCAATCTGCAAAACCTTCACGGGACGCTCCATAATCTCCTTGCACTTGCGCTGACCATCGCTCCCCAGTAAATTCAGCTTCAACCTTGGCCGTTTCGTGCTTGCCGACATGGACACTCACCTCATCGATTATTTGTACTGTCGGAATGCAGCTCGAAGGCTCTGCACCCTTTTATTGTAAACGCTTTAAATTCATTGTATCATCAATAAAAGGAAATTAAATTGCTTATATTGCGGTAAATATACTCTCTCATGACCAGGTATAACATCTCGTTGAAGACGATCGTCTGGAAAGGAGTCTTTATGGAACGTTCACCTGTTCGTACGACTATTCAAGCAGAATCCGGTATTCCCTTCCGCCTGGTGTACAGCGATACCAAATCCCCTCAGAACGAATTGCCAGATCACCTTCACGACTGGCATGAAATTATCTATGTATATCGGGGTCAGGGAAGCATCTTTATTGATACGGGACTTGAGAATATGCAGGAAGGAGATCTGTTCATTATACCGGGCAGCACGGTTCATCGAGCTTTGCCGGATGCAGGCAATCCTGTCACATCTTCCGCATTGTTCTTCAGCCCGGGCTTACTGGCATCGACCGCCGGAGGCGCTGCTTCTTCCTTGCTAAGCCTGTTTGAACGTTGTCGTAAACAACGTGTGTATAAGAGGCATTTGAACACAGAGGAGCAATTACAGGTGGCCGCCCTCATTGATGATATTCAGACCGAATTCCAGCTCGGTCATCATCTAAGCGCACATGCGGCCCTGTTAAGGCTGCAACTGTTGCTCATTTTTCTGGAACGTCTGGAAGCTGCTGGACCTGCGAATCCGGGTAAATCCGCTCCGGGTCCCTCATGGCTCTCTTCTACGATCTCTCATATTGACGAGAACCTTCGGAATGGCCTTTCCCTCCCTGAACTGGCGCAGTACGCCTCTGTATCCCCTGCCCATTTCAGTCGTGCCTTCAAACGATACACGGGAATGACTCTAACGGATTACGCATTAGCACGAAGGGTCATTATGGCGAAAGAGCATCTGGTGCAAGGTGATGAGACGATGGCAGCCGTTGCCGATGCTTGCGGGTTCGACAGCCTGCCCCACTTTTACCGTCAATTCAAAAAATTAACCGGCACAACACCCGCAGCATACCGCAGAACCATGAACAGTTCTCGTTAAAATAGAACCAGACTGGAACATAGGTGCCTGGGCCTAATCATATATATCCACATATTCTTCCATATGGAAGATGTGGTATGATAATCTGGATTATTACTTGTCGGAAACATTGCATTCCGTTGTCAGAGGAGCTTAGCATTCCATGTTAAACGAATTGAATCGCAGGAATATTGGTATCTTCGCCCATGTGGATGCGGGGAAAACAACCACCACCGAGCATATGTTATTTGAGAGTGGTGTCGTCCGCAGTCCGGGACGTGTAGATGACGGAACAACAGCCACAGACTCCCTGGACATTGAGAAAGAACGTGGCATATCCGTTCAGGCAGCCATGACCTCTCTGATCTGGAAGAACACCATCATTGACCTCATTGATACGCCTGGTCACATTGATTTTAGCTCCGAAGTAGAGCGAACGCTACGGGTAATGGATGGAGCTATTCTCATTCTGTCGGCAGTAGAAGGCATTCAGTCCCAGAGTGAAGCCATCTGGCATGCCCTTCGTTCACTTCGCATCCCAACCATCATTTATATTAATAAAATGGATCGGATTGGTGCGTCTGCCCCAGCGGTAATGGAGCAGATTCGTTCCACCCTGTCCCCTTTCGCATGCGAAATCCAAACGTATCAGTTCCACGAAGATTCATTTCATGGCATCGACTCGCTATGGAACCCGAATCAAGATTCTCTGTCAGATGGCACACCTTCCATTCCAGGTCTGGTCGAGATACTTGCCGAGCTGGACGAAAAGGTCATGGAAGCCTACATCCAGGAGACTCCGTTATCACAAAGGGATCTGAATGAAGCATTCCTGCGGTATGTGCATCAGGGTGAGATGTTCCCTGTGTGTTATGGGGCTTCCGGCAAAGGAATTGGCGTCACGGGATTGCTGGACACGGTCCTTGCATTTCTGCCTCCACCTGCACAACCAGTGGACTCTCCCGTATCCGGTGTTGTGTTCAAAATTGAACGTGACCGTACGATGGGCCGCACGGCATACGTCCGTATGTATGGTGGCAGCTTACACAATCGGGATACCATCCATAATTCGACGCGGGAGCTTGAAGAGAAAGTGACGCAGATTCGCCGTATGGATGGACGGAAATGGGCGGATACCGGTGCCGTTCACGCGGGGCAGATTGCTGCGCTGTATGGACTGAGTGACACACATGTGGGTGACATTATCGGCAATCCTGAAGGTGTACCTCCTCTGCCACAGATGGCTGTGCCTTTGCTGACCGTACAAGTACATGGCAAGGACCCGGCACGTTACCCCGATCTTGTCGCAGCATTGCAAGAATTGACGGATGAAGACCCCTTACTCGACCTGCAATGGTTGCCGGAGGAACGAGAACTGCATCTCAAGGTCATGGGAACCATTCAGCTTGAGATTTTATCCAGCCTGTTGCTGAGTCGTTTTGGATTGGATGTCGTGTTTGATCCGCCATCCGTCATCTATAAGGAGACACCACGTACAGCCGGAGAAGGTTACATCGCTTATACGATGCCTAAGCCCTGCTGGGCCATCCTTCGCTTCAAGATTGAACCTTTGCCTCGCGGAAGCGGTCTGATCTATGCCTCAACCGTAAGGACAGAAGATCTGCTGTTACGTTATCAGAATGAAGTTGAACGACGAATTCCGGAAGCCTTGTCTCAAGGTATGCTCGGTTGGGAAGTAACCGATCTGCGCATCACGCTGGTGGAAGGGGAACATCATGTCTGGCATACACATCCGCTGGATTTTGTTGTAGCCACGCCTATGGGAATCATGGATGGATTGGCGAGAACAGGTACCACGTTGCTGGAACCCCTTCTTCAGTTCCGGCTGACGGTCCCGGAGGAATACGGCGGTAAGGCCCTTAGTGATCTGGTACATATGCGGGCAACCTTCGAAGCCCCCGTCATTGGTAGCGGACGTTGTATTATTGAAGGAGTTATGCCTCTTGCCACCTCAATGGATTATCCGGTGAAACTGCGTTCCGAGACAAGCGGCCGCGGAGTGCTTACGACTTCGTTTGCCGGATACCAAGATTGTCCTGCGGATGTGAATCATACTTGCAAACGCAGAGGAGTTAACCCGCTGGATCAGTCGAAATATATTTTAAGTGTACGAAACGCGATTACATCATAAATGGAGTTGAACCTGTGCTTATTAAATTTCTTATCTTTGGCCTTCTATGGCGGATTGTAGGTAATCCGTTCATTGCCATCCTCATTTTACTCGTTATACTGTATTTCCTGGATCGTCGTTACGTTGGGGTGTTCCCAAGCTTCACGAAACCTCTCAAACGTATGCGTAACATCTCACGGCTTCGGCAACAGCTTGCGATGAGTCCCAATGAAGTTTCTTCCAAGCTGGAACTGGCTCGCCTGTTAATTGAGCGCAAGCGTTACAGCGAGGCACATGCCTTATTGCTTGAACTGGAGCGCCCATACGAACAATCAGCTGAGTACTGGGAGGCATTAGGGACAACTGAGCTTCATTTGGGCAACATCGAAAAAGGCGAACGTCATATTTTGCAAGCCCTCGAGATCAACCCCAGAGTCAAGTACGGACGCCCGTACCTAACCCTTGCTGGAGCCTTCAAAGATACGCATGAGGACAAAGCGCTGGATTATGTGCATCAGTTTCAGGAGATTCATTCCTCTTCCAGTGAAGCTTATTATCTGCTCGGTTCGGTTCACCGTTCCCTTGGGCGCAATGCTGATGCAAAACAGGCTTACGAGCAATCCTTGAACGTGTATCGTTCGTTGCCCAAATACAAAAAACGCCAGGAGCGCCGCTGGGCTGTCCGCAGTTGGTTCCGCAAACGTGGATTGTAATGTCATTCGCTATACGCTGTAATCTTCATATATCACTTTTCTAACCAATAAAAGTGCACTGATCTCTGCCCTCGTATGAGCAGAACCAGTGCACTTTATTCTTAATAACGATATTAATACACCAATATCTCACGCAGTCGTTCTTCATGGAGATGCATCCAGTCAATCCGCTGTTTGAGTTTCACAATCTGCTCCACAGCCACTTCCGGGTCATCTGTACCCTCGAACATCCGACTGATGAAATGCATGACCACATCCAGACTACGCAGCAAAATCAATCGAGGTATAGCCAGCAATTCTTCCGGTTTCAGGCTGACCTGTTCCCGAAATCCCCTGATCAGTCCCTCCTGTGCCTGCCACATCCAATCTTCACTCTTGTCCATGGTAAGGAGGTCAGACATCGGAACAGCCAGCTCCATTACCCGCAAATCCCATGTCGCAAATTCAAAATCCAAAATGGCACAGATTTCACCATCCTGCTGATCTACCAATACATTCGAGGCATTCACGTCCCCATGAACCAATTGATGCGGCAGATGTTCCATACCCCGCAGGGCTTCAAACAGATCTGGCAGCGCCTCTCTCAGTTGCTTCAACTCATTTGCACATGAGGCCAATTGCTCTGGCGGGGATGTGCATAACTGTAATAATCGTTCTGGTGAACAGAGCGGATACGCATCCTGAATTCGATAATATGGTGGATACACAGGTTCAAGTGGTATATCCCGGGTAGCCATAACAGAAGACAGGGCCCCCGCCGCTTTACCGAGCCCTATCAATTGATCTGGTGTATGCCAGATGGGATTGACGCCTTCCTTATAATGAAACAGAGTCACGATTTTGGTATGACCTGTCAGGGTATCTTTTACTGGAAGGAACGTACCTCTCTCACCAGATAACCGCCTTACAGGTGAAGGTGTATCAAGCTTAAAGTTCGAACGTTGTAGGGCTTCCAGCACCTCGTGTTCAAAGGTGATTTTCATCGGATCATTATGTGTTTCATATTGTCTCATGACGTAATTAGTCCCGTCTACATGGAGCATGTAAGTAGAATTATTCATCCCACCCTTTCCACGCTCGCCTTTCCAATCCGATGTGAAACCATATAAGGCCAACACTTCGGATATACGTTGCTGCTCTGAAGGATGGAGGGAACCGGAATCGATGTTTTGCACCAAAAATTAACCCCTTTATCTCACAAAATGGAACTGACTTCTATTTATCTTAAAGGAAGTCCATCGCTTGGTCTAGTTCTGTTCCAAAGTGATCAAGAGAACGGATAATATCCCGTCCGATTAAGCTGCTCCGCAATGACACGATACCCTCTTGCATTGGGATGCACTCTGTCCCAGAACAACAGTTCACGTTCACGACCTTCAAACCTGTCATACACCTGAGCACACGCATAGTTGCCTGATCCGGCTCCATTCAGAAACGAATTATATTGGCGCACCCAGTACGCAGCTTCCGTCGCTTGTGGATACGGGTTGTACAATCCGATGGATCGGACCATATACTCATGGTTGCCCTTTAACTGCCGAATGTGCCGCATGATCTGGGATACATTACTGCGGGTTTCTCCAAGCACCTGTGTCATTTTGCTGGCATTTGGAATGCCATTACTTGCTTTAAACGTACGAATCAGATCATTCCCGCCAATGGATATGGTAATGATATCCGCTTCACGGAGCGATTGCCGCACTCGGGGATGCGAAGAGATCATCTGCAACATTTCCCCCGACGTCAGTCCATTGACGCCCATATTTTCCATGGATACAAACGTACGAACATTCATTTCTGCCATTCGCCGATATAAAGGAACAAAGCCGGTGCCCAGCAACGCTCCTGTACCTACCGTTAATGAATCTCCTATAGCCACATATCGATATACCATCCCGTCGCCCCTCTCTGCTGTGATTTCTCTGAACAATAATGAATTGCTCTATATCTTATGATGAGTGGCAAGACAAGGCGCGGGATGGTGTCCTTAGGCATGCACCTTTCTTTTGCACAAGACCGTGATCCTTCTGTGGAGGTAAAAAAAGAAAAAAGCCCTGCCGCATAACGCGGCAGAGCCTGATTCATTGCAATGTATTACATGCCTATGGTCCGATCCGAATCAACGGAATCTGATTGTTCCTTGTTCGGGAACGGCCACCAGTTGGCCCGGCCAAACATCTTCACCATCACTGGGACGAAGAATGGCAGGAACAGCAGAGAGTACAAGATCAGTCCGCTAAGGACTACTGTGGCAATCTGCATCATCGAGAGAACACCGGATGGATACATCGCAGCAAATGTACCGCTCAGAATGACTGCGGCAGATAGAATAACGGTGCCCATGTTCTTCATCGCGTACAACATCGCATCCTGTACTTTCATGCCTTTGTTCTCATTGAAACGGTCCATCAGGAAGATGCTATAATCCACACCAAGTGCAATCAGCATAACAAATCCGAAGAACGGAGTAACCCAGCTAATGCCTGCGAATCCGAGGATATTAACAAAGATCACTTCAGTTAACGCCATCGATGTGAAATAAGCCAGTAATAAGGAAACAATCAGATACAATGGCATAATGACCGAGCGAAGCAGTACGACCAGAATAATAAATGTGCCTGCCAGCATCAGCATTACAGTACGTGTATAGTCGTTATTCGAGATCTCCTGCAAATCTGCAAACGTGCTGGTAACGCCACCTATGGCGATATCTGCTTTTTCAAGTGTACTGCCTTGTACCGCGCGAAGTACTGCCGCCTCAATGTCAGGAACACGATCAATGGCTTCTGTTCCGTATGGATTTTCGGCGAAAATAACATCAATTGTCATCGTTTTCCGATCTTCGGACAAATACGTATCAAATACCTGTGTGAAGTCTTTGCTGTTCAGTGCTTCTTCAGGAACGTACCAGCCTGCCAGATCGGAATCTGGTGAATTTTGCAATTGCGTCAGGTAGTCCTGCGCTGAATCCAGTCCCCCGGATACCTGTTTAATACCATCGACACTCTGGTTCAGTCCATCTGTCAGTTGTGTCAGCTGACCACTCAGATCCGAGAAGCCTTGCTGAATTTTCTCCTGACCACCCTGAAGCTGGCCAAGTCCATCCTGAATGGAAGGAATTTCACTAATCACTTTGCCTTGACCATCCGCAGCCTGTTTGAGACCGGATTGCAACTGACCGATTCCCGTTACAATCTGGCCCAGGCCATCGGCAAGCGCCTTTTGTCCGGCTGCTGCGGAGGCAAACCCTTCATTGGCCTGATTAATTCCAGCAGCGGCTTCCCCAAGTTTGGTCTTAATCTGACCCAAACCTTGAGCAAGCTGCGCTGTGCCAGAACCTGTTTCACCAATCGTACCTTTGATACGCTGGTAATCAGAATCTTGCTGCAATTCAGGATAACGCTCTTCAAGTGCTGTGAAGGATTCGGACAGACTGGTTAGAGCTGTTGAAACCCCGTTCAGCTGTTGTTCCAGTTCGCGGGTTCCATCCCCCAGCGCAGCGACCCCTGCTCCCGCCTGACGATAGGCTTCAAGCAACTGATTGTTCGCCTGTGCAAGTTGATCTGCACTCGTTTTGGCTTGCTGAAGTCCGGCTTTCAGATCACCCGCACCTGCGGAACCATCTCGAATGCCTTTTTCAATCTGCCCAAGTCCCTGACTGAGTTGCGTGATACCCGATTGCAACTGGGAGGTTCCTTTGGTAAGTTCACCTGCTCCATCAGCAGCTTCTTTTAACTGTGGTTCATTTTTACTTAGCTGACTGCTGGCTTCACTCAGGCCATCACGGATTTTGTCCAGACCCGTCTTGCCTTCACCCAGTCCATCCGATAATGTTCCCACTTGCTGTGTAACTTCAAAATCTTTAATCTCATCACCCGTAGGTCGTGTCATACTACGGACACCAGAGACTCCGGCTACTTTCTCTACTTCCCGGCTAATTTTCTCGGCAACGGCCATATACTTTGCATTATCCATCGCTTCATCGTTCTGGATAACGATCTGACCCGGCAGCGATTCACCCGGACCAAAGCTGTCAGAGATAATGTTAAACGCTTTTACGGAATCATATTTTTCACCAATCTCATCGAGACTATTGAACGACAGTTTGCCATCGTAGGTTGCCAGAAGAGGCACACAGACAGCTGCAACGATGAGCAGCGCAGCCCATGGACGTTTAAGTGAAAAGCGACCAGCTGCACCATAGATTTTGCTCTCCGCATGTTCAAGTGAACCCTTCGACGGCCAGAATAACTTCTTGCCCAGCACCGCCATGAAGAATGGCACGATGGTCACCAAGGCAAGCATCATCACAGCAATACCTACAGCTACGGCAACCGCAGAACGGTACAACATAAACTGGGCAAAGCCGATCGCAATGAATCCAACCAGCACAGCTAGTGCTGAGAAGAGTACCGTTTTACCGGCAGTACGATAGGTCGCAATGATGGCATCCCACGTATTCTCATGATGAGCCAGTTCTTCCTTGAACCGACTGATCAGCAGGATACAGTAATCCGTACCAATCCCAAACATGACGGCGACCATAAAGATCTGTGTAAATGTGGATATCGGGAAGTCCATCCCATCCACCAGAAATGCAACAATCTGTTGCGATACAATGTAACTGATCCCCACCGTCAGTAGCGGGACAAAAGGAGCTACAAACGAACGGAAGACCAGGAACAGAATGAGTAAAATAAAGACAACTGTAATATATTCCGATTTCTTAAGCCCCTCTTGGGAACTTTCAATGGTGTCCTCATCAATCAGACCTTTACCGGTTATGTAGTGCTCCACATTGACGGACTTCAATGCTTCATTCAGGTCTTCCCGCATTTCCTTGACCGTACGATCTCCCTGATCAATGGATAGCGATGTTAGAATCGTTTTTCCGTCAGCTGAGATCATCTTCTCGGACAGTTCAGGCTGAGAGAAAGGTTCCAGAATGGACAGAATACCGAGCTTCTCCTTGTCGGCCTCCAAGTTTTTAACGGCCTTCTCTGCCTCTTGTTTCCCCGTGGTGCCCAGCCCATCGGGATTATAGAATACAAGGGCGATC
Organism: Paenibacillus sp. FSL H7-689; assembly: GCF_000517905.1. Taxonomy (NCBI): domain Bacteria; kingdom Bacillati; phylum Bacillota; class Bacilli; order Caryophanales; family Paenibacillaceae; genus Paenibacillus; species Paenibacillus sp. FSL H7-689. The sequence goes on from NZ_ASPU01000015.1 coordinate 68,300, forward strand.
TGGCTCCCCTGTTGTTCTCCTTTTTGTGCTGCAGCTTCATTCAGAATCGCTGCTGCCTGGGTGGAAGAGTACCCTTCCGGAACCGAAAACTGTCCCTTTTCCCGAATCAGTTCACTCATGTTAGGGGCGGTAAACATCAACACGGCAGCTACAACAACCCATAGCCCCATTAACCACCATCTTGCTTTTAGTATCGTTCTCATTCGTTCTCCCGTCCTCCTTCATGCGATAGCAAAGCTGCAAGCTTCTCAAAAGATTCAATGAAAATTCGGACTTCTTCCGGTTTAAAATGAACCAGATACGGCTCCAGAATCTGCTGTATTTCCTGTTCTGTTTCCCTGTATACCTGTCGTCCGGTATCCGTCAGTGTCAGATATACAACGCGGCGGTCACGTTCATCCCCGGCCCGATGGACCAGATCGCGATCCACCAGCTTGTTGACCAAAGCGGTAATGCTGCTCTTACCTATACACAGAAGCTCTGCAAGATCAGAGGGCGTGCAGAAAGGTTTCTCTTCAATCAGACGAAGTGCGCAGAACTGATCGGTCGTTATGGTCTGCCCCACTTGTTCGCGTATCCGCGTATCAAACCGCTTATTGACCATAAAGGAAGCATCCAAATAGCGGTTCACCAAACTTTTTGCATCCGGTGTACTCATTCTTCATTCTCCTTTCCCAAATCTATATAGTTCACTTAACGAACTATTCTTCTGTGAAACTATTCTATAATGAAACAATCTTACAAAGCAATACTTTTTTCCTTCTTTTTAGATGAAAACGACAAAAAAACAGGACGTCCGACTCAGCTCATTGCCAAATCCAACATCCTGTACTGATGATAATCCATATATTTTTTAAAGTAATAAAAGGTCTCTGTGCTACTCTTCGTCCGTATCTTCCTCTTTTTCAAGCACACAACGGAATCGCTCCACACCTGGGTATAATTCACCCAGACTATATACCACAAACCCCGTATTCCGATAAAACTCGACGGCTTCCAACTCGGTCTCAGCGATCAGTCTATCGGGATTGTATGTTGCCAACAGTTGTGAGATCATACCACGTCCATAATTTTTAAAGCGGTTTTCAGGCAAAACCGAGATATGATGAATGGTAACCTCACTTGTTCCTGTCTTCTCATATCCAATCAGACCGATCAATTGTCCCTCATCTTCGTAACCGCCCATTTGCAATTCGTCTTTCTCTACATATTGTTGCAACGCACGGTTCAAGTGATCCGGATCAGGAAAGACCGAGTAGGACAACAGCTCCTGTACTTCCGGCTCCTGTATGCGTGATTTCAGATTAATTAACACTTTGATTCCTCCTATACCTTGCTTGTTTCCGTTATCGTATTGTAGTCGTTAGCCTCTAAAAGTTCAAGTCGTGTGCCGATTCGACTCCGATACCCTCCAGCACATTTTGCTCAGCATTGGTATCGTGATGCACATAGGATACAATATCTTCCCGTTCTGATCTGCGACAGCCACACGCGTGTGGCTCCCTCCTCCATCCATCCCTATTACATATGTATTCATCCTTAACCATCTCCCTTCAGACCACACATTAAGAGTGCCGGGTCCATTGTCAGGTCCCGGCAGAGAATTTATTGCTTTTGTACAGCAAAACGAAGCAGTTCACAACGGAATTGTGTCGGTTCATCATACTTTTCCTCTTCAATCGTCTGTGTAACATGCTCCTGAAGCAGAATATTCCAGCCTTTGTAGGCATCCTCCAGTATAGCAATCGCCTCGGCTGTGGGCAGGTTCAGCTCAATTAATGGTTTAATCTCCTTGCCTGTATTGATTTCTTTTTCCTCCACATTGGTGCTCATCGTAATACAATGAATGCCCCCTGTACGAGTTCCGGCCTGTAACCGGTCTATCGCTTCCATGAAGGCTTGCTTATTTGAGACATGTTCCAGACAAGAACATGCAGCAATAAAATCAAAATAGTTTGGCTCCACAGCATAATGTTCAACATCTGCTCTCACTGCCTGTACGATATGATCAACCTGATATTCTTTCGCATACTTGCGAAGTCCGTCTATGGCCTCATCCAGCAAATCCACACCGATGACTTCACTTTTCGTTTTTGCAAGGCGCTGTGCAATCGGTATCGTATGCCTTCCCACTCCGCATCCCAGATCGAGGACACGCAATTCCTCCTTGTGAGCAAGTAGACGTTCCAGCATATCCATCACCATAGGCATGGGCCTCGACATCCAGGTACCAGAGGCGAATAATTCATTATTCTGATAGAAATTGGAATGATAACCTGCCTCTGCTTTTCGCGCAGCCTCAAATTGTTCGTTTCCCATCAAGATACCCCCATCGTTTAGAAAATGATTTGCATCTTCTACTTAATACCCAGATTGTCACAAAAAAATCAATTAACAGCAGGTGACAGATTTTTCTTCATAAAGGATTCCAGCGCCGCCTCATATCCGGTGCGATCGACTTGAAACGCTGTGCCATGACCGGCACGGGGGACGGTCAGCAATTCCTTTTTGGTTGGGCAGGCTTCATACAACCTGTACACCATTTCCGTTGGTACAAACGTATCCGCCTCTCCGTGGATGAATAACACGGGAATGTTAACTTTGGCAAGCTGCTTGAGAGCCGAAGCCTCTCTAAAGGAATACCCTGCTTTCCACCGGGAGATCAGACTTGTGACAGGTATAAACGGAAATGCAGGAAGCTTGTATAATTGCTTTAACTGGAACGTCAGTTCTTCTTCCACGGATGTATACGCACAATCAGATACAATCGCTTTAACCTGAATCGGCAGAACTTCACCACCTGTCATCAGTACGGTTGCTCCTCCCATGGATATGCCGTGCAATATGATTTCCCCTTGTGTACCCACTTTTTCAAGCACCCAGTTGGTCCACTGGACATAATCCTTCCGATCTAACCAACCAAAACCAATGATATCACCTTCACTCTGTCCATGACCTCGATCATCTGGCATGAGTACGTTATAACCGTGCTTTTCCGCATAAAACCGGGCAAATCCAGCCATTTCTCTGCCTCTACCCGAATAACCATGTGCCAGAATAACCGTCTGATCCGACCCTTTATTGGAACCGAGCCATGTACCATACAGTTTTAATCCATCATGTGATTGAAGAGATATCTCTTCTGTAGGCTGAGCATCCAGCCACTTCAGGTCAGAAGCACTGCTAATGATTTCATTGTCCGGTTCAGGCATCAGATTTGGATTATCTACCAAAAACGTTTTTGCTGTACGGCGAATGGCCGTTTTGAAAAAATAAAGCCCTCCTGCCCACAGAAGAGCAAGAACGATCAGTACCAGTGCTGCAAGTACGTAGAATAACATGAACGAGCCCTACCCTCTTTCCTTATTAAGATATATTCAATCTTTACTTACTCGTTGCAGTGCTACACATGCTGCTTGATAGGCGGGTAACAAAGCATCTAGCAAAGGTTCTGCTTTCCGTGATTGACCTTCCTTCGCCAACTGCTCTATCCGGGCAAACAAAGTTGATAAATAACGAATCCCCAGGCTCAAACTCCCTGATTTCAGATCATGGGCTACCTCGGTTGCAGCAACATGGTCACCGGACACAATATGTCTGCGCAGCGCCTCAATTTTGCCAGGTGTATCGGTACGATACATGTCCAACAACATACCAAGGAGTGTACGATCGCCATCGGTGTTTAATTCCGCAATCTCATGTACGATGCTCATATTTAGTACCTCGGTCGGTTCGGAGGATTGCTGCCACTTCTCGATCATCTTGCTCAGAATTTCCAGCGTGAAGGGTTTGCCAATAAAGTCATTCATCCCGGCTTCCTTACACTTGTCTTTCTCTCCCTGCATGACATTACCTGTCATTGCAATGATTGGTGTGGTATGGCGCATTTCATCCATTTCTATCGAGCGGATTTTGCGTGTTGCCTCCAAACCGTCCATCAATGGCATCATATAGTCCATGAGAATCAAACTGTATTTTTTGCTGAGAAAAGCAGCTATTGCCTCTTCCCCATTCACTACAGCGTCCACTTGGGTTATTCCCAGTTTCTTGAGCTGCAACATAACAAGCTGTCGGTTGATGACATTATCATCGGCCAGCAATACAGATACAGAAGGAGCTTCATCATCCATATCCTGCCCCTGTTGCTCTTGAGCGGAAGCAACAGACTGGTTAGCGGACTGGTTACCGTCTTTCTTACCAAGTGTAAGTTCGAACCAGAATGTTGATCCTTCACCCTCCTGACTGTCTACTCCAATCCGACCTTCCATCAGTGTAACGAGCGACCTGCAGATCGATAATCCAAGGCCCGTTCCTCCATACTCACTTGAGCGTCCTCGTTCAGTCTGCATGTAGGGTTGAAATAACTGGTTCTGATCTTCTTCCGAGATACCAATCCCCGTGTCTTCGACTTCAAATCGGATCATTTGTGTAACTTCATCATCTTCCACAAGGGTGACTCGTATCCGCACCGTACCTTCTGATGTGAATTTGTTCGCATTCTGAATTAGATTGATCAGTATCTGTGTAATCCTCGTTGGATCCCCTTCAAGAAGAGTAGAGATTCTGGGGTCACAGTCTATCGATAACTGATTTCCGTTCTTTCTGACTTGGGGTTCGAGCAAACGAACAATATAGTTTATCGTCTCTTGCAGATCCACTTCTCCCAGTTCAAGTCGCATCTGACCCGCCTCAAGTTTGGACAGATCCAGAAGATCCTGAATCAGCTTAAGCAGCAGTTTGGCAGCATCCTGTATAACGGAAACGGAATTCTCCTGTTCTTCAGACAATGGAGACAGCTTCAGCATCTCAGCCATCCCCAATATGCCATTTAATGGCGTACGAAAATCATGACTGATGCCTGCAATAAATGCGATTTTTGAATCACCTGCATCTACTGCTTGCTGACGTGCAGCTTCAAGACTGTTATTGTTCTTAGCAAGCATACGCTGGAGTGTCACCAGTTCATTATTCATATCCGAGAATTCCGAGAGTGTCCGTTCCTCTTGCTCTTTACTCCGGATCATCTGATCCGATAACTGCTCAATCGTTCTGCGTAGCCTCTGTATCTCTCCGCTCTCATTAGACATCACATCATCCCTCTCTTAATCCCTAACCATATCAAGCTGATTACATGTAGCTGGCTGAGCCAGTAATTGTTCTGCAACCGCTACCGCTTCATCGGCTCCTGGAGCATAACCGTCAGCTCCTATCGTTTTCCACAACTCCTGATCAATATTGAAGGGATATCCCCCAACCATAATCTTCACATGTGCCGTTGCCGGATGATGACGGATCAGATGAATCAACTCTTTGGCCAGATGAAGGTGATACGTCATCGTAACCGATATCGCAACAACATCGCCCTGATGCCGCTCTATAGCCTCTATTACACTTCCATTGGGAACATTGGCTCCCAGATAGTGCGTATCCCAACCTTCCATCTCGAACACATCTGTGAGCATACGCAGCCCGATCTCATGTTGTTCACTGCCTACACAGGTAGCCACTAGTTTTTTATCCTGACCCGTATGATTCAACCAGAGGGAATAAAGACGTGACATAAATGACTGGGTCGCTGCCGTACAAAAGTGTTCTTGCCCCACACTAATACGATGGCATTGCCACAATCGTCCAATTTCATATTGGGTGGGCTGAAAGATATATCGATAAATATCACGAATCGTCACCCCAGCTTCTAACTGAGCTTCAATGATCTCAAAGGCTTCTTTCCGTTTATTCTCTAGCAAACACTGTAAGTAAGATTGCGCAGCATCTCCATATGGCATGGATTCGTTGATGTAACCCGCCTGTGACTCCATATGTGTTGTTCTATATATTCCCATCTCCAGATACTCGAGCAGAAGTGACTTTGACGGATGGTCAAATTCTTCTTCCAATGTCTCTTTGATCAGATTGAGATTAATCGCCAGATCTTCTGGTGATACCTTATAACCCTCAAGTAGAACTTTCAGCCAGGCAATATAATGAGTAAACAGACCTGGACTCTGTACGAGCGCACTTTCTGCCAAATAGTTCAAGCTATACTCCGAATCCTGTTTGGTTCGCATTTTTCCATTCTCGCCAAATCGCTCAAGTAAATCGGGCTGTCTGAGATACTGTTTCTCCGTTATTTTATCAGCTAAGTTCGCAGATTCCTGGAGCAAACGTTCTCCTGCTTCTTGATGACTCATAGATGCACCCCTCCTCATACCCGCATCCTACTCAATCTTCATTCGTGACTAATCCAGAATGAGATTGATGTTAGCTGACTTGCAATCGGGATAGGTTCTTCTACTTGATCCAATCCATCCATTCCGCTCTTAATCGTTATGTTCCATTATACATGAACTTTCGATAATCATGTTTTACACACGATGAATGTATAGAACAATCTTCCTATATTATGGAGGGCCTTGCAAGTCAGTCAGCCAGTATATACCTGTACTTTTCGAGATCCACAAAAAAAACTGACCTGCGTTATGAACGCAAGTCAGTTTTCCCTTCTGCCGCCAGTCCCAGCTTCTTCAACATCTTAATCGCATCCACTTTCTCGGAAGGGTCAAGTCCTTCCAGAGCATCAATGATGACCTGATGGTGTTGAGGAAATATCTGTGTGAACAATTCTCTTCCTTCTTCGGTTAACTCAGCGTAAATGACACGCCGATCTTCCTTGGATGGTCGACGAAACAGCAGATTTTTATTTTGCAACTTATCTACAACGTACGTAATATTACCACTGGACATTAAGACCTTTTCACCAATCTTTTGCAATGCCTGCGGTCCCTTATGATATAACAAATCAAGCACACCAAATTCTGTCGTATTCAGTCCGTGACTCTGGATGTCCCGATTGGAACGTGAGGTCACAGAATTGTAGGCCCGAACAAGAACCACGAATAATTGTAAAGACAGTTCCCGGTTGTCCTCCGTGTTCAGCATTTCAATAATCCTCCATCAGTTGTTTACATTTCGGCTCGTATGAGGGGCCAGCTTCTGCTCCCACTCCTCACGGAGCATACCCATACGAATTGAATCATAGTACTGCCCGTGAACGATGCGACACTTCCGCATTCGCCCCTCCACCTGTAATCCGGCTTTCACAGCCGCACGCATCATACGTTCATTACCAGACCAAGTAGTCAATCCAACCCGAACCAAAGGCATCTGTTCGAACAAATGACTTGACCACATGACAAGTGAGCGTGTACCAACCCCGCGTCCCCACTGGACAGATCTGTATATTACAATCCCCATTTCCAGCCACATGGATAACTCATCTTCTATGTAATAGCTGATTGTACCCACAATTTGTCTGTCGGATTCAATAATACGGATTGATACGGGTCTGGAATCGCCTGGATCTACGTCCATACGTTTGAGCATACCTTGTTCAAAAATTTCATAACTTTCGTGTTTAAGTGGGTAATAGGGTGCATCCCATTGCTTCCATTCAGGTACATCATCACTGTAGATCAATTCGTAGAGTTCTTTCAGATCCTGTTTCTCCACACACCTGAGTACAAGTTCACCATCAACGATTGGCAGTTCTTTCATACGATGAAAAGCACCCTCTTCCTTATTAAGAACGATGAAGCTCTTCGATACTTCCGTCCGCATTGGCAAGAATGACTGTACTAGCCATATCCACAAATAGTCCGTTATCAACAACACCTGGTAACATGTTCAATTGGACATTAAGGTCCGCAGCGTGATCAATCGCCTCCAAGTGGCAATCTGCTATCAGGTTTCCGTTGTCTGTCAGATAACGTTGCTGTCCATCCATCCGCCACTGTGGTTGACATCCCAATTGTTCGAGCGCCTGGAAGGTCCACTCAGAAGCAAATGGAACCACCTCAACTGGAAGCGGGAATTTCCCCAACTTTTGTACGGCTTTGCTGCCATCCGCTACAATAATCAATTTGTCACTATTGGCCGCCACGATTTTCTCACGCAAAAGAGCACCGCCCCCCCCTTTAATCAGGTTAAATTCGGGATCTACTTCATCAGCGCCATCAATGGTCAGATCCAGACGTCCAATCTGGTCAAATGGGACGATGGGAATCCCCCATTCACGGGCAAGCTTGTCCGAAGCCTCTGAAGTGGCAACCGCTTGAATGTTCAATCCATCACGTACCCGCTCACCGATCCGGCAGATGGCATAATAAGCTGTTGAACCTGTACCCAATCCAACCTTCATTCCATCTTCAACATATTCTGCCGCACGCTCTGCTGCTATCTGTTTAAGATTCATCTATAAACCCCCGCTGCTCATAATTTGAGAAATGCATATGTAGTTATTATAGATAAAACCGCTTCCGATGTATATCCGTGCCTTCTGTTGCATCTCTGCCATCATATTTTTGTTTTGTTGAAGGATGTATTTTTACCCACCATGTTATAGAATACAGAATGAAGCTAAAAAATGGGAAATTTTAAAATAAACAGTTCTAAATACCTATAAACCATCTGATATGTCCATAAATACGTAAAATATTAAAAAAAATTTAACGATACTATTCAATTTAACGACATTTTATACGACATATTAATTATAGATGTGTTTTAATAATTAGACACCTATGGTTCATACGGTACATAAGTCTCTACGAAAGCGACTGATAAACCAAGACCATGGTCGCATAAATTTCCTTTGGAGGGGATCACGGAATGATCTAGTTCACTGTACCAATGCAACCCTAAAGTTTCTTAATTTAAAGAAGATCAGGAGTGGAATTTAGTGAAATCATTAAGTTGGAAAAGCATGTCGTTTTTCTCCAAAAATTTGTTACTCTCATTTACCAATATCGTTATCATCGGGGTAGCACTTATCGCAAGCAGTTACTATTTTCAAAAAACAGTTCTTGTTGAACAGCTGCATGGACAGGTGGAACAAATTACCAAAAAATGGGCTGAAGATATCAATCCTGCCGAGGTACAAGCTGCTATTACGGAAGGTAGCTATGATGGAGCAACACAAACGAAATTACGAGCGTATTTCGATGAGATGCAAGAATATTATCCTAACATTGCACAAGCCTACATCTTCGGTGTTGAGCTCGGTGGCGATAACAAGAGATTAACTTCCCTTGTAGCGATGCCAACCAACCTAAGAGAGGCTTTTCAAAGTGAGAACGTAAATATTGGTGACATGTATGAGCAGCCGGTCGTTGTAGCCAATGCACTGAAAGAAATGCTTAATACGGATCGCCCAACATTCACAACATTTTATTCCGATGATTTCGGAACATGGACAACCATTGCATATCCAATCAAAGACAGCAACGGAAAGATTTTCTCATATTTTGCCGTTGATGCAGATGCATCAGCCGTACCCGCGGGACTAAACTCCTTGCTCAAAAACGGAATTATCATCCTTGTGGCCTTCTTGCTGTTATTCCTGATTATCCAATACCTTGTAGTTAAAAACACACTTTCCCCTATCCGTCACTTGATCAAAGGAATTGATGACGTAAGTCGGGGTAATTTGAATGTCAACATTCCGACAGGCAAAGACGATCTGGGACTCGTTAACGAGAAGTTCAACACCATGGTTCGCAAAATCAACGATACTATCGTTAAAGTGCAAATCACGTCACAAGAAGTAAATCAGTCTGCCAAAGAGCTATATGAAGTTTCCGAGCGCAACAGTGAGAATGCAGATTCTATCAATAATAATGTAACTCAAATCACTTCAAACATTCGTTCACAGGAACAGGCAACCCGGGATAGTGCACGTGCCATGTCCGAGATGGCTACCGTAATCCAGACGATTGCCAGCAGCTCGGCAAGTGTAGCGGATGAAGCCTATGAGATGGAACGTCGTTCGCAACAAGGTAACAGCGTTGTCCGTCAGGTGTCTGAACAGATGAATCTGATTACGGAATCGGTTAAGAATACCGCTTCTGCCATTGAGGTTCTGGAGAGTCGTTCACAGGAAATCGGCGATATTCTCAATATCATCTCGGGTATCTCCAGCCAGACCAACTTGCTTGCTCTTAATGCTTCCATTGAAGCAGCTCGTGTTGGTGAAGAAGGAAGAGGATTTGCAGTTGTTGCAGGTGAAGTACGCAAACTTGCCGAGCAGTCTGAACAAGCAACCAGCCAGGTTGGCGTATTGATCCAAGAGATTCAAGCTGGAATTAAACAAGCTGTACGTGCAATGGAACAAGGTACGTCAGAAGTAGATACAGGACTCAGCGTAGCCGATCAAACAGGACAACTGTTCGAAGATATTTTAGAAGCAGCGAAAAAAGTATCTAATCAGATTCAGGAAGTATCAAGCGCGACAGAAGAAATCTCTGCGGGTACGGAGGAAATGACCGCTACAGCGGACGACTTGTCTTCAAGCGTAAGCAAGACAGCAAACAGCAGTGAACAAATTTCCTCATCTGTTGATGAGCAAAAAGCATCTTTGATTACACTGGTAGACTCCTCCACACGCCTTAACAGCATGTCTGAGGAACTCCAAGAATTGATCTCTCATTTCAATGTAAGCAAACAATAATTCAAATCCACAAACATTCGGTTTGAACCAAGGAGGAATAACTGAAGTGATTGAAAACCAACCATCTTCTTCCCATTCCATGGAATCTAGCTTGCCAGTTCTGCAGATTCCACTGGATTTTGGGCGACGTCAACAATCATTCTCTTATCAGTCTGCTCAAATCACATTACATGCTTCTCTGAGCCGTGAACTTAAACAGAAGTATGGAGAACAGATGGTGTACCCGGTACTCCTCTCAGCTTATGCAGCCTTGTTATTCCGATTGTCAGCTGAACAGGAACTTGCCATAGGTATACTTTCCCCCGATCAGGCAGCTTCCTATCTTTCATTACAGATTCAGGGGAAATTGACCTTCAGCCAACTATGTCATCAGGTTTCAGAGCAACTCAAGATTGAATACACGTTGCAAAACGCTGGATACCCTGAATCGTTTTTTATGCTGAATAGTGTACAGTTGCCTCAAGCTCCTCAAATATTAAACTGGAACGTTCGAGATGATCAGAACATGCTCATCCTCGATCTGTTCTATGATAGTTCACTGTTAAAAGAGTCTACGGTGCTGAGATATGCAGAATATTATCAGACTCTTCTACTCGCTCTTGTGCGTGACGGTGAGAAAGCAATCGGTACGGTAGATATTCTTTCCGCCTCAGATCGATTGCTTTACCGTGAAATGAATGATACTTCTGTTCTCGAACCAGAGAATCAGACGGTTCATGGCTGGTTCGAAGCAACGGCAGCGGCATATCCGGATTCACCGGCGATAACATCGCCATCCAAAAGTTATACGTACAGGGAATTGAATGAACGAGCTAATCAGGTTGCACGTGTTCTGTTATCCAATGGATTGCAGAAAGGTGAATTCGTCAGTATCTTTATGGATCGAAGTCTGGAGACGATCATCTCCCTGCTTGGTATTCTGAAGGCAGGTGGTGCATATGTTCCGATCGACCCTGAGCATCCACAAGAACGTAACAGTTATATCGTGGAAGATACGGCGTCCTCCTTCGTGCTGACAACGGAGGCTTCTTATGCCCAAGCTTCCAGCTTGTTCTCCAGTATAGCTACGGTCCGTCAGATTCTCGCTGTGGATGGTCGTTTAGCCGGATTTGCAGCAAGTAACCCCAATCTGGATATTCAACCGGATGATCTTGCGTATATTATCTACACGTCAGGGTCGACCGGTAAACCCAAAGGAGCACTGATTGCCCACCGGGGTGTAACCAATCTTGGCAGTGTGGTTCAGCGTGATTGTGACATTCAACCAGGTGATGTATTAACCCAGTTTGCTACATACAGCTTTGATGCATCCGTGTGGGATACCATTGGCGCCTTGTTCTATGGAGCAGAATTATATCTGTTGTCTGCGGAAGAACGTGTATCCGTTGAAGAATTCGCAAGTGCAATTGAACGGACAGGAACAACCATCATTACGATACTGCCTACGATTTTCTTCAATCAGCTTGCTTCCTACTTATCCGATGAAGGTTTCCACAAGCTGGCCAAAGTCAGAATCATTACTGTAGCCGGAGAAGCGTTATATGGTGAACAGGTTCGTGCCTTCCAGCGCAAATTTGGAAACCAGATTGATATTGTTAATGTGTACGGACCTACCGAATGTACAGTAGCCACAACTACTCACCGCATCAGTGAGCAGGTTCCCGAACATGTGGTGAACATCCCTATCGGTAAACCGATTCATAACTACAAAGTATACATTGTAAATGAAGAACAACAGCTCTGTCCGGCAGGTGTACCTGGTGAGGTATATATTTCTACCCCTGCATTGGCCAAAGGTTATCTGAATCAGCCAGAACGTACAGAGCAAGCATTCATTGAGAACCCGTTTGCGATAGGTGAGAAAATCTACAAGTCTGGCGATATTGCCAAATTGCTGGATACCGGGTTGCTCGAATATGTTGGTCGCAGTGACTCACAGCTAAAAATTCGCGGTCACCGGATTGAGATCGGGGAGATTGAAGATCACTTTGCACGGCTTGATCAGATCCAGAACGTTGCCGTCATTCCGAAGAAAGAATCCGACGGACAAAATATGCTGGTTGGTTACTTTACATCGAAAGATGGCAGTACCCTCTCTGTTTCGGACATCAAGGCAGAACTGACGGAGAAACTTCCATCTTATTTTGTACCAAAGTGGATCTGTCAGCTGGATGAAATGCCGATTGCACCAACTGGAAAAATCAATCGCAAAGCGATGATATCTCTGCCTCATGTGGAACGACATGAAGATCGCCCTGACCGGGTCATGCCTGAGACGGAGACGGAATCCATTATCCTGGACGCATGGAAAGAAATCCTTCAGCACGATGACTTCGGTGTCGAAGACAGCTTCTTCAATATCGGTGGTGATTCACTCCGGGTCATTCATGTACTGGTCATTCTGAAGCCACATTATCCACAGCTGAAAATCGCCGACTTCTTTGCCGAGAAAACAGTCCGCGCTCTCGCTCGTCGTGTGGAAGTATTGTCTCTCAGTGCAGCAGTAGTTACGGATTCAGTGGTGACCGAAGGTATGATTACACAACTATCCGAACACCCTGTGGAGCTGACATCCCAGTTGGGTTATCCGCTCATTCGTGAACCTGAGCATGTGTTACTGACCGGAGCGACTGGTTATCTGGGCTCTCATGTGCTGCAACAGTTAATTCTGAATTCCAGTACACGAATCTACACCCTTGTTCGTCGACCTTCCAATGGAATAACTGCAATGGAACGTTTGACTAACGTGCTGGAAGGATATTTCGGCAAACAACTGACTGACCAACTCTCCACTCGCGTGGAGATTATTGAAGGGGATCTCGAACAACTTAATCTCGGTCTGTCCGATGAACAAAGGGCTTATGTTCAGGATCGAATTGACCGTGTCATCCACTGCGCTGCAGACGTCCGTCATTTTGGCGATGCCGATCAGTTCGCCAAAACAAACGTGGAAGGAACGGTCGCATTACTAGACTTGATTCGTAGCAAACCAGGTGCTTCCTTCCACCATGTATCCACGATGGGTATTCCGGAAGATCTGGCACTCAGCGGACAATGGGAATCTTCCCTGCAATATGATCGGTTCCCGGCTGACTTGCATGTGGACAACCTGTATTCGGACAGCAAGCTTGAAGCCGAGAAAGTGCTCATGATTGCGGCAGAGGAAGGTGTACCTGTCAGCATCTATCGTGCAGGTAATCTCACTTGCCACTCCGAAACTGGACGCTTCCAGTCCAATATTGATAGCAACGCCTTTTATCGTATGATCAAAGCAATGTTATTGCTCGGCAAGGCTCCTGCAGCTGACTGGATGGTTGATTTCACACCGATAAACTATGCAAGTGAAGCTATCGTTCATCTGGCCTTACGTCAGGATACCGCCGGTCGTGTATTCCACATCTGTAATCCGGAGCCCATCCGTTATGATGAGCTGATCCGTTCTGTGAATCGGGCTGGTTACGAAGTCGAAACGCTACCTTTCGCTGATTACACACGTTGGTTGTTCGATGCCAGCATCAGCAAAGAGCCGGAAGCTCTTCAGTTGGCTATTGCACAGCTTGAAGGCGACGGTGCGAAGGATTCAGCATATGTCTATGCTTGCCCTGTCACAACGGCTTATGTGGAACCTGCTGGCATCTCATGTGCAAAAACAGATGATCGCTTCATCTCCGCCATGTTAGACTACGCCGTTCAGATTGGATATTTCCCGTCTGCAATCCGGCGCCATAACGGCACTTCTACAGCGATGGAGTAAGTTCTTTATTTTCAACACTTCGTACATTAGCAATAATCATAAATAACACAAATGAACACAAAGAAGCCACCTTCTCGTCAATAAATGACGATGAAAGTGGCTTCTTTGTTTTTGGCTTCATTCCGGATCACTCTTTTAGACCCATCGGATAATTGCAATGATGGCAAGATGCGCTGGATAGAAATAACGCCAGACCCAACGTGGCCCCTTCATACGGAATCCCGCTTGGTAATACTGAGCAATAGCAATGCCGGCGGTTGCGAGCACACTATACATTTGCACAGAGCTGTTATGCAGCAGAAGATATAGTCCATTTAACACGACATGTGCTACGACAAGTACAGGACCCTGGAAATAGCGGAATAACAGAACCAATAACAACCCGTACATCCCGTAATCCATTTGGCTAATTTCCATGAACCAACCTGCTCCAATTACAATCGGAATCGCCAGTAGTTTGGATGGCAATTTATCAATAACGAATAATACCAACAGGGCTGACCACAATGTCCATACCACGTTCAGAGAATAATGATTAAACGCAGCCATGAACGGCACCTGTGATATGATCGCGATCCAGAACAGCCGCCATATGTATTTTTGTACGTCTCGTGTATGTTTATAACCGATATACACTGCAAAAGCATAGATTGGAAAAGCGATACGACCTATGATCCTCAACTCTATAATATGTGGAAAAAAGACAGCCCCTATATGATCAATTAACATCGTGATCATGGCAATCCACTGCATCATGTTGCGACTCCCCTCCCTTGTTGCCGACGACACAAGTGTGCCATTCATTCATATAGTGCGTCTTTTTGAGCAACCTCTTATACGTTAAGTTCATAATACATGAATTTGGTATCCTGTGCATATCCTTCGGATTCATATAAAGCTTGCGCTTGTTTGTTACTTAACTCAGTTGAGAGTGATATACGAAGAACTCCTCGCTCAGATGCCAATTGCTTGGCTGCTTGCAAGAGCTTCCTAGCAATGCCTTGCTGACGATAATCCGGATGCACATATAGATCATTAAGCACCCAGACAGGCCCCATCGATACCGAACTAAAACTGGGATATAGCTGAACGAATCCAGTACAAATTAAGCCTTTCGAGAGTGACATAACGTTACTTTCATCTGTCCCATGATCACTTTCCGCATCTGTTTCTGCTACCAAAATCACCGATTCATGGCCTTCCATTCGTTCTCTAATATACTGACGTGCTGCCTCAATATCAGCATTTTGGTTGTAGAACATCCTGTACTCATTGAACAAACGTCCCACTTCGTTACTATCAAGAAGACCCGCTTGTCTGATTCGGTGCTGCATTTTACTCAACTCCTCTGGTATGGAGACCATCGTCTCCTCGTTTGTATTTCTTTCAATTGTAAAACAGTCCTTCCCTTTTCCCCATTCATCATCTGCATCAAAGTTTGTAGTATCTTGAGCTGTGAGCTGACATTCGTTCATGCGCGCTTCCAGATTGCATCTTGCTTATCTAGTCCATGCCCATTCTGTACGTTTTGTTATATTTACTTCGTATTGACAAAAATAAAAAGGCGACCAAAGCATCCACTGCTCCGTCGCCGTAATTAATCAGTTCGATTCAGCATTCTGCTGTTCCTGACCAGGATCAGCATCGGGGAAAATGACACCTTTCTTCAAAATCAGATTGGCGTATTGCGCTCGCTCACCAGTTGCAACAATCACATAGGCATTCGAAGCCCGTTTATAAAAATCAAATCGTTCTTCATGATCAAAAGCATCCGTAATGCCTTCGTATTCTTCAATCAACCGGCGATAGTCTTCCCATATGATCGGGATCACCTGATCCCCTTTCACAACCTGCATGACAGCAGCGGGACGCTCAGCATAGGTATCCAGTGGATATAATTGCAGGATGGCATCCAACAGTTCAACAACTCCCAGTGCATCACAGCGTACCAGTCGCTTGGCATGACTGGCTGCGGGGAAATTGCCATCCGCCAGAACCAACTCGTCTCCATGACCCATTTCGGACATGATTTTGAGTAACTCTGGAGGTATTATTGCGGGTATATTCTTTAGCATACACAGCTCTCCTTGGTCATCTCCAACATTAGTTAGAGCAAATTGGTTTTCTCCATTCTTCAAGCACGCTAGACATCGATTATATAAGAGCGGTTTCATCACTATTCTAACAGTATTTTTGGATCATTGCACAGCGCACACGTACGTTCGATATGAGAATATTTCATTTTGACAAAAATACTTGTTTGACATATAGTTGTTGTAACAACTAATTAATTGGGACATTTTATTATGGAAGCGAGGTCTAGCAATCACATGGACTATACACTGGAACAATCTGTTGGATTCATGCTGGGTTTCACACACCGTAAAGCAGTAGCTTTACTTGCGACGCGATTCAAACCTTATGATATTACGACAGAGCAATTTTCTGTTCTCTTTAATGTTGACCGCGGCGAAGGTGTGAATCAGAAGGAGCTCGCTGCACGTGTCTTCAAAGACCAACCCACCACTGCGCGGATTATTGATCTGCTTGAGAAAAAAGGCTGGGTAGAACGCCGGACCAGCGAACAGGATCGCAGAGCCTATCTGTTATATCTCACCACGGAAGGCAAAGCGTTAATTGATATCCTCGTTCCGATTGAAAGAGAAATGAATAAAGAACTTGCTGAAGGTATATCCGAAGACCAGATGGAAGCATTTAAACATACTCTTTCCCTCATTAACCGCAACTTGTAATGAATCACAACTCAGGGGGAATACATCATCATGAAAGAACAATCTACACAACAAGTTAGACTATGGACCACCGATTTTATACTGCTGATGCTGTGCAACTTCTTGTTGTTCTTGCAACTGCACATGATTGTCTCTCCGCTTCCGTCCTACGTTCAGGAGCGATTTCACGCCAATGCGTTTGAAGTAAGTTTATTCACCTGTCTGTTTGCACTAAGTGCCATTGCAGCCCGTCTCTATTCCGCGAAAGCACTGGAGAAGGGCCTTCGTAACGCCATGATCTATATAGGCCTGTCCGTAGCCCTGCTGGCAACGCTCGGCTATTATTTTGCTGCGGGCATAGCTGTACTCTTGTTGCTCAGAATGTTGTTTGGTATCGGGTTTGGTATGAGCAGTACCGCTTTTCCAACGATGGCCTCGGACATTGTGCCCGTCAAACGAATGGGTGAAGGTATGGGTTACTTTGGTCTATCGACTAGCCTTGCTATGTCTATGGGGCCAATCATTGGGGTCACTCTGCTCCAGGGTGCAGGTTTTGTAACCCTGATGTTATGCACTGCGGGTGTGCTCGCTGTGATCTATCCACTGAGTTATTCGCTGACACGCAAAAAAGCAGTCAGAACCGATGACAGTACAACCATCATGCCACAAGCTACAACAAGTGCTTCAGGATCCAACCCAAAACAGAAGACACCTTTCAACCGCAAGCTGATTCTGCCCAGTGTGCTGAATTGCCTATTATCCATCACCTATGGTGGGCTTGTCGGATTCATCGTTTTGTATGGTAAGGAAGCCAATCTGGCCAATCCTGCGCTGTTCTTTTTGTTCAATGCACTCGCCGTGTTATTGGTTAGACCATTTGCAGGACGGATCTATGACAATAAAGGTCCAAAAGCACTGCTCATTCCAGGGGCAATATTCGTTGCTGTCGGCCTCATTCTGCTCTCGTATGCAACCTCCATGTCCCTCCTGTTCATTGCTGCCTTTATCTACGGAATCGGTTATGGTTCCATGCAGTCGTCTCTGCAGACCTGGATGATTCAAGTTGTATCTCCTACTCAACGGGGTATGGCTAATGGTATGTTTTTGAACTCGCTGGATCTGGGTATTGCGACCGGTGCCCTTCTTCTTGGCGCCATTGCGGCCATAACCAGTTATACCGATATGTATCGATATTCCGTGATGTTTATGATTCTGTTCTTGCTTATATATCTGATTCAAGGAAAACGAAGCGGCAGCTTCTCCATTGAACCTCACGCTCTGCTCGCTCATACTCATATTACCGCAACGGAACCACCTCAAGATCAATCCAAGAATTCAGAATCTGGAGCCGGCAACACCGAAACTAGCCAGTCGAATAAAAGCAAACACGAATGATTGGTTAAGGTCATTCTGCTCATAGAAACGAGAAACGCGTTTACACCCAGAAAGCAAATTCATCCGCTTTCTTAGGCGTAAACGCGTTTTTTTTGAACAGATCTGGATGTTAAACTTAAGACAGCATGGAAATGAACGCAGCATACAGCACCGTCTATCTAAAATGGACTTTTCTTGCGACCTATGGAAACATACCCTCTACTCGTCTCGATCACATCCATAGATGTTTCATCCTGTTTCTGCTTGCTTCCTGAAGTAGGTTGATCTCCCTTATCCGGCTTAACTGCAAATAAGGTGAGCAATCCGCCCACTGCGCCAGACGCAGCGAGCACACCAAAAAGCAGGAAATGATGAGAACCGATCAACAAAGAAACGACAGGTGGACCGAGAGATACCCCAATGAATCGCATGCTGCTGAACAGAGCCGTGATTGTGCCCCGCTGTTTTTTGTCCACGCCTTCTGTAATCAAGGCATCCAGACATGGTAACGTTGCACCTATTCCGGCACTTCCCAATGTGAAAAGACCTACTACAACATAGATATTATCGAATAAACCTATAACGCCAAGGGATACCGTCAGAAGCGCAAGTCCTGCAAAGCCAAGCCATTTCATTCGCGTTTTGTTCTTGCCAATCCACTTCCCTGCCAGGAAAGAAGACAGACATAACGCTGCCAGCGGAATCGCAAGGACAAGTCCTTTAAGTACACCTTTCAGGGCAAATTCGCTCTCCAACGTCTCGGATAGATAATATAACACACCAAAGATGACAAACATGCAAATACCACCGATTGCAAACAACGCATACAACCAGCGTCCCTTTTCTTTTAATACGTCACGAATGGATGCTACAAATTCAGGAAAGGTGGGAGGCTTTTCTTTTTTCCGGGGAGTCTTCACCAGGAAAATAACAAGAACCAGCGAAAGCACACAAAGGATAGGAATAGCCATGAATGGCGCATACCACAACCAGACCGCCAGCGCTGCACCCAGAATCGGACTTATGACTTTACCAAACGTATTCGAGGTCTCAATGATACCCAGACTTTTACTTACTTCATTCTCATCATTAAACATGTCCCCAACCAACGGAATAACAATAGGAAATGCGCCCGCAGCACCTATTCCCTGCAATAACCTGCCACCCAGAATGGTCCAGTAGGCTATGTTTCCGTTCAGCATCCATGCTGCCACACCAGCGACAGCACCTCCGACGGCTGCAATAACGAGGCTGGGAATGATAACTGCTTTTCTGCCAAAACGATCCGACAAGTACCCTGCAAGAGGAATAAGCAGGATGGCAACGACAGCGTAGACTGTAATGAGCATGCTGACCTTAAATGCAGATACCTTCAATTCACGTTCAATCTGTGGCAGGATCGGTATTAGCATGGAATTACCCAAGGTCATAATTAAAGGGATGGAAGCAAGTGCGACGAGGTCCCACTTTTTATCGTTCATACCACAACCACCTTTACAGATTCTACACACAACAGCATTATTGTGCTTGTTTCGGAGGTTGATTATTCAGGACATGCTACAACTACAACAATCTAAAGTGCCGTAACGCTGCTCCACCTTTGAAGACAATATATAGCGCATTCACCTTATGTGGCGCCTCAAGCAAACACTGAACTGTTGTCCACTTGATATCTTTCCCATTCACACTGCCTCCAGGTCCAGAAACTTCACACACACCGAGCAGTTCGCCCTCCAGTCCTTCGGAACGAATCTCCAATCTGCCCTCTTCCCCAAAAGCTGCCACTCTGGCTTCAAATCCTTGTATTTCTTGAACAGCATTATGGTTGAAAGCAATCCAAGACGACTGCTCCTCTCGATATAAAGGTTCCTCCGGAGTGATTGCCCGAACTGCCGAACGTCCTTCCAGACATTCATCCAGTAGAACACCTGCACAAGCATCGTAATTCTCGGCAAAGGTAAGCAAGTGCAGCGGGCGATCAGGAATCGTCTCACCTTCAATTTTAATATCAGCCGACTGACGTATATCTGCGGAAGAACGCCCTGCCAGGATGGCCCAGGTCGCGGTCTCCAGGCAGTATCGATCTCGGGTAACATCCCATAGCGCAAGCTTCTGAACAGGAACTTCGAAACTTATCGTAACACACGTCCCTGCTTTGACTTGAACACGACGGAAAGCAAGCAGTTGCTTCTGAGCACGTTTCACTCGGGAGGTATATGAAGATCCATAGATCTGAACAACTTCATCACTGTCACGTTCACCCTTATTGTGTACCTCCACCTCAATCTTCAATTGATCTGTGGTGGTGGATTCCCCCGAAGCACTGCGACTTACACGAATCGCTTCGTATTCGAATTCGGAATACGTCAGACCATGACCAAATGCATATTGAACCGGTCCTTCATGATACATATAAGTCATGCCATTCTGAATGATGTCATAATCCATCATGTCAGGAAGCTGTGATTCGTCTTCATACCATGTCATGTTTAATCTGCCTGCCGGGGCATAATGACCTAACAGCACATCTGCAAGCGCGTTCCCCAATTCCTGACCTGCATGTGTCATATAAACGATTGCGCGGGCAATACCTTTCAACTCCTGCAAGGCAAATGGATAACTGCCCATAATGACAACCACTGTATTGGGATTAGCTTCACATACGGCTTTGACAAGCTCGACCTGACTCGGCGGAAGCAGTAGACTTGGGCGGTCAATTTCTTCTTTGCCGTTGATATATGGGCTGTTGCCAACAACAACGATAGATGCCTGACTGCTACGTGCGGCTTCTACGGCATGTTGTATTCCGCTGGTCACAATATCAATATTGAATGCAGAAGGTATCTGTGTATTGCCTGGTGACTGACTTGCGTGTCCAGAGTCACCAATATCATTCGGATTTGTACCAGTAGCTGTAGTTTGTTCTCCTTGTGGCCGGAGTGGTGATACAGCAGATTGTCCCTGATATTCGCTCAGTCCAACAGGAATACCGTTCCATGTCCGCAAGGTGTTACTTCCATCCGTTAGAGGATCTATTCGAACAACTTCCTTCACAAACCAGCCACCAATCTCCGGTGCGTTTGCCTGATAGATTTGCTCGGTTAAGCTAACGTATCGATTATTATTTACACTTCTCAGCGTATGACTTCCCCAACCCCAATCCTGATGTACAAATTCGGCTGCTGTGTATGCACTGCCCTCCGGTACAGCGACGAGTGTACCTTCCGCACCCAAGGTTATAACCTGACCGTCTGTTGTCTTCAGCTGAATACGGTCATTACCATCGACATAGGTCACGTCTGCTTCAGGTAGCCGATTGCGCAATCCATCGAGGACGGATACACGATAAGGCAGTGTGCCACTGTACCAATCGGTATAGACAACATCCGCAAGTGGCCCAATCACACTGATTTTCTGCAACGCTTCTGCCTGCAAGGGAAGTAATCCATCATTTTGGAGCAAAACAATCGATTCGGCAGCGGCACGATAACTAAGTTTGGCATGTTCCGGTGCACATAATACCGACTCGGGAATAGACGCATATGGATTGAGCCCGGACTGATCGAGTTGTCCAAGTCGCATTCGCACACCAAAGATGTTGCGGATCGCTCTGTCCAAATCAGCTATTTCCAACAGATTCCGGTCAAGAGCCTCCTCCAGAGCAGATACAACAAGATCAACTTCATCTGTAAGACAATCCACTCCTGCCTTCAATGCACCTGCTGCTGACTCGGCATGGCTGGTATGGTAACGGTGATAATCGACCGTCTGGGACAAATCCCCACCATCACATACAATAAAACCGGGCATCGCCCACTCACCCTTAACCACATCATTCACATATGGACTTTCAATGGCAGGTGTACCATTGATGGAATTGTAAGCTGTCATCATGGACAAGGCTCCACCTTCCACAAATGGTGTCTCAAATGCTTTTAAATAATATTCATGCAGATTGCGCGGATCAATGCTGGATGAACAATTCAGCCGATCTTTCTCATTATTATTGGCAAAAAAGTGTTTCAATGTCGCAACCATTTTCAGATAAAAAGGATCATTCCCCTGCATACCTTTGACGAGAGCCGCCGACATTTCTCCCGTGAGGACCGGATCCTCGCCATATCCCTCTTCTGTTCTACCCCAGCGTGGGTCACGTTCCAGATCAACCGTTGGTGCCCACAAAGTTAGCCCGTGAACTTCAGGATCACGGTGATGATATGCCCTAGCTTCATCGCCAATGACTGAACCAATCTCCCGCATAAGTCTCGTATTCCAGGTACTCGATAGACCGAGAGGTTGCGGAAATACCGTCGCCTCCCCTTTCCATGCAACCCCGTGGGCAGCTTCGCCCCCAACGTTGTAGGCTGGAATGCCCAGTCTTGGTACAGCTGCTTCGCGTGTAGGAATTAGTCTGATCTTCTCCTCCGTTGTCAACCGTGCAATCAGGTCATCCAACCTTTCCTCAAGTGAAAGTGACGCGTCCCACATCGGGTATTGATGATACTCCTTCATCCTTCATTCCCCCTGCGAATTAGTTAAGTCCAAGTTGCTTCCATTGCTCCAGTAAATCCAGCGTGCGCTGGCGATACTTCTGACCATCTTCAGGTTGATTGACCTGATGTTCATGAACGTAGGCATTAAAATACGAAGACAGTATTCGATAGGCAAGCCTGCGTGCCTGTCCTTCAGCGGATGAGTCCAGTGGACGATCATATCCTTCATGAAAAGCCGCTGATTCTGACGACAATATTGCTTCAAACTCCCTGTCGGCAAACATGGAACGATCTCCGTCGATGATGGCCGCAATGTTTAGCTCACCGTTTTCTACATGAACAAGCACGTTGGCTTCCCACAGGTCATTATGAACGAGTACCGGACGGATCACTTGATCAAATAAGTCTTTATTTTTCATGAATATAGCTACGATCTCTTCTCCGACACCTGGCATATAATCGGCTCGTGCCGCTTTAAGTGCTGTTTCTTCTGCAAAAGAGTACAGCACCTCGGACCATTGATCCGAGCCTTTAATTGAACCGTCCCCCTGCGGCCAACCAAACGATGCACCCTCGATCTGATGCATGATGGCGGTATAGGCGCCAAGCTGATGATACAATCGCTCTTTGTCTATATCTGAAATCGATTCGTGATCGAGTTGCTTACTCGGGATAAACTCCATAAACATGTATGTTCTTGGGATGATGGACCCGCTGTCATCACAAGCGATAATGTTGGGAGCAGGAATGCCTGCCTTACGGTAATATTCATACACAATCGGTTCAGCCGCCATCATCGTACGTTCAAACGAAAATAGGGGATCACTCGCAGAACCAGCCGCCATCTCACCCCGCTCTGGAGCCAAACGTAAAATCACATCCGTATAGGATGTATGTTCAAGTTGAATCCGATAGGTTGTATTAAAAAGTCCACCTTGCAGGAGACCAAATTCCTTCACTTTGGTATCGCTTCCAAAATTATTTTCTACCAGATGATGCAGCATCTCTGCTGATATCGTGCAGTGCAAACCGGAATTCATTGTACTCATTTCATTCAATCTCCTATCATCGTAGACAAACAATCTCCTATCATCGTAGACAAACAGACGGCACCTTTCGGCACCGTCCTTTTCTTTTACTATATCATTTTACAGTTGGATTGTAAGCGCGTTTGCGCCTGTTGCTGCTGTAACAACAACACCATTTGCACCAGACACTTGGGAACCACCTTCAACGCTGGATACACTTTCAATACCGCGAAGCACGATGTTCCAAGGTTTACCTGCACCTTCAGCACGAACATCCAGCACTGATCCATTACGTGTAACGTTAACTGTCAGCTCCTGTTCAGCCGCTTGGTTCACAACGACAGCTTGAGCCGTTTGACCATCAGCCAGTTCGAACAAGTGCAGGGACACATCATTTGCAAAGTCGTAATCCGGTTTACTATCCACCGCACCCACAGCGATCAGACTGTTTGGCTTAATCATCATTGGCAGTGTTTTAAAGTCATGGTTTTCACTGATCCAGCGTCTACCTTGTACTTTCGCTCCTGTCAGATAGTTCGTCCAAGTTCCTTCAGGCAGGTAATAACGCACATCACCTTCCTTGTTGAAGATTGGAGCCACCAGAATCGAGTCACCAAACATATATTGCGTATCCAGGCTGTATGTTGTTGGGTCCTCTGGGAAGTCCAGCAGCATAGCGCGCATCATCGGAATACCTTTTACCGTTGACTCAACCGCAGAATTGTACAGGTACGGCATCAGGCTGATTTTGAGTTTGGTAAAGTCACGAACAACGTCCACGGATTCCTCGTCAAACAGCCAAGGCACACGATAGGAAGTGCTTCCGTGCAGGCGACTGTGTGAAGATAACAGTCCGAATTGTACCCAGCGTTTGTATACGTCAGGGCTCGCTGTGCTTTCAAAACCACTGATATCATGGCTCCAGAATCCGAAACCGGAAAGCCCGAGTGAGAGGCCACCGCGAAGCGATTCAGCCATAGATTCATACGTGGAAGAGCAGTCACCACCCCAGTGAACCGGGAACTGTTGCCCACCTGCTGTTGCAGAGCGTGCAAACAGGGCAGCTTCGTTTTTGCCAATCTTCTCTTCGAGCAATTCAAATACAGCTTTGTTATAGAGCTGTGTATAATAGTTGTGCATTTTAACCGGATCAGAACCATCGAAGTACACAACATCTGTCGGAATTCTTTCACCAAAGTCAGTCTTGAAGGAATCTACACCTTGATCCAGCAGGACTTCCAGCTTACTCTTATACCAGTTCACAGCATCCGGATTCGTGAAGTCAACCAGAGCCATACCTGCTTGCCACATATCCCATTGCCATACGCTGCCATCGGCTGTTTTCACCAGATAACCGTTCTCCATACCTTCATCGAACAAGTAGGATTTTTCTGCAATATATGGATTGATCCAAGCACAGATTTTAAGGCCCTTCTCTTTCAGACGTGCAAGCATGCCTTCCGGATCCGGGAACATCGCTTCATCCCATACAAAATCAGACCATTGGTATTCCTTCATCCAGAAGCAGTCAAAATGGAATACAGAAAGTGGAAGATCACGTTCAGCCATACCATCTACGAAATGATTAACCGTTGCTTCATCATAATCCGTTGTGAATGATGTTGTCAGCCACAGACCAAAAGTCCATGCGGGTGGAAGCGCTGGTTTACCTGTTAATTTCGTATAATTATCAAGTACATCCTTTGGATTGTCACCGCCGATAATGAAGTATTCCAACGTCTCGCCTTCTACGCTGAACTGAACTTTAGATACATTCTCGGATGCAATCTCGTATGATACGCGTTCAGGATGGTTTACAAATACGCCATATCCTTTATTGGACAGGTAGAACGGAATGTTTTTATAGGACTGCTCACTGCTTGTACCGCCGTCCTCATTCCAGGTATCGACGATTTGACCATTCTTAACAAACGGTGTGAAGCGCTCACCGAGTCCGTAAACGTATTCACCAATACCGAGATCAAGCTGCTCCCGGAAGTACGCTTCCTTGCTTGGACCTGTAATATAACCAGCAGCTCTTTGACCGCTACCTGTAATCCGTTTTCCTCCATACAGGAAGCTAACGTCCCAACCATTTGTTTTGTCGATTTGAACTTCCAGGTTGCCACTTTTCAAAACAGCACCTTGTTCATTTTTTGAGATCTCAACGTTGGCTTCTTGTGTGTTAAGCTCAAATACAGGCCCTTTTTTCACGCCGCCCTTATGGTGATTCAAGGTTACACGAATAACGTTAGGCATTGGTGAGCTGTACGTTGCTTTCAGCAATGTACCGTTCAACGTGTCGCCTTTGCTGCGAATATATTTAGTTGCCGCATATACGGTCACAGAATTATCTTTTTGCACAATATCACGAATGTCAGTCGGGTTTTGAATCTGGTACCCTTCACGAGTCATCCAGAATCCATCAGTAAATTTCATGTTTTCTTTCCCCCTTTGGTTATATTATAATAATATTGATATTAATAACGAATTTCTTCTCTTATTTTGACCAAATATATCACGATTTTGATAATAACTACCCGATTCTTGAATATCATCACCAATCTATGGAAACGATTACATTAATAATGATACAAAAGGAGAATCTGATATGGAACGTGAACGATTACGGGAAGACCGGATTCACGGCAATGCCATGTATCCCGTCAGTGTGTACCCGGATATTCAACAACTGAACGGGGATAGCATTCTGGATTGCCATTGGCATGATGAGATGGAGTTCACCATGGTGACCAAGGGCTGCGCCGTCTTTCAGATCGATATGAACACTGTTGAGGTTCAAGCTGGAGAAGCGATCTTCATCAATCGAGGCGAGATTCATGCGGGGTATCTGAAGGGCGATGTGCCCTGCGTATTCTCTTCCATTGTATTTAATCCCGAGCTGCTTGGCAGCCGTACCTTCGATACGGTCCAAGAGAAATTCATCGGTCCACTGGTACGCAAAACGGTGATTCCCCCCAGTCATATCAAGGCAGATGAGAACTGGGGACAAGAAATTCTGGATCTCCTGAAACGCATATTTGCAGACCATGCTACCCGAACCGAAACGTGTGAAATGTCAACAAAAGCGTACCTGTACCTCATATTTGCCCGAATGTTCGAACATATGAGACCTGCTCCGCTCAAAGGCACTGTGGCTACAGGGAGTCATGACAAGGTAGAGCGCCTGAAATCCGTGCTCAGTTATATTCACAAACGGTATCCTGAACCATTAAAGCTGAAAGAACTGGCCGATGAGGCCAATATGAGTGAAGGACACTTCTGTCGTTTCTTCAAACAGATGGTGCAGAAAACACCTGTTGATTACATTAACTATTACCGTGTTCAGCAGGCCTGCGTTCAGCTTGAGAATACGGATCACAAAATTGTTGATATCGCCATGGATGTGGGTTTTGAGCATCTAAGCTACTTCATCACTACATTTAAAAAGCATAAAGCCACTACACCTTCACAGTATCGCAAAATGTTCTATGAGAACGTAGGAGTGGAGTCTGCCCTGGTACAGGTGTAAAAGGGTGTAAAAGAAGAAGGTGCTCACAGCTATTCAGCTGCAAACACCTTCTTTATCTACTTTATCAACTTTCCTGGGAACGAGTGAGGTAACGATCTGATCTGATCTGAGCCACATTGTCTCAGTTAGAACTCATCTCATTGGCTGCTATCAGCCTAACGCTTTGAAGCTTAACAGTGTCTTACTTTTTCAGCGTCTTCCATGAAGTGTACTCATGTACGGAGAAACCGTCAAAGGACGCATATACTGAAGCCATTTTTTCGACCAACTTTAATTGTGCTTCCATATAAGCAGATCCCTCTTCATAAAAAGTAATGAAGTCACCTTCCTTGCTTTGCTTTGTTTCCACGGCGATTGAGATCGTCTTGCCAAGCAGAGCTGCTTCCGCAAGTTCATCCTTCGCTACACTATAGATTGCAGCAGCTGTATCGCGGTAAGCCATAATGGTGATGGAATCAAACTTGCGAATCATCCAACTGCTTACGGCCATCGTTGAACCCGGAATTTTGTAGTTATCCAGCCAGAAAGGCAGATCAGCCGCAACCGGCATCTTCATCCGTGATGCTCGCTCAACAATGTACTCCACATTGCCTTGCCACTGCGTAATTACACTGGCCTGATTGATTTTCCATTGCGGGTGCACATGTGGTTCAATATCCAGATGAATACCAGCAAATTTCTCATTGGACAACGCCTGCGCCTGATATGCCTCGATCCAGTCCAGGAAAGATGCAATCTGCTCCCGACTTTCCGTCAGCCCCCAGGCTGATCTTCCATCCATGACGTCAACCGCAATGTTCTTGGCTCTCGCCTGGCGGATAAAACTTTTATACTCAGGAATCTTTATATCCCGGTTCATCTGCAGATAGATCGTATTGATCTTGTTCGCTGTAGCGTAATTTAACACCTCTTGAGGATTACTTCGGATCTGGGTGGTATCCCACACCCAAGTCGCTCTCACTGGCACATCAAGTTTTCCATGAATCGTTGCATAACTGTCAACTGAACCATCCGCTATGGCTTTGGAAGAACAGGCTGTACTCGCACACAGGATCAAACAACTCAGTAATACGATAAAACGGTAACCCCTTTTGCTTTTCATATTTGTACACTCCCTCTGAAGTTATCAGCTCTGACGTGCAAATCTGGATGAAATTGTGTCGTTTCATATTCATTTAATGGATACTTATTAGGTACGACGAATTTGGATTGCTTTTATATGCAATATCATCTTTAAGACTTACGACGAAAGAATCATATAACTATATTTCGGGAATTCGTAGTTCTGTATGTATAGTTCAAAAGTCACAATTATTTATTATTTTCAAATTCAATCCTTATTCCAGCATGACTTCAGTCATTATTGCCATATGTGCACCAAGCTCCAGAAGACCTAGAAAGCGTTTTCTCTCAAAATACACTAAAAAACCGCCCTAAGGCGGCTTTATATTGAACCCTATTTAATGATGTCTAGTCGACATTTCCGTTCATTCATTTCCCGATGGAGCTACCGGTGTATTGTCAACCACTTCATCGAAAAGAGACACCAGTTCAATACCTTCTGCCGAGATCCGCACAAGACCCTTGTCAGACAAACGTAATTCTGGAATCACAACCAGTGCGAGCAACGAAAGCGTCATGAACGCATTATTCAACGTACATCCTGCGGACTGTAAAGCTTCACTGACTGCTGCCGATTGGGCTGCAACGACTTCGAAAGATTCAGTTGACATCAAACCTGCAATCCGCAGCGGGAATTCGGTTCCCCCTGCTGCCGTTACCACGGCCACCCCGCCCTGCATACGAATGACGCGATTACCGGCTTCAGCCATTAACGCATCATCATTACCGATAATCAACAGGTTGTGACTATCATGAGCAACTGTCATCGCAATCGCTGCAGGTGATGTGAAGCCGATGCCTCCAACAAGCGCTACCGCTCGATTCCCGGTTTGTTTGTGACGCTCCAATACCGCAATTTTGCATACTTCCCCTGAAGTTGAAACCATAATCTTGCCATTCTCTACGGTAACAGGCAGGTGTTTCTCCTTTGTATCCACATGGTTCTCTGTCACATGAATGACTTTGGCACCAATCGTCCCCTCTACAATCGGTGCAGCCAACTCCAGATCTTCCGGCTGAATATTAGCTTCTAACTTCACCGTGTTCAGCGCTTCCTCCGGGTACGTGAAGCTGTCCCAGACCGCCGTCATTTTCCCATTCTCGGCTACAACTTGCCCGGCAGCAATTGTCATGCCCACACGTACATCCGCCAACCGGCCGTCCAGCAGAATAATATCGGCTATATTGCCCGGAATAATTGCACCAATGTCGCGCGCAACACCAAAGCGCTCAGCCGTGTTAATGGTTGCCATCTGGAAAGCCGTAACCGGCTTAACCCCTTGAGAGATTGCGAGACGAACAACAAAATCCATATGTCCTTCTTTGAGCAGCGATTCAGAACTTCGGTCATCGGTCACCAGCATCATCCGGCGTGTATCCAGACCAAGCTCAGTGCAGGCTTTGATCGTCTCAGCCACATCATGCCATGCCGAACCTTGACGCATCTTCGCGTACATTCCGAGTCGCAGACGTTCAACCACATCTTCCTTGGTCACACATTCATGATCCCCTGTAACGCCACTCGCTGCGTAGGCTGGCAGACGCCAGTCATCTGCAGCCCAGGTGAAATGACCGTCTGCCACTTTACCTGCCCGGAGGGTCGCCTGTATCTCACCAATCATCGTCTCATCCCCATAGACCACTCCAGGGAAGTTCATCACTTCACCAAGACCAATCATGTCCGGACCCCAGGAAAGAGCCTCAGCTACCTCTTCAGGCCCGATATAAGCACCTGTTGTCTCCAATCCTGGATGCGTGGAAGGCACACAGGAAGCCACCTGCATATAAGCAGCCATCGGTGTGGTCCGCGCTTCATCCAGCATCAGTCTCAGACCTTTGAGGCCAAGCACGTTAGAGATCTCATGAGGGTCAAAGAAACCTCCGGTTGTGCCTGAAGGCAACACCGCTCTCGCAAACTCGGTTACTTTCATCTGTGTACTTTCGATATGGCAGTGTCCATCCAGCAGACCAGGAGCGATATACTTACCGTTTGCTTCAATAATCCTCGTATGTTCTCCGATAGTGTGGCTTACATCTTTACCGACATAAGCGATTCGAGCTCCCTGTACAGCTATGGACATCTCAGGTAAAATCTCACCCGATATCACGTTTACCAGCGTACCTCCCCGAATGACCAAAGTCGCTGGCAAATCTCCCCGTGCTGTAGCGACCAGATCCGGTACACAATCGGCCATAAGTGGCCGTTCAAAAGATGATTTGTTCATTTTGTTGCCTCCTTTAATAAACGATCCAAAAAAAATATATTGTTACGATTATATGAGTCCGGACCTCATGTGTAAAGAAAAATCACATCCATTGTCCTTGAATACAAATTATCAAGTCATTTTTATCCACGGGACCCAATCCTTACGAATTCACGTTAGGTATTTTTATCAATACGATCACCTATATGGCTGTAACCTCATCACGTATAATTCCCTCGCTAAGCTAGCTTCTTCCCGATATATGTATCATATACAGAAAAACTCCCGTTCCATTGAACGGAAGCCTTCTTCATGCATATGAAGTGTTATGTCAGTCCACTTGCGCAGCAGACACCTTGCCAAGATCATACTTTTCTTCCGACTGGGCGGTAATGAACGGACTAAGTGCGCCCACGCAGTAAACGTGCAGTAGATGCATCGCTCGTGTGCAAGCCGTATAGAACAACTTGCGTTCATGCTCCTGAGCATACTGCTCCGCAGAGCCGTCATAGATCAGGACTGCATCGAATTCCACACCTTTGGCCAGATACGCTGGGATGACATGAACACCCTGCTCAAAAGCCAGCGTCGTTTTTTTGATTAACTTCGGTGCTGTGGGCAGCGCCTTACTCAATGTAGCATGTACGTCTCTGCTCTCTTCGGCGGTTTTGCAGATAACTGCAACCGATTCGTACCCTTCCTTAATCAAGTGCTTGAGGTCTGTCGTGATGACATTCATATGACGCTCTGAATCAGAAGAAACGATCACTTTAGGTTTCTCACCGCTGCGGTTAAATGGAATAATCTCTTCCCCACCAGGCACCATGCCACGAGTAAACTCCACGATCTCCCGGGTAGATCGATAACTTCTGGTCAGCTCAATGACTTCCGTGTTGTCTGGTCCGTACAGGTTAGTCAAAGGTCCTGTTCCACTAAGTACTGAAGAGTGGGCATAGATTGCCTGATTAAAGTCACCAAGTGCTGTTATTTTCGCCCGTGGGAACAATCTCTTCATAAATGCCAACTGAAACGCAGAATAATCCTGGGCTTCATCAATAATGACATGACGAATATTCGAGTTAATATGGAATCCAAGCATAAGCTCACGCAAGTACAAGTATGGCGTAATATCTTCATATGCCAACTCCTGAAGCTTCAATCTGCGTAAAGTCATCTTACAGATTTCATCCCATTGAGCAGGCAGCGCTTCATCACCCAGTAATCGTTCCATCTGAGCCTGATCGTTAAATAGATGTGCATATAATTGTCTTATATCAACGAATCGTAAGGACTTAATCCATTTTCGCAACGGTTTGAGTCGGTCACTGACCACCATACGTGCCAGAATCCCTCTTTCCTGCTCGAAGTCATTAAACGTATGGGTCTTTCCTTTTTGCTTGCGCTTCAACCGTTGATACGCACGTTGCAGATCCTCCGGCTCCATCAGATCAAGCTGCTGATCAACCCAAGGCGCATCCAGTTCACCTTTACCAAAGGCAGACAGTTCTTTCAGCATCCAGTCCCGTAACATCTCCAGTCGACTCACCAGCTTAACGGATGACTCGAAACTGTAGAATTTCTCAGCCATAGCCTCTGACGTGACAATCGCTCGGCCCTGGAAGCGAACCGGCTTGAATTTCATGCCACCTGACAACATACTTTCCTTATAACGTGTAATCACCTTGAGGAACGTTTCGGACGACTTGAAGCGAATGCTGGACATGCGAACATCGTAATCGGGATCTTCCGTCCCCGTAAGTACATATTCAAGCTGAATAAACGGATCTTCCAGTTGATATTCACGACCCAAACGGCGCTCCAGATACTCCTGGAAGGTCGTTTGCAACATGTTTTCCTCCCCAAGCTCAGGCAGTACCGTGGAGACATAACTGTTGAACATTGGATTTGGTGAAAAAAGAACCATCTGATCCGCTTGCAGATGCTCGCGGTATTTATAAAGAAGATATGCCACACGCTGGAGCGCCGCGGATGTTTTGCCACTGCCGGCTGCGCCTTGCACAATGAGCATTCGTGTCCGGTCATTACGGATAATCCGGTTTTGCTCCTTCTGAATGGTCGCTACAATACTCTTCATCTGTGCATCCGAAGTTCGACTGAGCACGGCCTGCAACAACTCATCACCAATCGTGACCCCTGTGTCAAACATAAACCGGATACGACCATCCCGAATGACAAACTGTCGCTTCATCTCTATATCACCGCTGATCTCCCCACTGGGTGTATGATACGTGATTGGACCCGGTGCTCCGTCATAATACAGGTTGGAGATTGGCGCACGCCAGTCGTAAACCAGAAAAGATTCTTCCTTCTCATCCAGCAACGATGCAATGCCGAGATAAATGCGTTCTGCATTTGGATATCCATCTTCTTTGAAATCAATGCGCCCAAAATACGGTGAATGATGCAGTCGTTTCATTTTATCCAACGCAGCCGCTGTATTGAGATGACTGCGCTCCCGATCGGACAATACCTGTGACTGCTGCCGCATGCTGGTTGAAGTCTCCCCGACATCATCCGCTTCGCTAAAGTTCATCGTGACTTCGTCCCAGAAGTCTTTTCTCATGCCAACCACTTCGTCACGGAAGGAACCAACTTCATCTTCCAGCGTTGTGATCTTGCGTTCAATCTGATCGGTCACGGTGTTGACCCGTTGTTGTTCCTCATTCCATTGCTGATCTGTACTCATATGTTAATAGCCCCTCTTTCCCCGGATTGTGTCCTCAAAATCCCATTTGACAAGCCCGAAAAGGCAATGGTATAATTATTAGAAAGTAAACATTTTAATTATATGTTAATTAGTTCTAATTTTCTGAAAACCATTTTTTATTGTACCAGTGACAACGTCCCGATGCAAGCGGAGGCGTTTTTTGTTGTTTTCTTCTTCATTATTACCCAATCACCGGGTACTCAACTGACTTAGCTACTCCTGCCTACTTTCGTAATTCTTCAATTGTCTCTTTCCAGCGTGTAATTGCTCCAAGTTCATCTTTTAATTGAAAGGTTATTCCTGAAGTGATCTCCGCATATGGCGCGTGATCCACACGTACCTGGAGCACTTGTGCTTCAAAACGATCTCTCGGATGGACAGCCCCCTTCATCTCAGGAAGCCGTTCTACTTCTGTACGAATATGCAGCAATCGATGTCCTTGAACCGCAATCAAGGTAGCCTTGCCTGTTTTGCTCATGTTCATACTGGTCTGTGTACCTTGCCATAGAGCCAGTCTAAGCTGATGCGGATTTATCGCAATCACTTCCCCCATACTGATCATGGCCTGATGCGGCCACTGATCCTCAGATACGGTCAGCAGTTGCATGGCTTCATGCTGTTTATGCTCCAGATTTGTCCCACTCAACCATTCCATTAATTCAGCGTCCAATTCCTCTATAATCATGTCTCTATCCCTCAGTTCGTTAATATTCATTCATGCCCTTCAGCCCTATGTATGACAAAACAACCCGGACACGATGGTCCGGGCTATGTTGTAACTACATTGTATATGATCGCCAAGCAGGTGCGCAATTCGCACTTAGAGAGGTTGTTCAAAAAGTCTACTTTTGATTACGAATCATGCCTAAGGCCACTTAAGCCAATTCAAAATTTTGTCCTGTGATTCTTTGTCTTCACTGGCGCTATGCACATGTTCGGCAAGTCGATTCAAACGTTCCAACTGATATCCATAATCATAAATGGCAGCAGCCACGATAGACAATCGTAACATCCCTTCCTTGTCGATATCAAACTGGGTGATCGCCTGCTCCATGAAACGGTCATTATCCAATACAAACTGTGCGGCCTCTTCCCCATTAGGTTTCAGCTTATCCTCGAACTTGAGCAGTGCATGCTCATGGAATTTGATAACCAGTTCTAGATGTGAGTCAAAAAACTGATCCATGGCCGTTGTCCGCGGTGCCTGGAAATAGTGGCGTTCCACCGAATCCAGCACCTCATACCCTTTTTGCAAACTCAGCAGCATTTGTTTGTAGACCACCATCTGACGAGTTTCGCTGAATTTCGAACGTTTCATCTTTTTCTGTTCCTCTTCGAACAAGTTATACTTGTCGGACAAAGACTTAATGGAACCGCCCAGGTTGCTTTTCTCCTCCCGGAATACAACTTCCTTGATCTCATCCGAGATCGAAGTTCGCAGAAGCAACGACATACCACTGAATACACTATGGATCTGCTTCACGAACTGAACCTTCGGTTTCGGAGGAAATACCGTAATGTTGATGAGAAACGCCGATACAATACCAACCAGTGTCAACAGAAAACGATTGAGTGCAAAATGCCAGTCACCCGATGCTTCCATAATGGATACAACCGTGACCAGTGTAAGGCCAACCGTCTCACCCATATTTAATTTAAGACAGATCATGATGACAAGTACAATAATTAATCCAACGGCGATTGGCTCATTGGACAACACCATGCCCCCCACCAGGGCGACAATAGCTCCCAGCGTGGTCGTTTGCAATTGATCCAGGAAGTATTTCCAGGAACGATAGATGGAAGGCTGCATGGCGAATATAGCCGCGATTGCGGCAGGCACGGGAGATTGCGGGTTCAAGAACAGGCTGCTTAGGTACAAGGCAAGCGTGACCGCGATCCCCGTCTTAAGTACACGCGCACCAAACGACATGGTGATGACCCCTCCTCTTTACCGAACCTGAAGTTTTACATTTGATAATCATGTTCATTATTACCCCATATTTCTTTTTTTGCCTGAATTCATTCAGGAGAACGATTTATTGTACCATGTAAGGTCTTCCGTTGCCATGTCATAAGTCAGAGGTATTATGAAATTGATTTCTTTATGTATGTTAATACACATTATTAACCCAAAAAGAAGCAAATCTTCAAAATGGATTTTCGCCACTTCAAAGATTCGCCTCTGTTACTTATGATACCTCTGTGGAATTCTCATGCTTATTATGCCTGCCTAACGGTCCGTGCCCTCCCATTCCCTTTTGAACTGGTCCACAAACTGCACCATATAATCATGACGCTGTTCCGCCAGCTCCTTGCCATAGGCGGTGTTCATCAGATCCTTGAGCTTGAACAACTTCTCGTAAAAGTGATTTATCGTTGTGCTGCGCCCATTGCGATATTCCTCTCGGGTCATCTGCTCCCGTGGGGGAAGGGACGGATCGTACATCTCGCGCCCCCTGGCGCCTGAAAAGGCAAAGGTTCGCGCGATCCCAATCGCACCCAATGCATCCAGTCGATCCGCATCCTGTACAACCTGTGCTTCAAGCGAACTGACCGCAGGACGCTGTCCTCCCGCATATGAGATGGTGCTAATAATACCCACAACCTTGTTACGTATATCCGGGTCAAGAGGCTGGGTATCCAGCCAGTCATTCAGTTTGGCCATCCCGGCTTCCAAGCTCTCATTCAGCTTCTCATCCGGTACATCATGTAATAATGCAGCCAGTTCGCAGACAAATGGATCTGCACCCATGCGGTGAGCGAGTTCAACCGCAAGTGCGGTTACCCGTTCAATGTGCGGCCAGTCATGACCATCACTATGCTTGGATGAGTCCCCTTGAACAAAGGATCGGGCGGCGCGCAGAACAGCCTCTCCTGCCGTTATTCCATCTATTTTATGCATGTGCCCTAATTCTTGCAGATTCCCGCCAGGTTGAAGAGGGTTCTCTGACATCTTACGATTCCCCGCCTTCACGGGCCTGTTCACGAGGAATACGTCGAGCTACACCCGTCTTAATAGCTGCTTCAATTACGCGACTGCGCATCGATTTGACTACTTTATCATTGAACACACTCGGAATAATGTAATAACGTGTACGCTCTTCGTCCGTAATGGCCGAAGCAATCGCTTGCGCGGCTGCCAGCTTCATTTCTTCATTAATTTCGGTGGCTCGGCAATCCAAAACTGCCCTGAAGATGCCCGGGAAACATAACACATTGTTAATCTGATTCGGATAATCGGATCGTCCTGTTGCCATTACAGCCACAATGTCTTCCACCAAGGCAGGCATAATCTCAGGCACCGGGTTTGCCATTGCAAACACGATTGGATCTTCTGCCATGGTCTCTATATCTTCGCGAGTTAACAGATTGCCGCGGGATAGGCCAATGAACACATCGGCTCCACGAATGACATCACGCAGCGAGCCAGTCTCCAGTTCGGGATTAGTACGAGCTGCATAATCACTCCAGACTTCATTCTCATAGGTTTGTGTTCGTACAATTGCACCCTCACGATCGACACCTATAAGCCGGCTGGCCCCCGCGGACAATAATATGTTGCTGCATGCTACACCTGCTGCACCGATGCCACAGACCACAATCTTCACATCTTCAATGGACTTGCCCACCAGTTTGAGCGCATTGATCAGACCAGCATATAACACAACCGCTGTGCCATGCTGGTCATCATGAAATACAGGAATGTCCAATTCCTCATTCAGACGACGTTCAATTTCGAAACAACGCGGTGACGAGATATCCTCCAGATTAATGCCGCCAAAACCAGGTGATATCGCTTTCACAGTACGTATGATTTCCTCGGTATCCTGTGTATCCAGGCAGATTGGGAAAGCATCCACACCTGCAAACTGTTTGAATAACATCGCTTTACCTTCCATGACAGGCATCGCTGCACGAGGCCCAATATTACCAAGCCCAAGTACCGCACTGCCATCAGATACGACGGCCACTGTATTCCGTTTAATTGTCAATGAGAAGGCTTTGCCGGGTTCTTCTGAAATGGCTGAACATACACGAGCCACATCCGGAGTGTACACACGTGACAGATCTTCCCGGTTTTGAATCGGGGTCTTTGGTGTTACTTCGATCTTACCGCCCAGATGAAGCAGGAAAGTCCGATCCGATACGTTAATAATGGATACACCTTTGAGCTGGCGCACCCCTTCTATAATTTTACTGTTATCTTGTGCATCTGTAACTGCGACCGTCAAGTCGCGCACGCTTACATCCTGATTGGTGGAAATCACGTCGATGGCAATGATGTCTCCCCCAGCTTCCGAGATGACCGAAGCCACTTCGCCAAACTTGATATCCTTAGTTGTCATTTCCAGTCGAATAATAATGCTGTTACCATCCAGATTTCTTTGATTCATTTCCATTCCTCCCAGACTGAAAGTCTTGAGTTACATGTTACGTGTTTGTCTTCGCTACGCGGACACGTTTATCCTTTATCTTGTCCAGAAAAAGTGGTTCAACAGCCAAATGCATAAATTAAAAAAGATGCCCTGAACACCAATGCAGGCGTTCAGGGCACTCTTTTTCTATCCTAACTCCGTTTATAAAGTAAGGATGAACCTATATTATTTTCGAGCAGCCGGTCTGCGCAGAACACAAATGTCATATGGCTTCAAGCTGAGACTTGCTTTCACAGCATCACCACTGAGCAGATCGGTATAGGACTGTCCATCTAGTTCAACCAGCTTCTCATCTGGCGTGTAGTTCTGTACAAACACATAATCTGCTGTACCATCTGTACGCGTATGTGCCGTTGTTCCGGCAGGCAGCTCAGTTTCAAGTCCACGCTCAATGTTCAGGTCAGCGATTAGCTTCGCATAGAAATCATCATAGAATGGTGCTTTCAGACGTGTCGCTACGTAATATGCTTTTCCTGAACCCAACTGGTTAACCGTCAATGCAGGGCGTCCAGCATAAAAGTCAGAACGGTACGTAGCCAGGGACTTCGCGCCTTCCAGATGAATCAGATCACACAGTTCAATTGCATCATACGCTGTTTTGAGCTGAAGCTCATTGCCCTTCTCCGGAATGATTCCGTTCAGATCACGATCATGCAATCCGTCAATTTCCTCGGACCAGATGCCAAGTGTCTTACGCAGCGGGCCTGGGAATCCACCCAGGAAACACAGATCGTTTTCGTTAACAATACCAGACCAGTAAGTTGCTACAAACGTACCACCTTGTTCTACAAACTTCTCAATACGTTCTCCGACACCTTCACGTACCAGATAGAGCATTGGCGCAATCAGCAACTTATACTTGGACAGATCTGCATCCATATCAATAACGTCTACAGCGACTCCCTTTTTCCAAAACGCTTCGTAATGCTCTTCCACGGTCTGCTCATACTTCACACCGATATTACGCGGTCCCTGGGAATCATTAACGGCCCAGCGGTTTTCCCAATCAAAAATGATTGCAACTTCTGCCGGAACCGCTGTTCCTACAATGGCTTCCATGCCTTCAAGAGCCGTTCCTACGTCGGTGACATCTTGGAACACTCGAGTGTGTTCCGTTCCTACGTGGTCTACCACCGCACCATGAAGTTTCTCACTGGACCCCCGGCTTTTTCTCCACTGGAAGTACTGAACACTATCGGAGCCGTGTGCCACAGCCTGGAGAGAAGAGAGCAGATGCATGCCAGGTTTTTTCAGCTTGCTGACATCTTGCCAATTCGTTGAACTTGGAGTACTCTCCATCAGCAAGAACGGCTGACCGCCTTTGATAGAACGAACGATGTCATGCATCATTGCGATCCGGGATGCCTGTTTCGCGTCGTCATCTGCATCATGCCAAGTCGGATAACTGTCCCAAGAGAGGAAATCCAGAATATCAGCGAACTTCCAATAGTTCAGACCGCCATAGAATTCCATCAGGTTTGTTGTGACTGGCAGATCAGGATTCTGAGCTTTCAATGGTTTTGTTTCATGCACGATAAAATCAGCTGTCTGGTCCGTAACGAAACGGCGCCAATCCAGATTCATTGCGTGTACCTGTGTCTCACCGTGTGGAGCCGGAGATTCCACTTGACTCCAGTCTGTAACCGTATGGCTCCAGAATGTGGTCCACCACGAATGATTCAGTTCATCGAGTGTTTTATACTTCTTCTGAACCCAACCACGGAATGCTTCCTGACAATAATCACAATGACAGTCTCCGCCGAACTCGTTCGAGATATGCCAGCCGATTACAGCCGGATGATCCGAATAACGTTCTGCCAGTTTTGTGTTAATCGCAGTAACCTTCTCACGGTATACCGGGGAAGTATAACAATGGTTGTGACGGAAACCATGCAGATTGCGGACACGCTTCTCGGATACGCGGAGCACTTCCGGGTACTTCGCGGACATCCAAGCAGGTCTAGCACCACTTGGTGTAGCGAGGAATGCATAGATACCGTTTGCTGCAAAACGATCCAACACCTGATCCAACCATTCAAACGTGTATACACCCTCTTCCGGCTCAAGGGATACCCATGAGAAGATACCAATGGACATCACGTTACACTTGGCAAGCTTCATCAAGCGAATATCTTCTTCCAGAACTTCAGGATAGCGGAGCCATTGCTCCGGGTTATAGTCTGCGCCATGCAACATGTGCGGGGCTTTGGAACTTACAGGTGGAAATTTGTATGTCATAATGACAACTCCCTTGCTTTAATTACTGTTTTTTTAGTTTATATACGATAACGATAACGATAACGATAACGATAACGATAACAACGACTTCACAGACGATACATATTACGCTAGATTACACGTATGTCACGACATCTGATTCTTCAACAGTAGCAAGTGCTGTAAACGATTCCAACTTGCGACCTTTAAAATCAAACATGGTGAGGTTGCCCCAGTTATTCGGATGACCGACGGACCATTCTTCTTTACTTGGTATCCAGGCAGGTTCCCAATAATAGAATCCGTGACCCAAACCACCAGGAACTTCGCGAATAATCTGCAATAGATCCTTCAGGTATTTGGTCTGTCCCTCTACACTTGCAGGGTATCCTGGTAACAACATATCTTCCTGATTCAAAATCCATTCAATGCCTTCCGGCTGCTCCAGCGTCCAGGGATAAGCGGTTTCAACTACATTGATCGGTTTGCCATAACGCTCAGCCAGATCATGAAGATTGTCACGTAATGCGTCGAGTGTGCCATGCCACCAAGGGTAATACGAGAGACCAATGATATCAAACTCCACACCCAGTGCTTCAAAGCGATCGTAAAACTTGCGGCTCTCGGCGTTATCTCCACCACGATCAATATGTATCATAATCTGAATATCCGCGTCAACGGATTTGACCGCAGCAATTCCGTACTTCACAAGGCCTGCAAAACGCTCCCACTGTTCGTCCGTATCATGCTCTTCTCCACCAACACGTCCCTCATTCCATAACATGCCTG
Source organism: Paenibacillus sp. FSL H7-689 (assembly GCF_000517905.1). Taxonomy (NCBI): domain Bacteria; kingdom Bacillati; phylum Bacillota; class Bacilli; order Caryophanales; family Paenibacillaceae; genus Paenibacillus; species Paenibacillus sp. FSL H7-689. Next base: position 109,216 of record NZ_ASPU01000015.1, read on the forward strand.
GTGTAATCTCGTTGCCCACCTGCACCATGTCCGGAAGCGCATCGTGTTCCTTCAACGTTCTCAGAACGTCAGCCGTATACATGCATACCGCACGTTGAAGCTCTTCATAGGACAGGTGCTCCCATGCTTTCGGCTTCCATTGATTGGCTGGATCAGCCCAGCGATCAGAATAATGGAAATCAAGCAAAAATTTCAAGCCCTGTTCCTTGATCCGTTTGGCTACCTCCACCGTCCGCTCCAGATTGCAGAATCCACCAACAGGATCATTCCAGATTCGAAGTCGTATCGCGTTAGCGTCATTAATCTTCAGGATGGACAGCAAGTCTTGTTCCTTGCCATCCACATCACTATAACTCCCGCCATGCTGTTCGATTTCATCCATAAAGGACACATCCATTCCCAGAATGAATGTCTTTTCCGTCAAGTTGCTCACTGTATCAACCTCCATTAATTTGGGGTACAGGCTCAGCCTTTAACTGAGCCCAACGTCATACCTTTGACAAAGAAACGTTGCAGGAAAGGATACACAATCAAGATCGGTGCACTTCCGATGAATATCTGAGCTGCCCTTACCGTAGTTTGAGAGAGGGCTTCCATTTCTTTTGGATTCATGCTCATGCTACTCATATCACGTCCAATAATGACCGTTTGCATAAATGTAGCAAGTGGGTAATCCTTGGCATTATTCATGTAGAGCAATCCATCAAACCAGGAATTCCAGTGGAACACCATACTGAACAATGCAATTGTTGCAATGGACGGCATCGAAATGGGAAGAAAGATCCTGAACAATGTTCTGAAATGGCTAGCTCCATCCATCAGGGCCGCTTCCTCCAGCTCTTTTGGAATACCGCGGAAGAAGTTCAGCATCAGAATGACAAGGAATGTGTTAACTGCCCCAGGGAGTACCAGTACCCAGAAGGAATCCATCAACCCGATCTTCTGGATAACCATGTAGAACGGCACCAATCCCCCGTTGAAAATCATACTGAATACAAAAATCCAGGAGTAGATCGTTCTGCCTTTGAATTCACTATTCTCTTTGGACAACGGATACGCCGCCAGGAACGTAATCAGCAAGGTAATAGCTGTACCGATCACTGTACGTAGAAGTGAAATCCAGAGCGAGTTCAAGAAAATTGGATTGTTCATCGTTTTTTTGTAAGCCTCAAGTGAAAAACCTACGGGCCAGAGATTGACCAGATTGGCATCGGCAGCAGCCTTTGTACTAAAGGATACTGCCAGTACATGAATCATTGGTACGATACACATAATGGCGACCAAAATCAGAAAGCAGGTATTGACTATATTAAACACGCGATAAGGCAATGATTTATGATACATCGTGGTCCCTTCTTTCTCTGTTCATTCGTTTAGAATATGCGATATCCAGCGTATTTTTTGGCTAAGCTGTACGATACAAGGATCAAGATCATACTAATAACCGATTTGAACAATCCGATCGCGGTTGCAAAGCCCATCTCACCATTCTGCATTGCGGAACGATATACAAATGTATCAATGATGTCACCCGTTTGATATACGAGCGGGTTATACAAGTTGAATATCTGGTCAAATCCGGCATTCAGTACGTTACCAAGCGCCAGTGTTCCTACAACCATCAACATCGGCACAAGCGAAGGGATTGTAATGTGCAGTGTCTGTTTCCAGCGTCCTGCTCCGTCAATCTCCGCTGCTTCGTACAACGCTGGATTAATTCCGGCAAGGGCAGCCAGAAAGACAATCATGTTATAGCCAAATTCTTTCCACACATCTGTCAGAATGACCGTAGATCGGAACCAACTGTTGTCTCCCAGGAAGAAATATGGCCCAAGTCCAAAGGTTCCCAGAACCCGGTTAACCAAGCCGCCTGTTGACAACAGATCTATCAAAATCCCGCCCAGAATGACCCAGGACAAGAAGTGAGGTAAATATACGAGTGTTTGAATCGTTCGCTGTACAGCCATCTTGCGAACCTCATTCAAAAGAATGGCAAAAACAAATGGAACAAATAAATTGAAAATCAGTTTAAGTACAGCAATAATTAATGTGTTCCAGATGACCTGTAAGCTGTCTTCACGTTCAAACAAATATCTAAAGTTGTCCAGCCCAACCCATTCAGAACCGCTAATCCCAAGCCATGGCTTGTAGTTCTGGAACGCCATAATGATTCCGCCCATAGGCACATAACTGAAGATAATCAGAAAGATAATGGCTGGCAACAGCATAACGTGGAATGGCCAAGTGCGTTTCAAAGTTCTCATGATTGCTCCCCCTGTATTTCTTCCTACTCAAGTACTCCCTGAGTGGCTTATAATGCGATTATATCAACCTTTTACGGGGTCCAAACAGCACATAAAAGCAATATAAATGGCACAAATTCAACCACTTTGCCTCAGCTCTAATAAACAAAAAAAGCGCCCAGACGTTAGTCGTCTGGGCGCTCCTTGTAATTATTTTTTCACACTGTCATACCATTCGTTAACCTCTTGCGTAATTTGGTCACCGCCACCGGATTTCCACGTTTGTACAAAGGTATCAAACGCATCAACCGGATTTTTGCCATAGATAATTTCGTTAAATGCTTGATTCTCGATTTTGTTCAAATAGTCAAGCTTGGATTTCATCGTCTTTGTTGTCGGACCTGTGAACATGTTCTTGAAGGAAATTTCTTCTTGGCTCAGCAACACTTTCGCTGCTGCTGGAGTCTCTTTACCGTAGTTGACAGCAACATCTTTTTCAAGCTTGGTTTCCGGCTCTTTGCCATTGGCCAAATTCATCAGAGCTTTCATCTGTGCATCTGGAATACGAGCACCGTCACGAACAAGCAAATAACGTACAACGTTCACATATCCGCCTTCGATCTCGTCAATCGGCATTTGTTTTCCATCTGCATCCAGTTGATAATCATAGCCTGCAAACAGACCGTTATCATAAGGGCTACCTGGTGCCGGGTCTGCATAATTGTCAAACAGGTAGTTCTGATACGTAAAGAATGCTTCTGGGTGTGCCATATCTTTTTTGATCAACGTAACACCATTAACGAACTGTGTCCCGTGACGCATCGCTTTGCCTTCAGGACCAGACGGAATTTCAATCGGTTTCCACACGGCACTCGGTACATTTTTCACTGTATCGAGAAGTGGCCATCCACTCATCCAGTAAGGTCCTGGAATAATACCCGCAGTTCCTGCAACTGCTGGCTCTGCTGTTTTGTTCTCATCCCATAGAGCTGCTTCCTGCGGGATATATCCTTTTTTGAGCCATTCGCTCAATTTGGTCAGACCTTGCTTCATACCCGGATTGATAGAGCCATACTCCAGCTTGCCGTCTTCCCCCAGATTCCATTGGAACGGCAATGTTCCATATGCTCCGAAGATCCAAGATGGGTCTCCCATCCATGTATTCATGGAAGTTTTGAAACCAATGCTGAGCGGAGTGACTTTATCAGGAGCCAAGCCGTCAGGGTTATTGTTTTTGAATGCTTCCATCACTGCTTCCAGTTCGTCGATGGTTTTTGGTGCCTTCATGTTCAGCTTATCCAGCCAATCCTGACGAATCCAGAGCAAGTAATCATTGTTGTAGGCATAGTCCAGAACAGGGATACCCATTCTTTTTCCATCACGACTATACTGGTTCCATACGTTTGGATCTTGTTCAATTGCTTTTTTCCATGTGTCCGAAGCATATTTATCGAACAGTGGACCTACTTCTTGATACATTCCAGAATCAATCAGATCCTGAGCAAGCAGATTATCACCTACGTTTACAATATCAGGCATTTCCTGTCCTGATGACATCGCAAGACGAAGCTTGGTTGCAAATGCTCCATTTGTGTCTGTTACTGACCACAACGATTTGATTTCAATCCCGAATTGATCTTTGGCCCACTTGGTTGCCACGTTATTTTCCATGGATTCGCCATTTTTAAATTTCAGCTCTGGATCGATTCCCCATGCTGTAGTAATAGTAACTGCCGGATCATATTTCTCTTTGTATTCGTTTTGGGTTCCAGATGTACTTGGTGTTGCACTATCTCCGCCCCCACTGCCTCCTGAACATCCTGCAAGAACGACAGTTAGACTCAGCGTTGTAGCGAGAAGCGTCAAGAATCTCTTTTTTGTTGATTGCGCTCTCATGTTGTTCCCCCTTAAATCGTTTTGGTTACCCTTTCATTATAGGCTGACCAGGCCTTTGAGCCTATGATACGAAATCAAGATTTCTGCACCTTTGCCAACCTATATTCTGGAATGTTGTTGAAATTATGCCTGATCTCGAAATTCATTTGGTGTCATACCATAATGTTTTTTGAACATTTTGCTGAAATATTGCGGATTTTGATAGCCAAGTTCACTCGTAATCTCGTATATTTTTTTGTTGCTATTCTTAAGCAGATATAGAGCACGTTCCATGCGCATACGAATCATGTAGTCCCCAAGACCTTCCCCAGTCTCTGCCTTGTAAATTTTCGATAAATATACGGGGTGTAAATATACCTTGTCCGCAATCATCTTCACCGACAGATCCTGTCCTGTATCTCTTGTCACCAACTCCTGAACCTGCTTGATCACATGTCTGCGGCTCTGCACACCTTCCTGATCGGACAACTCTTCCTGAAGCTTCGCCAGCATCTCGGTGGCCCAACGCCGCAGCTTCTCGGGGGATTGAATCAACTGATGAGCAAGGAGCAGATCGAATCCCGCATGATCAATCTCATGCACCAGATGCCCCTGTTTATGGGCGATATACATAAATGCATTAGTTACCGACAGATACATCTCATACACATGTTCTCTGGACAATCGTACCTGTTCTGCCGCGTCAAAGACCGTGTTCAGCTTACGCGCTGCCGCTTCCCATTGCTTGGTCTCGAGCAATTGCGGAAGTACAGGCGGTTTGTACAGCTCTTCGAGCGCCTGCGTTGCATCATTCTCCGGTCTTTTGCTGAGTGCCTGATCCATGTCCATATATATAATCTTGTGTTCTTCCGGTCCTGAAAGGACAAGCGAACCCAGACTTTTTCGATAAGCTGCTGTCAACTCGTTAAAGGGAAATGACGGTGTAACTACCATGGACAGATCTCCCTGTAAATATCGAATGACATGCTCACGGAAAGTTTCAGCTGAGATTCTCAGCGTCTCCAAGTCCATCTGCGGAGCTACGATCTGATCTTGATTCTGCAAGAACATAACCAGACACTCATGGGGTCCGCGACCAAACCACACGTTAAATTGCTCTCCGAGTACTTCCTCTGCAATATTACCTACCGCAAAATCCATCAGATCCAGAGACTGCTGGTCCATTGATGAGAAACGTCCTGTAAGGCGAATCAGCATCATCACAGCCGATTGTTCTGGATCGATATGAATCTCATATTGTTGCAGTTGTTCCCGAAGTGCCCGCGCCGTGATCTCACGCCCCAGCAGCAGATCATGCATGAGATTTTCTCGTAAAATTTTATAGTCAGACTTCCGACTGTATAAAAGCCGGTGATATTTATCGAATTCATCCCAATCATCGCGAAGAGACGTAATGGCTGCCGACACCGACCCCATAAACTCATCATCGTTTACGGGTTTCAGGATATAGTCCGCTGCCTGCAATTGAATGGCTTTTTTAGCATAATCAAAATCGCTGTGACCCGTTAGTAAAATACAGCGGATATGAGACCAGCGCTTGCTTACCTCTGCAATGAGATCCAGTCCTGACATGCCAGGCATACGAATATCGGTAACTACGATGTCTACTGCATTTTCCTCCATAATCTCCAACGCTTCCTTACCGGATGCGGCACGCAGAACGGTCGTTACTCCAAGCTCTCCCCAGGGGATCGTAAGTTCCAGACTTTCTGTTACGTATGTCTCATCATCTACCAGTAATATATCAATCAAGTGATTCACTCCCTATTTCGTTCATTCTGCAAATGGATTCCATCGCTACACATTCCAAGTGCTTATCCTTCATTCTCCAGAAGAAACTCCTGTTCGGCAGGCCATGACAGCGTAACGCGTAATCCACCAAGTTCCGATTCCGTTACATCCAGCCCTGCCTGCTCCCCATATCGAAGCTGGAGTCTCTGATTCACATTCCACAGGCCACAGCCCATCTCCTGATCCATCGTTCCCCTGAGCTTATTCAGAAGAGCCTCACGTGCCTCCTGCGTCATGCCTTGCCCATCATCTTCAACTACAAGAACCATGACACCGCCCTGTTTTTCCCCGGATACTCTTATTTCTCCAGCCTCCGCGTCCGCTTCGATACCGTGAATTACCGCATTCTCCACTAGTGGTTGCACGATGAGTGGCGGTACCTCCTGTCTTAACATCTCATCAGACAGATCAATCTTGTAATGAATGCGGTCCATACGCATCCGTTGGATCTCCAGATAACAGCTGACAAATTCAATTTCTTCTGTCAACGGTACCACGTCCCGCTCCTGTCTTGTCGTATACCGATAATATCGGGATAGATTATGTGACATCGCTACAACAGCGTCCATACGCTTGAGTTTCGCCATACTTGTAATGAAAGAGAAACAATTATAGAAAAAGTGCGGGTTAATCTGCGATTGCAGCTGCTTCAACCGAGCTTCACGTACATGAATCTGTTCCAGGTAAACGTGTTCAAATAACTGCTGGATCTGCTCCACCATCAAGTTGAAACGTTCGGACAGGAAACTGAATTCATTGCGGCCCTTTGGCTTAATCCTCACGGAATAATCCTCCTGCTTCAACCGCTGGAACCCGCGAATGAGTTGTTTCACTGGCACCTGCACCTGTACATAGAACAAGTACGCCACACCAAAACTCATTAACAACAAACAAATCATGGAAGAATAGAACAGCATATTGGATTGATGAATGGGCTTCAGAATATCTGATAGCGGCATATAGTCCACCAAATACCAGCCTGTTGTACTGGATTTCACAGTGTTGACCATATATGGCTCGTTCCCGATCACTACTGTACGATTATCAACGTCCTGAAGTTTATGGATGGACAGTTCTTCCATCAACTGATTCGTTAATGAACGATCTGAAGTCCGGTTATAGATAACCCCCGATTCTTCACGGAAATAGAAGGGATCATGCCTGCCATCGTCCTTGAATTTGTCGAGCATATCCCGAATGTTGTCACTATCAAACTCCAGTTTAATAATCGTTTCTGCATTATTAGCCGGGTCTTTAATACCGTATGGGGATACCGTAATCCAGCTAAACATGAACCGATCATCTTCCCCATCCTGAATTTTGCGTACATCCCAGCCGGAAATGATATTTTCCCTTAGCGCTTCTTTATCGTAAGAACGTGCGTCCCTTTCGGAAACCACCCTGCCCAGCGAAGGAGAATACAGATATAATTTCGTGGCCCAATTGGATGAGCTTTCCTGAATACTCAGCTTATTCTGAATACGTTTGACCAGGTTGATCGCATCCAGATCAAAGTAGTTACTGTCCGCATAGATTCGCCGGAAGCTGCCAATATCAGGATCATGTATGAGCAGATTAGGCCATGAGGATAACAGTTCGATGTGTGTGTTCACTTGATTTTGGAAAAATTCAAGCTGGTTACTATTCGATCGATTCAACTCATCTCTGAGAACAGCTGTTGTTTTGTGATTGGAGTACCAGTACAAAAGCACTACAGGAATCAGCATAATCAGAATAAGAATGACCATTTTGGAAAACAGGTTTGTCCGATATGACATCTTTTCATCTCACCTTGTCTTAATTTGTCGTGACATTAATTGTAATGATGTAAGCGCTAAAGACAAACTATTTTTTTTGAGACAAACCGATTCATTATCTAGCGTAAGCGTTACCAATTCAAGGGGGAAGGAGATAAAACCAATATTTCTGCACTAAATGCAACTTCCACGCACAAAAAGAGCCAGCGATTAGCCAGCTCTCTATCTAATTTCAGTATATATCTTTAATCGTTCTATTCAACTCAAACTTTATTCCACTTCTGTTTATGTAATTATTCTTTTTTTCTATGAAAATATCAACTATGGAATATCATAATCAAATACCGTATTCGCTCCATCCACGCCTACATCCAGCACAATATCCATAAGTTTCCCATTGACGAATAGAGGGGATTCCGCTTTCCCGTAAAACTCCAACTTGCCTGTAAACGTTCCATGGCGTTCAATCTCAACATGTACGGGCCTTAATTGGACAGACTGCAAGGCTTCCAATAGGGGATCGTCCTTAAACTTATAACTGCGTGCGAGATCAGGCAATAACACGGCGGATACGGAATCTCTGCCGTAATTTTTGAGTGTCAGATCACAGGTTGCTCGGGTCTCACCCGTTTTCAGCACGTTAAAGGTACAAGAGCTTGCATTCTGTACATAGGATACCGCATTAATGCCTGAAGCTCCCCACTTGGCTACATACATGAATTTATCTGTCATGTACGAATAACTGAGAACGATAGCGATAACTACGATCCATAACCCCTTTGCAAGACCGGGGAATGATTTTCCAATCTCTTTGCGAGTAAGGTAGAATCCACACGCGAATATCCCCAATCCGAGGAAAAGTGTGATATGAACTCCACTCAAGTAAGATGTAGTATACGGTGATATACCTATTGCTGACAGCATGGTATCTCCAACAGAAAAACCAAGATGATGGTTAAATGTAAAGATGATAGCAAATAGCAATAAAGCCCCTGAGAACACAAGTCTGGTTCTCGACACACGAACACCCCCTAATCAACCACCTTATTATATCATATTTTTCCTATTTATGATTAACAATCCAAATCAAAAAACAACAATAAAAAGAACGTCTTCGGTTGTTCACCGAAAACGTCCTCCATTTTCACCGCTGACAAGAGCTTGTAATAACACAGGTCTCTCTGTCATGGCTAACGATCATTTATTGCTTAGACAAGAATGCATCGAGTTGTTCCTGTTTGGCTGCAATAATTTTATCGATTCCCGCTGCTTTCAATTTCTCCAGATATTTCGGAATCATCTCATTTGGATCAACTGCGCCCGATGTCATACCCGGCTTGAACTGTTTGTTCACGTTGTTGACAGCCGCAATTTCATTTTTGACAGATTGGCTGTTGAATGTAAAGCCCAGTGCTGGCGACTTCACACCTTTGGCGTTAAACTCTTTGAACTTCTCCCATTTCTGTGGATCTTCATTATCCCAGAGGAAGTTCAGGAATTGGTTACCCAGTTGCCATTGTGCACCTGGATTGTAGGTACGACTGTTGGCATCTACGCCATCAGGGAGAGCAATGATATTATCCTGTCCGTCTTTTTTCACATAATGTGTACCTTCAATTCCGAAGTTTAACAAGTTGTTAATTTCCTTGTCGGAATGCAGCAGGTTAATGACCTGCATCGCTTTCTCCGGTTGCTCTGAAGAACGGGAGATCGCGAGCATCGCTCCAGATGCATCACCCGTCGTGATTGTCGGCTGTGTCATTTCAATCTGAGTGAGTGGGAAACCCACATACCCTTCTTCTTCTTTATCCTTGCCTGGCTTCATGCCATCTGTCCAGAGAAACGCTTTTCCAGCCTTCGCCTGGTCTTTCGGGAACACATTGGACGTAGCAGCATCACTGTTGATATATCCCGCTTGATACCACTTGCGAGCGAGTTCAGCCGCTTCTTTGAATTCTGGGGTCTCCACTTCATTCAGCACCGTTGTTCCGCCTGCTGTTTTGGAGATAACTCCAGGTACGGAAGCATCACCGAGATAATCCCAATCCAGATTCTCTAACAGCCCATTACCATTGGTATTGGACATATAGAATGGTGTGATGGCTGGCTCGTTTTCCTTGATTGTTTTGAGAAGTGGCTCCAGATCAGCCCATGTCTTTACAGCTGTCAGGTCCAGCTTATACTTGTCAGCCAGATCTTTACGTACCAACACACCACGTGTGGCAGCAAGTTCCTTATTCGTAGGAACGCCGTAATTCACGCCGTCTACCTGGGAACCTTCCAGAAAGGCAGGGTCCAGGTTTTTCTTAATATCCTGACCATGTGCATCAAGCAGATCATTTAAGGGCAAGAATGCGCCTTTAGCTACATTCACCGTGTAGTTCTGCCATGCTGCTGTGAAGATAATGTCTGATTTTTCACCTGAGGAAATCATGAGATTCAGCTTGTTATCCCACTGTCCCCAGTCAATTGCATTGATCTTAAGCGTGGCTCCGATCTTTGGTTCCATCTTTTTGTTAATCTCGGCTTCCACCAGAGCGACATCCTTCTGTGGTGTACCTGGATAGAATAGTGTCACTTCATAGGGTTTGCCCCCACCTTCACTTGCTCCTCCGCCTTCTGCGCCAGGTGTTGTTGTTCCACCCTTGTCTGATGAGCAAGCAGCCAGCACCAGGCTCAGCGCCATAACCGTTGCCATCATGCGTGACCATACCTTTAATGATCTAACCAATTGAACCCCTCCTGTCATGTGTTGAACCATACAACCGAATTCCCCAATTCACAATTAAACCGATAACTACTTCTGTATATGCCCTTTCAGTCCATCTTCATTTACCTTGCCCACTCCGCTAACCGGTTCAGAGTTATCCCTTCACAGCGCCAACCGTAAGACCTTTGATGAAATAACGCTGGAAGAACGGATATGCCAGTACAATTGGACCAATACCGACTACAGCCATCGCCATTTGTAGAGTTTTGTTAGGCAGATTCAGCAATCCACCCTGCGACGAAATCTGTGAAGAGACGTTGGAGTTGGTTGTTAAATATTGAATATCGAGCAGCGTCCGGTACATAAGGTACTGAAGGCTGATCGTCCGGTTATCTGATATAAAAATCATGCTAAGGTACCAGTCATTCCAGTAATTCAATGTACTGAACAACGCGACGGTTGCCATTACGGGAAGAGAGAGCGGAAGCACGATACGTGCAAACGTTCTCAATTCTCCCGCACCATCAATCCGAGCCGATTCCAGAATAGACACCGGAATGGAGTTCGCGAAGAATGTACGCATGACCAGTACAAAGAATGGGGATAGCAGTAGCGGCATAATGAGTGCCAGTAGGGAGTTTTTCAGATCCAATACGTTGACATAGACCAGGTACCAAGGTACCAGCCCCCCATTGAACAACATTGTGAAGAAGATGAAAAAGGCGAACCAGCCCCGGTAAGGCAGATCTCTCCGTGAGAGCGGATACGCATACAATGCGGTCAGCGCAACACTTGTAATGGTACCTACAACGGTAACGATAAAGGATATACCATACGAGTGAATGATCTGATCCATATCTCTGAACAGAAACTCATAAGCCGTCAGGCTGAATTTCTCTGGAATAAGCTTATATCCATTGGCAATTACTGTTGTCTCGTCCGAAAATGAGATGGCGAAGACAAGCAGGATCGGCACGATACAGGCAATGGCATAGAATAGAAACATCGCATGAATAACGGATGCGGAACGCTTCGATACGGCTAGTGGATCACGTGATTTCACAGCTGACTTGCCTCCTCTCAAAATAATGCATTATCTTTATCAATTCGCCTTACGATGGTATTGGATACAAGAACCAGTACAAATCCAACGATTGCTTGGTATAGACCAGCTGCTGATGACATCCCGATATCTCCACCGATAAGGAACGTACGATATACGTAGGTATCCAGTACATTCGTTACAGGGAACAGCGCTCCCGATTCCAATGGAACCTGATAGAACAGACTGAAGTCTGCATAGAAAATACGACCAATTTGTAATAACGTCATAATGACGATTAATGGGACGAGAAACGGAATGGTAATGAAACGGATCTGATGCCATTTGGTTGCGCCATCGAGCACAGCTGCTTCATAATATTCTTCATCGATACCCACGACAGCTGCCAGATAAATGACGGCATAATATCCAATATTTTTCCATGTGTTCACCAGTGGCAAAATATACGGCCAATACTTCGGCTCTGAATACCAGTCGATCGGCTGACCGCCGAACATCTGCAGGACCGTTGAGTTCATGAAGCCTGAATCCTTGCCCAGGAAAGCCAGTACCAGATAACTGACCACAATCATGGACAGGAAATACGGTAATAACATAAGTGATTGATATAACTTGGACATTGCCTTGTTCTTCACTTCATTGAGCAGAATAGCAAGCCCGACACCTACTAAGAGATTTAGTGCAATAAACACCGTGTTATACGCGAGTGTATTTCGGGTAATTTCCCATGCATCACTGGTTGAGAACAAATATTTAAAATTGTCCCATCCACTCCATGGGCTACCCCAAATACCATCAGCATAGTTTACATTTTTGAATGCGATCAGAACGCCGAACATCGGCATATAGTTGTTCACCAGTAGAAACAGGACACCTGGCAAGAACATGAGATACAGCACCTTGAATTTGCCAAGATTGTGCCACACAGACTTGCGCTTTCGGACTGTTTCTCCCGATATTTCCGATATCCGTACTCCCTTACCCGCCTGGGGTTGTGTCTTCATAACTTGTTCTCCCTCACTCCTCTTGAATTCTTCCTCAGGATGAAGCTCCGTTGCGGCTCCTGTGGTTCAAGTATACGGCGGGGCGAGTAAGACCTCTATCTGCTGTGGTGACCTGTTGACTTATCAAATTATGACTTTAGTACCAAAAAAAACAAAAGACGCAGCATGCTGCGCCCTGAACTATACGGTACGTGACTGTTTTCGAAACTCCTGTGGCGTTATACCCGTGCACTTTTTGAACATTTTGGTGAAATGCGAGTAATTGTAGTACCCCACCTTGCCAGCGATATCCGTCACTTTGACGGTGGACTGGGACAACAATGTCTTCGCTTTGGCTACTCTGCCCTGCAGGATAAACTCAGATAGGGACATCCCCTTCTCTTTCCGAAACAGACGTGATAGATAAGCGGGATTGAATCCGGCAAAAGCTGCAAGTTCCTCTCGCATAAGTTCTTCACCAATATGAGTTTCAATATAAACGCACAACTGATCCACAATGGTCATAGGGCTATGATCGTCCGGGTACAACACCGGGATAACACGATCAATCAGATCCGACGTCCATTGCTTCAACTGCGGCAACGACCTTGTCACCATACTCTCTTCCGGCTCCCGTTCACCCGGATACAGACTGCGTATGGACACGTTTTTCTGATGAAGCAGCGGATAGACCACATGCAGCATGGCATGATAGTAGAGATGTAGCATTTCAGGAGACAACCCCTCCTGTGCAGCAAGCAACTCAAAAATCTCATCCACACGTTCTCGCAAATCCCCTACTTTACCTGTCTCAAAAAGAATGGATAATTCCGAAAACCATGGAATAGGCAAAAAGCGATCTTCATGATCTCTTCCCCGCTCATCATAGACAAAAACTTCTTCAAGCTCCTTAATATTGCGCCGCTCCATATCCATCAGTTCATTTAACATGCCTTGCAGCTCAGTTACAGCAACCGGGGCACCAACATAACAGGACAACCGACAGTAGAAATACGTACCACATTCCTGAATATATCCCTGACAACGTTGTGCCACTTCGCTCGCACTCGGAATGATGCCATCTTGCTCATAAGCAAGCACAATATTTAATCCACTTTGATCCTGAAACACCTCACCGGGCTTGTCGCCAAGCAGCATCTCTTTGGCTGCATTACGAAGGGCATATTCCAATACCTCTTCGTCACGCAAATCAAAATCACGCACCCATTCCTCTACCGAGATCACAATGGGTAACACACGAGCCTGCGGATCAATCTCGGCACCATACAGTTCTGCGAGCTCTTGCAACCGTTGTTCGGTTAACGTGATACGCTGAGAGATGGCATCTTTCCAAAAGCGTTCCGTCAGTAGCGGTTTATGGGTTTTCCAGCGTTTGTATACGGTCTCATAAACTTCGTTGGTACGGGTACGCTGCTCTCCATCCTTGATCTTCTCCACCGCCTGGGTGACTACCTTAATCAATTGATCCGCTGGAGCCGGCTTCAACACATAATCAAAGCTGTTTAGCTTAATGGCTGTCTGAGCATAATCGAATAAAGCATGCCCTGTCAGGAAAATGGTCAGTATGCCTGGATCATGTTTTAACACCCAACTTTGCAGGTCAAGCCCTGTTTCACCAGGCATCTCGATATCACAGATCATGATATCAATAGAATTAACCTTTAAAATCTTTCTTGCCTCTTCGGCATCACCAGCACTGTATACCTGGTCAATGCCTGCTGCTTGCCAATCGACCCCTTCCACCATTGCTTGTAATGCATATACTTCATCATCCACGATCAACAGGTTACGCATAGGCTCCCCCTTCTTCCTCTTCGGTCTGAGCGGGTAAATCAATGATGACTTTGGCGCCATGATCCACCTCATTGCCAAACTGCAAACTGGCTTGATCACCATACTTCACTAAAAGCCGATGAGCCACGTTCCATATACCGATATGCTGTCCACTCGGGTCTTCAGCGTATTGTCCATGCTGCAGACGCCCCAACAATTCCTCTTCAAATCCGACACCGTTGTCCACAATCATCAGTTGAAGCACCGTCCCATCGACCTGACCGGACGACTTCTCACCGAGGCGCGCCACGATCCGAATGACAAAGGCTTGTGTCCGGCGCTGAAATCCATGAATAATGGCATTCTCCACAAAAGGCTGAATGGTTAATGGCGGAATCACATAATGTCCCAGATTCGACTCAACATCCAGTTCAAAATCGAATCTGCTTGGAAACCTCAGCTTTTGAATTTCTAAGTAATGACGAATGTGCTCGAGCTCTTCATCCAGACGAATAACACGTTTGCCTGCACGCAGACTGAATCGAAAATAATCGGCCAGATGACCAGCCATCTGCTGCACCAACTCATGTTTTTGCAAGGAAGCCAAGCTATGAATAATATTGAGTGAATTCAGGTAAAAGTGAGGATTGATCTGCATCTGCAGTTGTTTGAACTCTGCCTCCCGCGTCCGCAACTGTTCCTCATACACATCAATCTTCAGATGCCTGATCTCACTGGTCATTTGATTGAAACTTCGTGTCATAAATTCAAGCTCCGAAGAAGATGGCGGGTCCAGCTTCACATCGAGATCTCCACGGCTCACCCTTCTCATGCCTCGGATTAACGCATTCATCGGACGGAATAACAGATGCCGCAAAAAGATTAGTGCAGTAACCAGAATTACTGCCGCACCAATAGGAAGCAGACGAATGATCTGCTGGAAAAACGGGAGGTTACGCATCATGTCTTCCTCAGGCAGCAGCACGATATAATTCATCTCGGACATGGCCGAGGCAATACCCAACATCAAATATTGACGTGCCTCTCCCTTGTTCACAACTTCAGAGATAACCTGATACGGATTCTTCAGGCCGGGAATATGCGCTGCAGCCAGCTGAATCTGTGCAGTATTTAATGTGGAATCCGATAGTGCCCCACCGTCTGTTCCAACAATGACTGCGCCTCCCCGATCTCCGGATTCGGTAAATTGTTGTGTATGATTCAGTGCATTCATATCAACAAGTGCACCTGCATAGAACTGCTGGTTGATTCGCACCGTTTTCACCAGCGCATTCCACGTCCCGCCACGCACGATGCTCCATTCCGGCTTCTGGATATCCCCTTCCAATTGCTGCATCTGGACTGGCATACTCTCCTGCACAACCGACTTTTTGACATCATAATTGCCTGAAGTCGCAAGCAGCAGATCATCATTCACGGCATCATATAGAAAAAAAGAATCGATTAGATTATAAAAACCGATATCTGTCATGAATTTGTTCATAATCCGTTGCTTTGCAATGATATAATCACCACTGCCGTATTTCAGAAAAAACAGAGAGATAATATCCGGGTCCCGCTCGCCCAGACTATATAAATACCGATTCGTCTCCTGTAACACACGTTCATTTTGCTCCACACTCTTGGCGAGATGATTCATATTGGTGAGGGATACTTTGTCACGTACAACTTTCATGGCGTAGACATTGTTGTAATAAAGCAGCATGAATAATGGCAGCATGATCAATGTAAGACCCACTATAAATTTAAAACGAAGTGAACGGATAAAATTCATCGATTATGGATTCCCGCCCTTTTAGAGGTAGTTCAAAAAATCCGCTGTACTGAAACCAGACTTTTTGAATACACACTTTTTAGTTCAACATAGTTTTTTCTATTTTCTTCCTTATGATGGCATGTTTATTGTAATCACCCCTGCTTGCCATTGTCTATGGGGTCCCGTGACCTTCACATATCAATTCTGGTGACTTCCATCCGCTCCAATTTCAAGAGTAACAAGCTTCATGTAGTAATAAATTCTCCAGTTGTAAAATAAATCCTTCATTTATAGCTCAAAAGCTTCTCCCTAAAAATAAATGCTGCGGCAAGCGCCGGACTCCACGAACGCCCGATCTTGACATGCATACGATATATCACTCCTCGGGTTAGTCACCAGGATGTAGGGAGGCCTGTTCGATGAATATTCAACTCACTGCGTTACACTATGTCTATCTGGCATTTATCGTCTTGATCATCGCAGTTATGATCCGGCGCAGGGACACCACCATCATCTGTGTCGCGGGTATTATGACCATTGGACTTCTGGCAACAGAAACCTTAAGCGGGTCAGTTGCTGGGATCTTCAGCAGTTTTATCTATGCAACAAAAGAATTGCTAAGTACGATCTTTATCATCTCGATTATTGTGGCGATGAGCCGTGTTCTAATCAGAACCGGCATTAATGAGGTCATGGTAACACCCGTCACCCGGTTTATCCGTTCTCCTCAGGTTGCGTATTGGGGTATCGGATTGATCATGATGGTCGTATCGCTATTTTTCTGGCCATCCCCGGCAGTAGCACTCGTCGGTGCAGTACTGCTTCCTGTAGCCGTGCGTGTAGGTCTTCCTCCGATTGGAGCTGCTATTGCCATGAATCTGTTCGGACATGGAATAGCACTGTCGGGAGATTACATTATTCAGGGGGCTCCCAAACTTACAGCTGATGCGGCGGGTATACCGGTTACTTCCGTCATGACGGCCAGCATACCTCTGGTCATTGTCATGGGCACTGTATCTACACTTACAGCCTTCTGGATGCTGCGCAAAGAGATGAAATCAGGTTCACCTGTTCATTCCCCAAATTTTATATCTGGTACCGTGAGCACGGAACCTTCTTCTTCATCAGAGGCTGTGTCCACCTCCCTACCCGCTAATCAGCCTGTTCAACGTCAAGCCATGTCACCCCGTCTGCAAAAGGCGTTTGCTCTGCTTATCCCTCTGTTATTCGCAGTTGATGTGATTCTGATGTTTGTATTGAAGTTGCAAGGTGGCGACGCAACAGCTCTAATTGGCGGAACCGCTGTGGTTATACTGATCGCTGTCACCCTTGCCGCACATCAACATGCGGGACCAGAGGAAACGACCAACTATTTAATAGAAGGATTTCAGTTTGGTTTCAAGGTGTTTGGACCGGTTATTCCCATAGCCGCGTTTTTTTATCTGGGAGATGCTGCAATTACGGAGTTGTTCATCAACCCTCTTCCTGAAGGTTCACACGGGATTGTGAATGATCTCGGGGTCGCGCTTGCTGGGCTGGTGCCATTAAATGATACGGTGGGCGCCATTACAATGACGGTAACCGGAGCAGTGACCGGAATGGATGGTTCGGGGTTCTCGGGGATATCCCTGGTTGGCTCGATTGCGTCCATGTTTGCAGGCTCGGCAGATTCCGCACCTGTACTGACAGCGTTAGGTCAGGTTGCAGCTATATGGGTAGGTGGTGGAACCTTAATTCCATGGGCATTGATTCCTGCTGCTGCAATCTGCGGAGTCAATCCCTTTGAACTGGCAAGACGCAACCTGAAGCCTGTACTGCTGGGACTCACGGTAACAACAATTGTAGCCATCTTTCTGATCTGACCAAAGGGTTATGCTAAACCGTTCAAAAAGACGTGCGTGAACGCGCCCAGTTCCAGAGATCTTCACGTTTCATCTCTGCCAGATGCAGCATGTCCACATATGGATCTCCCTGTAATCCAAGTACAGAAGCAAAAGCAGGCTCCGTCTTCCACCCTGCCTGTTTCAGTCTGCGGATCTCACGGTGTCCCGCGTCTCCCCACAGTTGCAACAATCTCCACTCTACGATCATATGTAGGTATGCATTCTGCCTGTAAACTGGCACGGATTGGGCAAAAATCTCCACAGGCCAATGTCCCACTTGCAAATTACAAGTCACATAAGGACGTTGGTCTGGAAGATCCCCACCACGTACACATTGAAACTCAGCAACGGCTCCGATTCGATTGTGTATCTCGGCTTCAAACACGTCCAGATCTTCTGCATAACACAACAGATCCAGATCACTGCCCGGTATATCAATATCAATCGGTACCGTTCCTGCTGGATATGGGTGATAGTCAGCTAATATATTGAGCAATCCACTGCTCTGTAACACATGATAGGCGTCCTGCTGACGTGCATTACCCGAAGCCAGATGTGCCATTACTTCTGCGGTAGTACTTATCTCCCCGCCTTGGACCACAGTTATTTCGAGCCTCCTGCAATGACCTGTTTCACACGTCCCACTTGACCACTCGTCAGTCGTACTTTGATTCCGTGTGGATGCGTAGGTGACTTGGTTAACAGATCCTTCACAATGCCACGTGTCAGCTTACCTGTAGCTTGATCCTGCTTCAGCACAATGTCCACTTCCAGACCTGGCTTAATATTTACACGTTGATGTCCATTCATTATGTTCACTCTCCTCTATGTCGTAATTCATATCTTGTATACTATATAACCCTTAAACACAAAGCTCCATCTATTGTAGACGTTTTGGTTTCAAAACAAAAGGGACACGGCAATAACCTCTTAAGGCTGATTCCATGGTTGATATGAAGACCAAGATAAAGAAACCGCAGGTCTCTTCATCTGAGACCTACGGTTTCTAATTGGATTACCATGTTCAGGGCTTTACGTTCTTCAATGAAGAAGAAGGTGAAGTCCCATCCTTCGCAGCTTCACGTGCCTTCACTGCAAGCAGCTCAGACACCGTCACGAATTGGTACCCCTGCTGCTGCAGTTTCGGCAGGATCGTTTTGAGTGCTGCTACCGTATGCGACTTGCCTTCCACCTTATCGTGGAATAGTACAATATCCCCATTACGTGCGTTCTTCAACACTTTGTTAACGATAGCCGATACACCTGGAGAAGCCCAGTCCCGTGTATCCTGATGCCAAGACCAGAGTACAATGGTATACCCTTTTTGTTTGGCAGCCTGGATGACCATGTCATTGTAATAGCCGCCCGGTGGTCTGAACAACAGGGGACGCTCCGCGCCAGCTTTAATGATGGAACTTTCCGCTTCGTTCATATCCTTCATGTACTTGTCCGCACGTGTTGATCGAACTGCATACGTGTGCGCATACGTATGGTTGGCGATTTCATGCCCTTCGAGCTGTTCCTGCTTAATCAGTTTAGGAAATTTATCTGCCCATTTGCCAAGTACAAAAAAAGTTCCTTTAGCATGATACTGCTGTAACAAAGCCAGGATCTGCGGAGTCTGAATCGGATCTGGTCCATCATCAAAGGTAAGGGCGATGAGTTTATCCTGTGTGGGAACTTCCCACACAATCTCTCCTCGTTCCTCATAATACTGACGGTTCTTCTGTACAGGCTTCGCATAGGCAGAACTGCTACCCAGCAAAATAATTAGCGTGAACATTCCGATGACTCGGGCTGCCTTCAGGTTCATGTGGTGTCCTCACTTTGTCTTCATACGTAAACTCCCTGTTAGCATTTCCCGATTCACCCGAACTCATTAACGAAAGATCTGATCCACGACTGCAATTTCCTCAGCAGTTAATTCCACATTTAATGTTTGCAGATTGTTAATGACCTGCTCTGGTCGCTTGGCACCCGGAATCAATGCATCAATAGAAGGCTGAGTCAGGTACCAGGCCAGAACCAGATGAGCGACCTCAACATCTTTGGATTGTGCTATGCTGCGCAGTTGTTCAACTTTATCGAGATTTTCAATGAAAGCTTCACCTGTAAACAGCGGGTTCTTTGCCCGTCCATCCTGAAAGGTTGTATCACGATTATATTTCCCGCCCAGCAGTCCCGCTGCCAGAGGGAAGTAAGGAACAAAAGAAATGTTATGCTCAGCCGTATACGGCAACAGCTCTTTCTCCGCATCTCTTTTGAACAGATTATATTCAGATTGCAGTATGTCTACATACCCGGCTTTGTTGGCTTCACGCAACTGATCAATGGAGAAATTAGATACGCCAATGGCCCGGATTTTGCCAGCGTCTTTTAATTGTTTTAACGCATCTACCGCTTCATCCTTAGGTGTATGTTCATCCGGAAAGTGGATGTAGAACAGATCAATGTAATCGGTTTGCAGACGTTTCAACGCCTCATCCACGGATGTTTTCAGAAAAGCAGGTGAGTTATCTATGACAATCTTGCCATCCACAAATTTATGAGCTGCCTTGGTTGCAATGATGGTATTCTGCCGCTGACCAGTTTCCTTCAGTACTTCACCAATCAGTCGTTCGGAATGCTCCGGTCCATAGATGTATGCCGTATCCACAAAGTTAATACCTTGTTTCAAAGCTGTACGAACCACTTCCTTACCCGTCTCATCATTCAGCATGTCCGGATAGATATTATGTCCGCCTACTGCATTCGCACCCAGTCCAATGGGATTCACGATCAGATCCGTCTTGCCCAACCGAATTTGTTGTTCTGCCATGTCTCATCTCTCCTTCACTGTTCGAATAAGTATAATTTAGTTGTAACGTCTTTCTTGTCCCATATTATATCAAACCGTTTAGCATATTTAAAATATCGGATTTATCGGATTAGGTGTTTTTGAGCGCAGTTGCTTCCACGTCGTTAATAAACCGGCGCAGTTTTGCAGCCACATCACGGGTGATTTCGCCGTTTTCATACAGTTGTTGCACTGTATTACGCTGTTCCTGAATCGCCACCATCTGCAACTCCAATTTCTCCTGATTAAATGGATCTTCCGTTTTACCCTGGTTCCAGGTGCGCAATTTGGCAATTACACGCTCATACTTGGCAATGACCGACAGTGCGACTACTCGATTCCCATCGTTCATATGGGCACGAATAGCCTTAATTGCCGCTTCAGAGGTGCGCAGCTTCACCTGACGGAACAGTTCTGCATTTTCAAGCATAAATGGTTGATTCGGCTTCTGGGACCGGTTGGTGAAGAGATGTCCTAACACACGACCGATCTCGCTGATCGAAGTCATGAACTGAGTGTTTGCACGATTCGCCAGCATCATTTCCTTGCGATCCAGCCAGCTGTCACATTTGAAGGCCGCATCAGAAGCAATTGCATTTTCGTCTAACATTACTTCAACTTCTTTACGCTCCGCCCGGGTGGCAATCAGGTTAATAGCCGTTTCTTGTTTCTGAATATCTTTGCGTTTATCGGCGGTAAGCTGACCTGCGGCCTGTCTGATGTACTTGGACAAGTCGGAGACAACTGCGAGTGCCGCAGCTTTGTTCTCATCGTTCATTTCGGATTTGACAGCTCGTATTGCCGCATTGAGCATAATATCATGTGCTTTTCGTTCTGACTTCTGCGGTGTTTCTTCTGTGGATTTCCCATCGTCCTTGGCCAGAACCGGAAGAAACACGCTCGCCGCAATCAGGGAGAAGAGGATAACCCCTGCCGCGAGGAAAATAATCAGATCCCGTTCAGGGAAAGGTGATCCATCCTGAAGCACATAAGGAATGGAGAACGCACCCGCCAATGTTACAGCCCCCCGTACCCCAGAGAGGGAAATGATCGTAATATCCTTGAATCTGGGCCGGCCAATTGAGGATTTGGTACGCAGCAATTCATTCCCTTGCCAGAACAGATAGATCCAGAGAAAACGCAGAACCAGCAATAGCACCGAGATCAAGCCCACGTATCCCAACACCTGCAGATTGTTAAACGAAACATTTTCAAAAATGGTACTCAACACATCCGGGACCTGTACACCCAGAATAACAAACACCAGACCATTTAGTATAAATAAAATGACTGACCATGTGCTCGCAGATACCACCTGCATTTTTAACTGAACCGATTCAGCGCGGTCACGCTCTATGGCGTGGATGATACCGCCTGCCACTACCGCTAGAATACCTGATACCCCAATTTCTTCACTTACCAGATAGATGATAAATGGCGTCAGGATTTGCAGCAGCATGTGAATGGTCACATCTTCCATGCCCAGTCTACGGATCCATACCCCTAGCCTGATTAACAGAAAAGATAACAAAGCCCCGACAAGAAGTCCGCCAATCGCAATCAGAATAAAACTGAAGGTTGCATTCGCCAGGGAAAACACACCTGTAACTGTGGCTGCAATCGCGAATTTAAAGGCCACGAGGCCAGATGCATCATTCATTAATGCTTCACCTTCAAGAAGCCTATGTATGCCTTTGGGCAGATGTACCCGGCCCGCCATGGCGCCAACGGCTACAGCATCTGTCGGGGACAATATGGCTGCGAGAGCAAACGCAGCAGGTAACGGAATCGAAGGAATCAGCCAGTGAATGGCATATCCCGCCACAACCACCGTCACGAACACAAGCCCTAATGCAAGCAGAAGTATCGGTGCACGCAGATTCCATAATTCATTCCTTGGCGTTCGCTTACCATCGTTGTATAACAAAGGTGCGATGAACAGTACAAAGAACAATTCCGGATTCAATGGCAGGTGAACACCTGCGGGAAGCAAAGCTATAGCTACACCAAGCACGATTTGAATGAGCGGAATGGGAATAAAGGGTACAAACCGGTTTAAAATATTGGATAAACCAATCAGTACCAGTAATACAAGTACGGCAATAAATATTTCCATGATGACAATCCCTTTCCGCTATAGAAGTGGTGAAACCTTTGTTTTATAGGTTTATTTTAACATAATCCAACCTTTATTATAAAAATGTTGTCATATTCATATACCCATTTAACTGCTCTCAGACTAGTCTGAATGAAAGATTTCTGATGGATTCTGTATATAAGATGTTACAATATGCTCAGGACAATACCCGTTTGGAAAGGAACTTGCATCTATGGCATTTGGAATTAAACGACAAGAGCTTGCTGCGTGGAAGGAACAAGTGGCTCGGGGTGAGATTGCGTACCTCACTCATTTCTGGATTGACAACCGATTTCCCGGTATCACCAGTGTCACCAAAGTTGGCTGTGCAGATCTGGAACGTCTCGAACGTTGGTGCAACGATCATGGGTTGGACCCGGGATACATTCATCGGCGGCAGCCCTTTCCCCACTTTGACCTGATGGGCAGCAAGCAAAAAGAAATTTTGATCCAGGAAGGCATGACAGATCATGTGGTTCGCTTTCATTTGTAAACCAACTCAAAAACGCCAGTCTTCAAGGTTCATCCCCCCGCAATTAGGGACGAACTCATGAGGACTGACGTCTTCAAGGAATCAAGTCATATTATGGACTACCGGTGGATCTGCTCAAACGACTTCATGTTCTCCAGCAGTTTCAGTTCAATTTTCTTCAGCATGCCAAACATCTGCTGTTGCTCCTCTTCGGAAAGTGCTTGCAACAATTCCCACGTCATTCGGCCGCGATTCGCATTAAGTGTCTTGGCAAGCTGCGCGCCTTCATCCGTTAAGGACAGCCACACAATTCTCCGGTCTTCTTCACTGCGCACCCGCTGGATCAACCCTTCCGTCTCCAGTTGATTCAGTACAATGGTGGTTGCGCCGGAAGACAAACTGAGTTGTCTGGCCACATCAACTGCCATACAGCGTTTTTCACGTAAAATCATGCCCAATATATGACTTTTTGTCGGATTCAGTTTACAGTTGGTTTCGGTCTTCTGCTGCTGATCCAATACTTTATTTTTATATCTGAAGAAGGCCTCCAACAATTGATCCACATTTGCCAATTGAGAGTTTCGCTCCGTATCCGGGCTCATAAACGTTCCTCCTGCCTTTCATCATAACCTACCTTATATTGTAACATATTTACACTATGATGTTTGTGAAAAATGCGCTTGTATCCGACACCCTATCGTTGACTGCAAGACTCTTGTTTATTTTGGGTTTCACCTATTGCATTATGACAAAGGGTTTGTTTATAATAACTTATATCTTTAAAGTTACTTTTAGTTACTTAATAATTTTAATAAATCTGTTGTTATAAAGTAAATAAAGCGTCACCATTATAATGCAAGGGACTTATGCACATGAATCAGAATTTACAATCACCATTAAAAACGGATGTTTGCATCGTCGGCGCTGGACCTGGCGGTGCTTTGCTATCTTATTTACTGAATCAAAAAGGAATCTCCACGATGCTCATTGAGCGGCAGCCCCATCTGCACAAGTCGTTTCGCGGGGAGTTGCTCAATGTGGACGGCGAAGCCATTTTAAATAAACACGGCCTCTATTCCCTCATTCAGGAACGCGGAGCACTGCTCTTGGAACAGATTCAGTATTGGGAAAATGGGCAGATTATTCATACGGTATCACCAGGCAATGGAGAATCTCATGTTGGTATTCATGTACCCCAAGATCATCTCCTGGAAGCCATCGTGTCGCACGCTCAGCAGCACAGTTCATATGAACAAGTACTATTCAATACGATTATGACCGGTTTGTTACGAGACAAGAGCGGCCAGACCGTTGGTATTAACATTCGGCAAAACGGCGTTCCTGCCTCCATCGAAGCATCCGTGATTGTGGGTGCAGATGGCAGATACTCTGCTGTACGCAAACATTCCGGTTTGACTCCCGAGATTCGCAAGCATGGGTATGATCTGCTCTGGGCGCGCATTCCGGCACCCGTAGGTTGGGAACCCGCTGTTCGAATGGCCAGCATGGATGGTCAACAGCTCGCACTGTTCTCACAGTTCGGCGGTTATGTTCAGATTGGATGGAACATTCCCGAGGGAGCATATTCCAAGCTACGAGAGCAGCCGATTGCTCCTTTTGTAGATAAACTTGTATCCGCGTTTCCTTGCCTGTCTGATTCTGTAGCTGCCAACATTCAGAGCTGGAGTGATTTTGTTCTGTTATCTGTTGAAAGCAGCTATTGCCAGTCGTGGGCACAGGACAATGTTGTACTCATCGGTGATGCCGCTCATACCATGACCCCAACCGGTGCGTTTGGACTTAATGCCGCGCTCGAAGATGCGGATGTGCTCTCCGAATTACTTGTCCAAATGGCTGCAGATCAATTCAGTTCCACTGCACAACTTCAGGAACTTCAGACGATTCGCAGTGCAAAGGTACAGCAGCAACTTGCTCGGCAAGTGGAGATGGAATCCTCTTTCCAACAGCGGTATGAATCATTTCTTTAAAACCCGTTAAACCAGATAAAATAACCGATTAAACTTCAAGTGGGATACAAATACCTCCCAAATGCCCAAACAGCCGTTCACTTCCTCTTGGAGAAGAATCGGCTGTTTGGCTTGTTTAAACTCTTTTTTATGTAATTCCGTATCCTTCTTCATTTTCGTTTACGTGGAGCAAACGTGTCTTCTCTGGGTGCTTCTTGTACAGTATTAACGTCCTTCGGATAGGATGAGATGTTGTCTTTTTCATATACTGCTTTCTCCAGATTACTTAAGCGGCGCAATACTTGTTTGCTTTTACGAACGATATATACAATACCAATAATCAGCAGGATCAACATCAGAATGAATATAACCATCTCCGGGTAAAAGACAAATGACATGAATCCACCTCCTTTGAAAACGATTTCTTTATCATTCTAACCCGAATGTCCCAAGATGTGAACCCGATTGGAAGTTTCGCTTGTGGAATAAGGACTAAACCACCTGACACAACGACAGGAACTCACCCTGCTGCAAAAGTAAAAAAGGTGGCATCCCTGATCAGGATTACCACCTTGATCCTCGAATAAGATTCGAAGTCTATTATTATTATTTTATCCTTCTCTGCCGTTCATGGCACTAACTCGAAGTTCCGTCAGAGGCAGAGACGTTTGCTCTGGATGACGTAGTCTCACTGTTCGGCTCTCACCCGGGAGCAGATCGAAATAATTGTCACTGAATCGGACACGCCCAAGGGGAAGCTCCAGCTTCACCAATCGTGCAATCCCACCACTGGCCGTAACCGTAACAGACTTCTCCTCCTCGTTCACATGTACGCTCAATTGCGACTCTGGCAACGTCACATCCTTAGGATCGCGCAAGAAGTAACGATTACTCGGTGCCGCAAATCCTTCGGATACCAACTCAACCATTACTTCCTCCGCGCGTCTACCCTGTAACACCTCTACTTCAGTTAATACAACAATACACCGTGAGGATTGGGATGTTACTTCAACAGCATGTGAGCTGGAGTAGATCTTCTCTCCATCAAATGCATAGACATTGAGTTGAAGCTCCCCTTTCAAGACGTCACGTGTATCGTTCACAACCCACAACGCAAGCGGCTCACCCGGCTCATGCTCCAGTGACAACAGGACAGGATGAAAGAATATTTTCCCATAATAAAAGGATGCCTTCGGCAGTAGTTCATAATCAATCATGGACCAGCTTGTTCCTGGCCAACTATCGTTCAATTGCCATACAAGCGCTCCGCTGTTGCGGTGATTGATGCGCCGGAAATGTTCAATTCCATATCGTAGCCCTTCTGCTTGAGTAAGCATGGAGTAGTTCATATACTCTTCTATATCTTGCGGAATCCCTGTATAACCCTCCATCAGCAAAATACCTTTTTGATGATTGGTATCTTTGTTACGATAGGCCATCTCCGGACTGCCCCAGTAAAACTGACCTGCGGGCATATTTTTCTCCAGTGTGTAACGATTGGCCGAGGCATGCATACCAAATTCACTGCTAAACAACGCATGATCCTTTTTATAATTTTTGAACGTTACACCTTCAATGCTGTAGTCCAGCAGCGGTGGCTCTCCATGCTTCCTTGGATAGACCGAACCATGCCATACCTGCCAGTTGTGGCGATCCCCCACATCCGGGTCATTCGCATCCTGACCGTTGCTGTCGCCGAACGGCGAAGAAGGCCAGTACGGATGAGACAGATCCAATCGCTCTAGCACTTCAGGGATTAGCTCATGATAGATCTGTTCACCGTAGAACGGGCTGGTAATATCTCCACTTGCAGACTTCATATCATAGAGCCAATCTATTTCATTATTCCCACACCAGAGGGCAAGCGAGGCACGGTTACGAAGACGTAAGACATTGTTTTCTACCTCTTGCCTTACATTATCCATGAAATCACGATTGAAATCCGGGAACAGTGCATTCGCGAATGCAAAATCCTGCCACACCAACACCCCTTGCCGATCACACTCATCGTAGAAGACATCCTTCTCATATATACCACCAGCCCAGACACGCAACATGTTCATATGCCCTTCCACCGACAGCTCGACAAGCTCTCGATATCGAGAGTTCGGGATGGCGCCAATCAGATGATCAGCCGGAATCCAGTTGGCTCCCTTGGCGTAGATCTTGACTCCGTTCAGGATAAAAGCAAACGCATCTTCACCCCGTTCATTGTGAAGAGCCAGCTCAATCGTTCGTAACCCATAAGGCTCGTTATAACGATCCACTTCAACGCCATTTGCGAATAATGTAACCTCCAGCGTATACAGATAAGGTTCACCCAGATCATGAGTCCACCATAACTGAGGTGACGTAACGTTTAATGTGGCATCTGCTATACCACCCTCTACGGGTAGTTCAGTGACACTTGCCACCTCGTGTCCACTGCGATCCAACAGACGAACATTACAGGTCGCAACCACAGCCTGCTCACGTTTCTGTCTGCTACGGTAAGACAAGACCGACTTCACATCCGCTGTGACATGTAAGACTGCCAACTCTGAACTGACTGATTCCGTACGAGCATACACATTTTCCAGCTTGGCGATTGTTCGTTTTTCCAGCCTTACCGCACCCCAGATCCCCACCGTAACCATGCGTGGACCCCAGTCCCAGCCAAAATTCATCGCTGCTTTTCGCAACCATGGCCGTTCCTTCGTATACGAGGACCAGTCAAAGGTTTCTTTGTCCCGGTGATGCAGGTGAAGCGGATCAAACTTGACAGCAATCGCATTCCAGCCGCTGCGTACCAGAGACGTTACATCAAACGTATGTGACATAAGCATATTGGCCGTTTTCCCGACCTCATGGCCGTTGACATATACCGTTGCAAACGTATCCAATCCTTCGAACACTAATTCAAAGTGCTCCTCTGTCTCTGCATCGCTCACCAGATTGAAGGTTGTGCGGTACCACCATTCCTTTTGCTCAATCCAGCGACTTTTGGCATCATTATGTCCGTAATAGGGCGGATCAATGATACTGCGCTCAACCAGTGCAGCATGTACATCGCCAGGCACTTCAGCCCCAATCCAGAAACGGTCATCCAGCGCAGCTGCTGCCACATCCATTGCCCGCTTCTCTCCAACTTCAAAATGTTGTATCTTCCATTGTCCCGATAAATCCTGACTTGAACTATAGGTCTTCATCCGTATGCCCTCACTCTCCAATAACCCTGAGTAATACCATATCGAAAACGTTTGCAATAAGGCAAGACATGTTTCCTAATCTGCTCATTTCTAACTTCCCGAAGGCTTGAACGACATTGCCTCTTCGCGATATTCACTCGGGGTTTTGCCGGTATGTTTTTTGAACAGTCTGCTAAAATATTTCACGTCCTCGTAGCCGCTGATTGCAGCGACTTCACTGACCTTCGCTGGAGACACCGCGAGCATATCCATCGCTCTTCGTATACGCATATCGGTGACAAAATCTCCGAAGGTCACACCCA
This sequence comes from Paenibacillus sp. FSL H7-689, assembly GCF_000517905.1. NCBI lineage: Bacteria > Bacillati > Bacillota > Bacilli > Caryophanales > Paenibacillaceae > Paenibacillus > Paenibacillus sp. FSL H7-689. The sequence goes on from NZ_ASPU01000015.1 coordinate 138,015, forward strand.
TTTCTTTTTTAAACAGTTCACTGAGGTGACCTGGATGCAAATGAACATGTCCAGCTACCTGCTGCAGATTAATATCCTGCGCCAATGAAGATTCAATATAACCAATAGCCTTCTGCACATGGGCAGCCTGTCCCTGACCCATTCGGCTATGATAGACATGCATCAGACCATACAGATGATGAAACAGCATATCCCCGAGCTCCGCAGCCTCGCCATCCGGTTCCGGCAACCAAGGCTCCAGCCTTGCGGGTTCTTCACGCCCTGTGGCTCGCATTGTGCGAGTCAGCCAGCGATGACCTGCAATGACGGCCGAGTGCAGACAAGCATTGAACGAATCTGGTGTGACCTCCGGTTCTGTAATCAGATTAGCCACAAGTTCCCGCGTCCAAGTCGTTAACGTGACTGAATCATTATCCAGCAATATTGTACCAAGTCTGGTCTCCTCTTCGTGTGTAAGTACAGTTTTACCACCTCGGCGATCCTGAACGTGCTCATAATGCCATACTTTATCATCCATCAAACCCCGATATCGAAAGGCAGCTGAAGCAGTTCTGTAGCTTTCGTGCAGATCTGCATATCCACGCATAGGCAGACCTACCGCTGCGCGCAGGGTGCACTTCAGTAATTGCTCCACCCGACGTAATGCACTCTCCAGCCTGAACGTAGTTTCATGTTCCACAGGCGGCCATGAAACTACACAGATAATTTGCTGTTTCTCTACATGAGCAATGGCACCAGGTAACATATCCTCCAGGGTATTCTGGACCGCAAATCGTAATAGCGCATCCGAGGATCGATCCCAACCCTCTGCTCGAAGAATAATGACTTGTCTGAGAATCTGTTCATCATCAAGGCCAACAACCCCTGCCTCTTTTCCAGCATCAGATCGCAAGAATGAAGGAAAATGGCCCGAAGCGGTGTCACCATCAATGATCCATCCAGCAAATAACCGCTCTCGATTCTCCCGCATAAGCTGTCCCTCTCTGGACTTCTCTGCCCAACGTTCCGTGATGCGCTGTTTGGCCTGTAATACGGTTTTGATGATCTCTTCCGGCTTACTTGTTTTGAGCAGATAATCTGTAACACCTTGGCGAATCGCCTGTTGGGCATAAGAAAAGTCATCGTATCCGGACAAAATAATGACCTCCAGCTCAGGTAGCAATCGCAGGCCCTCTTCTGCCAGTTCCAGCCCTGATCTGCCTGTCATCCGAATATCCGTCATCAGGATATTCGGACGTTCCTCAGCCAAACGTGTTAACGCCTCCTCTGCCGAGGCAGCAGGTTGAAGAAGTTCAATTCCGAGTTCATGCCAAGCGATAACGCTGGCAAGCCCTGTACGGATAATCACTTCATCATCAACAATTAATAGTCTCATGGTAAACCCTCCAAGATTGGAATGGAAAACGAAATCCGGGTACCTCCCCCAACCCTGCTGTCTACTTCAAGCTGTGCATCCGCTCCATAATGGAGCAGCAGTCTCTCATTCACATTGCAGAGCCCATAACCGCCTTGGTTCAGCTGTTTTTCCGGCTGTTTTCCCTTCCATTCCCTAATGCTTATCCTTAATTGCTCCAGTCTGTCCGGCTCCATGCCTACACCATCATCCAGCACCAGCACATTCATCTGTTCATTATCCGGGTCCTTACGAATCATTATAGTGATGGTGCCCACGCCTACTTTGGGCTGAATGCCATGAATCATGGCGTTCTCAACAAGCGGTTGCAGCAATAGCTTCAGCATCATTCGCTTCTCAAGCGCTGGATCTACGATATAATGCAACACAAATTGATCAGGGAAACGAATCGACTGCACACGCACATAATGGCGAATATGAGCAATCTCCTGTTCCACAGGGCAGTAATCCTGACCATTATTCAAGCTGATACGCAGAAAATCACTCAGGCCCTCAACCATATCCGCAATTCTCTTCTCTTCAGACATTAAGGCAATCCAGTGAATCGAAGAGAGCGTGTTATATAGGAAGTGCGGGTTAATCTGTGCCTGAAGCACTCGAAGATCTGCCTCTTTTTTGCGAGCTTCACCTCGAATAATCTCTTCCTTTAATAACTGAATATGTGCACCGAGCAGATTGTAACTCTCCCCAAGCCTGCCAATCTCGTCATCACTTTCAGACCGAAACAGCGGAAGAGGACGTTCCGGATCAATTCGGGACAGATGTCTGGTAAGCACACGAAGCGGCCTCGTCACACGCCGCACCGTAAACCAGACCAAGGCAGCACTGATCACAGCAGACATGGCAACGGCGCAGCCGGTTAGAATAAGAATGTACCGATTCTCGGACTTGTATTGGTCGTAAGGGACTGTTCCAACCAACGTCCACCCCGTCAATTCTTCCGGATAATAGAGCAACGTCCGTTTATCGTCACCACTGCCATACGTGGTGGTTCCGCTACCGCCATCCTGAATTAACGTTGTAATTCCTCGTTCGACACCTTCCAGCTTAAGTCCAAGCCGGGATTTGTCCATCGAAGACAGAATCTCTCCAGAACTGCCGATGAGTTCCAGTCTGCCTTGCCCTCTTCCTAATCCCAGAGCGGCCCATCCCTTGGATATGGCCTTCTCATCCAGACTAATGGCTAACCAGCCGATGGGCCGATAATCATGGATACTGCGGATCGGCCGAACCAATGTGATCACATTTTGAATACCCGCGTAATTCTGCACCGGGTATACTCCCGTCCATTGTTTGACTGCTTCACCGCTTGGAACAGAGGGATACGAAAGGTTCGATTCATTGGATTCATACCAGGTAGCTGTTGACAATGTGGCATCAAAACGTCCCGGATATATGGCGATGTTCGCAATATATTTCTTGGAAGCCGCCAGATTGGTCATCCTGCCCAGGATATCCACCCGGTCCAGCTCATGATCTTCATTGTGGCTAAGATACTGCTGGATGTCCCGTTCTCCAATCAGGAAAATGGAGAGATTCTCGGCATCTTGTAACATATAACGAAGATTTGCTTCCACCTGTTTCAGCGTATCCATGCCGGACAGCTTTGTTTTTTGCTCTGTAATGCGGGAAGAGATCAGAAAGGCGAACAGACCCAACGCCAGCAATGGCACAATCATTGAAGCCGTCACGACGACCGATAGCTTCCTTTGTAACGAAGATGTGAGCCAGCGTGCCAAACGTTTCTCCTCCTCTGGATGTGCTTTCGCCTATCCTTTGACAGCTCCGGCTGTCATGCCTTTCATAACTTGTTCCTGGAATATGAGATACAAGATAATGGTTGGAATGACCGATAGGGTCATGGCAGCAAGCGTTAATCCGTAATCGGTTTGATACCCATCCGCAAAGTTCGCAATGGCCAGCGGTAACGTTTTCAATCCGGTTTTGTTGATGAATACAAGCGCAAATGAAAAGTCATTCCACGCATGCAGGAAACTCAGGATCGTAACCGTTGACAACGCAGGCACAGACATGGGTAGCATGATTCGGGTAAACAGCCCCCAAAGTCCTGTTCCATCAATAAAAGCTGCCTCTTCAATATCACGTGGAACACTTGTCAGATAAGCCGTAAGCACAAAAATGGCCGTAGGCAATGCAAAAGCCGTATAAGGTAATATTAAGGCCCAGTACGTATTTAGCAAGGACATCTGTTTCATTAGAATAAATAAGGGGACAAGCGTACTATGGATCGGAATGAGCATACCAACAACAAAGAAGGTCATGATCAACCCTTTCCAGCGAAACTGGAAACGAGCCAGGATGAATGAAGCCAGCGCTGCAATGAACAGCGTCAGAATAAGTGATCCCACCGATACGATTAGTGAATTGCCAAAAGCAGTCCCTAGTCTGGAGCTTTCCCATGCATTGCTGAAATTGGCAACATTCCAGTTTTCCGGCAGACCAAAGGGCCTGCTATAGAAATCTTCATTTGTTTTGAATGCACTAATCACGAGCCAGTAGAACGGATACAATGTTAAAATACCATAGACCGTTAGCAGCGTCCAAACAATTCCGCTACGTAAGCGACGAATCGGATGGCCCGAGCTGCTTCGAGGTGATGGCATGGATACAGGTGTCACGCGCATGATAGCTCCTCCTCTCTATTGATTCTCTTTTCGTTTGCGACTGGTTAGCCACTGGCTTGTTCCGATCAGCAGCAGGGAGATCAGTACGATGGTTGTGGAGATCGCACTACCAAAACCATATCGGTATGTTGTAAAGGTTGAATTGTACATATACGTTGCAAGCAGTTCCGTCGCATGTGCCGGACCACCCTTGGTCATGATGTAGACCAGATCGAATGATTTCAGACTACCCGAAATACATAGAATGATCGCTACCTGAACCGTACCCCAGATTATGGGCAAAGAGACCGATACCAGTTTCCGAATCCCTGAAGCACCGTCTATTTTGGCAGCATCATGAATCTCGCCGGGAATATTCTGCAACGCCGAGATGAAGATAATCAGATACAACCCGACAAAGCTCCAGAGCAGCGGCGGTACCAATGAGAAAATGGCAATCTTGTCATCGGAAAGCCATTGCAGCTTCCAACTTTCCAGCCCCAGTGCGTCCAGCAGAAAGTTCAATATCCCGATCTGCGGATGATAGATATACTGCCAGATCATACCGATAACGACAGTGGATAACACCATCGGCAGAAATACGGCTGAGCGCAGAAACCGCTGTAACGGATTACTTTTGTGTAAGATGACCGCCAACATCAGCGCTAACGGAATTTGTCCAAATACCGATGCCAACACAAAAATAACGTTATTTTTCAGTGCCCGCCAGAACACAGGATCATGCCAGATCTCCACGTAATTATCCATACCAATATATTTGGATGCGCCGATGCCGGACCAGTTGAAGAAACCGTAGTATGCCGACCACACGACCGGTACAAATACAAACAATGCATAAATGATGACTGCCGGGGCAAGCCCCAGCATAATAAAACGCCGACTGCGCAGTGCGTTCATCTGTTCACTTCCCTTCCATAAATGCCTTTACCAACTTGCAACTGACTGTCTCATTCATACTTAAAACCCCTCCCCTGCCGGGAAGGGGTTTTAACGAATGGTTACTGACTAACTGCATTGGCTTGAGCCGCCTGAATTTTAGCCGCAATGTCTTCGGCCTTGCCGCCCATAAGCAACTCTTGCAATGCATTATTAATAACCTCAACCGTTGCCGATCCCAGCTTGGAATCGTATACTGGCGTGATCTTCACTTCTTGCATCAGATCATATAATTCAACGAACAATGGATGTGCTTTGGTTTTGTCCAGATCAATCTTGTAACTCACCAATGTGCTGCTATCCAATGTGGCCTTCTGACCATCAGGTCCTGCCAGCGCGTAGAACAGCTCCATCGCTGCCTCTTTTTGTGCACCGCTCAGCTTTTTACTTACACCTAACCCGGTTCCTACTACACCGGATGTTGTTCTTGGTTCACCCTGACCTCCGTCCACTGGAGGAAGAATCGTAATATGTGTGTTGTTCAACACCTCTTCAGGTGCATTGTTCACCAGATTTGCCAAGGCCCATCCGCCGTTCATGACCATCGCTGCCTTACCTTGGAAATAAAGCTGCATCATCTGTGTCTCATCGATACTATTGAATCCATCCTGGAATGCCTTGGTGTTGCCAAGCTCCTGCATCTTGTTCAAGGCTTCAATAAATTGTGGATCGGTAAAGCTTGCACCCTCTTGTGCTGCCGCTTTCAGGAACCAGTCTGTGCCGGTAATCCGATCAGCCAGTGTACTGAATATCGTTGATTGAGCTACCCAGTTGGCTTTGTTGCCAAGTGCCATGGGAATGACTTTATTTTGATTAAAAGTAGCAATCGCTTGTTCCAGTTCCGCCCAGGTCTCAGGCACTTTTACGTTGTACTGTTTGAAAAGAGCTTCATTGTAATAAATGAAGGAACTTGGCGCCAGATTCATCGGCACGGAGTAGATATTCCCGTCTACGGTGTATCCGTCCAGTGCATTCGGGATAAAGTTATCTTTCCACTCCGGCTTTGCGTCCAGCTCTGCATTAATGGGCTGTAACAGATCCCCTTTGACAAATTCCTTCGTCATGGCATCCGGCCACATCACGAACAGGTCTGGCATCTCGTTGGCAGCGGCCACCGTACGAAGCCGGGTTTTGAGACCATCTGTTGGCAGGCCTTCATCCACAACTTCAATATCTGGATGCGCCGCGCGGAAATCTTCAATTATTTTGCGCATCGCAACCGCCTTTGCATCCTGTCCGGTCCAGTTGTGCCAGAGTGTGACGGTTACTTTGTCATTGCCGCTGCCTCCTTCTGAAGTGTCCCCGCCAGCACAGCCAGCCAGAATAATGGAGAACAATGTTATTGCCAGGAAACCCGAAAGCCATTTTTTCAACATCTCTATAATCCCCCTCGGCGATTTGAATACACTTATTGTAAATGTTAACGCTATCATACCGTAAGGTGACGATCCACGGATGCAGGGGTGAAAAATATCGGTTCCCCTGTTTGGAATTTACTTTGCTGACTTATTTGTTCATAACATATAAAAAGAGCCCTCACAATGAGAGCTCTTTCTTGTTGCAGCCGTCGGTAGCTTCACCCCAGGCTATATATAATGAATAAGTGCTAAATCGTATTAAATATGGATTGCGTATTATTGGATACTGTTCTTCACCAGTTCTGCAAAAGCTTCGGACCCTTGCGTAGTGAGATGTACGCCATCTTTTTCAAAATATTCGTCATGTCCCTCACTTGCACTGTTCCAGTCAATTAACGAGACATTGCTGTATTTGGATGCTGCTTCATTCAACGCCCTGTTCACCGTTCGTTCCCATGGACGAGGTACGCGCACAGTAACCAGATATACCCGATCCTCATCCTTCAGATAATCAAGCACAGCATTCAAGTTTTTGGAGTTAAAAGAACCATTCGTCCCGAGCTCCAGCACCACTTTGCTGCCCATTTGGTTGTTTTGCTTCAGACCTTCCAATACATCGCCTGCCTGCCACATCTGACGACCGACATGTCCGTCCACATACACTCCTGATATACTTTGCTCCAGATACGGTTTTGCATCCAAAATCACCGAATCTCCAATGACAGTATAATGAACCTTACCATCCTGGGCTGGAGGAGCCGTTTCTTCATTGTCCTGAGATGAATCAGGTGTATCATCCGTATGATCCGTATTATCGGATTGATTCGCTCCGGCGTCATCCGATGTATCATTCTCGTTCGTCACGGAGTCATCAGCCGCCTTATCTTCAGACTGACCGTCCTTGCCAGGATTCACTGAATTGTCCTGTTCGTCAGGTTTTGAATCTGGAGCAGACTCTCCTGTTGGCTTCTCATTTTTCCCCGGATCATCTTTCGTTCCTGCTTCCGGTTTATGGGTATGAGCATCGTTCTTTTGGCCAGAGCCTGACGTTCCTGTAATAGCTGGCAACACATCCTGTCCCTGTTCCTCCGCTACGGAATTCTCTCCATTTAATGTGTTGGACATCGATACCGAATGGGAATCGGAGTTCGCTGCATGGGAGACCATCATCTGAGATACCGTATAGGACAACAGCAGAATCGTCATCAACAGACCTGCCCGCTTCCACCATACGTTACGTATACCGATCGATGACCGCCCTCTTCCCCATAATCGGGACCAAGAATCACGGAATCCATTGTACCGAATCGGATTTTCAATATATTTAAGGGACAATGAGGCCAGTACAACCGTTACAGCAACCTGTAAAATGATTCGTACAGGATGTGCTCCTCCCGTATCCACCGCGGGATTGGTTAACATAATGACAGGATAATGCCACAGATATAATCCGTAGGATCGCTCTCCGATCCAGCGTAATGGCTTCGCGCCAATGATACGTGCCAGGAAAGACGATGGGTGAGCCAACACCGCTACCAGCAACGTTGTTGCGATAGCCTGAAGCACCATGCCCCCTTGATACAGAAACGGATCGTATTCACTGCTGTTCAGCATCATGTAGATTAACAAAGCGAGCGCAGCAAGTCCCGACACATCGAGCACAAGCCGGTTCATGCCAGACAGAGAGTTCGATAGCTTGCGACTAGGCCACACCACGGCAAGAGCAGCACCAGCAAGCAGTGCGAATGCCCGCGTGTCTGTTCCATAATATACACGGCTCGGGTCCAAATCCGGATTATACATGATGGCCATTGCGCCAGCAGATAATTCAGCTGCGACGACAATGAAAACGACCAGCCATCCCTTTCTTTTGAACACTACGATTGCTGCGATCAGTAGAAGAGGCCATATAAGATAAAATTGCTCTTCCACAGCCAGTGACCAGAAATGTCCAAACGGTGATGGAGGGCCAAAACTTTCGAAATAGGAAACGTTGTGAAAGATATACCACCAATTGCTTATGTATAATACACCCGAAACGATATCACCACGAAGCGCAGCAAGCCGGGATGGATCTGTACAAGCCAACCAGATCATCACCACAGCTGTCATAGTCAGCATGCCTGGAAGCAAACGCCTTACCCGTCTTACCCAGAAATCACCGAGTGAAATGCGTCCATGTTCCTGCCACTGTGACACGAGAATATCTGTAATTAAATATCCCGAGAGAACAAAAAATATACCTACACCGAGCAGTCCGCCCGGAATAAAATCCAAATTCAGATGATACGCGATTACCGCAAGTACAGCGATGGCTCGCAAGCCGTCAAGTCCGTTCATATGTCTCTTACGATTTAACGATTGTGACATGCATGCCCCTCCTTGTTACTGTGAGTCAACAACATCGGTGTTGGGGGCATAAAGGAACTCCTGATCGTTCTGGTTGTCATTAACATACGTATTGCACCTTCCATCTTTCATTTACAGCATAAGAAAAGCTTCTGTTCGAAGCACGATCCGATGATGCGACATTCTGTGTGAATTCTATAGACTTAAGGAAGACGTGTGGCCAGTCCATTAAGTTTTAATCATTACGATATTATTTATATTCATTCGTGAGTTCACGTTTAGCATTATACGCCCGTATAAAGCCTCATACTTTACAGGAATAGTTACAAACGATTAAACCGATGTAACCTTTCCTGCCAGCTCATATAGCTGTAAAATCATACTCTAATTTTGTCGTTAAATATAGTACTTTTCATCGAGTGGCTAAAATTACCTGTCCCGCTTGCACAAACCAGCATACCCACGCACACATCGATTGAAACAATTGAATTCATAACAAAAGGCTGCCGACTTGCTCAGCAGCCAATATCCATTATAAACCTATGTCAGACCGGATTGAAAGTTTTGCTCATAATTGCTTCTTCTTGCCTAGGACCCTAGAGGTGGAACGGGTGAATCTTTTCTTCTGTCCTCGAATCCATGATCCGGTATGCTGAACGCCCTGTGTACATTGGGATTTGCAACTTCTCCAGATCAACCATTCCATTCTCCAGGAAGTACTTCTGATCCTGATATCGCTGCAACACTTCGCCTGCAATCCATTCATGGTCACCATATGTCGTAATCTCCATAACCTTGCATTCATAAGCAAAATAAGCATCTGTCAACATGGGTACACTTACCTTGATTCCTTCCTCATACGGAATGCCGAATCTTGTGAATTTATCCGTATCTCTCCCACTGAACGTTCCTGCAGCTTGAATCCACTCCGATCGATGACCTGGCAGGAAATGAACACCGAATACGCCACTCTTCTCAATGAGTTCATAGGAGTATGTTTCCTTACGAAGCGAGATGCCATATACGCCTGGTGATGACCCGATGTATGTATGCCATCCGGACGCCATCACATTCTGGACTCCCTCATGACGTGAAGTCACCACCGCTACCATTCCAGGATAAGAATAAAATATAGGTTCTTCTATCGGCTGACGCATCTAATCCCCCCTCTTCTTCGTTATAAAGACAACTTTAATTATAAAGGAATGAAACAGGTTGAAAAAGCGTTTTGCAGACGATTTCGCTATAAGCGTCACATTCAGTATCATGTTATACTGAGATGGATCAATTTCTAAAAATACGATACTGGGAATGTGATAGGATATGGTCAAATCAGTCAAATATACCTCCTAAATAAAGACATTATTCAAATTTAGGAGGTTATAACTTATGTTTAATTCAATCGTGATAGATCAGTGGGATCGAAAGCCATACTTTGACCACTACTTGAATCAGGTCAGATGTACCTACAGCATAACTGCTAATCTGGATATCACTCTATTGATCAACGAACTGAAGCTTAAAGGATTGAAGTTCTATCCCGCTCTTATTCACATGATCTCTACGGTTGTCAATGCACACAGGGAATTTCGAACTTGTTTTGACGCCGAGGGGAGATTGGGCTACTGGGACGAAATGTCTCCGAGTTATACAATTTTTCATGAGGACAACAAAAGTTTCTCAACGATCTGGACAGCATTCCATGAAGATTTCGAGACGTTCCACATTCGTTATCTGGAAGATATGAAGAATTACAAAGATCACAAACAATTTGTTGCCAAACCCAATGAACCGCCAAATACTTTTCCCGTTTCCAGTATTCCTTGGGTGAACTTTACCGGATTTAATCTGAATATTTATAATGAGGGTACCTACTTGTTGCCTATTTTCACGATGGGGAAATATGTTCAACAGAACGATAAAGTATATCTTCCCTTATCCGTTCAGTTACATCACGCCGTGTGCGACGGCTACCATGCTGGTGTTGTATTTAATGAATTGCAATCACTTTCAGATCGATGCCAAGATTGGTGTTAGTTATCTAAATGACAAAAAGGCATTCCTGACTTCGTAATGGAGTCAGGAGTGCCTTTCTTTTTCTCTTTTTTTCAAAAGATATTTAATTGCATTTACTGTACCCACAGTTGCTGCATGTTTTGCAACCTTCCACATTCATCAGGGATGCCGAGCCGCATGAAGGACATAAATCTCTCGATTCGATAAAGGTTTTCTGATCCTCCACTTTGGGATACGTGCTCTCCACTTGATTCTGTTCTATTAATGCTTCAGTTTGGTTCTCCTGCACATCGCTCTGTAAATGACTTTCCAATGCTTTGGCGACTGCATCAGCAATCGATTCAACCCTGTTGGCTCCGAAGCCAATCGCTCCCGAACCACCGATTCCCTTGAGATGTTTGATCAACAGTTCAACCTTGTGCCCATGATCTCCATATCGAAGGAACAGAGAGCATACTCGACCAAGTGCCTCAGCCATGGCAAACACGTCCGATCCCGCTTTGCCCACGTTCAGGAAGATCTCACCCGGCGTTCCCTCCAGATCATTGATCGTAATGTAAGCCATACCAAATGGCGTATTGATTTTGTATGTTGCACCACGCAGTACCTGAGGACGGCTTCTATATTGTTTATCCAGCACTGTAGAAGAGGATGGGGCTTGATCGGAAGAATGCGTTCTAACACCAACCTGGCTATTGGAAGTTCCATCACTTGCCTGTACTTCAGCATTATTCGGGTTTTCTATAGCAGATACGACTGTCTTCTCTTCAGCTTCCGCCGTGTTCTGATCTTCACCTTGAGTCTCTTCCTTCTTCGACGTGGACAACACCTGCACATCCCTGCTGCCATCACGGTATATCGTTACTCCCTTGCAGCCAAGGTCGAAGGCCAGTTCGTACAGCTCAGCCGTATTCTCCACTGTAAAATCAGCCGGACAGTTGGCCGTCTTCGAGATTGAACTATCTACCCATTGCTGAATCGTTGCCTGCACCCGGATATGATTCTCAGCCGACAGATCCATCGCCGTCACATAATAGTCGGGTAAAGCTTCACCTGGATGTTCATCCAGCCAATCTTGTGCAATCGGTACGAACTGTTCATCATAACCTAGACGGCTTTGACGGAAATACTTGAAGGCGAAATACGGCTCAATACCTGTTGATGTGCCCACCATCGTACCTGTACTGCCCGTTGGCGCCTGTGTGATCAGTGTGACATTTCGAATGCCTTGTTTACGAATCGCCTCTCCCACTTCAGGGTACGTCGCAACCATGTTTTTCATAAATCCACTCTGTAAGTAAGGTTCAGCTTCAAATGCTGGGAAAGCACCCTTCTCTGCTGCAATCTCTGCCGATGCTAGATAGGCCTCCTTCGCCATGAATCCATACAGTTTATCCAGAAATTCAAGGGATTCAGGACTGCCGTATCGTATACGCAGCTTAATCATCAGCTCTGCCAGCCCCATGGTGCCAAGCCCAACCCGGCGTTCACGCTGCTGATTCAGTCTATTTTCCTCAAAATGATATGGTGTTGCGTCGATGACATTGTCCAAAAATCTAGCCGAGATACGAGTGGTTTCCGCCAGTTCATCCCATGCCACATCATGATTTGTTTCATCGTAGAATTTGGACAGATTAATGGCAGACAGATTACATACACCCCAGCCAGGCAGGCCTTGTTCCCCGCACGGATTAGTACAGATAATCGGATTGAAGTACCAGCTGTTGGACATCTGGTTATAGTACTCCATGAATACCACACCAGGCTCTGCCGATTTCCAGGCTGATTCAATAATGGTATGCCAGATTTCGCGAGCCTTCAGTGTACGATAGTGCACCACCGAATGACCCGCGGCTTTCCATTGCTGCATATCCCCGTTCCACTCGGTGTCGTAGTCCGGATCGTTCGTATCGGGGAAAACCAAATCCCAATCTCCGTCCTGCTTGACAGCCTCCATAAATGCGTTGCTCACACATACAGACAGATTGGCATTGGTCACCTGCCCCATCGCTTGTTTCACAGTAATAAAATCAAGCACATCCGGATGCCAGTCATTCATCATCAGCATGAGCGCACCCCGGCGGCTTCCGCCCTGTTCAATCAGTCCAGTCGTATAACTGAACAATCCGCCCCACGATACGGAACCGCTGGATGATCCGTTGACACCTTTCACCACCGCTCGGCGAGGACGCAAAGAGGACAAATTAATACCTACGCCTCCCCCACGTGCCATAATTTCCGTCATCTCGGTCAAAGTCTTCATGATGCCACCCCGACTGTCTTGCGGAGACGGAATGACATAACAATTGAAAAGTGTCAGCTCATCGCTTGCCCCCGCACCTGCAGCAATGCGGCCTCCGGGTACTAACTTCCAATCTTCCAACACAGAGCGGAACTTGGACTCCCACGTTGCCCGCTTATCGGCTGTGGATTCGACAGAAGCCATCGCTTTGGCAAGACGGTCCCACATCTCTTCCGGTGTTTTTTCTATGTTGAGTGTCAATTTCTCCACGTTTGTCTCAATCATCTCTCCGCTTCGAGTCCTTACCTGTACAAGCTGACCCTTACGTTCTATGATTTCGCCCACTTCCTTGGTTGGGAACTTCGGATCATCCTTCGTTAATACCAATACCACATCTCCGACCTTGGCATTATTCGAATCAGCGTCCTTCCAGGCGTATCGATCCAGAAATATTTTTTCGCTAAGTCCTTCTAATTGGTACGATCGTTGGTTCGATTTCATCGCTACATTCAACCTCCCCGGCATAAAGCTCCATTTTCACTATAAAAGTAAATTATGATTAAACACCACATATAGTGATATAAATTCAGTATAATACACCATATATTGATTTTCCATATGACTTTTATCATAATCCATCTTCATATACTCCCTATACTCGGACAAGCTTCTTGTAAATAAACTGTAGTTCACATTGGTTCAACTAAACTTTTTACACAAGAACGGAGAGGACAGAAATAACCTGAAGAAGCGAAGCGTTGGCCTAAAAGCTTTCTGAAAGAAAGCTGCATCGAAAGCATACGCTATCCCCGGGTTTTCCCCCTTTGGACAAGGGAATCAAAAAAAATCTGGGGATAACAGCGATTGGAAGGTTATTCTGTCATCGGAGTGACAAGTGTAAATATTCCTTATTTGAACCCACATAGTTATGAACTGACTCTCATTCGTCCATACTATTACCTACGAATAAAACGTCATCACGTATGGCAGGGGAGGAAACACCATGAACCGGAAAAACCCGCACCACATGAATCAACCTGTAGCCGAGCTACCCGTTCCGTTGGAATTTGATCGGACCTGGATTAATCAATTGGAATCACGACTGGATAAAGGAGGTCCTTGGGGGGATTATCGACTCTTCCAACTGGGTATTCAAGCCGAAGAGACCAACCTGATTCCCAATTTTGACGAGATCCAATGTCTCAAGCATCTACAAGGCCTCACTCCACTCCCTCACCAGATGGACACTGCTCGCAGAGTATTATTTGAAATGTCAGGCCGGGCCATTCTCGCCGATGAGGTGGGTCTTGGCAAAACCATTGAAGCCGGTCTCATTCTGAAAGAATATATGGTTCGGGGTCTCGTATCCAAGGTACTCATTCTCGTGCCAGCCTCTCTTGTACTGCAATGGGTACGGGAGTTGAATTCAAAATTTGGCATCCCTGCTATTGCCCAGAAAAAGGCCTATTCCTGGCAGAATGAAGTGGTTGTTGCTTCCATGGATACAGCCAAACGTGACCCGCATAAAGATATGCTGCTGAATACCGACTACGACATGATTATTATTGACGAGGCTCATAAACTCAAAAACAAGAAAACAACCAACTATCAATTCATGCTCAAATTGCGCAAAAAGTATTGTCTGCTGCTCACAGCTACACCTGTGCAGAACGATATGAGTGAATTGTTCAATCTGATCAACCTGCTGAAGCCCGGTCAACTGGGTCGTCAGGGTGACTTTGCGGCCAACTTTGTTGTAGACAAACGGGTTCCGAAAAATCAGGAACAGCTTAAGAACGAGTTATCCAAAGTCATGATTCGTAACCGCCGCGGCGAAGGCCCTGTTCAATTTACCAAACGGAATGTCTCCAACGTGAATCTGCAACTATCGCCCGAAGAACAAGCGCTTTATGATGGCGTGACTTCCTTTGTTAAAGACCAGTACCAGGAAGCTGGCGGCAACCTGAGCAGCATGCTCTCCCTTGTTACATTGCAGCGTGAAGTGTGCAGCAGTCGGGATGCTGTATTCGTGACGCTGGTTAATCTGTCGAAGAAACTTCCGCTGGACTCTCCCCTTCGGGACAAGATTTGGGAACTCGTTGCCCATATTAAAGCGATCAAGGAGAATACCAAAGCGGAGAAAACGATGGAACTGGTTCGGAACATGAATGAAAAAGTAATTATCTTCACTGAATACCGGGCCACGCAGGAGTATCTGCTAAACTATTTCCGCAACAATGGGCTTACGGCAGTACCCTATCGGGGTGGCATGAATCGAGGCAAAAAAGACTGGATGATGGATCTCTTCCGCGGGCGTGTGCAGGCCATGATTGCAACCGAAGCAGGTGGTGAGGGCATCAATTTGCAATTTTGCCATCATATGATCAACTTTGATCTGCCTTGGAACCCTATGCGGGTAGAGCAGCGGATCGGTCGGGTACACCGGCTGGGACAGCAAAATGACGTGAACATCTTCAATTTATCCACGACTGGAACCATTGAGGAACATATTCTGAATCTGCTGCATGAGAAGATCAATATGTTTGAGATGGTGATCGGCGGGCTGGATGTCATTCTGGAACGGCTGGAGAAGAAGGAGTCTATTGAGAAAAGTTTGTACAAGATCATGCTGGAATCACAAACTGATGAAGATATTCGCCGAAAAATGGATTCACTTGGACAATCGCTGAACTCTATTCAACGTGAGGTTTCAGATGAAGGGCCTGCCGTATCCGGGTTGTTAGATCTTCGTAAAGGAGGTAGCTAACTCATGACCATGTCTCCCCATGAAGTGCAGGCTTATGTTCTCACCTATCTGGAAGCACTGGATTGTCAGATTATGGAGCGTTCCCCTGCCCATGTTACAGTCAAACTCTCTCCTGAGGCGGACAAAGCGTTGACCAATCGCCCCTATTATTGGGGGTTCGTGGAACGAACCGGAGCACCCGCTGAGACGATGTCCTTTACATTTATATTTGATCCTGACAGTTATCAGCAGGCCATTGAAGCAGCAGAAGCCAAAGCTGCGCAAGCATCACCTCCTGCTGTTCCTAACCCCGATGGAACGAATGGCGTAACCAACGGCAGTCCTCAAGGCGAGCCACCAAAAGAAACTATTTTAGGCCGTTACTTCGGTATTACGCCATCGTTGCCACAGCTGGGGCCAGGACGAATATTGCGTGAAGAAGTGGTGTATGGCAGTCGCAGACTGCAGCAGATTTTCGGCGCTGCCCGTGAAGGCGGTGCCTTCGTGAACCTGTTCGAACAGGCTGCCAAACGGCAATTGCGGGCTACAGCGCCAGCCGTATATGAGCCTTGGCTTGGTGTCTGTTTCAAGGTGGAATTCGCCTGTGATTTGAAACGGGAGGAATTGCATTTTCTCGGCATTTCCCTTCGCTCGGGTGAAATTATAGAAAAATTCGGCACCAAGCTGAACCGACGTGATCTTAGTCCGAGGCTTGCGGAGAACATGCATGTACAGACAGCTAAAGTTTCGTTATTTGATGCCGGAGCTGCTTTGGAATCTCATTTGACGAACCGCTTGTTGGAACTCGATTATAGCTGGGCAGAGAAAGCACAAGAGCGGCTTGATCTGGAGCTGGACGTGTTGGACACCTACTATGAGGCGGTACTTCGGGAAGATACCCCTGAGGTAGAATCACCAGGTAACATAACCTCAGACACGGAGAATGAGAATGTCCATTCTGACCGTACGCCACCTGCACCACTGAAAAAAGTTGTGGATATAACTAACGCTAAACCCATTGGAGCAGATGTAGAACTGGCGGCAGAGGCCGCAGTACCGATCGACTCCGAGACAGATGCCGAAGAAGAGAAAGCAAAACAGGCGGTAATCGATCGCGAAGCTATGAAACTGCAGTATGAGACACGCCGGACCGAGATGATCTGGCAATATGAACCCAAAGTGAAAGTGACTGCCATTAGCAGCGGCATGTTTCACTTAAGATAGACGAAGACACTACTTTTCCTGCAAATGCTGGCAAAAGTAGTGTTTATTTATGATCAGCTACCCGACAGGTTGCAGCAACCTTTGCATAGCCTGTCCCCTAGAATGAAACTAGGACCCGCTCAGGTAACGGATAAATGAAAAAGTAGGTGTAAATTTGAGACGATTCTTTCATACGTGTTGGAACAACGCTTGGAAAACAACCTGTATAACCTTGGGCTTGCTCAGTTGTCTTGCCCTATTCTCTTTTTGGTCGATAGCCAATGCAGAGGAACAAAAAATGTCTTCGCTATCCCCCGCATCATCAACAGAGTATAGCTCCAAACATCATGCCATTCAGAATGAAAAGCTAGCTCCCGCTGCTGTGCAACAGTTTGCAGAGCAACAAGCTGTTACACTTGGTACAGCTAACGGCGAAGTGCATTGGAAGAACGCCGACCTGGACTTCTACCCTCTGGGGCCGGGTTTACATAGCTGGCTTGTACAAGCTGAGTTTGAAGGCAAACCTATCGGATATATGATTATTACGGCCACAGAGCAGGGCCAGTTGATGCTTAGTGAATATGGTCATGGAGAACAGTCACCATACGACAATGAACTTCTTGGACAAGCCTTGGATCGACAACATGTGAATCTTGAGGTATTACTCGCTGGCGGAGGAGAGCTTCATCTTGGTTATGCTCTTCCCCTACTGGCTTATTGGAAAGTGGAACAACCTAATCATCCTGCACTTTATATTGAGGCTACGAACGGAGATGTACTACCTTCAGAGTTACTGAACCTGCTGGAGGCTGATTCCAAACAGAACTCTGCCAGCATAACTGATTTATCCACAACGCCATCTTTATCAGTCGATCCACTTCATCTTCGCCCCGTCTTCAATCCGGCTGACAATTTGTTGTGGATTACCTCCAAACCTGTTGCTGCCGACCGGGCACAAGATGTGATACAACACGGGGAGAATCAAGAGATTGTTTTCTCAGCGGGTGATCGTAACGTTGTATACGGTGGTCCTCTACCCGTTAGCGGTTATCAGCTATGGCATGCAGATCAGGAAGCAGAGTCCATTCTATATGTAGCGCTAGGTGGAAAATCATCCATTCAACGCTTTGTCCCTTTAAGCACATTGCAGCAAGATGGCCATTTTTACCTCGTAAATCCTTGATCATCAGCAAATTCTTAAGACACAGTCAGATAATTTGTAAAACAACAAATAAGACGCCTTCCCATTTTATTAAGGGATTGCGTCTTTTGGTTTACCATTAGTGAAATAGGTAAGGGATAGTCACCCTTTTCCCGAAGAACTTCGTTTATGAGACTGTGTATCGAATTCTTTTTCCTTTTTCCCCACCCACAGGGATACAGCGAAAGGGATCATACCAAACCACTTCATCGCCCACGGCTCTTTCCTTTTGGTGCGACCTTTCCGCTCATCCTTCGGCGTATCGATATAATGTACTACACGTTGCGTAATGTATTTTACCAACTCATCACTTTTGGCCATAACCTCTGCCTCCTTCGCTCCTGCACTTTCACGGAGCTTACGATAGTTCTATTGTGTGCAGGATGTGCAATGGTTAAACATTTTTTTATTGAAAGGAGTATGAAAACCCTCAAAATGCACAGTCTAATGCCAAAGGTATCCATACAGTCTTTAATCTGCATCCGGTACCTATTTCATGAAGGAGTGTGTATTCCCATGTATAAGCTACTGACCGCTTCGGTGGCCTTGCTCATTAGCTTCCATTGTCTTCCCATCCTGCCCCACCATGTCGCGCATGGAAAAGCAGCCCCGTCCCAGAACAGTCCATCCATGCTACCAGTGACCGATGGAGATGCTTATCGCTCAAGTCATCATGCCTTTGCAGCACCCGTTATCCTGCTCGACGTAGGCCATGGGGGTATTGACGGTGGTACGTCAGCCCAAGGTGTGCTGGAAAAAGATATCAACCTGGCCATTAGCCAAAAGGTCTATCTCCTGCTTCGCAGCAAAGGTTATGCCGTTATCATCAATCGACTTGGTGATTATGCACTTAGTGATGAGAACCGCTGGCTGAACAGCCGCTCCCGTCATACCAGAGATCTTGCTCAACGTAAAAGCCTTAGCGAAGAAGTAAGTACAGATATCGTGGTCAGCATTCATGCGAACTGGAGTCCCCGATCGACAGCACACGGCCCGGTGGTACTGCACCAGAAAGAAGGCAGGAGTTATTTGCTGGCCCAATCCATTCAGGATGCCATGAACAAGTTGTACGAAACGGAGCACGGGGTTGTATGGGGCAAGCCCTTTTATATATTGAATTACGTGAAGCAACCTGCCGTCATCGTCGAAACCGGATTTTTGAGCAATGCGGCAGATCGAGCCAGAATGAATGACCCCGCTGAGCAAAAACGAATCGCCCAGTCCATTGCCAATGGCATTATTTATTATCTGTCGGTAGTGTAGGAGCAGACTGCCATTGCCACACATCTCGAACCAGATCACCAATCCCTACAAATTGGACCTGATTTTGCAGACGGGAGACGGATTCACGAATTACTGCGGATGTGTTCATCCCCGAATGACCGACATGACCAATGACAACACAGATATCCTTGTCGATCGCACGCTGAGCAGCCAGATCCAGTTGCTTGCGAATGTGTTGCTTGGAGTTTTGATCATCCAGGAAAATGTCATTACCTACAGGTGGCATGTTTTTGGATATGGCCAGTTCCCCCACCACGGAGCGAAAGTTCGTACGACTGTCTACAAAGAAGAGACCCCGCTCCTTGCATACATCGAGCACAATGGACATGATGCGTTTGTCCGAAGTAATTTTGGAACCCATATGATTGTTCATGCCAATGGCGTGGGGCACATCATCAATCGCTTTCTCCACGCGTGAGCGGACTTCTTCATCTGTTAGATTGGATGTGATTGCACCCGGGCCCAGCCATTCAGGTCGTCCTTTCTTGGGTTCCATGGGCATGTGCACAATCACATCCATTCCCTTTTCATGTGCAGCCATCGCATCTTTCTTCGTTGTTGGTAAAAAAGGCATAACCGCTACCGTCAGTTTGACTGGCATCGCCAGGATCTCTGCCGTACCCTTCATGTCATTACCAACATCATCGATGATAATCGCTAACCGTTTGTGATTCGATGTGGACTCTGAAGCTGCCGCTGTAGGCCCTCCTGCCGATATGCCTGCGTAAAACACAATCAATAATGCCATGATACCTGCAATGAATCGATAATTCTTTCTCTGTACCTTCATCATGATTCCCTCCCCGTAACTTCTGTGATCTCATTGTTTGATAATGAAGGGAGGAATATGTAAGCCAAAGCCTTCCTTAATGATCATACCCCCGCCCATTGAAGACCTCTATCTCAAGCGAATCCCCCATCATTCCAGTTTTCCCTTTTGCATTCAGACAAGAACTGTCATTGAATAGTTAGAAAATAGAGATTAATTAGAAAAAATACTGTAATTTGTCAGGTTTTCAGTTTAGGAATTTTTTAGTAGAATCAACAAATGAAAGAGGTTCTATGCTTCAATTCTATCCTATGATTTATGGAAGGAGGTTTTGAAAGGGTTTACATAAAATAAATGCCAGACAATCCGCTATTCTTGTTTGTTATTCCTGGTTGCGGTTTCTCTATGTAACTTACTATTATCGAGGAGGATGAAAGTAGTGAAATTCAAACTAAAAAAGACGATTAATGTTCTTTTGGCCTGTTTAACAGCCCTGCCTTTGATGTTAACCCCGACAAATGTGTCAGCAGCCAGCGATGCCAACATTAATTTGTCCTCGGAAAAACAGCTGATCAAGGGCTTTGGGGGCATTAACCTTCCTGCCTGGATTGGTGATCTGACTCCCGCTCAACGTGAAACTGCTTTTGGTAATGACCAGAATCAATTAGGCTTCTCCATTCTCAGGATCTACGTTGATCCAGATTCCAATAACTGGTATCGTGAAGTTGCCACAGCCAAACGGGCTATCGAAAAGGGTGCTATTGTATTTGCATCCCCATGGAATCCTCCAAGCAGCATGGTTGAAACATTCAACCGCAATGGGGACACAAATGCCAAACGTCTGAAATACGACAAATATACCGCATATGCGCAACATCTGAACGACTTTGTAACCTACATGAAAAATAACGGCGTAGATCTGTATGCCATTTCTGTACAAAACGAACCGGATTATGCTCATGACTGGACTTGGTGGACTCCACAAGAGATCCTTCGATTCATGAAAGAAAATGCCGGGTCCATCCAAGGTACCAAAGTCATGGCGCCTGAATCCTTCCAGTACTTAAAGAACATATCCGACCCAATCCTGAATGATCCGCAGGCACTTGCCAACATGGACATTCTGGGAGCACATACGTATGGAACCCAGATTTCGAATTTTGCCTACCCTCTCTTTAAGCAAAAAGGAGCCGGTAAAGAACTGTGGATGACTGAAGTGTATGTTCCAAACAGTGACAACAACTCAGCAGACCGCTGGCCTGAAGCATTAGACGTTTCCTATCACATGCACAATGCCATGGTAGAAGGTGATTTCCAGGCCTACGTGTGGTGGTACATCCGCAGACAGTATGGTCCGATGAAAGAGGACGGTACCATAAGCAAACGCGGGTATAATATGGCTCATTTCTCTAAATTCGTGCGTCCAGGCTACCTGCGAGTCGATGCAACGAAAAATCCGGATACGAACACATTTGTCTCAGCCTATAAAGGTGATAACAAAGTCGTCGTCGTGGCAATTAACCGTGGAACTTCAGCCACAAGCCAAAAATTCGTTCTGCAGAATGGTAATGCCTCTACTGTGTCCTCATGGATTACGGACAGCAGTCGAAACCTGGCAAGCGGAACCTCGCTTAACGTATCCAATGGAGCCTTCACGGCACAGCTCCCGCCTCAGAGCGTAACAACGTTTGTTGCCAACGTTACTGGCGGAAATAGCGGCGGGAATACAGGCAGTGGCACGACGTATGAAGCCGAGACCGGAACGTCACTTACGGAAGCTGCCATTGAAACAATCTACCCCGGTTACACTGGCTCCGGGTATGTTAACTTCAATGCGATGACTGGTTCAGCCATTCAATGGAACGGCATTAATAACACGACAACAGGTACCAAAAACGTAAAGTTTCGTTATGCGCTGGAAAGCGGCACTCGGAACCTCGACATTTTTGTGAACGGAACCAAAGTCATCAGCAACGAGCCCTTTCCCGCTACGGGAAGCTGGTCCACTTGGGTTGAAAAAACAATACAGGTCCCCATGAACACGGGGACCAATACATTGAAAGTGGTTACCACCGGATCGGAAGGACCGAATATTGACAGCGTTAATGTTACCGCAGCACAATAAACGTTCCGTATGGCTGATGGAAGACATTTGCTGTACGTGCAGCTAAGCACTAACCTCTTGAATACTCATCACTAAAGTTAGTGTTATATCAAAAAATGCAAAAAAAGACTCCTTAAGCGTTAGCTTAAGGAGTCTTTTTATTAGATGCGGTCGAGAGGACTCGAACCTCCACGGGGGTTAGCCCACACGGACCTGAACCGTGCGCGTCTGCCAATTCCGCCACGACCGCATATTGTATCTTCGTCATCCATATCGGCGACAAGAAATAATATATCATGCGTAATCTATCATGTCAACACTGAAAATAATAACAATAAAGCCCGAATCAGACGTCCATGTCGATTCGGGCCTTACCTTTAACTGTTGCTAATAGTTTGGTTCATTAATACGGAAGCATACTACAAATTACAGCTTGGAAGGCCAGTTGCCATACCATGCATAACCGCCTCTTCTTTCTTTATCAATATCACTTAATTTGTATTTAACTACCCCGTCACGACCAATAAAGATTGGTTTATCCGTTCCGATCTCATAGAAGCGTGCCCAAATTGGTGCAGCTTTGGAATCAGCGATAATTTTACTATCTCCATTAGCTCTTTCATACTTGTAACCCGTAATTTTCACTTTGTTAAACCAAGCCTCCGCTCCTTTAATGGATGCGGTAATTTTAGCGTTAGCAGGTCTGGTTTTCAGAAATTTAACAATCGTTACACTCTCTCCAGCTGTCAGCGATGGCACTTCGTAGATTCTTGCGCTCGCTGGTTTAAGAGAGCTGGAATCATGTTGTTGTCCCCATGCTGTCAGCTTACCACCTGAAACGACCTGTGTATTCAGAATCGCCTCCACACCTTTGGCAACTGAATTTTTACTGCGGTTAGCAAGTGTACTGTCGATAAATGAGAAATCACCTTTGCGTGCCGCTACTTCATCCAGCATGATCATTACATTAATCATGGCATCATCATTGTAAGTGATGTGCTTGTGGTATCCGGAGCTTTGGTAAACTTGTGGCCACCCGCCGTTTGAATACTGCATGTTGATCAAAAAGTTAATTCCTTTGATTGCAGCTGTGGAGTAACGCGGATCATTCGTCTTTTTAAATTCCTTCGCCAATCTTCTAATTTCTGAGTATGTAGCCTTGTTGTCTATCGTGGACTTTGCCCACTCTCCACTTGTCTGTTTATAATCTTTTCTCCAACCTCCATCCGGCAGCTGGTTCTTCAAAATATCAGAAATACTCGCTGTAGTACCCGACGCATCTGCAGCAGATACCGTCCCTACAGGGAGAACTGCCATTCCAACTGCTGAGAACACCATCGTACATGCCAGGACAAAAGTAATTATTTTCTTCGCTTTCAAATGTAACACTCTCCTATGTTCGTTTTTATAAATCTTCCACTTCTACTTTACCTATGATACGCGTCTCTAAACCTCCTTTATTTGTATTTATCGCATAATAAAATCAATTTTAATCCAATATGTGGATTGGATAATCAGATAATATGCAAAAAATCGATTTTTGTCAATATATGCAACTCAATGAATATAATCTCTCTAATTCTACATAAAGGAATAGTTCTTTTAACTCATGACAAACCTATCTATTTATCCAAATTCGTCTTAAACGAATCAATAATGACGTTTTTGTCATGAATGATACCCCAACTTGATCCCTTTTTTCATATAAAAACCTTAATTCCGCTAACATTGAGGTATTAAGAAAGGGTTTAAATGGGTTTGACAATTACGCATTTATGCAATATAGTTTCAAATAGTTACAAAAACTTAATTATTCATTGCCGAGTTTCATGTTTGAAAACGGGGGAACCAATTTGGGTGAATTATTCTTATACATAGGAAATATAGGGAACCTTCTACCGAACCCTTAGCTAACTCCGTAGGCATCGAAGGGAGAACATTGATTTTGAAAAAACTGATTATCTCCATTTTTGGAGCAGCTGTATTATTTACATCCGGGGCAACAAGCACAGAGGCAAGCAGTATCAACTCCGTAGTGAACAACATGACAGGTATTCCTTACAAATGGGGTGGCACAACTGTAGCCGGCTTCGACTGTTCTGGTTTTATGAGATATCTTTTCAACAAATACAGCATTGAATTACCACGTACTTCGCAGCAGCAAGCCAAAGCAGGTACTCCCGTTTCCAAGAGCAATGTTCGGACAGGTGATCTGGTGTTCTTTAATACAACAGGCAAAGGCATTTCACATACAGGTGTATATATCGGCGGCGGACAATTCGCTCATGCCTCCAGCAGTAAAGGTGTAAGCATCACGAAGTTATCGAATCCATACTTCAATGATCGTTATGTAACAGCACGTCGGGTAACTGGACAGTTTATGTATGATAAAATGTTAGGTAAAATGTGATTCACATACAAAAAGGCATCGGTTATTAACCGGATGCCTTTTTTGCACTTAAAAATTTATGTTGCATTGCTTACTAATGCAGCGCCTTCTGCACTCGCATCGCACCCTGAGACAGGGCATGTCCTCCACCAACAGCTCCGGCCACGGCTACGGTCTCCATGATCTCCTGATCAGTTGCACCCTTGGCACGGGCTTCTTCTACATGGTAGAAGGTACATACCTCATTGTTGGCGAATAATCCAATGCCAAGCGCAATTAGCTGTTTTGTCTTCGCATCAATCACGCCAGGTTGGAAGCATTCTCCGGTAAACTCATGATACGACTTCACCACACCTGGCAGCACATCGCTTAATGCTCCAATCTGATCCTTGTAGGCATGAACTTTATCATTCATCAATGTCATGGCTTGTAGCACACCCTCTCGGCTATAGTTACAGATCTTCCTCACTGTACCTATCTTCTCTCCCGAGTGAGCCAATTATGCCAAGAAATCATGGTAATTCCAAACATTTAACGCTCATGGCCCTGCCATAATTACAAGCTGTTACTCACTAAGTGGACTCTGGCGCGGCTCGCTGAACAGCTGATAGCTGTAACCTCGGTCCAGCTTAACTACACGTCGATTCTGACGACGTATAAGTACCTGCTCGCCATCCCAGGCAACCACAATCCCCTTCACGTCGTTCGATTCCAGCTCGTCCCGTACGACTCTAACTTTCTCACCTGACAGACGCAGGGCGTCCAATTCTGTATCACTAATCATCTTCATGGCTCCTATATTTCAAATTTATTTACAAAAAGAGACCTAAATGAAAAGTCATTTAGGTCTCACGTGACTGTATTGGACTGTCATGTCATTCGAAATTATGTCCCGACTGAAAGTTACCGCTGCGCGTGCTCTTTGCTGTCGTTCTTCTCGAACCAAAAATCAAGCACTTTGGCGGACATCACACGTTCTTCAAGGTACTCCACTTGATGCGGTGTAAATTGTTCTTTCCAAGAGAAGGACAACTCTTCGCACAAGCCTACAATCGTCAGTAATTCTGACCAGGCAACATAGCGTTTGTACCAGAAAAATTGAGGATGTTCAATCATATAGGGATAAAGGTCATCGAATTCCGTATGTTTACAATCCAGGGCACGTTCAAAATGAACTTTCGATTCCGCCAGCTTATCATTAAAAAATTGTTCTGTTGCCGGTTGGTTCCCCATGGTGTTGCCTCCTCTCCCTAACATAACCCCATTATAAATGAAATCGGCGGTCATGCAAAGGCATAGTTCAAAAAATAGGCCCTATTCCTTTAAAATGTCACATTTCGTTATCGTCAAATTGTACTGTTCCATCGTTCAGGGAACGAATGCGTACCAAGGCTTCCACCGGAATACCCTGTTCACGAATCGTGCGTGCCCCTGCCTGGAAACTTTTCTCGACCACAACGCCGAATCCGACGAGTTCCGCACCGGAACGCTCGATAATTTTGATGACGCCACGAGCGGCATCTCCATTGGCAATGATATCATCAATGAACAAAATGCGGTCATTCTCATGAATGAACTCGCGGGATACCATAATGTCAGTTACAATTCCTTTGGTAAAGGACGGTACACGTTCACAGTAAGCATCAGGATCAGCCAGAAGTGTTTTTTTGCGACGGGCGAATACAAGGGGCACCCCAAGTTCATAGGCTGCGGCAAACGCAACCGGAATCCCTGAGGATTCTACCGTGATTACCCGAGTTACTCCACTTTCACGAAAACGGGCAGCAAACTCACGTCCCATCTCCATCGTTAATGCAGGATCAATCTGGTGGTTCAACAGACCATCCAGCTTTAATACTTGATCCGAGATAACCACACCTTCTTGTAAAATTCGTTGTTTCAATAATTCCATGATTTGACCTCCCAAGCCTATCCTATGAGGTAAAAGTATCATATATCTATCTATAAGTTCAAGCGAAATTGCCTGGGCGTTGTCCTTGGGACGCATTTCAAGCCAAAGCTCATTATCGATTGTCATGACTTTCGTGGGTCAAGCATACCTTGTACCATGGTACCCGCATGTCCAAACTATACAGGGGCCTGAGAGGGGAAACACATGAAACAGGCATTTCGGGTGCTGCAGATCGCATTTACATACATTGGAACGGTTGTTGGAGCCGGCTTCGCTACAGGGCAGGAAATTTTGCAGTTTTTTACCCAGTATGGCAAATGGGCCACCATCACCATAGGCTTATCCACCATGCTCTTTGTCTGGTTAGGTACCAAAATGATGCTGATCGCTCACGATACCGGGTCCCGCTCTTATGAGGATCTGAACAAACATTTATTCGGCCATAAGGCGGGCAAATGGATCACCTGGGTGACCCTTCTCATTCTCATTGGCGTGAACAGTGTCATGCTTGCCGGAGCAGGCTCCGTTTTTGTCGAGCATCTGGGTTTGCATTATCAGACAGGTCTGATCGTCACACTTGTAGGGACATATCTGCTTCTCGGTCGGGGCATTCAAGCCATCCTACAAATGAATAGCATCGTTGTGCCCATGATGCTCCTGTTATCTCTGCTCATGATCACCAGTACGATCCATCATCCAGGTGCTTCCCGATTCATCACACTGACGA
Organism: Paenibacillus sp. FSL H7-689; assembly: GCF_000517905.1. Lineage (NCBI taxonomy): Bacteria > Bacillati > Bacillota > Bacilli > Caryophanales > Paenibacillaceae > Paenibacillus > Paenibacillus sp. FSL H7-689. The sequence goes on from NZ_ASPU01000015.1 coordinate 165,310, forward strand.
CAGACTCAAACCCTATTCAAGTGTGGCTGTCTCCACTATTGTATACTTCATTCAATCTGGTGTTGGCTCAAGCTGTTCTTGTGCCTGTAGGTAACCAGATTCGTAGTCGGAATGTGCTGAAGTGGGGTGGAGTATTGGGTGGAATTGGCGTTGGTTTCATGCTGATGGCAGCTCATTTTGCCATGTCAGCTCAGATGCCCGGCATCATCCAATTCGAAATCCCGATGGGCAGCATTGCCTTTCAACTTGGATGGGCAGTGCAATCTGTATATGTATCCCTTATTTTCATGGAAATATTCACTACCTTTGTAGCCGATATCTATGGAATGACCTTGCAACTGAGACAACATATACGTGTCCATCCCCGTTTCATTACATTAACCATTATGCTATTGTGTTACTCACTCAGCCAGTTTGGATTCAGTTCCCTGCTGTCCATCCTTTACCCCATCTTTGGAACAATGGCATTAATCTGGGCTGCCAAATTGGTACTGAACCGCTGGGGCACCTTTCGTAAACGCAACAATATATAAATCTCACGGTCCATGTATTTCATGAATATGAGCATCCGTTTGCCTTCTAACCACAATTCACCGCGGGTACTCTTTCCTTAAACATGACAAAAGGCCGCTGTTTATCACAGCGGCTCGCACTTTTTGCTCTACGTTTTAGGCTTGGCTAGGAAACTGTAGATACATCTTTTTCAGCTCATTGACTGATCTGCCGAGCGAGTAATGTGTCTTGGCTTTTTCACACGCTGAACGGGCAAGTTCATAACGATAAGCCGGGTCCAGCATCACCTTTTCAAGCGCTTCAGCCAATGCAGAAGGATCTTCTGCCGGTACAAGCAACCCATTGCTACCGTTCTCGATCTGTTCCGGTATACCACCTACATCCGTACCCACAAGGGCAAGACAACTCAGCGCCGCTTCAGCGAAGACGGAACCAAATGCTTCTGCCCGTGAAGGAAGTACAAAAATATCAAAGAATGGCATGAATTCCTCAGGGTGCAGCGTGTAACCATAGAAAATGGTCTCATTATAGATCCCCAATCGTTGCGCCAATTCTTCCAGATCAGGACGAATCGGTCCATCTCCAATAATATGTAACACATAATCATGACCTCGACCCTTCAGTTCCGCACAAGCTTTGAAAAGAATATCCAACCCTTTTGCCGGAACAAGCCGACATACCGTGACCAGCTGTGGTATCGCATTATCATGAGGGATCGGCTTAAAGCGCTTCTCATCAAATCCATTGGGAATCACACCGATGACATCAGGTTCCTTCACGTAGGGAGCCAGATAACGGCGGAACGAATCCGACACCGTCAAAAGGCGCTCTGCCTGGTGTTCCAGCTCACCATATATCGCAAGCAGGAATCGATGCTCCGGTCCATCCGTTTCAATGCGTCCATTAAGGATTAATTCTCGTTCATAACTGGAGTGTATCGTCTGAATGAGGGGTGTATCCGGGAAAACTGTTTTCATCGCAAGTCCTGCAATTGGGTGGTGGGCATGGATCAGATCATAGGGCTTCTGAATACGCAGTTTGGTCCACCAAAGATAATCACGATAAGTTTGAATATATTTTTGGACAACAGGACTATCCTGATATTCCGTCCAGTCAAACGTTTCGAACTGAACTTCCTCTCTGCCCTTGTTGCGAATTCGCTTTGGCAACGAGAACAGATCCATTTCCCACCTCGGGGTTGTAAATCTCTCTTGCATATACGGAATCATAGAGGATACACCTCCGGGCTGCTCCGGAGGAAAGAAAAGCGCCTGCAGCAATTTCACCGTTAGTTTCCCCCTTTCTAACTTACGTACTAATCTACTATCCATTATGACATAGGGAAGCCGGAACATCTATATTACGATAACTCGTATATACAACATATTCATGAAACGTTCCCCTCAGAAGCAAAAGCTCTAATTCAGCAGCCCATCGCTTGCGGTTGTCGTCAACATATTCATAGGATAGTCAGAATTCTCAGCTCAGTAGCTCCACGGGCTTCTCATATGTACTGTAACCATCGGTCTCTCCCAAAAAAGTATACCCGTTCCGCGCGTAAAAGGCGTTCAACGTAGCATTGCTCGCTCCGCAATCTAACCGAACAGTATGTTTGCCTTCAAAATGTATCCCGCTGCTGGACCATTGCAAAATGGACCGTCCTAAACCGCTCTGAGCATATTTTCTTCGAATCGCTAGCCGATGCAGATAAATTGCGCCATCCTCGGCATGAGCTTTTGAACCCCAAAGATGAATATCCCAAGGACTTGGCTGAACCAAAAGGATGACCATCCCCGCTACGTCCGCCCCTTTTTTAAATACAAACACATCCCCACGGCGAATCGCCCCTGCCGTATCATGTGAATCTTCACCTTTAAGCAAAGCGTTCCATTGGGAAGAACCTTGGCTCTGTAACCATTCGGCTGTCTCCACCAGCAGCGACATCACATCCTCCGTATCTTCCGGCTTCGCCTGAACCGCTTGAAAACCATCGTTAATATATTCGCTACTGATCCTGAATGAGTGCATCATTGTTCTCCTCCGCTTCCTGATCTCTTTTAAACTAATGGTACTATACCGGGAAATGGATTTTTCGTCAAAATGAGAACAAAAAAAGGTAAAAGGCGGTTGCCCTTTACCCATCTATTCTGGCTTCATCAATAATCTGATTTCGATACAACATCGTCAGGTGCAAGGTGTCAAACTCCATTTCCTTGTCCAACTCCTGCATCAACACTTCGACCAGGCTCTTTCGCTGAATGCTGGTACCAGGAACCTCGTAATCAATGTATCCCGTCAGATCGGAATGAGAAGTGTCTATTGTTGCTGTTCCCACAGGCAATCCACCTCGCTCCTGAAGAAACAGCTCATATACCCGGAACTCCCGATCCTTACGCTTCAGCATGACATAACATGTTTCTTCAGCAGCTTCCAGCTCATCCAAATCCGATTCATCGGTATCCTCAAATTCCTCGGAGAAATCGCGATGTACCCACTCTAACGTTTCGAGTTCGTTGCCCTGATGCCACATGCGGATTGTAATCGTATCGATGATATCTTCATCCAGCTCTCTGACCAGCAACTCTGCCGCAGCTTCCAATTGATTCTCTTCCGGCTCGTCATACCAGTGTATTTCACCTTGTACATCAGCGCCATATTGTTTTAAGGAAGCTTCTGCTAGTTCCTGCCCTTCGACATCATTGAAAATATAAGTCGATATGCTGCGTCCTGCACTTACCATTTCCATCTCCAGAACCTGATCCCGATCTTCATATGTAAACGATTCGGCTTGTGAAACAGGGATTACCTTACTTCCACTGCTACCTATATCGTCATAGCTGCCTTCGTCATGATTCATCTCTTCAGACGGCCACACTGTCTCTGACTCAGGCATATGCAGAACCGTATGTAATGAGCCACAACTAACCAGCACTTCATAATACGCAGCTTCCAACGCATCTGCAAGAGATCGGACATAGGCATGCACTTTTTCCACGATACGTTGCTCTGTATCATCTGGCAGAGACTCCTGCTCGATCTGAAGACTACCTGATAAACGATCTCCTTCTCTATACACAAGGAACAGTGAGCCTGCATATTGACCATTGACCATCACGTCCTGTACTTCTCCACCTGATGTCCGCAGGTCTGCAACCAATTCCACATCATAATTCATCACGTGTCCTCCTCCATTCCTAACGTTATTCTCTTAGGATGCCCCTGAGGACGGTAGATTATGAGGAAAGCGTGCATTTTAAGTATAAGATGTAGGGTTAGACGGATAACACATATTTTTGGATTGCGTGTGCCACACCCTGCTCGTTATTGGAGCGTGTAACCTCGTCCGCAGCAGCTTTCACCTCGTCCGGTGAGTTATCCATGGCAATGCCTTTGCCCGCAAAGGTCAGCATCGTAATATCATTGAAGTAGTTACCAATCGCCATAATCTCCGAAGGCATGATTCCTTTCGATTCAGCAAGCCTTTTAAGTGCATCGCCTTTGGACGCTTCGGGATGCATCAGATCAATAAAAAAGTCACCACTCCGTGTCATATAATAAGGCAGATTCCAGGTAGACCATTCCTGAAGTACTGCATCCATCTGTTCAATCGGACCAAATGCAGTGAACTTCGCCAGCGGTTCTGTCATGTCAACCCACTTGGGTAACTTCAGCGGCTCGGCCATAAAGTTGTAATACATCTCACGCACCTGCAACCCCAAACCTTCCGGTTGATCCACATACAGACCAAATGCTGTATTGATGTCAAAATGTACTCCATTGGTTCGACAGTAAGATATAATCGGCTCCAGTCCTTGTCCATCTAATGCAAAATGATGAACTACCTCACAGGTATCGACTTGCGCGGTAACGGCGCCGTTATGCGTAATCACATATCCATCCAGTCCCATCTGCTCCATAAAAGGAATCGTGTTGGCAGGACCTCTACCTGAACACAGGACAATCTCTGCTCCCTGACGGGAAGCTTGGATCAAGGTCTCCTGAGTCCATTCGGTAAGTTCATGATGATCATTCAGCAATGTTCCATCTACATCAAGTGCAATTAATTTATAAGTCATTCTGGCTTCATCCTCATCTGTTAGTAGTCGCACCCACCCAAACCCTCCCTTCCGAGGGAGGGCCCCAGAGGGCTCTGCCCTCTGGACTCCCGTCTTGCTCACCGGTGTTAGGTCGGGTCTTGCTATGTCACGGTTGTTGTAGGAACGCTTGTTGCCGGGCACACCGCTGGTCAGCGGGGGTCCCACCCAAGCTTAACCGGGACCATTACGGGCAGGGCTTTGCTCTCTGCCCGGCTCCCTGCTTCACTTCGTGAAGATCGGGAGCTTTTACTTCCGCAGAAGGCTCAACTCATCTGCGGTTAGTTCACGATAGCTTCCGATAGCAAGATCGGAAGCTAGTTCCAGCTCACCCATCGCTACGCGTTTCAGATAGACCACACGCTTGCCTACCGCCTGAAACATACGTTTCACTTGGTGAAACTTCCCTTCGTGAATAATAAGCGAGATCGACGAGATCGTGCCTTCTTCCGTCTCTTCCTGACCGAGTATAGTCAGCTGAGCAGGTAATGTCTCGTACCCGTCATCCAATTGAATGCCCGCCTTGAAACGTTGCACATCCGCTTCATCCACGTTTCCCAGCACACGGGCTTCATAGGTTTTGGGCACATGCTTGCGTGGAGATAACAGATCATGGGCAAGTGGACCGTCATTCGTAAGAATGAGCAGTCCCTCCGTATCCTTATCCAGTCGTCCCACAGGAAAAGGATTGAACACCCGATCCTCTTTGCGCAGCAGATCCAGTACCGTCTTATCTCTGTTATCCTCGGTAGCAGACACAACACCCGGAGGTTTATGCAGCATCAGATAGATCATCTCCCGATACACAATCCGCTCCCCATCAGCTTCAATGACGTTGACCTCGGGATTCACCTGTACACCACTGTCTTTCACCGCTTTGCCGTCCACATGGATTCTGCCTTGTTTCACCATCTTTTTGAGTTCACTTCGTGTTCCCACACCCATATGGCTTAATATTTTGTCCAGACGCAACGTTTGTTTGCCTTTTCCACTCATACCGATGTCCACCTCCAGCCTGCCGGATATTCATTCTTCAGTACACCATCCAGCCATTTTCCCCAGCCAGCGGCATAACCATCTACACATACAAGAACGTACCCTTTGGCAAACGTATCCGCCTTGAGCACCACTCGTTCTTCTTCAATATTTAACGTTTCGCCCTTGAGGTATCTCACGGCTTCGCCATCAGCGGATGACAGATTTACGCTTCGCCGTGCTTCAGATGCATTCAGAGCACACGCAAGCGGATGGGACGGAACAAATCGTCCATTCTTGATCGTTCCCATAAACCAGCCTGGACGAATGACTTTCAGTCCCTCCAATCGAGCTGCACCAACCGATGATTGATACACCCGATCTCCATAACATACCGTCTCTCCAGTTAACTCAATCTCCAATTGTTCTTTCATAAACTGACTGTAGATCGCAACCGGATCAATACTTGCCGAATCAGCTCCGCGTCCATGACCCCGTTCCGATTTACGACCACCGTGATCTTTACCTTTTTTGCCCTGTTTACCCGAATTCTTGCCGCCAGCCTGTCTGTCATGGGACTCTCGGGATTCGATTCGCAATAAACGTTCCTTTTTACGATCAGCCTTGGTCATAGCAATTGAAGAAGCAGCAATAGAGTGATCCTTGTTCCCCTCTGCTTCAATCCTGGACACATCCACGACCTGTCCATACTCCATTGCTCCTTCTTTAACTACTCCAGGTTGATCTGTTTCTAATTCTTGCCCTGCACAATGCTGCAACACAGCGACATAATGTCCCTCTCCTTCCAAAAGGTGAGGCCACAATCTTGCGGTGCCACGCGTTTGATCCAGTACAGCTTCCGTCTCTTCTGCCTTCTCCGGCATCATCTGACGTACCCATTCCGGACGTCCTGGAGCAAACCCTGTCTCTTCAGGAATGTCCATTACTACGAAATCACGGTTTACATTCAGGAACTCCGCAATCATCGCTTCATTTTCCTCCGGCGCAAAGGTACATGTAGAATATACGATGGTTCCTCCCGGGGCCAGCAATCGTGCCGCAGTCTCCAAGATATCCCGCTGCATGAGCACACATTTATCCACCGAATGATGTTCCCACGATTTCACCATGTCTTCATCCTTGCGGAACATGCCTTCACCTGAGCAAGGCGCATCAATTAATACTTTGTCAAAATAATGAGGAAATGCATTTGCGATCCGCTCTGGCGACTCATTCAATACAACCGCGTTACGCACCCCGTACAATTCCACGTTCTTGGCTAGCGCTTTTGTGCGTTCAGCATGGATATCGTTCGTCACAAGTACACCCTTGCCTTGTAGCTTTGCAGCAATCTGTGTGGTTTTCCCTCCCGGAGCAGCACACAGATCAAGCACACGATCTCCAGGTTCCACCTGCAATAATTCAACTGGAGCCATTGCACTTGGTTCCTGTATATAATACAGGCCTGCATGATAATAAGGGTGCAGCCCCGGTTTAACACCATGAGGTACATAGAATCCTGTCTCACACCACGGAATAGGTCTTAGATCAAACGGAGCAATCTCATCGAATTGTTCCATCGATATTTTTAGCGTATTCACTCTCAGTCCCGCATGAGGAGACTGTTCATAAGATTTCATAAATTGTTCAAACTCATCACCCAGCAAACTTTTCATTCGCTCAGCAAATATCAAAGGTAACTTTACACCCATATTCCCACTCATCCTGTCTTGGTAAGATTGCAATATCGTTTTATTTTATCATATCCAAGCTTTGCTTTCCTATCATATCGTATCTATTCCACTACAGCGTGTAATGTAGTATAATGGCAAGTAGATTGATTCCTGAGCAAAAATTCGGGTGTTTATGCATATTATCCCAACCTTTATTTTTGCCCAAACTATATTTCGATATGATCGATGGGGGATGTCCAATGAAATCCAAGAAGAAAAAGAAAAGTGCTGCGATCCTTATTTTCCTGGGTATTTTAATCATTATGATTGCAGCACTGGTTGTCGTAGACCAGCAATCCAAGAAACAGATGGATTCAGTGGAAAATGCTTATGGCATCGCTGCTTCCAAGCTTAATCCAGCTACACGGGAGCTACTTAGTGATCCCAACTATCAACAAATTATTGTACCCACTGATCTCAAAGCCAAAATCGATAACAAAGACAGCTTTTTTGTTTATTTCTTTGCTTCCGATTGCTCGCACTGCCGTGCAACAACACCTCAGTTGATGCCGCTGGTTGACAGTGAAGGTATTGAGCTTCCGCAGTTCAATCTGCGTGAATTCGAAGCAGGATGGACCGATTACAATATCGAGTTCACGCCTACACTCGTCTATTATGAGGCTGGTGTCGAGAAAGACCGTATGGTTGGTGGACTGAAAGAGAATGGCAGTGACCAAGGCTACACACTGGATGATTACAAACAATTTTTCCAAAAATATAAAGGCAGTGCCGCTCCTTCGGCAAGCTAACTGATAGATCCGTTTCCACAAGTATCTACAAACAGGCTCTTGTATCACCAGACACTGTTCTGTTGAAGGACAGGCTGTGCCACCTGCAATCATTCATCTGAATATGAGGCAACATTCAAAAACACCCCGATCGTTCCCTTTACAGGAATCGTCGGGGTGTTTCATATACATGGAACTTCATATCCATGGGATGCTCATTTGAATGTTAACGCTGATTACGGTTCAACTTTTACTCTGATCCATCGCCTTCATCTTCTCTTCGTATATTCGCCCTCTGGTAGGACTCCGGCGCTGCGGAATATTTGGTTTTAGCTCAAGCGATCTTCTAGATATCTCTTGTTCTAAGACCTCATCAACAATTCGTATGGACAAATCCCTATAAGTCACAGACTGAGCGTCAGGCTCAGACAGTTGCTTCACGATTGCCTTTACTTCCTGTACCAAAATCCCAAGCTCAATGCCCAGAGTCGTAGCAGGATAAGGTTCCAGAAGATCAAGTGAGCTCTGTAACATCATCGTTCCTCCGCGGAGATTGCCATTCCTGAAGTGGTATAAACCAACTGCAATTTGCAACAACCCTTTATAGAGAGAATCCCGGTTACGTTCAAGCCACAATTCTTCCAACACCTCATGGCACTCGAAATAATCCTGATCCCGATTGAAGTAGATTAAATAGTCAACGTACAGTGGCTCATAGATGCTCATCCGGGTTTTCGCCCTTTCTGGCGTTGTTCAGAAGTTTCTTCACGTCATCCAGCAAGTCTTTGAGCCCTTCCATATCATGCCGTTCCCAGTAATCGTTAAATCGCTTCTGTGCTTCAATTGCTTCACTGACAAGGTGGTAGAAGTATAATTGATGAATGATATTCAATGTTCTTGACACGATATTGGAATCATCCTCAAATGCCTTCTGCGCCTCCAAAATCTGTAGACGAATAGCAGACATCTCGTTGTCCAGTATAAACGCGGCCTCAGCCGTTTTTTTCAGCCTGGTTCTCATCTCATCAGGTAACCCTTCCCGAAACTTGTAACTCAGCGAATGTTCAATGGTAGCCCAGAAGTTCATGGCAAGTGTCCGGATCTGTATCTCGGCCAAAACTTTCTTTTGTCCCAGAGCCGTCTGAACGGGATACTCAATAATCATATGGAAGCTACGATAGCCGCTCTCTTTGAAATTCGTAATGTAATCTTTCTCAATGAGTACCGTGAGATCCTTACGACCTCGAATATACTCGGCAACCCGACGGATATCATCCACGAACTGGCACATAATGCGGATACCTGCAATATCCTCAATGCCTGTTTCCACGTCATCAAGCGACACATTCAGTCGTCTGGATTTCTCCAGAATACTGGATATTTTTTTGACACGACCGGTAACGAATTCAATCGGGGCATACTCTTCCCGTTTCTTCAGTTCCGCTCGCATTGTCTTAAACTTGACTTTCAATTCCTCTACCGCTTGTTCATAAGGAAGTAAAAATGTACCCCAGTCTCTACCGTCCATGCTTATGCCTCCTGTCTCTATAGCGTCCCCTGTTCTATTCCATTATACATGATGTTTGGTGGGGGGAAGAGTCCCGAACCATTTTACGCTCTTCCCATGCTTCTATATTTTCATTCCGGGGATTCACATTCCTTCTTAACGATGCTCCGCACCAACCGCTTCGGAGATATGACGATAACCGTCCTTGCGCAGCAACTCACGCAGTCCGGCATGAATGCGCCGATTCACCTCAGGTCCTTCATAGATCAATGCTGTATATATTTCGACCAAGCTTGCTCCGGCTTTAATTTTCTCGTATGCATCCTCACTTGTGAAAATGCCACCTGAACCGATAATCGGAAGTTTGCCTTCGGTCTGGCGATAGATCTGGCGAATAATCTCCGTCGAACGATCACGTAGAGGTTTACCGCTCAGACCGCCTGTTTCCTTCGCATGTTGGTGGGAAAGTCCTGTACGACTGATGGTTGTGTTCGTTGCAATAATACCAGCAACACCGCTGTCTGCAATTGTGCGAACCATATATTCAAGTTCCTGATCATTCACATCCGGTGCAATCTTCACCAGAACGGATTTGGTCGCTCCGCCCGCTCGTGCATGCTGCACGTTCATCTCGTTCATAACCGCAGCGAGCAGTTCCTTCAATTCATTCCCATGTTGCAGATTACGCAAATCCGGTGTATTTGGTGAACTGATATTAACCACGAACAGATCAGCATAATCGTATAGTGCCTGAATGCACTTCGAATAGTCCAAGTGAGCTTCCTCATTAGAAGTTGCCTTATTCTTGCCGATGTTAACAGCCACTGGAATACGCCGATCCTGTAGACGTGCCAATTCACCTGCCATGGCTTCCGCACCAAGATTGTTAAAGCCCATTCGGTTCACCAACGCCTCATCTGGAGGCAAACGGAACAGCCGTGGTTGATCGTTACCTGGTTGTGCAAGTGGTGTCACGGTTCCCACTTCCATGAATCCAAATCCGATGGAAGAAAAGCCCGTTACGGCCTGCCCGTTTTTGTCCAGACCCGCAGCCAGACCAACAGGTGTAGGGAAATGACACCCAAACATGTCAACAGCCAGATCAGACGTTTCCCGAACGCCGTACATCACACGCAGTCCGGAAGGAACCGGACGGATGCTACCCACGCCACTAAGGCCGCCAATAATCAGATGATGGGCCTGTTCAGGGTCCATTTTGAACAACAAAGGTTTAGCAAGACTTCTGTATAACAAATCACTCACTCCGTTCTGGTCCGGTACGCCAAAAAGCCGTTGTCCGTCTTTTCATATGTAAAAAAACACTCTACTCACAAGTTTATCTGTTTCTTATTAAAAAGGAAAGTAGTTTGCGCATAGACAGCACAAATCGAATAATACAAAATGCTCACAAGAAATCCACCCGCCCACTGGAAATGACGAGTTGAATTCTTTACAATGAGAGCATGGTTACTCTACACCAGTTCTATTCCAAATAAGGAGGAATAACTCATGGCTCCCAAACGTAAACCACCTGCATTACAGCAAAAGAAAGAAGAAGTGAATCGCAAAGCCATTGCATGGACAGCAGCCAGTGTAGGCGGCTTGATCATCATCATTGGTGCTCTTATCATTATTGCCAACATGTAGATGATTCAGGCTGAATCCATCTGATTCTACATATCAAACAGATCAATTCAGCCAGTGATACGTTTTGTTCGGATTATTCTGCTTTGGAACAAGCGTATGCTGATAACGCTGCTTTGCTTCTGGAACAAGCGTCAGATCTGGCAGTACATCTTCTCCAATGCGTACCGGAGTGCCTTGCGGAGCAAGAGCGAATAACTCTTCTACATCTCCTGTGCGCATTCTCACACATCCAAGGGACTCATCCAGTCCGATACTGTCTGGCTCGTTGGTCCCGTGGATGGCATAATTCGTATTCGAGAGCTGCATACCTCTGCTTCCGAACTCCCCGTTCGAGCGCCCATTCGGATTGACCACTTTATCTGTAATGACAAATGAACCCTCCGGTGTTCGATCACCGCCAAGTCCCACATCATACATACGAATAATGGTATCCCCACTGATTAATGCAAGTTTATGTTTATCCTTATCAATGACAATCTCCAGCGGTTCCTGCAAAAAAGGCAGACCTCCCAGCGTATCTGCAAAAGCGGCATTTTTGCTTTGAGACGAATTCGAAGTCGTTGAACCATTCTCTTTACCACTCGAATCGTTCTTTCCTTCCTGTACCTTTCCTTGATGCAAAGCTAGCAGCTTCGGAAACATCTCGGTCATCCCTGACGCAGTCTCTCCCAGAATATTGTTCGGAAATGGCTGAGCCATTTGCGTTACACTCTTGGGCCAAGCGTCATTTTTTTTGCGATAGGCAACGATTGCACTTGATAATGATGCAGCTGCTTCCTGCTTGGCGGTCCACGCCAAGGCCATCTTTTTAATTTTCGGTGTAATTTCAGGAGGTTCACAGTTACATTGCTTGGCATCATAACTCTGTGCAGTTAATTTCCCGCTTGTATTGGTTTGTACTATGTATTTCACAGGCATATTTCGCTTCCATAAAGACCAGTCATCTGAGGTTTGCATACCCAGTACAGCAGAGGTCTCTACTTTTGGGCCAGACCCGGACCAGGCAGCTGCGAGCGCAGCCTCGCCATGATTACCTCCACCAAATGCCGCAGCAGTGAACACATTGCTTGGCGCAATGGATGCAGTTCCAACCTGTTTATCCGCTTCTACAGGCGCTTCGATGTCATCTGTGGATTCCAGTGCTGCTGACAGTGCGTCGGCCGCTTCCCGACTGAAACCCGGAGCGTCCGCAGGTGGCAGACCCGCCAGCACAAGCAGCATGAGCAACGTAAGCCACATTTTGCGTCTACGTTGTTTTTTCTCTTTTTGCTCAGACATTTCCACCAGTTTATCCTGATAGTCTACCCAGATGTCCGCAGGAGCTTTACTGCGTTCAAATGCCTCATAAACCTCGCCCGCTTGCTGAAAACAATAATTGGCTTTGGCCTCCTGTCCTTCGCCCAAGTACTCCTTTCCGAGCAAGTACCAAGCCATTTTATTCTCGGGATGTTTCTTGACATATGTTCTTAGATGAGTATTTTGCATCCGATCCTCCACTATTTCGCCTTTTTCCGTATATCATTATATATCGGCATAACCAGGCGTTGAATCCATAGGACTTGAGTACCCGGTGGAAAAAAAGGGGGTTCGACAATGTTCGTCCTTGATCCATAGTCAGATAATCACAGTTAAATGAATGCAAAAAAAGCACCTTCCTTTGTCGTTAAGACAAAAGAAAGTGCTCTATGTTCATGTGAGAAATACTTAGCCTTCTTTATTGAAAGGCTCGTCCGCTACTTTGATTGAATCTGTAGGGCAGCCATCGCATGCATCCTGCATATCGTCAAACAAGTCGTCTGGAATAGCCTTGACACCATGGTTAGCATCGCCGTCAAAGATAACTTCAGCCAAACCTTCATCATCATAATCGTAGATGTCTGGAGCTGTTGCTCCACAAGCGCCACATGCGATACATGTGTCTTTTTCAACCCAAGTATATTTACTCATTTACATTCTCTCCTCCTAAAATTCAAAACGTACAGTGTTTTTATCTAGAAACATATTAATACAAAGTAAGGATAATTACAAACATTTTGCAACCACAAGTCTCTATTATCCCTTATTTAATCAAGACTTTGCAAGTTATCTTTTTGCAGGGAAGTACCGCGCACTTTATGATTACGAAGCATCACGGAAGGATCGTCTCCAAGCATGCCTGCGGTCACAACAGCATTCTCACCAAATTTATCACGTAACTGATCCATAATCCGAATCAGATTGTCCTTCTTGGGCTTCTGCTCATATTCGAACAAGTCCATCTGTACAGCGGATTCTTCTCTTGGAATCAGGTTTTGAAGTGTCACACCCAGCATGCGTACAGGTTTGCCACTACCCCAATGCTTATCAAATAGTTTACAGGCCTCACGGTAAATGACCGTTGCATCCTCCGTAGGAACTTCCATTAGACGTGATCGGGTGATTGTCTTCATATCCGGTGTCCGGATTGTAATCTGAATACCCTGGCTGAACATTTCGTGCTTGCGCAACCTTCTGGCTACCTGGTCACTTATATTGAGGAACACCCGATGAATCTCATTCATATCCGATACATCCGCCGGTAAAGTGGTTGTATGCCCAATGGATTTATTGGCCTCACGTTCCGCGTGAACTGCGGAATGGTTAATGCCATTTGCGGAATTTTTGAGCCATGCTCCATTAACTCCAAATAGTTCGGTCAACATGTTCTCATCCGACTTGGCCAATTGACCAATCGTTTCAATGCCCAGTTTTTTCAACTTTTCGGCCGTTTTTTTGCCAATGCCAAACATCTCGTTGCATGGTCTGTGCCAAAGAATCCGGGGTACATCCCTCATGCGTAAAATGGAGATACCGTTCGGTTTTTTCAGATCCGAAGCCATTTTCGCCAGTAATTTGTTGGGTGCAATGCCAATGGAACATGGCAGCCCCAATTCATCCTTGATTCTACGCTGAATACTCTCCGCAATCTCCATTGGATTCCCGAATTGCCTTGAACCTGTAATATCAAGATAACATTCATCAATGGATGTCGCCTCAAGTTGAGGGGTATAACTATACGCAATCTGCATGAACGCTCTTGAATATTGACGATATAAATGGAAATCAGGACGAATCACAATGAGATCAGGACACTTTTTCATGGCTTGGTGGACAACCATACCTGTTGAGATGCCTCGATTACGAGCGGCATATGAGCAGGTTACAATTACACCCTTTCGCAGTTCACTGCTGCCCGCAACGGCCGTTGCTTTTCCTCTATATAAATCTGGTTCCTCGGCTTCATGTACAGAGCAGTAGAAAGCATTCATATCGACATGCAGAATCACCCGTCCGGCTGCAGGGTAATATTGATCCACATTTGCTGGAGGATTGCCGTCTGAAGACATCATGAACCCCGCCCTTTCTTGCACACTAATTAATGAAACGAATTTCTTTCTTCTATAGTATATCAAACCCGTTATGTTAATTCAGTCATGAGCATTTATTTTCTGCGAGATCTGATCAGAGACCGAATAATTAACCAGCCTACACTCACAAAAAGTATCAAAGTGATCAGAGCAATAATCGTATTTTCCCATAAAAAAGTCAAAATCGCCCCTCCTTTTCTTCAATATATTCCAATTAAAACTCAATAATAGATTATAACATACATCCGGATTATGATTAACATCCTTCTTTTTTCTCTAAAATCCGTTAATTGTTACTTGAAACTGCGATTTCTATGTAGCATTTGGCTATAATGGTGCTATAATAATTAATTATACAAATTGACGACTTTAGGACAAATCAGCGCACCCAGTTTAACACAGTGTAGCGTTGCCGAATCGAAGGATTCGTCCACTAACGTACTTAACAGCTTTTCCTAACTTACAATCCAAACTTTTAAAAGAGCGCTTTATCTCAAAGGAGGATCTTCATGTCAAAGGCCATTTCCATCTTCGATACGACTTTACGTGACGGCACACAAGGGGAGGGTGTCAGCTTATCGGCAGACGACAAACTCAAAATTGCCAAGAAGCTTGATGACCTGGGTGTCCATTATATTGAAGGCGGAATTCCCGGCAGCAACACCAAGGACATTGAGTTTTTCAAAAGAGTCAAGGAATTGAACCTGAACGCAAAGGTTGTTGCTTTTGGCAGTACCCGCCGAAAAGGCAGCGTTGCTAGTGAAGACGCCAACCTGAAGCGCATAATCGAATCTGGTGCTCAGGCTGCAACTTTGGTCGGTAAATCATGGGACTTCCATGTGCATACCGCTTTGCAGACTACATTGGAAGAAAACTTGTCCATGATCTATGATTCCATCGCCTATCTGAAACAGAATGGTATGGAAGTGATCTTTGATGCAGAACACTTCTTTGACGGATTCAAACATAATCCAGAGTATGCTCAAGCGGTCTTGACCAAGGCCCACGAAGCTGGAGCGGACTGGCTCGTTATGTGTGATACCAACGGCGGGACGATGCCAAACGAGGTACACGAGATCGTATCCACACTGCATAGAAGCCTGCCTCACGCACATCTCGGGATCCATACACATAATGATTGTGAACTGGCTGTGGCCAACACACTCAGCGCTGTACAAGCTGGAGCCCGTCAGGTTCAAGGAACGATGAACGGTTATGGAGAGCGTTGCGGTAACGCCAATCTGGCGTCCATCATTCCGAATTTGCAACTGAAGCTTGGCTATGAATGTGTTACGGAAGATTCAATGAGACAACTTACAAACGTGGCTCGTTATGTCAGCGAAATTGCTAATGTGAATATGCCAATTAATCAACCTTATGTTGGTAATGCTGCTTTTGCTCACAAAGGTGGCATTCACGTCTCTGCCATCCTGCGAGATTCCCGTACTTATGAACACATCGTGCCTGAACTGGTCGGCAACAAACAGCGTGTGCTGGTTTCAGAGCTTGCTGGACAGAGCAACATTGTGTCCAAAGCACAGGAATTGGGTCTTGAGTTCGATCCAAGCAGTGCCAATTCACGTCAGATTATTGAGAAAATCAAAGATCTGGAGCATCAGGGTTACCAGTTCGAAGGTGCAGATGCCTCGCTCGAATTGTTAATTCGTGAAGCGAATGGTGACATGAAAGAATTGTTCACTTTCGAATCATTCAAAATGCTTGTAGAGAAAACGGCAGGAAAATCCGTTGTTTCTGAAGCTTTTGTCAAACTTAATGTGGCTGGAACAAGTGTCTATACCGCTGCTGAAGGAAACGGTCCGGTTAATGCACTCGATAACGCGCTTCGGAAAGCGTTGGTACAATACTTCCCTTCACTTGCCAACATGCACCTGTCAGACTACAAAGTACGTGTACTGGATGAGAAGGATGCCACAGCTGCCAAAGTGCGTGTACTGATCGAATCCAAAAACACCGAAAACACATGGAACACTGTTGGTGTATCCGAGAACGTGATTGAAGCAAGTTGGGAAGCTCTCGTGCACAGTTTCCGCTACGCGTTACTTCAAGAAAAATTGCAGGATGAGCCGGGTACACTCCCTATTCCTGCTCATGGGATAAGCAACCACTAAAGTGCATGTTCAAAAAAGCGTTTTTTGAACAACCTCTTAACGCTTATTTCCCGGAAAATATAAAGAAGCCTCTGTACCCATGATTCATGGATGCAAAGGCTTCTTTGTTTACATGAAAATTAATTCGCAATTAACTTTTTAATCTTACGTTCCAACTCTTTCTCGGGTAATATGCCCAGAACAATCTCCTGTATAACTCCTCTGGAGTCAATCAGAACATTCGTTGGAAAAGCCACCCCATTGTATTGAGCATACACAGTCCCCTTCTCATCCAAGGGAATAGGGAATGTCAGTTGGTACTCATCCACAAAAGCTTTGGCATCCTTGAGTTTATCGTATGACGTTACATTAACCCCATACATGTCAAGCTTATCCTTGTATTTCGCAGACATTCTGTTCAGCTCTGGAGCTTCCTGCTTACACGGCTCACACCAGGATGCCCAGAAACTGACAAACGTGGCCTTATCTTTGGCACCGCCCACACTGTACGTCTTCCCATCCATTGCTGTCAGAGAAAAAGCAGGCGCCAGGAGACCCGCACGAGGTCCCGTCTCTGTAGGCATGGGTTCTTCCTGCTTAAAGACGGCTGCAATGCCGTCACCCGCATTCTGGGCCAGTGCAATACCAACCAGCAAGACAACACCAAGGAGTATGTATATGTTTCGTTTCATAACCCGCCACCCTTTTATATAATTAGCATATTGAAACTGAAACCGTAATTTCTGCACATGCTAAGTGTTTATCACGCTCTATTATAGTTCACCAGAACATGATTCCCAAATGTTCTCTTTATTATTGTACCCTTTTCCTTTAAAATTTTACAATCCGCATCACAGAAAATAAAATGAAAAAGGACTCCTGCCATAGCAGGAGCCAAAGAGAGAGGGGTGAATACAAATGGCAGCACTTCACGGGCAGCAAAACGCCTTCTACATCCCTTCTTCCGTAGAACAAGAGATGTCAAAGCACATGTTCCTTTCGCTACCACAAGAAGCCTGCGGGGTTATGCTGGGTGAAACCGCAGCGGGCGGTATACGAATCAGTCGGTTTCAGCCCATTCGTAACGTAGCACCTGACCCGCTGCACCATTTTACTCTGGACGATGCCGAATGGATTCGGTGCGTATTCTCCGAGCCCAAGCTCATCGGTATCTTCCATTCTCATCCCCAGACCAGGCCTGTTCCTTCCTTAGAGGACTTGCAAGCTCTTCCGGCCTTCGCCGGTTTGCTTCAGATGTACCTCATCGGCTCACCCCACCTTACAAGCGGGTCGCGATCTCATATGCATCTGAACGGTTATCGGATTGAATCTTCGAAGGAATCGCAGGATCCGGCACAACACGTTGTGCCTTCATACAATCTGCTTCCCGTTCCGTTATGCGTGACTTAGCTGGGTATACAAATCACCCAAAGTCTCCACATTTTTACGAGTCATGTCCTCCAAGTAGCAGGACCATAACTGTGCAGTCATTTTTGAATCTTCCAGTGCATGGTGACGTCCATAGATCGGAATCCCTCTGGATTCCAGCAATTCATCCAAACCATACCCCGGCCTGCTTGGTTCAAGCCAGCGGGCCAACATCATCGTATCGATTAAACGATGTGTCAGCCTTACCTTTGAAGTCCGCCACAGAGCTGCATTCAGAAAAGCTCGGTCATGCGCACTTGCGTGTGCAATCAGAACATTTCCACCTACAAAAGACATGAAATCATGCAGCCCTTCCAGCAAAGTCGGTGCGTCCAACGTCATCTCCTGTGTAATACCTGTAAGTTCAGTAATATGTTCCGGAACTGCGGTCTTGGACTGCACCACCGTATAAAACTGTTCTCCTTCCAGTACCACACCTCCATGTATACGTACCGCACCAAATGAGATAATCTCATCCCCGTGCTGGGGCGAAAATCCCGTCGTTTCCAGATCAAATACAACTGCGTCCAGCTCATTTAGAGGTGTATGCAGAACCTCAGGTCTGCGCTGTTCTCTCATCATAGAGCGGATAAACGCCATGTGTTGCGCCGTAGGGGCTCCCATAATGGAAGCGATGGCGGAAGGAACCCCTCCCTGACGCAGCGAATTCCAGAATCCTGTATTGCCCCTTGCCGGCTCTCTCATAGACGTCTCCTTTCTGCAAAACGCAACTGTCTTTGCAAAGCACGATGCACTCGTCGTACCAACCCGAGCGTATCCCTGAGCTCATAATGAATCTGTTTTTGTTTCATCTGTTTCTCATCCAGAAACCCACTGCTATGTTGCAAATCCCCTTGGATGACAACCGGTGTACTTCTGCGAAATTTCAAAGCGGCTAAGAAGGCCCGCTGGCATGCATCCAGTAATGTAAATGGAACAGCTTCAAGTGAACTCAGTCTCTCCATTCTTTTTAACGTAGATGACTCCTTGATCCCATGTTGCAAAGCCAAATAACGTGCACTGTTCACCAGCGGAATGTACAAACCATACTTGACATCAAATCCGCCTGCATGTTCACCAAATCGTTCTGTGACCACACGTCCGAGTACATTTAATGTAGCTTTATGTTTAACCGTATTGCGAAGAACTGCATCCGAAAGTTCAGGAACCAGTCTGAACTGTTCATAAAAACTCGTGATCCATTCCTCCGCCAGACTTTGCTCACCTGCAACAAAACGCATGTCTGAAGCAATAATCAGATTACGAACGGGCTCCCAATTCAGATCCGAGCTCCAATCTGCTAATTGTTGCTTCCATGACGCCAGCGTTTTTCTCCAGAGTGGCTCAGAGCACATGACTTTGCCTTCGCACTTGGCGTAACCAAGCTCTTCTAACATATCCGTCATTCGCAGTCCGAGCTGAGCAAAATATTCCTCTTTACCTTCTTGTGGAGTATCGCTAATGATCATGCCATTATCCTGATCACTCCATAACGTTGCTTCTTCCCTGCCGGAACTGCCAAATACGATAAAGGCATAGGGGACGGGAGGTTGGCCGAAGCCTTCCTCAACCATCCCCTGAATGCATAACTCTACTGCTTTCCGTGCAATCCGGTCATGCAGTTCATTTACCGTTTGGTACCACTCGATCGGCGACAAGGAAGCGGACAACAATTCCTGGAGCTCGTTCTGTAATATTACACGTGCCTGGCGCAGTTCTTGAGAAGACACCGCACCATCGATTCCCTGATAAGACCAGGAATAGTTTGTATACGAGATGGGTTCCATCATGTCCAGCCTCCTTGAAGCATGATTCAGCATCATTCACCTCAGGAGCTGAACGTACCACCATTGGATTTAGAATCTACATTTTTCATTTGTTCAGGGTATCCGTAAGTACCGTGCTCACTGATATCCAGACCCATTGTTTCTTCTTCTTCAGTAACACGGATGCCCATGATCGCTTTCATTCCGCCCAGAATAATGAAGGACATTACCAGTACGAAGGCAAAAGCACCTGCCAGACCGAGAAGCTGTACGCCCAATTGGTGGAATCCACCGCCATAGAACAGACCCGCTTGACCTACACCAGCATTCTCGGCAAGTTCAGGAGTAGCGAACAAACCTGTGGAGATCGCACCCCACATACCAGCAATACCATGTACGGAGAAAGCGTAGATTGGATCGTCAATTCCTTTACGATCGAAGTACTGTGCTGTGAAGAATGTGATGATACCCGCCAGAGCACCGATAACCAGGGCTGCCCAAGGTTCAACGAATGCACATGCTCCTGTAATCGCAACGAGTGCCGCAAGCACACCGTTTAACATGCTAGGAATATCAGACTTCCCAAGTACTGCCCATGAGATCAACAGCGCAGCAACACCACCGGCTGCAGCAGCTACGTTAGTAGTTAATGCAACATAACCGAAGAATCCATCTCCCATGGCAGACAATGTACTACCTGGGTTGAATCCGAACCAACCGATCCAGAGGATAATAACCCCGAGTACGGAATACACTTGGTTGTGACCTGGAATGATGTTAGGTTTGCCGTCTTTGTTATATTTACCAATACGTGGTTTCAACAAGATCGTCGCTACCAATGCTGCAGTCGCACCAGTCAAGTGAACAACCGTCGATCCTGCAAAGTCTTGCATACCCAGCTCAGCCAACCAGCCGCCGCCCCATACCCAGTGAGCAACAACCGGATACATGATAATGGTATAAAGTGTACCGAATACAATATATACGCTCATTTTTGCACGTTCAGCCATACCACCGCAGGCAATGGCCAGAGATACCGCCGCAAAAGCGAGGTGGAAAACGAATTTAATAGTCAGTGGAACATCGGAGAAAGCCAGTGATTCGAAGGAAGCAGCCATCTTGTCACCGCTCAGGAAAAATCCTGTTGTTCCAAAGAAGCTGTTACCATTACCGAAACCAAGACCGAAACCCAAAGCCCAGAAGGCAATAACTGAAATTCCCAATGTCAGGATGGTCTTACCCGCAATGTGTCCTGCATTCTTCATTCGTGTTGAACCCGCTTCAAGTAAAGCAAATCCCCCTTGCATCAAGAACACGAGTACAACAGCCAGAAACGTAAAGGCTGAGTTCAAACCACTTTGAAGTTCAATGTTAGTCGGACCCTCCGCAGCCGCAAATGCGCTAACCGGAAAAGCGAACAAAGTAAGCATTACTAACATGGAAACCAACCATTTCTTTCTCATATACCCCACTCCCTCTTATGTTAAGTTTCTTCACATAACGTGAAACTCTTAATGTCATTATAAGCAGAAGAGAGGAAAGTTGACAAGAGTATTTTCATCAAAACTGAAAATTATTTCTGGGAATAAAGTCTTACGTCTTTTTCTTGCACTTAAGTACATAATCACATTCTATGAGTACATAGATATAGAAATGCAGCATGCTGATTGTCAAAGCATAACGTTTGACTGTACGGTTAAAGATCATGTATCATACTTATTAGTAAGAAAATTGGGCGTAGTCTAGAAATTCACAAGTGGAAACTACAATTCCCTACATTTGAACTTGCAAGCGAGGTGAATATCATTGGGGATATGAAACTTTTTCGGATTGGCGAACTTGCCAAGACCGCTGGTGTTAGTGAACGGACGATTGATTATTACACAAAGCTTGGACTAATCGCTCCCGAAGAACGTACACAAAAAAATTATCGTCTCTATAGTAATGAAACTTTAACGAGGCTTGAACGTATTGTACAGATGAAACAAGAGAAGTATAGTCTCGACGAGATTAAACAATCTCTTGAGAAGTGGCGTCTGGTTAGTACAGAAGAACAAGTTGCCAGTAAATTGACAACATTGGAACTTCACGTACAACAACTTGAGCGAGAGGTTAACGAACTCAAACCGCTACTTGGAGAGATGAAACCTGTACAAGCACGTAAAATGATGGCAGGACTCCTCACCAAAAGTGCCGGTACAATGGAGGCACTAAAAATCTTGCTTGAGAACACCATGATGTAGCTTATTCATAGAAAGCGGAGGAATGAATATGAGTTTTAATAACGGTATGTTCGTATTGATCATTATCGCCTTTTTGCTCTCTTTATGGGCGCAATTTCGCGTTAAAGGTACGTTTAGACGTTGGTCGGAGGTACCGAACCAGAACGGAATGACTGGTTATGATGCCGCTCGCCAGATGCTTGATGCTAACGGCCTGCATGATGTTCCAATTGAACCTGTACGCGGTACACTCTCTGATCACTATGATCCAATCAATCGGGTTGTACGTTTATCAGAACCAGTATATTACGAAAACTCAATCTCAGCTGTTTCGGTAGCGTGTCACGAAGTTGGCCACGCCATTCAGCATAAAGAAAGTTATCCGATGCTGGCACTGCGTCACCGGATCTTCCCAATTGTGAACTTTGCATCCGGATTAGCCCCATTCCTGTTAATTGCAGGATTCATCTTCAACGCCATGAACCTTGTAGGTATCGGTATCATCTTCTTCTCCGTAACTGTAGCATTCCAACTCATTACTTTACCGGTTGAGTTCAATGCAAGTAATCGCGCCAGAGAGATTATGGTATCCGAAGGGTACATCCGTAATGAAGAAGAAAAAGGTGTTGCAAAAGTTCTGAATGCCGCAGCCTTGACTTACGTTGCTGCAGCGTTGATCTCACTGCTTGAGTTGATTCGTTACATCGGAATCTTCAACAGCCGCGATTAATTGGATACCTAATACAACAAAAAACAATACCCCACCGTTAATCGGATGGGGTATTGTTTTGTTGTAAACCGAAATAATCAAGCAAGAATGAACGAAAGGACTGAGCAACCAGCGGCAGTTTATCATGCGCACGATGAATTAACCCGATAGTTCGCGTTACTTTTGGATGAGAGATAGCCACATGTGCCGGTTGCAAAGGGTTCGTCTGGAATAACGCCATCTCAGGCAGCAGACTGACCCCCATGCCCGCAGCGACCAATCCGCGGATGGTGTCGGTCTCTTCCCCTTCAAAAGCGATCTTGGGTGTAAAACCAGCTTCCAGACAGGCATGCCACACAATAGGACGAAGAGAATAACCTTTGCTAAACAATACAAATTTATCATCCTTGAGTTGTTCAAGCGCAATTGTCTCTTCACCAGCTAACGGGTGATTGGGAGGAAGGATGGCATGTAATTCTTCCGTGAGTACAATATCGCCATCTACTTGATCATGCTTCTCTGGAAAAGGAGAAATGAATGCCAAGTCTACCTCTCCCGATAACACATCCCGAATCAGTGTAGGGAACATCCCCTGCTTGAATCTGAATTTCACGTTAGGGTAGCGCTGACGGAAAGCAGCCACCACGGAAGGAATGAGATGAATCCCCAGGCTATGCGGAAACCCAATTCGAATCTCTCCATGCTCCGGGTCCAGAAACTCATGAACTTCCCCGACTGCCTTGTCCAAATCTTTCAAGATACCTTCAATTCGTTTGCAAAAAAGCTGCCCCACTGCAGTCAACTGCAGGTTTCGTCCCTTTTGCATAAAAAGGTCCACGCCCAGTTCTTCTTCCAGCTGATGAATCTGACGACTCACCGCCGACTGTGCCACATGCAACTCTTCAGCAGCCTGTGTTACATGTTCCTTCTGTGCCACTTTCAAAAAGTAATGCAACTGTCTTAATTCCACTCGCCTGATCGCTCCAATCTGTTATACCCTACTTATCCTTGACTGTATTCCATCTTGAGAACGTTCTGACTACCGCTTTAAGCTGCGGGGTTTCCACAATCTGATCAACAGTCCGTAAATAAAGAATCCACCCAACAATCCACCAAGGTGAGCCATCCAGTTGATGCCTGACATGGCGAAGGAGAATATGATCCCGAACAAAAGCAATGTGTACATCGTTTTGCGCGAAGCCTCGTCCATCATCGTTCGCTGGAACAGCGCTACATACAGGAATGCACCATAGACGGCATAGATCGCTCCTGAAGCACCTACCGAGATGGTAATACTCCCAACCGAGTTGTACCACGCAACAGCAAGAATATTACCCAATACACCGCCACCCAGGTACAATACACCATACCTTACCGACCCGAGCAACCGCTCCATCGGTGGAGCAAATACGATTAACGCAAAGCTGTTAAACAATAAATGACTGAAGCCCGCATGCAGGAACATGGATGTAATGTAACGCCACCATTCATGCGCGAACAGTTCATGATTCGTAAGTGCCCCGAATTTCAGCAGCACCATGTTGTTCGTTGATCCACCGTTCACCGTTAACACAATAAACATGACTACATTGGCAATTAAAAAAAGCGACGTCAAAGGGAAATACTTCAAATAACCTTTCCAGTTCTCATAGCGAATAAATATCATAAATTTCTTCTTTCACTCCACCCTGTTCAGATCGGACTCACATCTCTGATCCATCGTAATGGTACATGCCCGAATTGGACAATGCCTTTCATAAAAGATTATAATGGATTTTGGCACGGATCACCAATTTATAAGGAGGAACATTATTATGACACAAGAACGTACAGGCGCAGCCACATTTAAAGGCAACCCTATTACATTGATCGGACCCGAACTGAAAGTGGGCGATCAAGCACCTGATTTTACACTGAGCAAAAACCTGGTTGAGGATGCTTCCCTGAAAGACTTCGCAGGCAAAATCAAATTAATCAGCGTTGTTCCTTCCCTGGATACTGGCGTATGCGATGCGCAAACTCGTCGTTTCAACGTGGAAGCTGGAGAACTCGGAGACAATGTTGTTGTCTTGACAGTAAGCGTTGACCTTCCGTTTGCTCAGGCTCGTTGGTGTGGAGCAGCTGGTGTTGACCGCGTAGTTACATTGTCAGACTACAAAACACGTTCTTTCGGTGAAGACTACGGCGTTCTGATCAAAGAATTCCAACTCGACATGCGCTCCATTTTTGTTTTGGATGCCGAAGACCGGATTACATATGTGGAGTATTTGCCTGAAATGACAGACTCCCCTAACTTCGAACAAGCGATTGCTGCTGTAAAAGCTTTGCTGTAGAAGTTATCATACGTTCAGAACAAAAGCGAGGAAGGTTAACCTTCACTCGCTTTTTGTTATTTATCATCTATTTCAATCATTTGCTTTATACTTGCTTAGCTTTTTATCCAGTACAGAGAATAAGTTCATAATCGTGCGATAATTGGAACCCAAGTCTCCAAGTGAACCACGTGAAGCTGAATACATATCCACCGCACTGCGAACAGGACTTACTGAGATAATGGAAACTGTAATATCCATCGTCCGTCCAAAGGTAGTCCGCTTCTCCAGAATAACTTCTCCAACAGAAGGCACTTCATGCAGCACTTTATAACCCGGAATCTTTTTGAGTGTCGAAGAGACCTCTTCCCAGGCTCTGTCTTTGGATAAGTTATAATACCGTGTTTTTAATTTGGGATCCTTGGCTCGATCGCTGGTCCCCTCCATGCTGCGGATGATACCGACGAGCGTTCTCTTTAAGGTCAAGACCCTTCCTCCTTTGATTGTAACCGTTCCATTTATGTATCTTAGTGTAACATTGTTCAAGTAGTAACAAAAGGGCAAGCATCATATTTATCATAAAACCAATCAAAAACATTCATCACAACTTAAAAACACCCTGAAATTCCTTTTGTAGAGGAAAAGTCAGGGTGCTGTACATGAAGATTTAGGAACCCGCCTATGCCGTCCGGCTACATTGTCTTATGAACCTGCTTGGCAGGTGGGTGACCGCAAAAATGCTTTTTGAAGTCCCCATGTCGTATAGACAGGGCTTTTCAGCAACATTCTGTGTTGATCTCCCGAAGACATCATCATTGGTTCAAAACAACGAATAACCGAAACGTACATCGCAGGATGTACAATTATTATATCCCTAACTGTGTAAAAAGTAAATGGCGATTCATCATGTTTTATTTTTGCAATGTAATGTTTTTGTCGTCTGATGGCTCAGGTGTTTCACCATTCTCTGCTGATTGTTCAGCCAGCGCAGCAGCTTCCTCTTCTTCCTTCTTGAGTTGCATCTTCTCCATCTGCTCCTGCATCTTGTTGAAGGTTGCGTAGAAGTTAAAGAAAGCGAACCAAGCAATGATGCTGATAATGAAGAAAACAAACAAGACCGGATAACGGAAACCGATGTAGAACAGCAATCCACTTCCCAGCAATGTGGAAAATACACGGAATGGTCTGATCAGCGTAAGCAATACCGCGTTTTTGATAATGAGTCCGATGGACATATGATAATGTACAACCATCGAGAAAAAGTTAAAGAGTGATACAAATAACAAGAGAAGCAGTACTAACATGATGATTCCCACGAGCTGCATATTGCGGAACTGAGTCATGTACACTGTATAATCCAGATACATAATCGCGAATAGCAGTGTGTAAAAAATACCCCCAATTAAACTTTGCTTGTAGTTTTCCTTGTAACCTACAAAGAAAGTACGGAAGATCGGTACATCCGTATCGCCCATATTCCATTTACGAACAACCGTAAACAGCGCCGAAGTCGCCGGGAACAGTGTAAGCGGTGCCACAATAGCTATAGCCCAGTTCATTTGCAATGATTCGTTTGCGAGGTTCTGCTGCATCACGAGCAGTTTCATAATCAAGAAAAACAAGAACGGAGACGAACAAATAGCCCACAACAGATTGGTTGCGGCCAGTCTCGTAATCCACTCTGTAAGCCGGTAGATCCCACCCATAGCTCCTTTAAATTCCAAACATTTCTCCTCCTCTGCAGCCTTGCGAATTACCTGAAGTCTAATATTAATATACCTTATTATAGATAGGAAAAGCCAGTACTTCCCGAAAAGAGATCGTCATTGTCCTTAGCTAGCGCTTCTGGCCGCTTATGATAGTAAAATAAAATGATGCAGTCACTTTGAAAATAAAAAAATGGAGCAGTTGCCCGCTCCATTTTTCAGATCATACGTTTATATTACTCGAAAGAAGAATCTTTCGCTGGACGACGTCCTTCGTTACTGCTTGGACGCGGTTTGCGGTCACGGTTGTAACCACCTTCTCTGCTTCCACCGCCAGTGCCAGTGCTGCTGCCGCTGTTACGATCACGGTTGTAACCGCCACGTCCGCCGCCACTGCTGTTGCGATCGCGGTTGTAACCACCACCACTGCCGCCGCTACCACTTGTGCGGTTACCGCTGTAACCCGATGGTTTACGTCCGCCAGAGCGAACATCCGGTTTACGACGTTTTGCACGGATTGGATCTTCAGGAGTCAGATCAACTTGAGCATCTTTCTTGTCACCTGTCAGGAGCTTCAGTGCAGCCGACAACAGTTGAACAGAATCATATTGCTCAAGCATTTGAATCGCAATACCTTTGTATTCGTTCAGTTCGCCTGATTGTACGATTTCCAGCAAACGCTCTGCTGTCAAACGTTGTTTACCTTCAACCGCTTCTGCCATTGTTGGCAGTGGTTTACGTGGAATACGGTGACGTGTTACACGCTCGATGAAGTGCAAGTGATCAATCTCACGCGGTGTAACGAAGGACCAAGCAGCACCCTCTTTACCCGCACGACCTGTACGACCGATACGGTGAACATAGCTCTCCGGATCTTGCGGAAGGTCAAAGTTAACAACGTGAGTTACGCCAGATACGTCGAGACCACGTGCAGCCACGTCTGTTGCAACGAGTACGTCAATGCTGCCGTCACGGAACTTACGCATTACCGCATCACGTTGATTCTGGGACAAGTCACCATGAAGACCGTCTGCAGAATATCCACGTTTTTGCAAAGCTTCAGCCAATTCGTCAACACGACGTTTTGTACGTCCGAATACAATCGCCAGTTCAGGAGATTCCATATCCAACAAACGGCTCAATGCTTCGAATTTTTGACGCTCAGGTACTTCGATATAGGATTGGTCAATCAATGGTGCACTAACATGTTTCGGAATCACAGAAATGTGTTCAGGATTGTTCAAGAATTGTTGTGCCAATTTTTGAATGTTAGGAGGCATTGTTGCTGAGAACAGCATAGTTTGGCGCTCGTCTGGAACTTGTTTCAGGATGGATTGGATATCCTCCATGAAACCCATGTCGAGCATTTCATCTGCTTCATCCAGTACAACAGTTTGTACATCATCTAGTTTGATTGTTTTGCGGTTGATGTGGTCAAGGAGACGTCCAGGTGTACCAATGATGATCTGTGGTTTTCTTTTCAGTGCACGGATTTGACGCACGATATCTTGTCCGCCGTAGATTGGCAGGGAGCGAAGACCTTTGAAGCGAGTGAGTTTTTCGATCTCTTCAGCAACTTGAATTGCAAGTTCACGTGTAGGTGCCATAATAAGGGCGCGGATTTTCTCGTCACTTTTTGAGATTTTGCTGATCAACGGAATACCGAATGCAGCTGTTTTACCCGTACCTGTTTGAGCTTGACCAATCAAATCTCTGCCTTCGAGTGCCAAAGGAATCGCTTTGGATTGGATCGGTGTTGCTTCTTCAAACCCGAGCTCAGTGATGGCTTGCAGCACCAGTGGTTCAAGATTGAAATCTGTAAAGTTTAAATTTGTCAAAATTATTCATGCTCCTTTTATATGGTGGACATGGTGGACAATCCACTTTGTTGTCTGTATTCTTAAGTAGCGTTAATATTTATAGGGTATCCCAACGGGACGAATTATTTTCACTAACGAATATAATTCCATGAATGGGTCCCCAACATAAGACTAAAACTACATACATGTGTTTGAAACATTTCAAAATTTTATTGCTCCATTTAGGAAAAGTTTCCTACTCAAGAATATCCACAAATTATTATATCACAAAACAATTCAAGATTACCAGCAATCTGGTTTTAAATATAAATGAGGTGATTAAATTGCCCAAAATAATTTGGCACTCTTTAGTGATCATTTTGGGTGCTGCAGCTATTGCCTGCGGCTTCAACTGGTTTTTGGTCCCCCATCAGCTTTTAAGCGGCGGGGTGTCCGGTATTTCAATGCTTCTGGGTTATTTTACAACGTTGAATCTTAGTATAATGTATTTTGTTCTTAACATTCCCCTGCTCATTGCAGGTTGGTTTATTCTTGGACGACGCTTCATTACATTAAGTATTCTTTCGGTAGCAGCCACTTCCTGGTTCATTGCGCTTCTGCCTGTTTTTGCTGTGGCTACAGACCCTTTACTTAGTTCTGTATTTGGCGGTGTGCTTATTGGAATGGGTACTGGCGTTTCCTTCCGAGTCGGTGGCTCCACAGGAGGACTCGACATTGTTGGGTCCATTTTCACGCGTAAACGAGACTTTCCGATTGGTACAGTAATGGCCGGTATGAACGGTACGATCATTATGCTTGCAGGATACCTGAGTGACAATTGGAATACAGCCTTGGCCTCGATGGTATCCATCTACATTACAGGAAAAGTGCTTGATCTGATCCATATCAGTCACGTCAAAGTAACACTGTACATTATTACAAACGAAACCGAAGCCATGTTAAAAAAATTACTTGTTCGGCCTCGTGGAGTTACCAAAATTAAGACTCAGGGAGCCTACACGGATATTGAGAAGGACATGCTCATGACCGTTACCACCCGCTACGAGTTGGTTGAAATTAAACGTATTATCAAGGATACAGATCCAAACGCTTTTGTTAACATTGTGGAAACGGTTGGTGTTATGGGTTCTTTTCGCAGAAGTTGAGACACCTGTACGGTTAACAATTCACAACATTGTGGTATAATAACGGTGTACGGCTCCTAAATATGTTGTATAGCAGGTTCAACCCTTCAATTTCACAGGCCATATGCTTTCCCGAATCGCGCCGAATGACTTACCATTTTGGAATTCGAGTAGGAAAGGGTGATTATTGTGGATATGGAAACGGTAAAACTGTTTGAGATTGTCAACAGATGGTGCCCGGAAATGCTCCCTTTCTTGAAACCGAATGAACTCGACTCACTGATTGTCCTCCGGGATGGGCTGGGCATCCTGGAACAGGGAGACGCAATGGAAATCATTCAGTACAGTATTTGTGAGCATCAAAATGAGATTTACATTCAATAATTTTTTTCAGATTGATCACGCCGCTTCTTGCAGGGGATTTCCTCAGCAGGAAGCGGTTTTCATTTTTTCCATGTGTTTCATTACTTGATTAATATGGTTAAAAGCCCAGAGGCTTTAATGTATAATTCATACATGGAATGCACACATAAGGGAGTGGAAATGAATGAACATGTTTTGGGCTTTAATGGCTATGGCCTTTGGAAGCTTTGGTGGTGCCCCCGCAGTGGCGGACCAGGGAACCCCTCAATTCCAATCGTTAACCAACAGTTTTAACACCGCAATTATCCAATCTCAAAAAGATCAGGTTGTTATTGATGCCGATAACCCACCTGCCAAAATTGATCCTCAACCTGATGCACCCGTGGTCAAAGGTATCTATGTAACGGCCTACAGTGCCGGCGGTGCACGTATGAAAGAATTGCTGGAACTGACCGACAGTACAGAACTGAATGCCATGGTCATTGATATCAAAGACGATCTCGGATACATAACTTATCCCACAGAAAACAAAGCGCTTCAGAAAATGGGTAAATCGCAACCTTTTATCCGGGATATCGATGCCTTGATGAAACGATTGCAAAAACATGAGGTCTACCCGATTGCACGTGTCGTTGTATTCAAAGATACGATTCTTGCCAAGAAAAATCCGGAGCTCTCCTTCCGCAACAAGGATGGATCTGTATGGGCAAATGGCAAAGGCGACAGCTTTGTGAATCCGTACAGCAAGGAAGTATGGGACTATAACATTGAGATTGCAAAGGAAGCTGCCAAGCTTGGATTTAAAGAGATTCAATTTGACTACGTTCGTTTCCCGGAAGGTTTCGAAACTCGAGCCGATGTACTGAAATATACCAAATCTGACAAGTCACGCGTCGATGTTGTGGCTGAATTCGTGCAATATGCACGCAAGGAGTTGGCCCCGCTAGGTGTTCGTGTCTCGGTTGATATTTTCGGTTATGCCGCTTCTGTACCTGCGGCTGAAGGCATTGGACAGGATTTTGTTAAAATATCCGAAAATGTGGATGTCATCTCACCGATGGTATACCCTAGTCACTATTCTACTGGCTGGTATGGGGTCAAGGACCCTGACAAAGATCCTTACACAACCATCAAGGGTTCAATGGAAGATACACACAAGAAACTGGACCCTACCAAAGAACTCAAACCTGTCATTCGTCCGTGGATCCAGGACTTCACAGCAAGCTGGCTGGGCAGTGGGCATTATGTCAAGTATGGCAAGAAACAAGTGGAAGACCAGATTAGAGCGATGAAAGACATGGATGTGCATGAATATCTGCTCTGGAATGCGTCCAACCGTTATACATCAGGTGTACAATATAAGTAATCCGCACTCTTTCATACTTCTCATTTCATCCAACCTCGTTCTGCTTGAAGCGGAGCGAGGTTTTTTGGTGTTCATTTTTCTCTGTACACCCCTACTCTGCTTTCTGTCCCTATTCAAATTGATCAAAATCCACTACAATAAATAGCTGTCCAGATATGACACTTGGATGACATCTCTTCAGAATAGCGAGGCACTGCCAGTGAACATGAACACAACGAGTTTTTCCCAAAAAGTGAAGCAATTCCTGATTATATTTTTGCCCATCTTCACCACTCAAATCGCCCTCTCTGCCATGTCGTTCTTCGACACGAATATGTCAGGCAAGTTTTCTCCGGCCGACCTTGCAGGAGTTGCAATCGGCACAAGTCTGTGGATGCCAGTTCAAACTGGACTAAGCGGGATTCTGATCGGTATTACACCTGTCGTTTCCCATCTGTTAGGTTCCAAACGTAATGATCAGATCGGGTATAACGTCATCCAGGCGTTGTATCTCGGGATCGCTGTCAGTCTCATCGTGATCGGAGCCGGGGCGTTGTTACTTGGCCCTATACTGAACGGAATGCCTCTGGAGCCCAGGGTTGCCCAAGTTGCCTTCTATTTTTTGTGCGCACTTGCTTTTGGCATTATCCCACTCTTCGGATATACAGTGCTGCGCAGCTTCATGGATGCACTTGGCCAGACACGGACTACGATGTTTATTACGTTAGTTTCCCTGCCCGTTAACATCTTTCTAAATTATCTGCTAATATTCGGCCGCTGGGGTTTTCCACAATTAGGCGGTGTTGGTGCTGGTGTTGCTACAGCATGTACATACTGGCTGATCTTTCTTATTAGTCTCTTTTTTGTCCATCGGGTCGAACCTTTCGCCCAGTATGGCATTTTCCGTCAATGGACCCGGGTATCATTGTCCAAATGGAAAGAGTTACTCAAGATTGGAGTGCCCATCGGATTCGCGACTTTTTTCGAAACGTCCATCTTCGCTGCTGTGACTTTAATGATGAGCCGTTTCGATACCACAACAATTGCTGCCCACCAGGCGGCGCTGAATTTCGCTTCTACGCTCTACATGCTGCCTGTGAGCATATGTATGGCTCTTACGATCCTTGTGGGCTATGAGGCAGGTGCGGGGCGTCTGAGAGATGCCAGACAATACAGTCTGCTTGGAATTGGTGGTGCCATCGGCCTTTCACTGCTGACAGCGATCGTGTTGATTGTATTCGGCGAACAGATTGCAGGCGTGTATTCAAACGATCGAGAGGTCATTGCACTTACGCAGCATTTCCTCATCTACGCCATTTTCTTTCAGATATCGGATGCGATTGCTACACCGACCCAAGGAGCATTGCGTGGCTACAAAGATGTTAATCCGGCACTGATCATTACGTTCATAGCGTATTGGATTATTGGGTTGCCTGTAGGTTATCTAACTGCTACGTATACTTCACTCGGCGCCTTTGGATATTGGATCGGCCTTATTGCCGGCCTTGCCGTAGGAGCAACAGCGCTTCTCTGGAGACTCTTCCTGGTACAAAAACAAGCCGCACTCCGCAAGGCGTAACATTGATATACTCACTCCGTGAAACAACAAAAAGAGCACAATCCACGTTAAAGCGGGATTGTGCTCTTTGCGTATGAATCGAATTATTGGGACAAACGTTGTGCAAGCTCGTAAGTCACCATATCGAAATCTTTTTTTGTGTTAACCACTTTATCAATATCCGTCAGGGTAAGTTCACCCTTGATAATGCCACAACCTTTGTCTGTCTCGCCTGCAATCAGACTGCGAACAGCGAAGTCGCCAAGACGGCTTGCCAGGTTACGGTCGAAAGGTGTTGGCGTACCCCCACGCTGAATGTGACCCAGTACGGTTACACGTGGCTCATACGTTGGGCAACGTTCCATCAGTTCTTTTGCTACATCCTCACCTTTGCCTACGCCTTCTGCAACGATGATAATACTGTGACGTTTGCCATGTGCAAAGTTAGCTTTCATCCGATCAGCCACTTCGTCCATGTCAAATGGAACTTCTGGGACAAGAATCGTTTCAGCACCCGAAGCAAGTCCGGCATGCAGAGCGATATCCCCACAGTGACGACCCATAACTTCCACGATGGAAGAACGTTCGTGTGAAGACATCGTATCACGTAATTTGTTTACTGCATCAACTACTATGCTTACAGCTGTATCAAATCCGATGGTATAGTCGGTGAATGAAACATCGTTATCAATCGTTCCTGGCAGACCCATGGTGTTAATGCCCAGCTTGCTGAGTTTATTCGCTCCGTTGTAGGAACCATCCCCACCGATAACAACCAGACCGTCAATGCCACGCGCACGCAGAATGTCCGCACCTTTTTGCTGACCTTCAGCGGTATAGAACTCCTTGCAACGTGCCGATTGAAGAACCGTTCCCCCACGTTGGATGATATCCCCTACACTCCGCAAATCCATTGGGAAAATGTCATTATTCAAAAGACCCTGGTATCCACGTTGAACTCCAAATACTTCGAGACCGTGAAACAGTCCGCTACGAACAACCGCACGAACAGCCGCGTTCATCCCCTGTGAATCACCACCGCTCGTTAATACTGCGATTTTCTTTACTGCTGTCATGATGTTTCTTCCTCCTCTAGTTTCACTTCAGGCTCCGCAATATCACACCTGACTTACATATTTTTCCGTATCCAGCGACTGAAAATGAAGAAAAATATTCTTGTGATCGGACTATTTTTCAGCAGACGTTTGGATACAACGCGAACTTCCTGTTGTTCGCTGACTTTGGGATCAGACAGGTAAATGGCTATCAGTCCTTCGATGATCATCCGGTGAAAGGAGCTTCCCGGAATCTTCTGTACATCGCTGCGTGCCATCTCCACAATAAAAGCAATTCGGTCCAGCATTGTCTCCACATTCTCATAATAGTTGCAGAAGTTGAGATCTCCCCCGATGCGGTCCTCATCCTGATCAATTAAATAATCGAGCATAATGTGCAATGCGCATACATGTGGGAAATAGGCCGTGTGGATCGAGGCCGCTTGCTCTTCAGTCAACTGATCGTCACTCGCAGCCAGAAACAGCATGAAAACGCCCAGTGTAGAGCCAGTTGCAGCAGCAAATTCGTTCCAACGAAACTGAGGTGTGCGATGACGATGCTCCGACCACCATTCGAGCAGTGCCGTTTCTCTCAGTTCCGGCTTGATATGCTTATATACCTGCAGGTCCGTGTATAGGCCTGCCAGATCCTGAATTTGGGGCTTGGCGGACGTATAGCCTGGTAACTGACGGGTCAGTTCCTGACATGTGGTCACCAGATTCCGCAGATATCCACCGTCATCCTGCTCCTCACGGAGGGCATAATAATTGACGGGAATTGCTTCGGGATCTACCGCATCAAGCATGGATTGATGGAGAAGACGAAAGTCATCCGGGTCCATCGACGTGCTGCGGTCGCACAGATTGTCCAAATAATCACTAATAGTTTGATATGAAACGATCAGCGGAATCAGAATGTGTCTGTTTGGCAAATCAGCCAATGCGTAGACGGTTCCGCCTTCACAGTGAAACTGTTTATCCTTCAGACTGGCAAGTGCCTGTGTACGCAATTCCTCATTCGGAATCGCCTCAGCTTGAGCACGCCATCCATTCAGTGCCTTCCGTGTTTCCGGAATGGTGTATTTGTACACCCCTCTCATCAATGCCAGCGGTCCACGCGGATATTGATGACGTTTTCGATTTGATTGGCTCAAAATAAATGTGCCTCCACTTGGTTGAATACGTATTAGAGCGATTTTTAACCATTCCTATTATAATATGATCCCCTTAATTGTACAAATGATCTGCCGCATATTCCGCATAAAAAATCGCATCCGCGCCCAAAGCTTTGTGATATACTAGGCATATTTCATCCATCAAAGGAGTCGTTGACATGTCGTCAAGTGAATCACTTTCGTGGAGACGGTTATTTTCTTTTTTTGTGCCACTTGGCATTTCCGCCTCTCTCGTCACCATTTCTCACGTCATCATAAACAGCACATTAGCACGTTCCGCTCATCCCGAGACGGTTATTGCCAGCTATGCCATCGCCGGTAGCTTGTTAACCCTCACGGAACGCCCCTCCACCCTGCTACGGCAAACCTGTTCCGCACTGGTTCGCGATCGCCTTTCCTTTCAGGCCCTCACGTTTGTGACCAAAATATTTCTTGCTTGTGTGCTTCTCATTGGGTTTCTTATCGTATACTCTCCCGTTGGTACCGGGGTGTTCAAATACTTGTTTGGTGTAAGTCCGGATCTGCTGAACAAAGTCATCGACGTATATGAAATTCTCATGTATGTAAGTATCTTTTCAGTGATCCGCAACATCTATCAGGGGATCATCATTACGAATAACCGCACCAAGTGGTTAACCATCGGGATGGTATTCCGTTTAGCCGGTATGTACGGCCTATCCCTCTATTTCATATACACAGACAGCATTGACAGTGGACGTGTAGGCGCTATCATTTTTGCTGCTGGCATGATGATTGAAGCGCTCGTCAGCTTTCTGGAGGGAAACAGCATCAAGCGCAAGATGCCAGCCAAGCTTGAGGATCATCCCGTCGAGAGCAAGGGAGACGTATTTCGCTTTTATAAGCCGCTGCTGTTATCCAGCTTTGTAGCGCTGTTCATAGGACCGGTTATTAACATCGTACTTGGCAAAACGACCGGGATCGCACTAGCCATTTCATCCTTTGCCATAGCAAGCAGTCTGATGCAGTTGATGCTAAGCTTCTTTACATACATCCATCAGATCGTGCTGAATTTCTACCTTGTGGACGCCAAACTGGTACGAAAATTCGCACTTGTCACCGGATTTATTCCGTTTGCGATGATGGTGTCGATTGCCTATACCCCCTTGGGACCATGGGTACTCGAAAATGTAATGAGCGTTCAGGGCGAACTTTTGCAACAAAGTCTGTGGACACTGCGTGCGTTCGTCTTATTTCCGCTGATCTTCCCTTTTCTGGATTTCAGCAATGGCCTCATTCTGCTTCGCGGTCAGACAAAAACGATGTTTCGTTCGCAAACGGCGAATGCAATCTGCACGGTAATTGTGCTGCTTATACTGGTTAGTATTTTTCCTGCGTGGAACGGCATGATTGGCGCTGTTGCCCAATCCCTTGGCCTGCTCGCCGAACTCATCATTGTCTGGCTCGTTATCCGACGCACGAAGCAAGAACCTACGATGTCCGTGCCGAAAGCCCGTAAATCAACATCCCTGAAAGGGTAATAAAATCATTGAATTGTTATCAGGATTGGAGTCTCTCATCATGAAATTAAGTCACAACGCCCGCCCGGATCAGAACTGGCTTCGGGCTCTCATGTTCACCATCTTTGGTTCCACCGTCCTGGTGGTATCCTACTTCCAGCTTTACTTCAGTCATCTGGGTTTCAGTCGGGCTGAGATTGGATATCTCTACGGAATTGGCCCCCTCATCTCTGTGTTCTCCAATATGTTCTGGAGCATGGCCAGCGACCGTTACCAAACGGTACGCAAAGTGATGATCATTCTGCTTGGTGGTCAATTGATCACAGGGATCATGCTCGCCAATGCAACAACTTTCGGTCAGGTATTTGTACTCGTGACCCTGTTTTACTTTTTCTATTATCCGGTCTATCCACTCTCCGATACGATGGCTATTACAACGGCCAGCAAGTACGGCCGAAATTTCACTTCCATTCGAGTCTTCGGCTCGATCGGTTATGCCTTCTTTGCATTAAGTATCGGGTATTTCCTTGGATCTTTTGGTCCAGCATGGACGATTTGGGTCTGCGTTGGTCTTGCTGCAACTACACTATTGATCAGTTTTCAATTGAAGGATCAACCTTCGGGAAGCAGTAGCAAAATGGATCTATCGGGGTTATGGGCTATTTTGAAACGCAGAGATGTGCTCACCTTTTTTGGCTGTGTA
Source organism: Paenibacillus sp. FSL H7-689 (assembly GCF_000517905.1). Lineage (NCBI taxonomy): Bacteria > Bacillati > Bacillota > Bacilli > Caryophanales > Paenibacillaceae > Paenibacillus > Paenibacillus sp. FSL H7-689. The sequence continues at coordinate 202,765 of NZ_ASPU01000015.1, forward strand.
TTTTTGCTTGCCATGGGACATCGCATGAACGAAGCATTTCTTACCATCACGCTAAAAGATCTGGGTGCCAGCGAGGGGCTGATCGGCTGGTCTTTGCTGATCTCTTCCGTAAGTGAAATCCCCATATTTCTACTGCTCAGCAAGTATGGAAACCGTTATAAAGAACTGCCGCTAATTGCTTTTGCTGCACTGATGTATACGGTTCGTTTGCTTCTCATGTCCATCTCCGGTACACCTGCAACTGTCGTTGCAATTCAGACGATGCACAGTGTTACCTTTGGTATTTTCTACGTTACGGCGGTCCGCTATATCATTCGCCTAGTTCCAGACGGTTACAGAGCTACGGGTATGGCTTTGTTCACCATTGTCTGGTCCAGTGCTTCGGGACTTCTTAGTGGAACGTTGGGCGGGCTGCTGCTGGAACATGCAGGCAGACAATCCTTTTATCTCACCGCTATGGCTTTCTCCCTGGCTGCACTGATCGGTTTCGGATTAAAGTTATGGTCCAGCATGACCAATCGTGTCTCCTGAACACAAAGGGAACATACACCGTATTCAACCGTTATTTACACTGAAAATTCTCAGAATCAAAAAAAGCACAGCCTCCCTTGGGGGACTGTGCTTAGGTTCTTAATATTCAGCTATAAATTTATAATATATAAGAAGTCCGTTAGCCGGATAAATTCTTACAGTTTGTTTACGTTAGCTGCTTGAGGACCACGGTTTCCATCAGTGATTTCGAATTCTACCGCTTGACCTTCTTCCAATGTTTTGAAGCCATCTCCTTGGATTGCGGAGAAATGTACGAATACGTCCTCGCCGCCTTCAACTGAAATAAAGCCATAGCCTTTTTCTGCGTTAAACCATTTAACTGTACCTTTCAAATGAAAAACCTCCTAAAAATATCGCCATCTATGGCGAATACCCTTATTATACTGTATGGGCTTCCATTTTGCAATTTATCTTTCCATAAATGTCGAAAAAATTTGCTTTGAATCGTAGGGTACGGTATCATTTTACCAAAACCGTTAGTTTGGAGACTACCTATGATAAAAAAACATGAAATATACAAAACAGACAAGTGGAATATGATGACCGTAGAAGTTCAAGGCAAATATCTCGTACTGCGAGAAATTTCGGAAGAGTGGGGCGAAGAATGCCATACTTTCCTAAGTCGTCCTGCATTAATGCACTGGGCTGAACGCCGTTTTCCAAAAGCAGATTTTGAGAACCGTGAGGATGAATGGCGTCAATTGATGGCTGCCTTCAAAGGGGTCTAACCCATGCAGCTTGACTCAAGCAATGTTGTCATCTTTATTATCCTTGCCTTCTCTCTTGGTATTGTGCTTATTCTGGGACGCAATTCCATCCCGGATCGATTAAGACGGGGAATGGCGCTTATTGCTACCCTGCTCATTTGTTTCGCCTTTTTCCTGATCGTTTATTTTCTGTATAACATGGGAGCCTAATCACGGGGACCCAGATGCTCAAATATTTCAACGTGCCTAAGGTCATACTATACGAGATTATTCGTATCGTAAGGAGGAAGGCCGTTGAAATACCAGAAATCGCTATCTGTTATCCTGGTACTTAGTCTGATTCCTTCGTCTCTCTCCGCACAGGCAAGCGAGACGAAGGCAGCTTCGTCCATACATTCATCAGATCATCAAAGGAGGATTTCCATGAGTCAATTATTGAAACGTTCCGAGGTGCCGGCTGAACATAGCTGGAAACTGGAAGATTTATTTGCCGATCAGAAAGCCTGGGATCAAGAATATGAAGAAGTATCGTCTTTGACCAAGAAGGCCTCCGAATTCCAAGGCAAACTGAATCAACCTGATGTACTCAAATCTTGCTTCGAATTCGAAGATGAGATCAGCCTCAAAATAGAACGCCTCTTTGTGTACGCACGTATGCATCAAGATGAAGACACAGCGAATCCTACATATCAAAACCTGTCCCAAAAAGCCCAGAAATTAGGCGTACGGGTTGGTGAAGCACTTTCTTTTGTCACACCGGAGATTCTTTCCCTGCCGGATGATCAGTTGGACGCATTTATTGCGAACGAAAAACTTTCTGCTTATACATTTACGCTGGAAGAGATGAAACGCGAAAAAGCCCACGTTCTTAGCCAAGCAGAAGAGGCTTTGCTTGCACAGGTAGGCAACCTTTCACAAGCACCACAGACAATCTTCAGCATGCTGAATAACGCCGATCTCAAGTTCCCAAGAATCAAGGATGAACATGGTAACGAAGTTGAGCTGACACACGGCAGCTACATTCAGTTCCTGGAGAACCCTAACCGTGAAGTTCGCGAACGTGCCTTCAAAGCGGTATACGAAACCTATGCCAAACAGAAGAACACAATTGCGGCTGCCTTGAATGCAAATGTAACCAAAAATATGTTCTATGCTAATGTTCGGAAGTACCCTTCCGTGATGGAAATGTCCCTATATGGAGATAACATCCCAACGGATGTGTATACCAATCTGGTAGACACCATTCACGAGAGCCTTCCGTTATTGCATCGTTATATGGACCTGCGCAAAAAGTTGCTGGGTGTGGATCAATTGCACATGTACGATCTGTTCGCTCCACTCGTAGACGAATACAAAATGGATATTACCTATGAGGAAGCGAAACAAACGGTTAAAGACGGTCTGAAACCACTCGGCAAGGACTATGCCGACGCATTGCAGACTGGATATGATAACCGCTGGATCGATATATATGAGAATGAAAATAAACGTTCAGGCGCATATGCCTGGGGCGCTTACGGTACTCACCCGTATGTCTTGTTGAATCACAAAGATAACCTAAACAGTATGTTCACACTCGCACATGAAATGGGTCACGCTCTGCATTCACATTACTCGGATACAACACTTCCGTATCGTGATGCACAGTACACCATCTTCCTGGCTGAAGTTGCATCCACAACCAACGAAGCGTTGCTGATGGATTATTTGCTTAACAAATCAACAGATCCAAAGGAAAAATTGTATCTGTTGACCTATTATGCCGACCAATTCCGTACAACGGTATTCCGTCAGACCATGTTTGCTGAATTCGAGAAAATCATTCATGAACGTGCGGAACAAGGTGACGCATTAACACCACAATTGTTATCCGAGATCTATTATGATCTGAACGTTAAATATCACGGAGAAGGCATGGCTGTTGACAAAGAAATTGAAATGGAATGGGCTCGTATTCCCCACTTCTATAACAGCTTCTACGTTTACAAATATGCTACAGGCTTCTCCGCAGCAACAAGCTTTTCCAAGCAAATCCTGGAAGAAGGCCAACCGGCTGTTGACCGTTATCTTGGCTTCCTGAAGAGCGGTGGCAGTGATTACTCCATCAACATTCTGAAAAAAGCAGGTGTGGATATGTCTACACCACAGCCAATTCGTGAAGCTATGAGTGTCTTCAAGGAATTGATTGAACAGATGGAGCAACTAACCAAATAAGGTTGTCTTTCCATGTGACCTGCATCCCTTGCCCGTTTGGGCAGGGGATTTTATCATCATTACAAGATGCAACATACCCGAATATGGGTAATGCATATCTAGTTCTCAATTGTTCAACAAGGAGGCAACACCATGAAAATGCAATGGGCACTCATAGCAGGTCTTGTTTTTGCACTGCTCACGGGAATCTTTGCGGTTATTAATGTGGATTCCGTACAAGTCAACCTGTTATTTAACACGGTACAAATCCCGCTGATCTTGCTGATTCTCGGCTGTACCCTGATCGGTGGAATTATTGTAGGGTCATATGGCATCTATCGCCAATACAGACTGCAACGTGAGAATAAACAATTGAAATTGCGTGTATCTGAATTGGAAAGTTCCGCGACAAGCAAATCAACGTTGGATTCTTTCAAATCGATGGATTCGCTTGACTCAAATGAATCCGACAGCCTATTGGAGAATGATTCGATCCAGAGTCAGCGCAAAGGAAACCCTACGGGAACACTGTAACCAATCAGAGACAGCCTGCTGGCGAGTCAGGAATGGTAGTATCACATTCTCTCCCCCAGACAGGCTGTATTTTGTTTCACACCATACCCACGATCCGAGGAGGCAATTACACAATGAGTTTTACAATTGATGAATCTTACGTTCTGTCTTTTCTGAAAAAATTGTTGGATACACCAAGCCCAAGTGGTTACACACATCATATTATCGAGATGATCCGGAAGGAAGCAGCCGCACTGGGCATCGCCTGTGAGCTGAATAACAAGGGCGGTGCGGTGCTTACATTGCCCGGACAGGACACTTCCAAGACAATCGCTTTAAGCGCTCACGTGGATACGCTAGGGGCCATGGTACGCTCAATTACATCCTACGGCACATTGAAGCTTACCTCTGTCGGTGGATTCTCGATGCAAAGTATCGAAAACGAATATTGCAACATCCATACTCGGGATGGAAAAACATACACAGGCACCATCCTCTCCCTTCATCCGTCTGTCCACGTTTATCCGGATGCACGTACCTTTGAACGGTCCGAGAGCCATATGGAAGTTCGAATCGATGAGGTCGTCTCCTCCAAGGAAGATGTGTTGAAACTCGGGATCTCTGTCGGCGACTTTATCTCCTTTGATGCTCGCGCAGTCATCACGCCGAGTGGTTATATCAAATCACGTCATCTGGACGACAAAGCCAGCGTGGCTGCCCTCTTTGGCATCCTGGAGTCTGCACATCGTGAAGGCTGGAAACCATTACATAACGTCTCTCTGCTGATCTCGAACTATGAAGAAGTTGGACATGGAGCATCCTATATCCCTGCGGAAATCAGTGAAATGATCGCTGTAGACATGGGAGCTATGGGTGATGACCTGAGCTGTAAAGAAACCGACGTTTCCATATGTGCCAAAGATTCTTCTGGCCCGTATGATTACGATATGACCAGCCGTCTCATTGAACTGGCCAAACAAGATGGAATGGATTACGTCGTCGACATTTATCCCCACTATGGCTCAGATGGCAGTGCAGCATTACGCGGAGGAAACAATATCCGAGCAGCACTGATCGGTCCTGGAGTTCACGCATCTCATTCCATGGAGCGTACGCATAAGGATGCTGTCCTGAATACGGCACGATTGCTCGCAGCCTACATTACAACCAAGTAAAACAGAATCATTGATCTACATTATCATGGATAACATCCACATGTTCGTCTAAGCAGAAGGCCCCTTCCAAGCACAACAATTCAGTGTGCTTGGAAGGGGCCTTTGTTGTCATATCTTTTAATCTGCCTGTTCGACATATGCATGATACTTACGATCCAATATCTCTAACTCTGCCTTATGGTCACGCATTTCATTTCTTAACACATGCATGGTTTTCCGAACCGCACTCAGTCCATCCTTCACCTGACGTTCGGCTTTGCGAATTTTGTCCTGAACCATCCAGTCCACGAAGAGGTTATCGAAGAAATAGTCTGCGAATGAAAGCAGACTTCCCAGATGCAGATCGGCGTGTACTGCCATCTCTACATCCTCCAGTTCCTTCTGAAAACGTCGTAGACGCTTACCTGCATCCATGATGGCGACCTGAGCGTCATCCATTCTTCCTCGCTTGATATGTGTGGAGATGACTCCACCGCCCATCATGTCATACACACCCCAATTACCTGCCGAAGACAAAGCCTTCTCCGCACGTTCAAGGGCATAGAGCAGATATTCCCCCTCCCGGAAAGCTTCATCCAGTTCCTGAAGCTCACTCGCCAGATGTTCCCGATTCTCAGCCATGTGTTGCAATTCCGCATCCTGGTCCAGCAGACGACCTTCCTTCTTCCCCCACAGAGCGTTGTAGTCGCTCTGCCAGTACTGATACTGCCGCCCGCCCTCCAACTCCTGCTCCACATGAATTCGTTGCTCCTGTACGTCTTGTAACATGCGACAAGCGGTGTCGTATGCAGCCTTGCTCTCCATCAGTTCCAGCTCTTCCTTCTCCAGACGCTCTGTCTTCTTGCCAATCAGTTGATAGAAAAATGCCGACAATGTCATACTGTTCAGTCGATCAACGTCCTTCTGCTCCTTCTGGAGATGCTCCAGCCGACGTTTTACCTTTGCTTCCCATTCGCTTTCCTCCGTTTGAAGCTTCTCCAGACGCTTGGTCCATTTCTCGTAAATTCTCCCCTTTTCCTTGAGCACTGCCAACTGTTGATTAATTTCCTTATACATAAGTGTGGTGTTCTCTCCCTTCTATGGAATTCTTTACTTATACAACGTAATGAACATACAGAACGTTTCACATAAAAGCGCAAATTCGCAGACAAAAAATCGCCCTTTCCTCCAATGCGACATAAAGTCACTATGGAAGAAAGGGCGATGTTTAGTTATAAATCAAGACTTGCTCTGTTCAATCTGCTCTGCAAGTTCATTCAGAACGGTCCAGCGTTCCATCAATTCATCCAGATGACGCTCAGCCTCAACCTGCTCCGCCATCAACTCCTGCAGACGGGCAGAATCACTAAACGACTCTTCCATCTCTTTGTTAATCCGGACAAGATTGGCTTCAGCCTTCTCAATATTTTCATCAATCTGGTCGTATTCACGTTGCTCCTTGAAGCTGAATTTCAACTTCGGTTTAGCCGCTGACGCAGCAGGCGTCGTTTTCTCCGATGACTGCTTCACCTTCGCCGCTCCTGTATCACTTTCCTGAGTAACTCCAGGTGCATTTTTCAGCATCCATTCCGCATACTCACTGTAGTCGCCGACGTGTACACGTACAGCACCGTTGCCCTCAAAAGACAGCACTTTATCCACAGTACGATCAAGGAAATAGCGATCATGGGATACCACAAAAACAACACCCGGAAAATCATCCAGATAGTCTTCAAGTACAGCGAGTGTCTGGATGTCCAGATCATTCGTCGGCTCATCCAGGAGCAATACATTCGGCGCAGCCATCAGCACACGCAGCAGATACAGGCGACGCTTCTCTCCACCAGAAAGACGCGAGATTGGCGTCCACTGGGATGCCGGGGTAAACAGGAACCGCTCCAGCATCTGGGATGCTGTAATCAGAGAGTCATCGGCTGTTTTCACATTCTCGGCCACTTCCTTAATATACTCTATGACACGAAGAGATTCGTCCATCTCCTGATGTTCCTGTGTGAAGTAACCCAGATTGACCGTAGGACCGACGTCAACCACACCTGCATCGGGTTCCAGCTTGCCAGATATCATCTGAAGCAACGTGGACTTACCACTACCGTTCGGTCCGACAATCCCTACCCGATCTCCAGGTACGGCAATATAACTCAGATCTTCGATCAGCGTGCGGCCACCCACGGATTTGGAAAGATGCTCGATCTCCAGAATCTTTTTACCCAAACGAGTGGAGCCAACCGATACTTCCAATGAACCCGAGCGCTGGACTCCTTGTTGGTCTTTGAGTTGTTCGAAGCGATCAATTCTCGCTTTTTGTTTCGTTGTCCGTGCCTTGGCACCACGACGAATCCATGCAAGCTCCGTCCGAAGCAAGTTCTTACGCTTCTGTTCCGAGGAAGCTTCCCGTTCTTCGCGCTCCGCCTTAAGTTCCAGAAAGCGTGTATAGTTGGCTTCATATCGGAACAAACGTCCATGATCCAATTCCAGCATGACATTCGCCACTCGATCCAGGAAATACCGATCATGCGTAATCATAAGCAGTGCGCCGCGGCGCTTCTGCAAGTACTGCTCCAACCAAACGACTGAATCATTATCAATATGGTTCGTCGGCTCATCCAGAATGAGCAGTTCACAAGGATGAATCAGCGCAGCAGCAAGTGCTACCCTTTTGCGTTGTCCACCAGACAATGTGCCCATCAGTGCATCGAATTGACGAATACCCAGTTTGGACAAAATGCTCTTCGCTTCACTCTCCATCTGCCAGAGCTGAAGCTGCTCCATTTGCTGATTCAAACGTAATAACCGCTCTTGCAACGCTGGATCGGACGAATTCAGTTCCAATAATTCCATCGTTTCCGTATATTCACGCACGGTTTTCATTTCCATGCTGTCACCTTCGAATACTTGTTGCAGTACCGTATTATCCGGATTGAAGTCCGGATTCTGCGCCAGGAACTGAATACGTACGTCATTACCGATCGAGATCTGTCCCGCGTCTGCAGGTTCCATACCCGATATCACACGCAAAAACGTGGATTTACCGGTTCCATTTACCCCAACGACACCAATCTTGTCCTGATCAGCCATACCAAATGAAGCATCCTTGAACAATATTTTTTCGCCATAACTTTTTGCAATTTGCTCTACCGTCATTATGTTCATTGCTCGTACCCACTTCTCTGTAAATTAAAATTCAATATTACGTACATCCGCGCACTTACTTTAAACTTGTAAAAAAGAACGGCATCCGTCCAGAAACAATGCTGCTGCAAAAGCAATTCGTTTGTTCAGATGTTCCTCATTAAACTCCGGATTTAACATGATATCCATCTTCAGCCGGTCCAGAATTCCGATATATGCTTCAGCGAGCAATACAGGCTCAGGTACACTTGCACTTTCCAATACCTCACACACCATACTCATGTATTGATTCATGAATGCCTTCATGAATTTCATCAGATCCGGATCATTATTGGGTGCCATAAAAAAGAGCTTGGTATGATTGCGACGCTCATAATAATACGTAAGGTGGGTCTTGGCTATTGCTCCAAGTTTATCACCTGTGTTCTCATACGAGTTCAAAGCATATTCAAGACGGCTGATAAAACTGTTACAATCCCGCTTGGATACTGCGATAAATAATTGTTCCTTGCTTTTGAAATATAAATAAATGGTGCCTTTTGCGATGCCGGCTTCGTCTGCAATATCAGACATTTTGGTCTCATAAAAACCTTTCGAGCCAAAAATACCATAGGCCGCATCCAAAATAGCCTCCGATTTGTCTCCCTGTACAGTGCTCAAAATGTATTCCCCCCTACAACGCCAAAATGTTACCTAAACCAATCGCCACACATCCGCCGATCACCGAGCTAAGCACGTTCACCAGGTCGTTACTCATCCATGCCCAGCCACGAGCCCGAACCGTTGGATGCCCGCAATGTTCATGTACCTCAACTTCACGGCCACACACAGTACAACGATACATCATCTGCACCGTTGCGCCCAGATAGGAATCGGCAAAAGCCCCTGCCAACCCGCCTGCAAGACCGACAAAAGTCCAACTAAACAGACTAAGCCCTTCTATCCCGGCGATCCAGGAAAACAAGAATGCTCCCGCACCAATCAGAGCCCCGCCTACGGCTGCAGCCACGGTGCCAAGAAGTGAAACACCTCCTGAAGCACCTGGCGTAAGTACCTTCCACGTGAGAACAGAGCGCGGCGGCTTGCGACTGAGACTCCCAATTTCGGTTGCCCATGTATCCGATGTAACGGTAGCCATTACACCAATGAAAGCATACACCCACGCCGGATGTGGAAATATCCAGTATCCCAGACATAGGAACATGCCCATTCCACCATTAGCCATCACTTGTCCGGCATCCCGATTTCCTGACTTGGCATAGGATTTCTCCAGCTCCTGCTTCCGATCTTTACGAAACCTGGAGAGCAACGTTGAAGTAATGAAAAACAACAATAACGTGCCAAACCAGAACAGGTTACCCGCTCCGTAATATATCGTTCCCATCATGATGGCTGCCAGGCAGCCAGACAAGGTTAGCGACTTTTTCGCATAGGCAGCACCTGCCACCATAGAAGCGCATACGGCGCCAATAATCCAATCCATAATATCTCCTGCATGCAGCGTATGTACAGCCCGCATGACGTTTATTGTATTTTTGAAATTCAATTATACCACGGTTTGATCCCAATGCCGAAACTCCTTACGCCAGCACACAAAAAACCTGTTTTGGCCTCGTGTAGAAGTGCCAAAACAGGTTATCGATCAAACGTTAAAACAAGATACCATCCCTCTTCAAGTAACGTCTGGAATTCAATGTTCCTATGTCTTAATTTAGACCCGCTTCGCTCCGCCAATGACCCCATATCGGTAGAGTACTTTGCGACCAAACCAGTTGAACAAACGATCCGTCAGAAATCCCATAAAACCCAGGGAAATCAGTCCGACAAAGATCCAATCTGTTCGGAAAAAGAGTCTGGAGTTCCAGATTAAGTAACCCACTCCCTCATTGGAGGCAATCATCTCAGCACCGATTATGGCCATATACGAGGTCCCCATCGCCAGTCGCACACCCGTGAAGATATACGGGGTTGTCGCCGGAACAATCACATGCAGCAGAATCTGCCGTTCACTGGCTCCCATACTGCGGGCCGACCGGATTTTGTCCTCTTCGACGGAGAGTACACCTGTCAGTGTATTCAATACAACAATGAAGAAGGTTGCGTACATAATGAGCGCGATCTTGGATTGCTCACCAATTCCGAACCACACCAGAAATAAGGTAATAAAGGCGATCGGCGGGATAAAACGTATAAAGTTAAGGAACGGTTCCGCGAACAGCCGGATGAGATGAACTTTACCAATAATCAGCCCTACCGGAATAGCAATGATGCTTCCGAGTACCCAGCCTGCCAGTACACGAGTGAAGCTGATTCCGATATACTCCATTAGCGTACCGTCAGCAATCAGTTCGCGTGCTCCCAGGATCGTGTGCCACGGACCAGGGATTACGTCAGGCCCATAGATGAGGGCACCAAGCTGCCAGATTAAGATGACCGTTACCCATAGAAGCGGGATAGACACCCATTTTTTCTCCAACCATTTCATCTTACATATCACCTCAGTTATTCTTCAAAGTGGCCTTGAATTCGGTCATACAGGGTGTTGAACTCAGACGAGGCGATGTTCCTCGGGTAAGGTAAGTTGTTGTGGTAAATATCCGTTATATTCGAAGATGGACCTACAGACATAATGCCTATGCGCTCACCAAGCAATAACGCCTCCTGAATATCGTGTGTGACAAAGATAACGGTTTTATGTGTTTCTTTCCAAATATTCACCAGTTCTTTCTGCATGGTGCGTCTCGTCATGGCGTCCAGCGCACCGAATGGCTCATCCATCAGCAAGATCGCCGAGTCATTCGCAAGTACCCGGGCCAATTGAACCCGCTGCTTCATACCACCTGATAGTTCTTTTGGAAATTTCCCCTCATGAGCACTCAGTCCAACAAGCTGGATGTATCGATCAGAGATCTCACGTCGTTGTGTCTTAGTCACCTTGGACATTCGAAGTCCGAATTCAACATTTTCCCTCACAGTTAGCCATGGAAAGAGAGAAGAATCCGCCTGCTGGAATACCATTGCCCGATCCCTGCCCGGTCTGTCGATCTCCTTGTTATCCACCTTGAGCTGTCCGCCCGACTTGGAGATAAAACCCGCAATCATATTCAGCAGCGTTGACTTGCCACACCCACTGGGACCAAGCAGGACAAAGAACTCTCCTCCCTTGATAACCAGATCGACATCCTTAATGATATAATGCACATCCCCATTGGTCGGGGCATGATACGTTTTCCGAAGCTGTTCAATATGAATGGTATGCTGAGTTGCAGGTAAGGACATAACGGACACCTCCCATTTGAATATAAATTATTTACTATATGTCACTTTATCCGGCAGAGCCTGCTGGAGAGAAGTCAGATCGAGTTTGGAGTCGAGATCAAAATCCTGTTCGATGATTCCAGTGTCCACCATATATTGCTTCTGACCTGCCAAACTATCATAAGTAGCCTGCGTAAATCCAACTTCCCATGGATTGATCGGAAGGTCTTTCAACGTGGCATCTTTAGGCTGTTTGGTCTCTTTATACATCAGATCCGCAACTTCTTCAGGATGCGCTTGAGCATACGTGGATGCTTCATCCAGCGCCGCAAGGAAGTCACTTATCTTTTCAGGGTTTGCCTGGATGAATTCATTACTCGATACCAGTCCCATACCAAGGCGTATAGGGGTCTGAGACATATCCGTCAGCTGGTGTACTCCTTCGAGTGCATCGAATTTATCGGTTAACGCGGAACCTATGACCCAAGCGGCATCAAGGTCTCCCTGTTTCAGTGCGATGTAGGCCTCATCAAAAGCCCCCTGACCAATTTGCGTCACATCACTCAGCGCCACCCCCTGATCTTTCAAATATTCATCCCATAGATATGGAATAAATGTGCCTCGAATGAAACTCACTTTCTTGCCCTTCAAATCCGCTCCACTCTGAATATCATCCCTTGCATACAGCTTCCAGGCGGCTGCCGCTTCATCCGTAGTCTGGCCTGCAGAAGCGATGACTGAATATTCCCCTTTAGACAAAGCATTTAATACAGGGAAGTCCGCCCCGTACGCAATATCTACCTGTTTGATAAATAGTGCATTTACACCTTCAGCCGGTGAGCCAAACGTAATACTCTCTGCATCAATGCCCCGGTTTTCAAAAAAACCTTTGGCAATAGCTACCCTGAATGTTGGGTTCGTACTTGTATCTGCGATTCGAATTTTTACATTAACGGTATTCTTGCCGGTAGCGTCTTTTGCTCCAGATCCTGCTGCGTTTGAACTGCATCCGGATAATAGGAGTGCCGTAGCCAGAAATAATATCAATATGCCGGTTACTATGGATGGTTTTCTCACAATATACACCCCATTCGATCTAGTCATGATTCTTGACGCCTAGCCGCCTGACTTGCCTTCATCCGACGTTGCCACACAGGCTGCACCCTCCACAAATGGAAGAGTTGTCTCTACGCTCACGATGGATGCAGAACCTTTGGGTGCTGCTCCCGGGACCCTGTAGGTGGAGACATCAATGGCTTCGATGGCAACTTCCTGCGGCTTCTCTAACTGTGGAACCCACTGATAAGGAACTCGATATGAGCGATAGACCATATTGGTATTCCGCCCATCTGTGTACGGGGAGACATACTCCCAGACCAGCTCATGCTCCGCTGTGACTTCAAACAATCTGCCATTGGAACCCTCGGTTATTAGGGTGTTGCCGTTAGGTAAACGCTGGGCGGAACTGATGTATGGGCTATAAAATTTATAAGAATCCGTCGGAACCGAGAAACCTGCTTCTGCCGAGGTATACTGCCAGACAATCTCCAGAGTGACCGGGTTAATCTCCAGTACACGGGAGTGATCCCGAATCGCATGTTTCAATCCAAATGGAGAAGCCGGATTTGGAAGGCCGTAACCTGCCCAGCCGCCATTGTCGAATACGAGCAAGTTGCCTTCACCCGGTAGACCTTGGGGAATGATATGTGCATGATGCTGCCCGATAATTGTACCGATGTGTTTCACTTCAGGTGAAGTATAGTCTGGCCCTAATCTCCACACGATCTTTCCACTCTGTCTGTCTGTAATGGCAATAATGTTGGCCTCTCTGGCATCCCAGATAATATTGTCGGGGTGAAACCGTTCGTCTCCTTCTTCATAGAAACGGTTGGGTCCGACATAAGAAGCAGAATTAATATGTAACCAGTCACCAACACCACCACCCAGATGACCGAAAGAACGTGTATTCGGATCACGGAACAGGACATTTCGAGCGGCTTCATCAAAACCTAATTCTTCAAAATGTTCGTTAGGCAGCCACTCCCAGATTACCTTCCCCTCCCAATCCACTTCGATAATGGCATCATCAAGCAATGGCTTATCTGAAATTTGCGGGTTACTCACATTTTTGTGTGCCAGAATAAGTGTTTTACCACTCTTCGTCTTTGGCGCAAGGCCAGGTGCATAATAACCTACCGGATTCCCCTCACGCTGATAATCATGATGCTGGCGGGCATACCATAGTGGCTCATACCCCGGATCTTCGATGTGTTCGTAGCTATTGTATTTCCATACAATGTTGCCGTCCCAATCCACTTGGACCAGATCGACATTATCCTGAATACCGAACTTCGGATCTCTCCGACCCGTGCTGCCCAGCACGTAGCCGCCAGGTAATATTTTGGCCGGAAAACCTAACAATCCTTTCCACAGGTGAACCTCCTTGCCATTCATATCGATCAATACTACGCCTTCTTCACCTGCCTGATAAACGGTATAACCGCCCCAAGCCTTATCCGGATTGTATAACGTCGCTCCAGTTGGATATATTGTTGAGTGTCCCATTGATCATCTCTCCCTAGAATGTTTGTGGTATATCAAAATGTCGTTACATTGACCCAACCTCAATAACTGAGATAGTTCCTCTTCCCGGTATTGTCCCGCTGCTTCTGCTCAAGGTCACTTGTGGAGGACCGATTATGTTCTTGTATCCCGTTGCTCTCCGCCAATTCCAGCACCGTGTCCGAGAATCCCTCCAGATTCGCTACTACCAGCTCGTAGAATTGACTTTGCTGCTCCAGTTCCTCACTCGTAAATCCCTCAAACAGAAGCGTGATACATCGGGCACCGATGTTGCTGTTTCTCGCATACATCTCCCGCCCGCTGGATGTGATGTCCAGTAAAACCGTCCGGCGATCGTCTTCCTTTCGTCTGCGGATGGTGAGTCCCTTTTTTTCCAACTTATCGGTTAGAGCAGTAATGGCACCGGATGTAAAGTCCAACTGTTCTGCCAGATCTCCAAGCCGCTGTTCTCCCTCACGAATGATTTTGTGCAGGATAAGCATGCCTGGCAGGCTGATACCTTCTACAGAGATGCGATCCCGCTCTTTGACGAATCGTCTGACCATTTTGCGAAATAACCAATCCGTCCGCTCCAACGCTTCCCAGTCTCTATCGCTCATTTCATAACCTCCTTGATCGTTTGAAGCTTCAATAAAGATACAAAAAAAGGCCCCCGAGGACATTCCTTAGAGGAGTAGTCCCGGGAGCCTTTGGTGGTCCAATCAGCTCAATGCAGTTTTCAGTTCAAATTAGTTCACTGTTCATTTAATGAGTATTAAAATAATTGAGATTATCATATAACCAACTAACCCAACCTGTCAAGTGTGAATTGTATTAGTGATCTTTTCTTGTTGCGGTCGTTCTCCGCTAGGTTGAAATTACTTATCCTGTTTTAAGTTTCACTTCAGGTTTCCCGTTTACACTATTCTCAGATCGAAACATCTAAAACTACATCAACGACAAGCTACGATTCAGTTCGTACTCAACTACAGAAATGAGGATTATCCATATGAATATGAAAAGAGTCATTATTATAGGCACAATGATTGTCACTATGTCCTTCGCTGGAACAGCATGGGGCCAATCCGCCATCTCTCCCATACCTACTGCTAAATGGTCCATCGTTGACTTGGACACTCGTGAGGGAAGCAGTGATGAGCTGCTCGACGCTCTGAATCAGGCTTCAGAAGTTGATCTGTATCAGGAACTGTACAACGGCAAGTCGCTGAGGACGATTACGGAAGAAAACAACGGGAATTTGGATGAGGTCATTGCTATACAAGTAAGGCAGCTCAAGGAACAGTTGGATGAACGGCTCGCAAGTGGAAGTATCAGCTCGGAGCAACATGCTGCACAACAAGCTGAACTGGAAGAGTTGGTCACGCGGAGTGCAAACACAGCATACAGCTTGGCCTAAATTAGTAGCGTATCCGTACGATGAAGATATAAACCTATATCCACGATAACACAGCAAAAAGGAGCGTATTCACGCCCCTTTCTTGTACCCTACTCACCTCAAGCAGGTATGATGTGTAATCCTTATTGCGCTGCCCCAATCGTGCAGGCACCCAAGGATTCGCCGTCCCATGCCAGTTCGAGCACATCTCCTGCTTGTGTTGGTCCAACACCTTCCGGTGTTCCTGTAAAAATGACATCGCCCGGCCCCAGGCCGTAATGGTGACCTACATAATCCATAATATCCTGTAAACTGAAGATCATGTTACGAATGTTACCACGCTGGACTTCCTCACCATTTTTGGTCAATGTAAAGTCTTTCTCAAGTAAAGCTACCGCACCCGGGAATGCCTGAAATGCAGTAACCGGAGCGGAATTTCTGAACCCTTTGGCCGCTGTCCACGGGTGGCCTTTTTTCTTAATCACGGTCTGTACGTCACGTAACGTAAAATCAATACCAAACGCATACGCATCCACCAGCTCATCTACCGCCATACCTGGCTCATAACTCCGGCCGATTTGCACGACCAGTTCAGCTTCATAGTGAACTTCACCCTTGCTAGCAGGCAATTCAAGCGTTTCACCATTCAGGGGCACGACTGCATGAGAAGGTTTCATAAAGATCATTGGTTCATCCGGAACCGCGTTACCCAATTCTTCCGCATGAAGTTTATAATTGCGTCCTACACAGTATACATTGCGAATGTTAGTCAACATGGGTATATTACCACCTTTATCGGATTCATTAGTGCATATAGTAAAGTTAAGGTCTGAAAAATCGGCTACTTGTCTCCTGAAATGCCAGCTCCCACACGTCAGGACGGTTCGTACATAACATCAGTTCTGGATCAACTGCCGCCAGTTTCTTCATAATGGTCTTGTCATCCACTGTCCAAGCCATCACCCGAATGCCTGCACTCCGCATCTCGTTCATTAAGGATTTGTCTACATTGGTGTATCCAATCGAGAGGAATGTACAATTCATCTGCCGCAGCGCGGTTAACAGGTCACCTGGTCGTGCATCGATAATTAGCCCCGTCTGGATCTCCGGTGCAAGTTTCTTCACTTCGATCAGTGCGGCTGGTTCAAATGAGGTGATCACAACATCATTTTGCATATGTCTTTTTCTCACTTCATGTATAACAGCCGCAGGCAGACCCGGGTACATGTCTCCCTGCGTTTTCAGTTCAATGTTCAAACGCACTCTGCCGCACGAGCGATCTAACAATTCACTTAGCGCCGGAATCCGTTCTCCTTTGTAAGACCTGTTTTTCCATGCTCCGGCATCCAGACGTTGCAGATCAGCCCAATCAATTTCCCGAACCAGGCCCTTGCCATCCGTCGTGCGATCCACAGTAAAATCATGAATGACCACTGGTACACCATCACGCGACAACTGCACATCCAGCTCCATCCACTGAACTTCAGGTCGCTCCATGGCCATCAGGAATGCAGCCATCGTATTCTCTGGTGCAATAGAAGAAAATCCACGGTGTGCTACACAAAGGTTGTTCATTCGATTCCCTCCTCAAAAAGGTTTTTAATTAGGCGAAGCGACTCCATTCCCATCATATCGAATACCCGGGGAGAGCTTTGCCATCTGTTCCAACAGCAGTTTGTTCGCCTCATCAATCATTGGAATGGCCTGACCTAACCCGGCCTCATAAGGGATAACTTTCATGCTGCAAGCTGCATCTTGACTACAGCGAGCCTGAAATACCGCCGTTTTCCACGTCTCTTCGGTTGTTGATCTGGAGAAAATGAAATTTCCCGTACTGTATGCAATCCACTTCCCCTTATAGTACTCCAACCCTTGCAACACATGAGGATGACCACCTATGACCAGATCAGCGCCAGCATCTACAAACTCATGAGCCAATCGGGTCTGGTCACTATTTGGAGTACTTACACGTTCTTCTCCCCAATGTGCAACCACGATCACCAGATCAGCCTTCTTACGTGCCTCCTGGATCGCTTTGACTGCTCCTGTGGAATCATAGGCTTCAGCCACGCCAGCCCGATTGCCTTCAGCCTTCCAACTCGTTTCCGGTACAACTCGGGAGAACCCAAGCAATGCAATTTTCATGCCTTTGCGTTCCAGATATGCTGGTGCATAGGCCTCATCCCTGTTCATACCTGCCCCGGTGTGAGCTATGCCATATTCCTTAAGATAAGTTAACGTATCCACCAAGCCCTCTACGCCCTGATCCAGAATATGATTGTTTGCCAAATTGACAGCATCAAAACCGGCTGAAGCCATTGCCGCCAATGCTTTGGGCGATGATTTGTAGACATAGGTTTTATCAGTTGCACTGGTACCACCACGAGTTATTGGTGTCTCCAGGTTACCGATGGTAAGATCATCATCCTTGAATAATCTGCCGAGTTTGGCAAAGGGATAATCATAACCGTTCTTATCCAGCAGTTCAGCAACTTTGCCCGAGAATTGAATATCACCCACAAAGTTAATCGTGACATCCTTCGCTGAATTGGAAGGTTTCGACGTCCCTGATTGCTGATCCACACCTGCATTTCCCTTTGTGCCGGACGGTGTCGAATCTGCCGTAGGTTTTTTCGTTCCGGATTCTACTTTCTCACTATTGGTATTGCTTGAAGTGTCAGGTGTCGCTACTCCAGATGTCTTATCTGCATCCTCTGTTGTCTCTTCATCCGTAGCTTCGGGCTCTTCTTCCGAAGTCTCATCGGATTCCGATTCTGGAGAACTTACTTGATCCCCGCCTTTGGCATCATCTCCAATGGAAGGCTGATCCTGATCGACGATTTCTTGTTTCACTGGCTGGTCTGCCTGTTGCTGACGTGTATTAATAACATAAAAAATGCCTATCAGACCAATTGCCATGATCAATACAAGATTAACTGTCCAGATGATTCTATCGCGGGTGCGCTTTCTTTTTTTTCTCTCTACACTTCGATCTGATCTTGGGGGATACATAAGCAACTCCTCTTCTTCACAGCCATACATACCATTATATCAGGCATATTCTGGATTTCCATCATTCATTGGAACTGTATCGATTGAAAGGGTATGAACTCAGTTAGCTTCCAGATCTTCACATAAAAAAAGCCATCTCTCCAGTAGATAATTCTACGTTTGAGACAGCTCTCTTGCTGTACTTAATCTGCTGCAAGCTCTTGTGTAGCCTGAACAGACATTTCCTTCGCTTGTCTGATGCAATCAGGCAAGCCAACGCCCTCATAACCTGCACCTGCAATGTACACACCCGGTAATTTGCTGCCAAGCTCCTCACGGAGGGCGGCAATATGTTGGAGGTGTCCCACCGGATACTGTGGCATGGATTTACGTAGCCTTGTAATCTCGGAGAAAATCGGCACCGCTTCGATACCCATGGTCTCTCTCAGATCCTTGAGAACGAGATTCGTCAGCGCTTCATCCGGAAGCTCTACGTTCTGTTCGTCACCGGAGCGACCAACATAACAGCGAAGCAGCACCTTATCATCCGGGCTCGTATGCAGCCATTTCGTCGATGTCCACGTGCAAGCCGTAATATTGCGACCCTCTTTCCGCGGAACGAGGAAACCCGACCCGTCGAATACATGCTCCACCTCTTTTTTCTCAAAAGCGAGCACTACATTGGCTACAGACACATAGTTAATCGCATCCAGTGCCGCTGTGTCCACGTGAGGCTTCAACAGCTCAGACGCAACATACGTTGGCACAGTAACCACTACATCATCGGCTTCAAGCATTTCGCCATTATCCAGTTCAACACGGTATCTGGTTTGTGCTGCATCAAGACGTTGCAGTGACTTCACCGCGGTGTTCAGACGTTGGTCCACATCCTGCAACTCATGGACGAGTGCATGAACAAGACTCTGGAGTCCCTGACGAAAGTTCAAAAAAGCACTTCGTTTTGTTCCGGTATGCGTCTCAGCCGGTTTGCGGCCTGTCATCATGCCCCGGATCAAGCTGCCGTAATCGCGTTCTACTTCTCCGAACTGCGGGAAGGTAGCCTGGAGGCTCAATCGTCGCATGTCACCTGCATAGATTCCCGCGAGCAACGGTTCCGTCAAGTTCTCCAGCACTTCTGCTCCAAGACGGCGTTCAATCATATAACCGAGCGATTCATCCTCTGTTGTACGACGCGGCGGGATGACAAAATCCATCAACGCCCGCAGTTTGCCTGCCGGAGAGACCAGACCACTTCTCAAGAATGGTCTTAGTTCCGTCGGGATACCGAGAACAAGTCCTGCTGGCATAGGATGAAGCTTGCCACGCTGCATGATATACGTTTTCTTCGACTCCGGATTCTGACTGACCAATTCATGATCAATCTCCAATTCTTTAGCCAGGTCAATCATTGCTGTTTTGCGAGCCAGGAAAGAATCCGGCCCTTTTTCAATCACAAATCCATCCCGGTGCAGTGTCTCAATCATGCCTCCCATGGACGAGCTTTTCTCGACCAAAGTAATCACAGGTTCAACTCCTGCTTCCCGGTAATGCTTGCGGATATAAAATGCCGCGCTGAGGCCGGTAAGGCCACCGCCGACAACAACAACACGGCGTTTCTTATCACCCATTACTCATCCGACCCTTGCTGCCATTGGCTTATAATAACGTCGCTTAAGGTCTCCATGTATAGAGGATCGCTATTGAGAGAATCAATACGCATCAGGCGCATGTCGATCTCTTTGGCAATCGATTTGGCCTCAATATCGAGATCATAGAGCACTTCGAGATGATCCGAGACAAACCCGATTGGTGCAACAAGCACATCCTCTACCTGTTCACGAGAAAGCTCCTGTAACGTATCCAGAATATCCGGTCCAAGCCAAGGCTCAGCTGTTCGTCCGGCACTCTGCCACGTAAATTGCCAATTGGTTATGCCTACACGTGATGCAATCACTTCCGAAGTCTCCAGCAATTGTTGCGGGTATGGATCACCCATCTCCACAATACGCGCCGGCAGACTGTGCGCACTAAACAACACCTTCACATCTCCGCGTTTTGCTCCAGCTTCTTCGAACGCATCCAACTTGGCACTGACACGTGTGGACAACGCCTGAATTAACTTTGGATGCAGATGATAACTCTCAATAAAGGACATATGAACGCCCAGCTCTTCTGCTTTTTCACGCGCACGTTTGATATAACTGCCTACACTCATCGTGGAAAAATGAGGAGCCAGTACAATACCAATCGCTGTCTGAATTCCATCCTTCGCCATCTGCTCCACGCCATCCTCAATAAACGGATAGGCATGCTTCAGTCCTTGATAACAACGGAATTCCACATCAGTGCCACGCTCATCGCGGTTTAATGTCTCTTGAAGGGCCTTGACCTGATTGTCTGTGTTCTCCCGAAGTGGGAAAACACCGCCAACAATGGCTTCATAACGATCCGTCAGTTCTTTCAATTGCTCTGGTTCAGGCGGACGTCCTCTGCGGATATGTGTGTAATACGCTTCAACACTCTCCATATTTTCCGGTGTGCCATACGACATCACCAGTACACCTACAGTATTAGTCATTGGTTACCGTCACCCCACTCTTCATTGCTTCGGCAGAATATTCATGAATATACGCCGTTAGTTCTCTGAGCTTTTCTAGCGATGCTTCAGGAAATAATCCGTGTCCGAGGTTGAATATATAACCCGGCTCCTTGATTCCTTCGTCAATAATCACTTTGGCTTGCTCTTTAATCAGTTCCATCGGGGCAGTCAGCAAATATGGGTCCAGGTTACCCTGTACTGCAAATTTGCCGCCAAGACGTTGACGCCCTTCCGAAATGGATACTCTCCAGTCCAGTCCAATCACATCGGCTTGCAAATTATGCAGTGCTGGCAACAACTCACCGGATGCAACACCAGGGAAATAAATCTTCGGTACATTCAAATCCGATAATTCGGTAAAGATACGGGTAATCGTAGGCAACACATATGTTCTGAAGTCTTTGGGAGAAAGTGCTCCAACCCAGCTGTCAAACAACTGGAATGCCTTACCGCCATTCGCAATATGCGCACGGACATATGTAATAACCATATCACCAAGCTTCTGCATCAACTTGTGCCACACCTCAGGCTCGCTGTACATCATCGTTTTGGTGCGGATATAACCTTTCGAAGGTCGTCCTTCAATCAGATAACTCGCAATCGTGAATGGTGCGCCCGCAAACGTAATAAGAGGCACATCAAGCTCCTTATCCAGAATTCGAATGGTTTCCAGAATATGTGACAGATCTCCTTCTACGTCGATGGGACGCAACCGATCCACATCTGCAGCGGACCGAATAGGATTATCGATAACTGGACCAATATTTTTTACAATGTCAAAATCAATGCCCAGAGAGGCAACCGGATTCATAATATCGGAATACAAAATAGCCGCATCTACACCAAGTTTGCGTACCGGCATGAGTGTAACTTCAGCCGCCAGCTCGGGTTGTTTGCAGATTTCTAACAAGGAGTACTTTTCTTTAATTTTGCGATATTCAGGATCGTAACGCCCAGCTTGACGCATGTACCATACCGGAACACGGTCTACCTGTTGTTTGAAACTTGCCCGAATCAGTCGATCATTATAGCTCATGTAAGAAGCCTCCAATAGTTTTTGGACTCATAATTACCATTATGCCCTTTTTAAACAGCCGTAACAACCACATGCAGATGCGTTCTACGTGACAATACTATGACATTCCTTACACCCATCCCTCATATGCCAATTATGTTATAATGAAAGAATGGTGTTTTTTTGAGAATTACAGAAATATCTTTGAAAGGAAGTGAAAGCACTTTGAAAACGTGGAAAGTAAACCTCATTGTGCTTTGGTTCGGACAATTTTTGGTCAATTCGGGCATGACCATGATTACCCCATTTTTGTCTCTTTATCTCGCAAGAGATCTGGGCGTTGTTGGCGAACATGAAATTGGCATATGGGCGGGATTTATTTTTGCAGCCAATTTCCTCACCTCATTTTTGTTCCAACCCCTCTGGGGTAAGTTATCAGACAAGTATGGCCGTAAAGTTATGCTGCTGCGGTCGGGATTCGGGATGGCCATCGTAATTGCCCTTATGGGTCTGGCACAGAATCCTTGGCAGCTTCTCTTATTGCGTTTGCTTAACGGTACCATCTCCGGTTTCAATCCTGCAGCTGTTGCACTGATATCGGGTACCACTCCGAAAGACCGCATGGGTTTTGCCATGGGAATCAGTCAGTCCGGGCAGGTTGCCGGCACCATCCTGGGTCCACTCATTGGTGGATTGTTAGCGGATGCGGTAGGCTTCCGCCCCATTTTCTACATTACAGGTGGACTGATCTTTGTTGCTTCCATGCTTGCCATGTTCCTGGTGAGAGAGAAGTTTGACCGTCAAGAAGCAGCCAAACTACCGGCACAATCCGTATTATCCGGTCTGAAGGAATTGAACAAGTCACCTCAACTGCCCGCACTGTTTGCTGTGACGTTTCTGTTGCAGTTTGCGATGATCAGCCCCATGTCACTCTTGCCGCTGTATGTGCAAAAATTGCATGCTTCGGATGTAAATGTGGCCTTCTGGGCAGGACTTGTCGGTGCAGTTACGGGACTATCCAATATGGCCATGTCTCCGATTCTCGGGAAGCTGAGTGACCGGATTGGTCCTCACAAGGTGCTGACGTTCTCTCTCATAGGAACAGGACTCATGCTTATTCCGCAGGCATTTGTTCAGACCGTGTGGCAGCTCATTCTTGTTCGTTTCATGATGGGTGTGTTCATGGGTGGCTTGCTTCCGAGCGTTAATGCCCTGATCCGTTCCTATACATCCGATAGCATGATCAGCCGTGCATTCAGTTTTAATACGAGTACTCTGGCGCTGGGCAACATGCTTGGAGCGATCATTGGAGGATTTATGGCAGGATTCATCGGGATCGAAGGTCTGTTTATCGTCTCTGGCGGACTGTTACTACTCAATATGGTTTGGGTCCGATTCAAATTGTATAACAAACCTGCTTCTATTCCGGAATCCTGATTCCCTATCATTTCTTAAATAGTCCATCTTAATTTTTCATTTGAAAAAGCCGCTTCCAGCGCCTAATTGGCCTGAGAGCGGCTTTTGTCATTCATGCGCCATTCATCATTTATTTATTAGATTGAATTCTATCGGATAATGTTTCACACCAAATACAAAAGCACTTTGTATCGGTTGCAGAGCCGTTCCAGACACAAGTTGAATGTTTCCCATGTGCTGAAGCAATGTATGAAGAACTACCCTTGCCTCCAATCGAGCGAGTGGTGCACCCAAACAAAAATGAATGCCAAAACCAAAGCCCATATGCCTGTTAGGTTTGCGATCAGAGATGAAGTTTTCCGGGTTTTCAAATTGGGCACTGTCCCGATTGGCTGCTCCAACCCAGGAAATCACCTGCTCTCCAGCTTGAATCGTCTGACCATTCAACTCTACAGTTTCCTTGGCGACCCGCCCAATCGCCACAATTGGCGGATAATATCTCAACGTCTCTTCAATCGCAGAAGTAATCCGCTCAGGATGTTCGCGCAACTCCTGTTGTAGCTCGGGTTGTTCAGACAGAATACGAACCGCATTGGTAATCAGGTTGGTTGTTGTTTCATTACCGGCAGCAAGTAAGAGAATACAGAAGCCTACCATTTCATCTGAAGTCAATTGCTGACCATCAATCTCCGCAGCAAGCAGTAATGAGATCAGATCATCTTTTGGCTGCAACCGACGTTCTTCCATAATGCCAGTGAAATAGATATGCAACTCCTGCATATTTCTTTTTTTCTCCTCCAATAACTCCTGGAAAGCCTGATCACTATCGTCACGCGCGCCTTTCACCAACACATCAGACCAGTCTTTGAACTTTTGACGATCCGCCGCAGGGACTCCGATCAATTCCGCAATGACAATGACGGGCAGTGGTGTTGCAAGGTCATCAATAAGTTCCATATGTCCTTCTGACAGGTGTGGAGCAATTAACTCATCTGTGATTTCCTGAATACGCGGAGCCAATGCTTCAATTGCCTTGGGTGTAAACGCCTGATTCACCAGATCACGCAGCTGTTTGTGTTTGGGAGGGTCTGTCGTCAACATGCTCGTATTGGCACGATCACGTGCAGAAGAGAATAGTTTCGGATTTTTCAGAACGTACTTCACATCTTCATAACCAAAAACATCCCAACATTCTCGATGCTCATCATAGCGGACTGGAGTGTTATCACGAAGTTCTGCATACACCTTGAAGGGAGATATCCTCTCTTCCAAAGTCTCCAGTTCCCGAATCGGAATGTAATTTGCATACTTTCTCGGTGCCTGTTTCATCGTTTCTCCTCCAATCAATATTATATATTTATTTACATATGTTGATCACCCCTATTATAAACATAACTCTATAACGAAACCACTCTTTAGACCGTAATTGAGCCCCATTACCTAATATGCGTTACTATCATCCTCTCATTCTGTTACCTACTTCTGATATGAGTCCCAATTCGACATTTTTTTATTAAAATGCTTCATTTTATCAGGACAAAAGACTCATTATGTAATGTTAACTAACATTAGAAGGGCTTATTTTCCTTCAAAATTACTAAAACCAGCTCTTATATATCTCTAGCAAAATGAATATTCTTTCGTAATTCCTCATAAATAATCACTTTACTCTCATTATCTACGAATGTAATCGATTACTCTACCATTATCTACGTTTGTCATATTAATTAACATGAAATACAATAAATTTGAAATGGTATACATATTCTTCTTAACAAACTTAACATCACACTTACTTGAAGGAGAGTGCTATTCATGAGTAAAACATCCAATCTTCGTCCCTGGGCCGTATGGAGTACCGCAGCTTTAACAGCATTGACCATCTCGTTGTCCCCCATTGGAACCTACGCCGCGCACGCAGCTACGGTAGAGGTGAAAGGCACAACAGGTGCTGTTCAGACAGCAACTACTACTCCGGCTCGCAATACTTCCATTCCTGCAATACCAGACTCTTCCAAACAATCTGCACTTCCTAATGTATTGGTGATTGGAACTGGCGGAACGATTGCCGGTCAATCCGAGGATGCCACCAGCTTCCAGAATTACAAGGCAGGTACACTTCCCATTGGAGAGATGGTAGACGCCTTACCGGATAAACAGAAGATTGCCGATGTTAGCACGCTCCAATTCGGAAACTCAGGTTCAGGTTCCTATAGCATGACCGACCTCTATGACTTGTCGCAGACCGTAGACAAAGCTCTGGCAATGTATGACAGTGTTGTCGTTACTACGGGTACAGATACTATGGAAGAAATCGCTTATTTCCTCGATATGACGGTTCAGAGTGACAAACCTGTCGTGATCACAGGCTCCATGCGTCCATGGACCGTCATCGGTTCTGACGCTCAAGCCAATCTGTACAACGCCATCAAACTTGCAGGCAGTGGTCGTACCACTTCATTTGGCACAGTACTCATGTTGAATGACACAATCCAGCTTGCTCGCGGTGTAACCAAGACAAATGATTATCGGACAGATACGTTTGAAACGCCGATGCTCGGCGCTGTAGGATATATTGATGAAGAAAATATCCGAATCTACCGTGCTCCTGCACGTGCCTTGAAACCTGAAGGCACAGCAAAGCCCGTATTTGATCTAAGTAAAATCACAAAGGCAGATCTGGCCAAAGTAGAAATTGCGATCTCGTATCAAGAAGCTGGCGGCGGAGCCATTGAAGGATTCGTGAGCAGCGGTGCCAAAGGAATTGTGACTTCCGGTACCGGAGCTGGCGGTATCTCCAGAGCTATGGGACAAGCTCGTACCAAAGCCATTGAAGAAGGTGTCATCTTTGTGACCACCACTCGGACGGGTTCAGGAAGTGTGTACGGTGGCGGCAAAGGTATCATTGCAGGCGACAACCTGAGTCCACAACAAGCTCGTGTATTATTGATGCTGGGCTTGTCCTTCAGTGATGATTTTGACACCATCAAAAAATGGTTTGAAACGTACGGAACACCTGAAGTACAAACAGAACTACTATAACGATATCTGTAAACACAAAGAAAGAGACGATACTCCCCGTGATTCAAGGTGTGTCGTCTCTTCTTTTTGTTTTCAGAAAACTCCGTACAGAATCACGATCCCCCCACAAACATAAAAGCGTGAGATCGTGCTCCATCGGAGTATTATCTTTAGGAAATATCCACTTTTACTTCACCCAGGCAAGTACCAGCCCATCGTAATCCGGCAACATGGTCGTCACCAGGCGCGGGTCACTTGCCATCTGTTCATTGAAACGACGAACAGCAAGCACGGCCGGGCCCTGCTTGTCCGGATTCAGCGTACGACCACGCAGGAAACAATTATCACCTACAATGACAGCACCTGGCCGAGCCAGCTTGATGGCATAATCAAGATATACCGGATAATTCTCCTTATCTGCATCAATAAAGAAAAAATCAAATGTGCGACCTTCCTGCTCCAATTGCTCCAGGCTGTCTGCCGCCGGGCCAATGCGGTACTCCACCTTTTCGCCAAAACCGCCTTCCTCCAGATGACCACGCGCCATTGCCGCATATTCCTCTTTCAGTTCCAGTGAAGTCAGGGTTCCATTCTCACGCAAACCACGTGCAATGCAGATCCCACTGTAACCGCCCAGCACGCCGATTTCGAGCGCAGCTTCTGCTTTGGATGTCTTCGCTAGAAAAGTGAGCAATCGTCCATATGCCGCAGCAACCGAAACTTCCGGCATGCCGTTCGAACGGATAGCCTCTTTCACTTTTAGCAAAAGGTCATCCTCTTGAAATAATTGATTTACATATTCATCAGGGGTCAGATTCACCACTAAAATCCTCCTTGGACACTTGGACTGCTTTCCATATGGATGCCAATGTTCTATAATAAATGTTTGTTATCAACACAGGCGGTTGACTGGTGTATCACCTCGAAAGAGGAATGCATATGTTCACCGCATTTCTCATTGTAAGTTTTTTCACGGAAAGCGGCAAGGCCGCACCGTTACTATACAGCAGAGAGAAGGATTTCCCTTCTCCAGCTTGAAATGGAGTTGAAATGAATCACATGGCTCAATTGCAATTGATTGCAACCTCGGCGATGGGACTCGAGGCTGTTGTTGCCCGGGAACTGAAGCAACTGGGGTATGAAGATGTTACGATCGACAATGGCCGGGTTTTCTTCACAGGAGATTATATTGATATTTGCCGTTGTAACCTGTGGCTGAGAAGTTCGGATCGCGTATTGGTGAAAATGGGTGAATTCCCTGCCACGACTTTCGACGAATTGTTTGAAGGCACCAAAGCGTTGCCTTGGGAAGAGTGGATTCCTGCCGACGGCGAATTCCCTGTAGAGGGTCGTTCTCAAAAATCCCAGTTAAGCAGTGTGCCTGCATCACAAGGGATCGTGAAAAAAGCAATCGTAGAGAAACTGAAGCTGACTTATGACACGGAGTGGTTCCCAGAGGATGGGTCTCGTTATGTGATTGAGGTCATTCTGCTGAACGATCGCGCCCTGCTTACTTTAGATACGACGGGACCAGGTCTGCATAAACGGGGTTATCGTAAACTCGTTACCGAAGCGCCACTCAAAGAAACACTTGCTGCAGCTCTTATTCAGCTCAGTCGCTGGAATGTATCCCGTCCATTCTATGACCCATGCTGTGGATCAGGCACAATGCTGATCGAAGCCGCTATGATCGGCTGGAACATTGCACCAGGACTTCGTCGGACCTTCAACTCTGAGGACTGGGCTGTCATTCCTGAAGAATTGTGGGAACAGGCGCGCGAAGAAGCATTCGATGCTGTACGTGACGATGTCCCGTTACAAATTTCAGGTAGCGATATTGATCCTGAAGCGATTGAAGTTGCTATGGCAGCGATCAAAAGTGCTGGCTTTGCCAAAGATATTGAAGTCAGCGTCCTGCCCGCTCATCGCGCAAGACCACAGGGTGAATATGGTGTCATCATTACCAATCCCCCATATGGTGAACGTTTGAGTGAAGAAAAAGAAGTTCAGAAGTTGCTCCGCTCATTAGGGCGCAGTTACCTCGACATGCCAACATGGTCCTTTTTTGCAATCACGTCAACCAAAGCTTTTGAGGAGTATTTCGGTCATAAGGCAGACAAACGTCGCAAGTTGTTCAACGGACGAATCGAAACCCAGTACTATCAGTATTTGGGCCCACTGCCCCCACGAAATAAAACACCACAATCTTCATAATTATTTCGAATCTAAAGTGCTCCTGCCATCTATGGCCGGGGCGCTTTTTTTGTGCGCTTTTCTGGTCATATGAATTCACCGACTTCGGTCTTCGGCTGGACAAGATTCAATTCTCCCTGAGGCATAGTTGAAAACACATGAGGCCACGCTATAATGGATGGAGCCCTATTTTACATTCCGATAACAAAACAACAAAAGCAAGGGGGACATACATATGGTTGTCACTCGGCCTACGCGCAGTGCCATGCCACGCGGGCTTCTAAATCATCCATTAACGTTATATCTTATTTTTCTTGTGCTCATGCTGCTCAAACTCATGTGGCTCCATCACAATCTTCACGCTTATAACATTACGATGGGACTGCTGGATAAAGTCATTGCTATTGGATCTTTACTACTCTTGTCCTTCTGGACCTGGTTGCTGCCACGTAGAGGCATGATCGTGTCTCTCGTGGTGCTTAACCTGCTGCTTACCGCACTAATCTACGCCGATATGGTGTATTATCGCTATTTCCAGGATTTCTTGACCATCCCGGTATTGTTGCAGGCGAGACAAGTTGACGCATTGGGTGACAGCATCGCTACATTGATCTACACAAGCGATCTATGGTTCTTTGCCGATTGGCTTGTCGTCATTCCATTCGCAGCTATCGTACTATTCAACAGACGTTACCGTTCGAAGCACACCAGTCCGTCTGTTCATGGCTATGGAAGTTATTCGTACAACGATGGCAAGGCACGGTTGCGCCGCCGTCTCACGGCTGGCAGCATTGCCCTTGTGCTGGGACTTGGCCTCGCGGTTGGCCCGATTTATTTCTACAGTAAAACATGGGCCAAAGGCCTGTTTGATAACAACTGGTGGAATGTATCCATGTATAATGTGACCGGACTGCTCGCTTTTCACGGTTATGATCTGTACAACTATGCCAAAGACCACATCGGCTCCGGGCCGCAGGCTGACCCCGCTGATGTTGAACAAGCAAAGGCATTCTTCGCCGAAAGGCAAGGAACTGCCCCGCAGAATGATGCCTTGTTTGGCAAATATAAAGACAGCAATGTGATCATTGTCCAGGGTGAGGCTTTTATGAACTTCATGATTGGCCAGAGCATTGGCGGTCAGGAGATCACGCCCCATTTTAATGAACTGATGAAGGAAAGCCAGTATTATAGTCACTTTTACCACCAGACCGGTCAGGGCAGAACGTCAGATGCCGATTTTGGTGCAAACATTTCCCTACATCCACTTCCGGTTGGATCAGCGTTTGTACGTTATGCAGACCATACGTATGATTCCCTTCCTTCCATTCTGAAGGATAACGGGTACAGCACCAACGTATTTCATGCTTATGAGAGTGGCTTCTGGAATCGGTATACGATGTATCAGAATATGAAGTACGACAAGTTTTATAGTAAAAATGATTTTGCACAGGATGACCCGCTTGGCTGGTCCCTGTCTGATGAATCCTTTTTCCGGCAATCCGTTGAGAAAATGAGTAGTGAGGTGACCGAACCGTTCTATTCCTTCCTCATTACACTCAGCAGTCACCATCCATACGCCTTGCCTAAAGAGAAACAGCAACTGGATGTAGGCGAGTTCCAGGGGACCATGTTTGGTAACTATCTGCAATCCGTTCATTACGTGGATTCAGCACTCGGTCAGATGGTGGAAGATCTGAAAAATCGGGGATTATGGGAAAATACCATTTTTATGTTCTACGGAGACCACGACAACTCAATTAAGGAACAATCACAATACGAACAGTTCCTGGGACGTTCGCTGAACGAACTGGATATGGCAAAGATCATGAACGAGGTTCCCCTGCTCGTGCATTTACCGGACGGAGCAGCTGCCGGAACCATCAACGAACCTTCGGGACAACTGGACATCACGCCTTCCGTACTGCATTTGCTAGGCTTATCCGACCAGTCCTATTATCATATGGGTAACGACGTATATGACGGGTCTGGGCGTACGGTTGTGCTACGTAATGGCACATTCTCGGATGGTTCTGTATTCTATATTCCATCGGATGATTATATCTATGAGAGCGGTGCTTGTTATGACCTGTCCACACGCGACAAAACGGACATCAATGCTTGCCGCCCCGGTCATGATGAAGCAGCCAAGCGATTACATGTCTCGGACACCGTAATTACCTATGATTTGATTCAGCGCTTTCGAGAGGAAGACAGTGGAGCAGCAACATCGCAATGAGCAATATCGTAATGACAAGCTAAACAAAAACACGAAATGAATTAAATTGGATTTAAAAAGGGGAACTTGCATTACATGACATCATACACTGAACCACTCAATATTGAACAGCAATTGTTCGATGCAGCCGCAAAATTTGTGAAGCAACGTTATCCTCAGGGATGGGGCGGTGCGGGTGCCGTCTATACCGAAGCTGGCTCCCTGCTGATTAGCGTAGCTCCAGAGGTCATCAACGATGCCACGCATCTGTGTATGGAAACAGGAGCTTATCTGGAAGCCCACAAATTGAACGAACGTGTCACCCACTCCCTCTGTATCACTCGTGATGACGAGCATTCAGAATTTAAGGTTCTTACACCTTGCGGTGTATGCCAGGAACGATTATTTTACTGGGGCGAAGAAGTCAAAGCTGCCGTATACGATCCTTCTGGTCAACTGGTCTTCAAGAGACTGGATGAGATTCAACCTTACCATTGGTCCAAGGCATATCGGGATAAAAAGTAATCTCCTTGCGAATTATAGAAAGTGGCTTTATAATTGTAACCATATTAGTTTCAACTAAAAGGATGATGGAGGTTTTAATAAAATGAATATTGAGATATGGTCTGATTTTCTGTGCCCTTTCTGTTATATCGGTAAACGCCGCCTGGAGAATGTACTGGAACAGTTCCCACACCGTGATGAAGTGAAGCTGCAATTCAAAAGCTTCGAGCTTGATCCAAACGCTGCATTGAACCCAGGCAAAACCAATTCGGAATATTTGGCTGCCAAATATAATATGAGCGTGGAACAAGCCAAAGGTATGAATGCCCAGATGAATGCCAATGCTCGTACGGCAGGACTGGAATACAATATCGATGCCATGATTCCTACAAACTCCTTCTCAGCTCACCGCTTGACACACTGGGCAGATACACAAGGCAAAGCGCTTGAACTGAGTGAACGAATCTTCCAAGCTGTGTTTATTGAAGGTAAACACTCCGGTGATACTGAAGTGTTGGCTCAGTTAGCAGAAGAAGTCGGCTTGGATCGAGACGCAGCTACGGCAGTGCTGTCCAGTGATCAATTCACCGACAATGTCCGCGCTGACCAAGCAGAAGGCGAGCAACTCGGTATCCGCGGTGTACCTTTCTTTGTATTCGACCGTAAGTTCGCCGTATCGGGCGCTCAACCTGACGAGGTGTTCCTGGATGCCATTCAAAAAGCATGGGACGACCGTTCCCCTTTCACCATGGTTGAATCCAACACAACAGAAACAGACGGCAGTGGCATCTGCACAGATGACGGATGCGAAGTCCCGAAAAAAAATTAAGCCAATTCACACGAAAAAAGCAACAGGATCAGGGATATTTCCCGATCCTGTTGCTTTTTTATATACTTCTTAATTACCCACCAAATCTAAAGATGGATTTATAATTTTCACGATAACGGAGTGGGCAGAAAAAAGCTGGAGAAGCGGAGCGCTCGCATTTATCACCGGATTTCTCCCTTGATACAGGGAATTTCAAAAAAATCCGGGTATAACGGCGATCGAAAGATTGTTCTGCACAAGTAGTGTCTTAGCGTGACCGATTATGCTACATCTTAAAACCCACGAAGAACGATCCGTGACCGGAACCTCCACTAACTTATCATCAAACACATAATTCAATTAGCGCCTACCCACTTAATCCCAGAACAGTTGATCCGGATGTGGACCTGTCCGCTTATCCGAATCCAGTGCATCAATCTGTCTCAACTCATCCGGTGTCAATTCAAAGTTAAAGATGTCCGCATTCTCACGAATACGCTCCGGGGTAACCGACTTCGGAATCGTCACAATCTGATTCTGAATGTCCCAGCGCAGAATGATCTGAGCTGGCGTTTTCCCATATTTCTGGGCCAGCGCTTTGAGGGTGGACTCTTGGTTAAGTTTGCCTTTCATAATAGGACTCCATGCCTCCAGCTGAATTCCCTGCGCCCCGCAGAAATCCTGAAGTTCCTGCTGGATCAGACCCGGATGCAGCTCTACCTGATTTACCGCAGGTACCGTTCCGCCCTCATCTATGATATCTTGCAAATGATGTACTTGAAAGTTACTCACACCAATCGCACGGATGCTTCCTTCGCTATATAGACGTTCGAATGCTCTCCACGTCTCCTTGTACTGATCTCTGCCAGGCCAGTGAATTAAATAAAGATCAATCACATTCAGTCCAAGTGCCTTCTGACTGGCTTCAAATGCTCTCAACGTTGAATCAAATCCCTGATCCTCATTCCAGAGCTTGGTCGTCACAAACAGTTCGTTACGGGCAACACCACTGCTTGCAATAGCTTGTCCCACTTCTTCCTCATTGCCATAGATGGACGCGGTATCAATACTACGATATCCAACCTCCAAAGCGGTCTCAACCGCCTGTTGTACTTCCTTACCTTTTGCTTTATATGTTCCAAATCCTAGCCATGGCATCGTTACTCCGTTGTTCAGAATCGTACAATCTGTAATATGTTTTGTCATTCTGTACCTCCCGTATGGAATTTTGCCTGCTCTTGTTCTATTAACCTTCTCACAGAATTTTAAGCGACCATTCGACATACTGTCGGAGTAAACCCATGGACCCAGAGTCTTTGCAAAAGATATGAAAAACCCGCAAAGCATTACTGCCCTGCGGGTTCTGATGTGACAGGAACGTTATAAATCCCCTTGACCGTGCTGACTCTGGATTGAATTCAATCTTCTCTTCTCCTCGATGAACATTTCCTCTGCCAACTCAACACCTTGCCCTCCGAGTGAAAGCTCTGCTTGTCGCATCGCCTGCTCCGTGTGTGCCAGACGTCGTTCCGCCTGTACAATGGTCTGTGCCGTCGGATGAGACATGGCCTGAGATACAGCATAATGAAGCTTGTTCACCGCATTTTGCGCCTGAGATACGGTGGTATCGGCTTGCAAACTGGAATCATAACGCTTCGGCATGAGTATTCCTCCTTGGGATTATCATGTTCCTGTTACCCCTTTAGGATGGATAACACAAGCCTTCCTTATTCTTCTTTTGTGTTTTTATCGTAACTTTAGTTGATTACGATACGTTTATTACATAATCATGCCGAATCAGGAGGAATTCATTTGAAGAAAATATTACTGACACTCTGTATGCTGCCCTTCCTCATTTGGGTACAAGGCTGCGCTCCAGCTACATACGAGATAGAAGGATATACAGCGTCATCCATGAACCCAGACATCCCGGTTCCAACCAATGCAAAACTTATTGAGAACATAACTTATTCCGATGATCCAAATCTTAAAAAAGGCGCTAATTACGAGCTGAAACATATTGGGGGTGAGCAAGGACTATACCCACCAATGGATTATTTTCAGAAGTTAGCGGATACAGGTTGGGTAGGATTGGAGGAAAAACGACTGGGAAATGTACATTTTCTGAAAAAGGATACTACCGTCATCGCCATTGAAATTCAAGAAAACACCTTCCAAATTACTGAGTTGGTCGAAGGTGCTATGGAGTAACACACCCTTTCACTTCTACCCAAACGCAAAAAAAGGAGAGGCACGTAGCCCCTCCTTTCTGATGTGTGGACAGTTTTCTCCACTCACCTTGTTATATCCTATTACTTCACAAACTTTGCGACTTTGGCGAGCACTTCTTCTTCTGTCGGCGCACTGATATACCGACCATTAATAAAGACAAATGCACGTTTCGCGCAAGGACCGCAATAGGATTTGCACCCAATCTTGATCTCCGTGTCTGGAGCCATTTTCTGCAACTTGGGCACAATCGATTTCAGTCGGACATGATTACACTTTTCGCATACGCGGATATCGTTAGCCATGAGTTCCCCTTCTTCGCGCCCTTAGTGGTCGCCGTGATTACCCTGGGACGGATTCGTAATAACAAATCCCTCTTCCGGGAAGTAGAGGTAGTCAATTTTAACACCGTTTAACAAAGGCTGATCATTCGCGAGAATGACATCAATCTCTTTATCGGTAGATACAACTGTATCATTTTCTTTTGGTGTGTCGATATCCAGGCCGTAGTGAGCATGGTCACCATGTGCATGGGTGATGACAACGCGCAGTTTTTTTCCTTCGTTCTCCGGCTTGTCCAATTCAAGCTTCAATACTTTAGCAGCATTACGCGTAATTTTGCAGTTCATTCTCTTCATCTCCTATATTGTAATTGCAGGTTTCAACAATTTCAGCATTCTTAAACTACAGCATCTATTGTAAAGAAAGTTACCGCTCTTCGCAATAACATTGATGCGAATTCATTGTTAAACCTATCCATTTAGGCACAAATTAAGAAGGAGCCCCTTCCTGAAGCACAGGATATTTGCGTTCTGCCCGGCTTACAAACCAGTTCATCAGAATCAAAGTGACCCCGATATCATCGATGGGCATAAACGGCATGACGTCAGGAAGTACCCAGTACAACAGCGCTGGAATAATAAACAACAGCTTTTCTCCCAAAGGAATCTGCGGAGCCCGGAGCAGCCGGGGGAGCCTTTTGAAAACTTGTGTCCATCGTTTGAACGACAGTAGTCTTCTCCACTTCATTTGAATCCCTCCGTATAATTATATATGTCGCCGAAACGGCACATCCATCATTACCCGTTCGAAAACCATTCAGAACGAATGACGTAACATGCCATTATAAAAAATAATAAAAACGGAACGTCGCTCATAGCGTCCGTTCCTGTTATACGAATGATCTACTGTTAAGTTTCACACCATCATAATTCAGGGTCTTGCCTCATTGTCCATTGGATAACAGTTCAGCCAGCAACATTCCCACTTCGATACAAATATCATCAAACTGTTCTACGGGAAGCGGATTAACACCCAATCCAACTTCTACCGTGAAGCCCGGTCTACCGAAATCTTGAATAAACCAGTCCTTGTATCCGGCATCACTGCCACCGAGCTTCACCGCCTTGTAGCCGGAAGCTTTGGCGAGTCTACGAGACAGCGGTCCACTCTCCCTGGGTTCCAGATCACGGTAGTTCCAATAAATCTCCTGTCCCTGACTATGCAGGGATACAACCGCATCAAATGTGTGTTGCCGCGTCCACTGCGCAAGAGCCTGTGCCTCCGGTTCTGTCAATGGCGCGGTCCCCGCATAATCCCTGGGGCCAGGTGAGGTCACACCTCTTCTCGCTGCCTCTTCATCCCAATGAGCTGGAAATTGATCATTCAGATCCACCCCTCTGATGTTGGCCTTCCAATGGGTGAAATGTGATCTGTCCGCATTCCAGGCTAACAACTGCTGTGCATGTGGATGCTGATTGAGCACACCTTCCTGAACCAGTTCGACCCCGTCCGGATTAACCATCGGCACGGCCCAGAGTGTCGTCTCTTGCATCCAGCGTTCTGTCTGATATTGATGCCATGTCCTATGCGCACTATACGCCTCGGCATACTCTTCGATAAACTTCATCAAAACTGCTGTTGTCAACCACTCATTCGCATGAACGGAAGCATTAACATGGATATGTCTCGACCCTTGCCCAATACGCAAATAAGGCAACGACTTCCCCATGACACTTGTTCCAATGGACCCCGTTTCTATAAACGGGTATTGATTCTCCAGCTTGTCTATATCCCTGATTAATTCTCGATAACCATACTCTCCCTGTATCTTTACAATAGTTTTTCCATTCGAAGCCGGAATATGAATACAGCGAC
Source organism: Paenibacillus sp. FSL H7-689 (assembly GCF_000517905.1). NCBI lineage: Bacteria > Bacillati > Bacillota > Bacilli > Caryophanales > Paenibacillaceae > Paenibacillus > Paenibacillus sp. FSL H7-689. Next base: position 239,398 of record NZ_ASPU01000015.1, read on the forward strand.
CAACCCAGTCGGTTACATTGGTAATTTCGGGATTGGCCTGGCGCAACAACTCTTCGTCCAGACCAAATCTCCCTGCAATCTCCCCTACACTTTCTCCAGGCGGTACAGCGTATCTGCGACCTGTCCCGGGGACAATACGCAGCATCTGACCTGCCAGCAAGTATGGCTGGGAAGCCACTTCCGGGTTTAGTGCAGCAAGTAACTCTTTGGTCATATGATGTGCTGACGCAATTCGCGGCAATGTATCTCCCCGCTGAACGATAATCCACTGCAGATCCATGTTGTTCTCCTTTCCACAGGAAAAGACAGGTCTCCTGTCCAGTTCTGACCAATTTCGTGTCTGTAACATATGTATGCAGGTCAGGTTGTCCGTCATGTGACAAGAATCATGTTTATCTCCTGTTAATGCATAATGACGACAAAAAATCCCGGAACTTCACAGTTCCGGGATAGTCCACAACCATATTACATTAATTAAAAGTCTTATTCATGCATAATTTGAGTATAACTATGATAATTGCGTAACCTGCCAGACAACAGGGGTCTTGGAGATCTGCTCCCCCAACCATCGACGGGTGATATTCTGGAACATTCTCGGGTCACCCGTGCAGAAAAATTGATGCACCGGAGTCTCATCCCCACTGGCCAGCTTTCGTTTATCATATAAAATCGTACTGATTTCACGTGCCGTTTCATCTGCTGAACTGATTAACTTCACTTCCTGTCCCATAACTTCCTGAATCGTGTCCATGAGAAAGGGATAATGCGTACAACCCAGAATAAGACAATCGATTGGCTGTTGTTTGATCTCGCCCAATGATTGTTCCACCGTATGTGTCGTGTGCTCGGAACGAAATTCACCTTGTTCCACCAACGGCACCAGCGCCGGACAAGCCTGACTGACCACATCAATATAGGGGGACAACTGTTTGAGTGCCGATGTATAAGCCCCACTACCTATGGTACCCGTGGTACCAATCACACCAATACGTCCTGTACGTGTCGCTGTGATTGCGGCCCGCGCACCCGGATGTATAACACCAATGACAGGCATATTCACCTTGGCACGGATATACTCCAACGCGGCTGCTGTTGCTGTGTTACAGGCGATAACGATAACCTTCGGATCGAATTGGATCAAGAAATCAACGATTTGTTCCGTAAATTGTTTTACTTGTTCGGACGAACGGGGTCCGTACGGTGTCCGGGCAGTATCCCCAAAATAAATGATCTTTTCCCGCGGGAGCTGACGCATCACTTCCTTGGCGACGGTCAATCCCCCCACACCGGAGTCTAATATAGCGATTGCTTGCTGCACGAACACACCGCTTCCTTCTTCATTGAATTGGTTCTCAAAACGATTGTTTCTCAGAGCTTTCTTCCTACCGTATGAACATTCCGGCAAAAAGGTACCTACATCTTACCCGATTTCATCGCAGGGTTCAAATTAAATCCACGCGCTATGTCATCTATGTGTGGACACGCAACAAAGCAGGCTCTCCTCTAATTAGAGGAAAGCCTGCTTATCCCAAGCTTTGCTTAGTTGTCGTCCTTGGACTCATCCGCAGGAAGCTTCGCTACAATGTCAATTCCGGGTTCATCCACTGTTTTATCGATATCATTATCAACAATGGCTGCCGAGATGCGAATTTCTTTCCCTTCAGCGCAATTACGCCAGGATTGAATATCCTGAATCACAACATCTGCGGTCTCTTTAACTTTGGATACGATCTGTGAACTTTGTTCTCCCACGATACCAGCCAGTTCCTGACCTTTCTCCGATACCTGACGAGCACCTTCTGTAATATCCTGACGAAGTTCACGTCCCGATTTTGGTGCCAGCAATAATGCCGTTACTGATCCAACCACGGAGCCAATAAGAGCTCCCCACAACAAACTTTTGTTAGAATCCTTCACGTCACATCTCTCCCTTTGCTATTGTTTAAGTACCGGATCAGAAGCAACGGTCTGTCGCTCAGCCATCCGGGCGAATGCCTACTCTGTTGATGCATTATAAGCAACACAGGCTTGACTTGACACTCCAGATGTTAAAAATAATCTGAACGCCCTTTTTGAATGGATGCAAATGACGGCTTAAACTCAGTTCTGACGAGCCGGCTCGAGATCAGCCGCGGCATGCTCATCCCCCGGGTCCAAATCAATGACATATCGTCCAGGTGCAATTAATGCCGCCTGATGTTCACAACGCCAGCGACGTCCACCTGAAGAACCCAGCGTCTGTCCATCTTGCAGAACATCCCCCTGATCAAATATGTAATACGCTGCACCCAGTAAGGTCTGAGCCACCGTATCGGGATCAAGACCGACGAAGTGACACTGGACATCAGGTACACCCAGCGCAGATAATCCCACGGTATCCATGACCAACCCGCGCTGTTCCTCTGTACCTCCGGCTTGATACATTCGAACGTTCATGGCTGCATACAGATGTTCCTCACGTTCCTGAGCTTGCGTATATGCTTCCGGTTCAACCAGCTTATCACTGCCATACCAATACAGCGCGTCACAGGTCAAACCCTCCATGATTGCCAGTACAGTCTTCTGAAACAGCTCCAGGCGCTGTTTACGAGGCATGGCAGCCGTGAACATATCATGTATCCGAATGGAGTAACGCGCAGCTTCCACAGCTTGTCCTGCATCCGGCCAATGCCATGCTTGTTGCAGAGCACCGCCAAAGCGAGCACGATCTGCGATTTCATTCACAGGGAGCATACAAGTCTGAGCAGGGATATCCCCTTCCTGGAAGGATACCTTGTGGTCCAGATGATAGAAGACAAGCATCTCATGCTTTTGCCCTCCGCTCTCTTGTTTCACATCCAGTCGGACTTGTCCTGTATGACGAATCATAGCTTCCTGCAAACGCAAGCGATCCACCTCTGGACGTTCCCGGAACAAAAGTTCAACCATATACACCGGATGGAATCCGGAAGGTGTTTCATTTGTTTCGTTACTTTCAGTATTTACTTCATTGAATTCTTTTGATTCATTTGTCATGCGATTTCCCTCATTCCTTACGCTGTCCCTCGGCTTGTGCCGTATTGAAAGGACCAAGTTCTTTTTCCACGTAGGCGCTAACCTGAGTAGTAAAATGTTCAAGTATACTCGGCAACTCTACGCTAAGTGGATGGAGCTCAGACCGCTCCCAAGTGTAATAATCCTGCACCAGTGGCTTGCGTAACGTGACAAGCTGACGCAATATCTCATAGGTCGGATTATCAAAAACCTTTTCTTCATAATTAATCTGAATAATATCATCATAGCTGCTTGCATCTCTCATGATGAAGCCGTCTATCAGATAACTTCCCACATCGGTAACAATCTCGATCGCCAGGTGAAGACAACGTTCCTGTACCATACCCAGCATGAGACTGCCATCCCAAGCTTCTGCTGCCCCGCGAAGCCCTTTAGCTACTTCCGGTACAGCAGCAAGCCGGCGGGCAATCTGTTCTCTGTTCACATAATACATTCGTTCACTTCCCGTTCAGTGAGTTATCGGTTCCGTTTCCCTCTTCGCTTAAGCCAGAATATCATCACAGGACAAGCGATTAGAAACACAACAAAAATATATAGAAATTCCATAACGTCTCTTAAATCGCTCATGCAGAGTCCCCTTTATCTCAACGTAGTTTGAATGATAGATCAGATTTCGTAGTCCACTGCAATTGACTGTTCTCTGACTTCGTTCATGTACTTGATAACTTCCTGATGAAGCGGGTGTACCTGATACGCCTGGAGATCCTCCAGTGACGCAAACTCCGCCGTGAGTGAAATGTCGAACGATCTCTCCGAGCGAAGCACATCAATCCCGATTTCAAGTGAAACCAGGACATCAATTTTACCTTCCAGATTGCGAAGCACCTGGGCTGCAGCTTCAATACTTTCTGCTGACCGATCTTTCATTTTGAACAGGACAATATGTTTTATCATCTGGGCAAACACCTCGTTTAATATAATAGTAGAAATGAATGAATTTTCATGTATCCAAAATATATCATAACGTTCTCTATTACGAAAGGATACTTGGAAACGTTCTCTTGATTAAGAAAAACTAATCCGAACCGTTTCCTTTCGATTCGGATTTCTTTTGCGATCCATCCTCCGTCTGTTTCGCGGAGTCATCCTGCAAAGTTTGTCCTGTTTCAGCCTGCTGTTTGATGTTGTCCGGGGTTTGCTGCGGTTTGGACCATTCACGATTCGTCAGATACTCCTGATCCTCCTGTTTCTTCAACACTGCAATGGCCTGTCTGAGCTTTGCAGGCAATGGAAGACCGATTTTGGCATAATTCTCGGTAATTGAAATGAGTTCATTCACCAGATAGAAATAAATAGCTCCGCCTTTGATAAAATCGGTTCCCATGATCAGATCAATTCGATGAGCAAGCAAAACAACCGTCAGCATGAGCCCTTTGCGAGCAATCCCCCAGAATCCAATGTTGCTATTCAAGCCGGTACCTGTTCTTACCGCCGCTGCCAAACCTGTTATATAATCCACAGCCATCGCGACCGCGAGCAGGCTCAGCAATTGATCCCATCCGCCAAAAGCAAACGTAACAAATGCTCCCGAGATGACAGCAAAGGTATTCACAGATAGATGCACGTTCCTCACCTCTCCTTTACACTTGAGTATCATACAATATATGTAAAAGTAAGAGATTTGACAGGTCACATGTCATGCTGAACACGCGGATTTATCATTTCAGATTTGTGCACATCCTCTTCGCAACAGGGGAACGAAAATCACATGCTTTTGGGGAATTCAGGGAAATAAACCGCATCATATCAACAAAAAACAGATAAAAGTTCTTTAGACCTAGTAATAAGTAATTAGAACTATATTATTTTTATTCCTGTTCAATTTCTCCCCTCATTTTTAGTGAAACATTGTAATCTAGGAATATACTAGGATGTGAATTGCGCATGGTCTAGTTCGTAGTTCCCTCTTTATCGTGAATTCACGCATTGATGCATTTGTAACCGGTAATCCCGGCACTTGAAAGTACCCCGTTGTTTATTGTAGTATTTGGTTAAAAAAAATCGGAGGAAATATGCCTAATCAACCAGAACAACATTCCATCCAGGCGTGGTCTCTGATCAACCGTAAATACTTGGGAAAAGGCGTCCGTGTTAAACGATTCCGAAAACCGACACGCTGTCAAATCCGCAATCGTGTTCTTCTTGCCGTGCTGATGGCCAATGATATCAAGTTGTCCCAGCTTGCTGAAGACCTCTCCATCTCTTCACGCAGTGTCAGTGCGTGGGTATATGAAGGACGGATACCCGGCAGTACCAATTTGGACAAGACTTGCCAATTACTCGGCTACCCGCGTCATATTCTCTTCAATGAAGAAGTTGTGCGTAATAGCCCTGTCATATGTCAACCCGAGTCATCTCGCTTCATGAAGCGTACGGTGACCCGTTCTCCGGTTAGTAACCGTATTTTGACAGGCTTGTGTATGGTCCATGATCTGTCGGTGACAGATGTCAGCCACTGGATCGGGGTTCATCCCGGCACTTTCCGCAAATGGCTGCATCAGGGAACACTGCCTTCTGCTGCATTTCAGGAACAAGCGGAGCAATTTTTCCGTATCCCGAAAACTATTTTGTTCGCAGATGTCATCTTGAAAGATCGTCGCAACAACTAAATAAGCGAACAGCCAAAAGGCTCTGATCTCCCCATAGGGAGGCCAGAGCCTTTTTTAAAATAAATTGTATGCCTTCTCTCTCGGACTTGAAGCACTGTTCTGGCTATTCCATCAGAAATGTCAGATAACCTACCCTTTTTCGTCTTTTGCTCCCAAGGAGAGCCATCACAGCCCGCTACAAGTGAAGTTAATGCATTTCATCATGATCATTCTCTCTAAAAGGTCATCCTAATCTCGTGTTTAACACTTCATTGATATATCTCAATCCGGTATATCGAGGACGAAGCGTATGCGCTGTGTTGAATGCATGTTCCACCATCTCCGGGGTTACACCGAGTTGCTCAGTAGTCACAGGTCCACCTACTTGTTCCAACCATGCGATGAGCTGAGAAGCCTCCGGCAATTGATCATATATCCCAAACACTGGTTCATCCGATGTCTGTGCAAGTTCTTTATATTTCACTGTAAGCAATGCACATGCTACGCCAACTTTGGCACCATGCAGAACCGGTCTTTCTCCCGCTTGCATCAGATCCATCTCCAAAATATGGGACAGATGATGCTCACCTCCGGATGCCGGACGGGAATGGTCAATGATCAGCATGGAGATACCAGAAACAATTAATGCGTCCATTAATACAGCTACTCCCTCTGCTCGCCCCTCCGCAATCGCTTGTACATGATCTATGCAGGTATGCAGCGCTTCTTCTGTCATCCGATAAGCAACCGGACAGAACGGTTCCCCGCCCAGATCACGAGAAACAATCCAATCTGCAAGGGAAGTATATTTGCCAAGCATATCTCCGAATCCGGCAGCCGTCATCACTTGGGGAGCTTGCTCCAGGATATTCATATCAGCAAAAATGGCTTCAGGCGGAACAGCCTGAAATGTCTGTTTGATTCCGCTTACAATTAAGGGTGCACCCGCAGAGGTAAAGCCATCTACTGAAGCCGCTGTCGGTATCGACAGAAAGGGCTTATTCATTTTGGAACAAACAAATCTCACCAGATCATGAATGGTACCTGAACCCACCGCAATCACAGCCTGACTTTCGAGTCTCACACCCAACATGACCTGTACAATAGCTGCTTCATCCGCAATGATATCCCCCGTGCGATTCTCCGGTAGAGCGATCTCATCCACATGCATTCCCGCTTCGCGAATACTACTCAGCACATCAGATCCGGCGGCCCGAAACGTATGTCGATCATAAACAACCGTCACCTGACGATATCCTTGCTCAGACAAATAACCCGGTAACCTCTGAATGGCACCAGCTTCCAGATGTATCAGCATATCCACCACTCTGTGTTGATGACCGCAAGCACACTGCTGTGCTTCCTCATTCCATGCTGCAATTCGTTCGTTCATATTCATTCGCTCTTACCCTCCCATATGAGATATCATGCATAATTAACGGGTTAAAACCACAAGATAAAAAAGGAAATAAAATGTGATGATTTTCCTGATCACACTTTACTGCCTGTACCCAATATTTGCAAATCCATATCTCACATTTCCAAGTAGGTGAAGCAATGAAATTAACGAAAGAATTAGGAATTTCGCTCGGATTTCTCGCCGGAACCACTTTTGGCAGCGGTATCGCTTTTTTGTTTCGTCTCCAGTCGGTTGAAGTGGTTGCCAGTGTAACGCTATTTGGTATTGCAGGAGCCATTGCCGGGATCATCACGGCAGTCATTCTGCGCCAGCGGCAACATTAGCATTGGCATGCTGGTAGCAAAATGTAGGCTTCACACGAATGATCCACAAAATAAAAAAAGGTTCGTGAATTGCCCTAGAGCAACTCACGAACCTTTTTTGTTAGATGCGGTCGAGAGGACTCGAACCTCCACGGGGGTTAGCCCACACGGACCTGAACCGTGCGCGTCTGCCAATTCCGCCACGACCGCATAATATGTATCTCCTCATCCATCGATGAAAAGCGTTCCGGTGAAACAATTCCTTGTTTTACCGTAATTCAGAGTATACATGCTCCAAAATAAAAATGCAACTTCTTTTTTTACTCATTCAAGAATAGGACATATGTCCTTTTTTCTCAACTTCAAACACCCTATCGTAGCATTAATCAACAAATATACCATCCATAAGAATGCAAAAATGAAGGAGAGATCCACCTTGAAAACAACCCATCTGTGCTTTATCGGTGCAGGGTTTCATGCATCCACGAATATTTACCCTTCTGTTGTTGAAGCCGGAGCGCAGATCCAGGCCATTGCCACACGCAGTATGGAACGCTCTGAAGCAGCTCTGCTGCGATTTGGCAGCAACGGACAAGCGTATGATAACGCTCAGCTTATGTTACAGCAGGAAACTTGTGACGGTGTCGTTGTGGTCGCCCAGCCTGTAGATCAGACCGCTCTTGTTCTCGAATGCATTGGGGCTGGCAAGAATGTATACGTGGATAAGCCGCTCGGATGGAACGCAGCGGAAGCCGCCACTGTAGCAGAAGCTGCCGAGCAGGCTGGCGTCGTTGTCATGGTTGGTTTTATGAAACGTTATGCCCCCATATACATGAAGCTGAAGGAGCTAATTGATAGTGGTTCGCTAGGTAAGGTACGTTCATTCCAGATGAAATTCGCTGTAGACAGTACCCCATTTTGCAAGGATGAGGAACAGTTCATAAAGCTCGCTGCCATTCATATGGTCGATCTGATGCGTTACTTATTCGGAGAAGTAATACGAGTTACAGGCACAACCGTGAAGGATGGGGAACACATTAATCAAAGCATTTCCCTTGTATTTGAGAATAACGTAGTAGGCAGCGCTTATTTTACCGGCATGAGTGCTTGGTCACGGGAAAGTGAAAGTGTACTCGTCACCTTTGACAACGGATTTGCGTCAGCTGAAGAGATCAACACACTTACTGTTCATCAATCCCGAAGCTCGACCAGCCTTCCCTGGAAATCTCTCGAGGAGCAAGATACTGTATATACACCTTCCGGATCTCCCATGTCAGGAGCTTATCGTGACCTTTATCTACGCGGGTTTGTTGGTGAAATGGTGCACTTCATCGCGTGTTGCCAGAATCAGACTGTCCCACATTCCAGCGCCAAGGATAATATTGCAACGATGGCTCTATGTGACTCCATTCTATCGTCACTGAAGTAGCGTATATACGCTCATCATCATATTTTATACATCCAGCGAAGAGCCTGAAACCCGGGCTCTTTTTTATATTCTAGACATCAGCACATCTGCCTTCGGCTAGAGTTAGGGTTTATAATCTGCATCATAAGTGATATGCTCTTTCATGAACTATACGTACGTTATGTAATATAACCACCCAAATAGATACTATAGAAAATCACCGTAAAGTGGAGGTGTACTTATAATGAAAAAGGACGCAACCAAGCTATGTCCCGCGCCCTACGGCTGTTCCGTGGAAGTTACCCTCAGTGTGATCGGAGGCAAATGGAAAGGTGCCATTTTGTATCATTTATTCTCCGGTCCTTTGAGATTTAACGAGATCCGAAAATTGTTTCCTGACATCACCCAGCGAATGCTCACCCTGCAACTTCGAGAGTTGGAAAGCAGCGGAATTGTTCATCGTGAAATATACCCCCAGATCCCACCTAAAGTGGAGTATTCCCTCACACCATTTGGTGAAACGTTACGGCCGATTATCTTCAGCATGCGAGATTGGGGAGAAACGTATACAAATGAGGTTCTGGCCAGATCCTCACAAGAGGTATAGTACACAAAAGAAGCTGTCCCTGGTTTTTAAGGGAACAGCTTCTTTGCTTGCTTATTTAATAACCGATTGGATCGTAACCGTACGGTTACGTCCCTCTTCCTTCGCTTGATACAATGCATTATCCGCCAAGTGAAACAGTTCTGTGGATGTTGTGGAGTGCTTCGGATATTCAGCAATTCCAGCCGAGATGGTGACGGAACGATCTATAGGCAATATGCTTTCTTCGACCGTTATTCGGATACGTTCAGCAATCTCAAAAGCGACGTTAGACTCGGAATTTCTTAACAAGACTACAAATTCCTCTCCACCAAACCTGGCGCATACATCTTCTGGTCGAACAGACAATTGAATGATATTGGCAATGTGTTTTAATACTTCATCCCCAGCATGATGCCCGAATGTATCATTAATGGACTTGAAGCGGTCGATATCCAGAACAATAATGGAGAATGGCGCCTCATCCTGAATCCATTCCTGAATGACTTCTTCGAAGGTTCTGCGATTGTTCATGCCTGTTAAAACATCGGTTCTGGCATCATAGACAAGCTGGTTTGTCTGTTTCCTAAAGTTCGCCAACGCGCCAACAACTGCTCTTGTTAGAAGGTCTGCCTCTCTATTCCAGTGAGGTTTCATCACAGGCAGATCTACTTGTCCCTTATCGACCTGATTCACCAAATCAGCCAGCATAGCAAAAGGACTGGCCAGCTTGCGTGCAACCCGAACCACAATAAGGGTCAGGATCAGAAAAGGCACTGAGGTGTACAGCAACAACATACGGATATGATGATTCAACTGATCGTACACCGTTTGGGTTGGAGACACGATTACGACGCCCCAACCTGTTGATGGAACTTTGTAATAACCTGCAAGCGAATCCACACCTGCCAGGTTTTTGTATTGTTCTTTACCGTTCTTGTTTACTAGCAGCTTTTGCACCACTTCATTTTTACTGACATTTTCACCAATTCGGTTGGTGTTTGGGTGAAATAACAAAGTGCCCTTCTTATCCACAATAAAAAAGTAGGACCCATTACTTGTCTTGAGCTGACTGCCAAAAGACAGACTCAATATATTATTTTCCTGTAAAAAGATATTTCCACCGATTGTTCCTTGATACTCCCCTGCCGAATCAAAGATCGGTTCACTGACAAATACAATTCTGCGTTTGGTTCTGGGTGTCTGGTACGCTTCGGAGATATACGAAGTTCTCAATTTTACCGCTTCTTTTGCTGCATTGGAACTAACATGGTGACCTACACTAGCCTCTGAGTAAGGTGAGGTTGACCTGACTACCCCCGCTTTATTTACCAAAGAAACGGAATTGAAAAAATTACTGCTATTGCGAACTAAATCCAATGTGGAATTCAACTCTTTTGTATTGGAGTGATCCATATTCGGGAAATAATTGGCTGCATATTTCAAGCTCTCCTGCATGGAATAAAAAAGCGAATCCAGCGTTTGGCTCATTTGCACAGCGCTTGCATAGTTTAGGGACAGGGTGTTATCAATGAGTGACTGTTTCTGAGATGTATAAGATGAGATGACCATGAGGGTCAATGTCATTATAACTGAAATAGTGACCAACCCGCCGAGTAAAGCCGTGAGGCTGATCTTCTTGATGTTTTTTATTTTTCTTCGTAATCTTCTAGATCTCTTGATCTGTGCAATCATCGTTTACTTCCCCCGGATTTTCATGAAAAAGCATATTCCTTCTATCTTATACGAAAGTTGTTAAGATCAAATAAAGAGACTGAGAAATCTTAACAATTACATCGTAAGATTGACGATTTAATGACATTTTACTTTCCCTGGAAGAATCACTGTTCAGGATCGCCCTAATCGACAATGATATATCCTTCTTCTGGCTCTTGTTCCACAAACCCTGCCATCTGACGAACCTGAAATTCGATCGGGTGATGACTACCCATTAAAATGCGATTCTGAACTTCATCCGCTGTTTCTGTAGGTAATGCGAATGCACGTGTATAGGCAAACTGTGCCTGAAGTGTCGTATAGATCGCATTGACAAGCCGATCGTTGCCCGCACGCCCAAACACATTAAGGATGACAGCTCCGTCCGAGTCCAGCTTGTCCTTGACCATCGCAAAAAAATCACTGGATATAAACTGCTCGGGTGTACCCGTTGCCGTAAAGGCATCAATAATAATATAATCATATGACGCAGCAGGTTCCTGGCTCAATAATTCACGACCATCCCCAATGAGCACAGGGCTTCCCTCATAACCAAAAAAGGTTTGGCTCAACTCCACGACCTCCGCGTCAAGCTCAGCCACTTTTACCTGACGATCAGACAAGTAGGTTGGCAATGTGCCAATACCATGTCCCACCACAAATACGGTATCAAACTCAGGATCATTCCGTTCCATTAGATGCACCATCGCTCTCGGATACTCCAACACCATCCGGTTAGGCTCATCCAGATCCATGGCTCCCTGCACAGCTGCATTGGAGAATTCTAATACACGAAACTGGCCCTTCTCTCCATAAAGCTTTTTGGTATCATATACCGTCAGCTCATGCTGTTCACTTTTATTCCGATACAGAACTCTCACTAACCGTTCTCCCTTCGATCTCTTGCACACATTCGACATATACCTTCATTCTATTACACGTGATGACAACATACCACCCTATACTTTAAAGATCATAGTACAACAAAAAAACCGTTCCGACTCATACGGAAACGGCCTTTTGATGAACCATTTAACACTTCTAAGACCCTATGGCCTCATGCAGAGCCTGGACATATGCTACACCCAGATTAGAGAGAGAAGTGCTCTTGTGGCTTATCCACCCTACATTAATGGATTCCTCACATTCCAGCGGTACAGGAATGATCTCGTCTCCGTTCAGATCAGCGCTAAGTACGCCCGTAGAGATCGTATAACCATTCAGACCAATCAATAGGTTAAACAATGTTGCGCGGTCATTGACCTGTATGCTTTTGGGGTGAGATAACGTACTCAGGATCTCTTCGGAAAAGTGAAAGGAATTGTACTCTCCCTGATCAAATGACAGGTACGGATAATCCTGCAGTTGCTCGATTGCAACCGACTCCTGCTTCGCCAGCGGGTTCTTCACACTGATAAAGATATGGGGCTTGGCTGTGAACAAACTCGTGAAAACCAATCCCGCATCTTTTAACAATTTGTTAATTACCTTGGCATTGAACTCATTCAAATACAGGATGCCAATTTCACTACGCAGGCTTTTCACGTCCTGAATAATCTCGTAGGTCTTTGTCTCCCGAAGCGCCAACTCGTATTCATCCTGACCATACTGCTGCACCAGACGAACAAAGGCATTCACTGCAAACGCATAATGCTGCGTCGATACAGAGAAGTGCTGCGGGGATGGCTTGGCGTTCAGATAACGATTCTCCAGCAATTCAGCTTGTTCTACCACCTGACGTGCATAACTCAGAAACTCAACGCCTTCTTTAGACAGAGATATTCCCTTATTGGTACGTTCAAAAATAGTAATTCGCAACTCCTGCTCCAGATCCCGAATGGCATTCGAAAGGCTGGGTTGCGAGATAAACAACCTTTTGGCTGCTTCATTCATGGAACCGCGCGTGGCAACTTCGATCACATATTTTAGTTGTTGTAATGTCACTGCACTATTCCTCTTTTCGTATCAATTGAATCTATTATATACCAAAAGAGGATCCGAACTTAAGCCATGCTTGCTGTCGGTCTCACTACAATCTCATTTACGTCCACCTCTGCCGGCTGGCTAATGGCATACAAGATACTTTGCGCAATCGCCGAGGCAGGAATGGATATGCGCCGATACTCTTTCATGAGATCACGTGCTTCTTCATCAGAAATCGTATCCGCGAGTTCCGATTCCGTCACGCCCGGTGATACAAGGGTTACACGGATATCTCCGCCTACTTCCTGTCGCAACCCCTCCGAAATGGCGCGGACCGCGTATTTGGTTGCACAATACACCGCTGCCGTTGGTGACACGGCATAGGCTCCAATAGAGGCGATATTAATAAACTGGCCGAAACCCTGCTTTTTCATGACGGGCAGTCCAGCCGCAATGCCATGCAGAACACCACGAATGTTAACATCTATCATGCGATTCCACTCATCTACTTTTAACGATTCAAGGGGAGATAGCGGCATAACTCCAGCGTTATTTAAAATAACATCGATACGTCCATAGCGAGTTTGAGCGAGGTCAACGATGGTTTGCATCTCTTCCAATCGGGTAACATCCAGTGAATGATACTCCACCGATCCGCCCTCCAAACGAATGGCGGAGGCCAATGCCTCCAAACGTTCCATACGTCTAGCTCCAATAACTACATGTGCTCCATGCTGTGCAAGCAATCGAGCTGTTGACTCACCAATTCCACTACTTGCACCGGTAATCACAACAACTTTCCCTTTTACATTGGACATATTAAATCGCTCCTTATTTGGTTGTTATTGTACATTTTCTCTATACAAAATCATGCCTGCATGGTACAAAACGCCGTCCCTGAAGTCTCCATCCGCCGTAAATCCCGTATCATCCACGTATTCTATATGTTTCCTACATACGGGTGTTTTGGTTCTTGTGGTCGCCCATTGAATTGCGCTCCATTGTTTCTCACTCCTCTCTGCTTCAAAAGATTCCGTTGCTTATCTCCATTATGTAGAGGATCAGTCGTTGTACGATAGAAAAATCCTGCAATATTCTTGCCTATTCCTCCAGCGCGTTTTAAAATAATAGTTATCGTGGTTTACAAGGGGGCTGCAATTCATGTTTATCAAAACAAATGAAACGGATACGGGCATCACGGAGCAGCAGCAACAATTGGCTCAACTTATTGAGCATTTCACCCCAAATGACGGGATACATCCAACAGCAATTCCATCCCTTGCCTTAATCCGTACCTCCGAGATCTCACAACCCATATATTCCGTTCATCAGCCTGCCCTCTGCATTGTCGCTCAAGGTTCCAAATTAGTTATACTCGGCCGCGAGAGTTACACCTACGACCTGTCACAATATTTGGTAGCTTCCGTAAACTTGCCTATTTCAGGGCAGGTTGTAAAGGCTACAACCGAACATCCCTATCTATGTATTCGACTGGATTTTGATTCAGGGCAGATTTTTGATCTGATTCAGGATACGCCTTCTGCACAACCCAAACCTGACCATTCAACACAAAGAGGATTGTTTGTTAGCTCAACCAAACCTTCCCTTCTTGAAGCCGTGATCCGATTGGTTCGGCTGCTGGATACACCTGAAGACATTCCTGTCCTTGCCCCTATGTTTATCCGCGAAATTCTATATCGTATTATCCAGGATGAACACGGACATTCCATCAAGCAGTTTGCTATTCAGGACAGTCATGCACAGCACATCGCCGAGGTGATCGAAGTCATCCAATCTGATTATGCTAAGCCACTTCGGATTGAGCAACTCGCTGCCATGATCAACATGAGTTCTTCTTCATTACATCATCATTTCAAAGCCATTACCGCCATGAGCCCTTTGCAATTCCAGAAACAAATTCGATTGCACGAAGCCCGGCGAATGCTGCTTGCAGGTTCAACCGATGCCGCCGACGCTGCGTTCCAGGTTGGCTATGAAAGTCCGTCTCAATTCAGCCGGGAGTATGCCCGCATGTATGGTCTCCCTCCCAAAAGCGATATCAAACGACTTCGTCATACACTCGATATTAAATGCTAGAATCAGCAAAAAGACCCGCGTCATCATGACGTGGGTTTTCGGATTCAAATGGCAGCAACGCCATCAAGAGAATATGTTCTGTTTTTCAAAAACAGACATCTGGTTCTCCACGGAAATAGGACATTCATCAGGATACATACTTCGTTTCTCCAACTTCTCATCGATAAAATCAACGACTTGCTGTAGCGAAGCAATCTGGGCTTCAACTTTCTTCCGGTGATTCACCAGCATCTCCCGTTCATCCGGGAAATCTGCGAGATCGGAATCCATGGACATTTGTAAATAAGGCTTCATTTCCTCCAGAGACATTCCTGTTTTTTTCAGGCAAGTGATCAACTTCATCGTATGGATATCCTCCGAGCGATATACACGATGACGATTGGCTTTGCGTTCAGCTCGGGGGAGCAGCCCAATCTTCTCATAATAACGAATTGTATCTTCTGATAATCCGGCCTGTTCTGACGTTTCTTTAATGGAGAATACTTCATTCTCACTCATCATATGGGCCTCCTCCACATTCATTTCTCTCCATATTACAACTTGGAGCTGACTCCAAGTCAAGCATGATCCGTTCAATCCCAACACCCCTTGACTTGGAGTCGACTCCAAGTTATAGAATGAGCGCAGCATACAGATTCGTTCTGTAATCCCATTCTTCTGGAGGTATATATGAATATACAAAATCAACTTCGCACAGCTCTCATCACAGGGTCAACGTCAGGAATTGGTCTTGAACTGACACGCAAGTTACTGGCTGAAGGATGGCAGGTAATCGGTCTCAACCGTTCTGCTTTCCCATCCGAGGATACCGATATTGAGAACGCCTTACGTACAGGCCAGCTCCGTTGGGTTCAGGCTAATCTGACCAACTACGACAGTCTTAGAACTGCACTCGATCAGATTAAATCCGATACCAATTCGATCGATGTCTTGTTTAACAATGCCGGAGGCAGCGCTGCCGAACTTCGTTTCTCTGATCAGGGGCATGAACTGCACTTTGAACTTCAGACGGTAGTCCCTTACATCATCTACATGGAATTAGTTGAGCTATTGCTCAAAGGACAGATGAAAACAGTTATTAATACTTCCACCACCTCGTTCAATATGATCAGACAATTTGATATGAACATCCTGGAACGTCCAGCCGAATTCAAAAAGCTGTTTGGTCCTTATGCCACCTCGAAGCTCGGCTTATCCCTATGGACACGCGAGGTTGCCAAGTCTCCCAATGCGGATGGCATGCAATTACTAAGCGTAGATCCCGGTGGAAATAATACGCTAAGGGGCAACAAAACATCCGGCCTGCCCTTCTATATCAAACCTATCATGAAATGGTTCTTTCCTCATCCAAGCCATGGCGCTTCGTTGCTCTACAATGCGGCCTTATCCCCAGCCAGACACGAATCCGGTGCGTTCCTGGTTAAAAATAAAGCGACAGAGCTTCGTTTCACAGAGCAAGGCCCTGCTGTTTTAAAGCGGGTAAATGAGATCTACGAGCAGCGTTTTCGTACAACGCAGTCTGGAAAGACCACAATCACCCCATCTTAATCATGATGGATGGTGAGCAGTAAACATAACCTAAAAACACGCCATAGCGGCGTGTTTTTAGGTTTATAGGCTTTATGGTTTTTTTCCTTGTTAGATAAAGACACTCAACAATAACACCATGCCAAAGGCAGCAAATCCGAGAATGGTCTCCATGACCGTCCATGTTTTAAGTGTCTGCGGCACAGACAGATTCAAGTACTCTTTGACAATCCAGAATCCCGAATCATTTACATGGGACAAAATAATCGAACCTGCTCCCGTTGCGAGCACCAGCAATTCCGGACTTACCCCCGGCATCGTCATGGCGATTGGAGCCACAATACCCGCCGCTGTTGTCATCGCCACCGTAGCTGAACCTACCGCTGCACGAATCAATCCGGCAATGACAAAGGCCAGCACGAGTGGAGAAAGATGCGCACTTTGGGCAAATCCTGCGATCGCATCACCTACACCGCTGTCTGTCAGGATACGGTTGAATCCGCCGCCTGCACCGATCAGCAAGATGATGGAAGCAACTGGGCCCAAGCAATCATTTGTATATTTCAATATCTGCTGTTTGCTGAAACCACGTGCATATCCAAAAGAATAAAAGGAAAAGAGCAGAGCGAGCAGCAGTGCAATAATCGGACTACCGATGAAATCAACGACCTGACGGAATCCGTTTGTCTCTGGTAAAATCAGATCCACAATCGTAGCGAGTAACATCAGAATCACCGGAAGCAAGATCGTAAAGAGGGTGATGCCGAAACCAGGCAGTTCCCGATCTTTGGTCTCGGTGAACTGTTCCATTAGCTCACTTGAAGTCTCGACTTTGATCCGCTTGGAAATCCACGTTCCATAGAGCGGACCTGCAATCGCTGCGGCTGGAAGGGATACAATCAGAGCCAGGAATATCGTTTTACCAACATCGGCATTGAAGATTCCTACCGCGAGCATCGCCGCCGGATGAGGCGGAATCAGACTGTGTACTACGGCAAGACCCGCCACAAGTGAAAGTCCGATTTTGATCAGCGACGTCCCTGTATGCTTCGCAATAACAAATACCAGCGGGAAGAGTAGCACGATCCCAACCTGGATAAATACCGGAATACCACAGATCAGCGCAACAACCATCATCGCCCAGTGTACGTTCTTCTCACCGAAGACACGAACGAGTGTCTGGGCTATTCGTTCGGCCCCACCAGACTCGGCCATGAGTTTCCCGAGCATCGTTCCAAGTCCCAGAACAATCGCGATGAATCCGAGAACGCTTGCAACACCTTCCTGATAAGACTTCACGATATCCGTGAACGGCATACCCGAGATCAATCCCATAAAGACAGCACCCACGATCAGGGCAACAAACGGGTTCATTTTAAATTTGGCAATCAACAGAATCAACCCAAGAATGGATATCAGTGCGTAGAGCAGCAGACTTGCATCATGACTAAGACCGAATACGGAATACATCCGAATAGCCTCCCCCAAGTTGTTATGTTGTGTCAGCACGCAGTATTACACTGGTCCAAACGACCTGAACACTGCGTACCTTCCGTAATAGCTTAAGCTTCGATCTTCTCTACCGTCTCCAGCAGCGCACGTTCCCCGCCAACATTCCCCGGAAATACGATGTATGGAATACCACTGAATTTGGCTTCTTCCCCTGTCAACCATACCGGAATACCCGCAGCCACTTGACCAAGTACCCTTGCTTTGCGTATGGCCAGACCTTTTGTTGCCACATCACTGGATGTAATGCCACCTTTGGCAATAATGAACTTTGGTACGACTTCAAGGGATTGCACAATCTCGACCAAAGCTGACGATACCGTCTGGCTGATCTTGAAATTACCCTCATGTCCTTCGACGGTGATGAGCTTACGGCTGCTATATACAACAACATTGTTGCCCTCCGCAAGCTGCCTGTTCGCTTCACCAATCACACGTTGAATTTCCTCCGTATATCCATCCGGCGTTAATACACGCTCCACATCGATCTCCAGACTTATGATGCCCGGAAACGTAAGCAGGTGTTCCAGTTGACGAGTCGTCTTCTGCACATAGGAACCAACAACAACGATGCCGCCATGTTGTTCCTGTCCGCTTGCGATCAGCTGTTCTTTCGGCAGAAATGCCTGATCCGAGATGCCCGCATACGATTTGACAAAGGAGGCCGCCGTCCGAAAAATAAAAGCTTTCCCCTTATCCTCTGCTTGCAGCAAAGCCAGAGAAAGTACATCCATGTCTGCATAAGAGAGCGCATTCACGATAATCGGTACATTGTCTTCGGCTTTTAGCAAAATCGCTTTGACTACATCGACTCCTTGACGGATTTCCTCCAGTGAAATGGTAAGGCAGCGACTAGCCTTAATACGGCCTGAAGTCTTCTCCTCTACCCACGATGGCAGATCTCCATGCTCATACCCAAATACTTTATCCTTGGCAAATTCCGTCTCATGAACTGGAATCAACTGTTCGCCCTCAACCATATAATGCGTGTTGCCTACCGTAACCCGTCCTGCCTCGAAAAAGGCCGGAATGATCAGTTGTCCGTCATATGCACGTCCGCTGACACGCGCCACTTCTTCGGCTAGCACATCCGTCTCCAGCGGATAATAACCACGTAGCATGGAGTCACTACGACTCACAAAGGTGAAACTCGTTCCTTCCTCTGCTGCAACCTCTTGCACATTGCTGGCAATCTCCCGATTAATACGTTCCGCTGTATCTGCATCCAGTCCTCGGGTATTAGTCAGAATATAGAATATCGATTCAGAGGATCGAAATGCCTCCTGCAACAGTGGCTTGTCCCACTGCGTCAACACATCAATATCATGAACCGTCTGTACACCGGTTGGGTCATCATCCAGCACGATAATTTTGCGAGCCCTCGCGTCCTGCAATTGTTTAATCTGTCCTCGCACTCCTTCAGAAGAGTTGTCCGTCCGAAGAGCTGCGGGGATATCCGATAACGTCTGATAGGTCATGTCTCTCCACCTCATATCTATATCTATTAACATTCTTTTTTCTTTTTTTAATTTTTTATTAGACCCGATTCACTTCTACACCTGCGAGTTTCTCAAAATACTGAACGATTCCGCCATGGTCATCTGCGGCTTTCCCATCAATCTTCAGTGCATGGAAAATCTCCAGCAACTGACTGCTGAGCGGTAAAGGAACTCCGATATCATGCGCCGTTTCCATCACATTGGTCATGTCTTTGAGGTTAATATCAATCCGTCCCCCAGCGACAAAGTTACGATCCAGAATGAGTGGCACTTTTGCATCCAGTACCGCACTTCCAGCGAGCCCGCTGCGGATTGCCTGATACATCTTTTCTACATCAATGCCAGCTTTGGCTGCAAATACAAGCGCTTCGGACATGGCCGCAATATTCAGGTTCACGATAATCTGATTCGCCAGCTTGGCGGTAGCACCGGAACCATTATCCCCGACTCGCGTTACATCCTGTCCTACCACTTGCAGAACCTCTTTCACAGATTCAAAAATCATTTCATTGCCACCCACCATGATGGCGAGTGTGCCATCTATAGCTTTGGGTTCCCCACCACTTACGGGGGCATCCAGCATATACAAACCTGATTTGGATACAAGCTGAGCCAGCTCTTTGGAAACGACCGGTGAGATGGAGCTCATGTCGATAATGATACTTCCCGTATTGGCTCCTGCCAGCACACCTTGTTCGCCCGTTATAACGGTGCGGACATGCTCTGAGTTGGGCAGCATCGTGAAGATGACATCACTATGCTCAGCCACCTCTTTTGGAGATGCTGCGCCTCGCGCTCCCGCATCAGCCAATGACATCACAGCCGTTTGATTAATATCGTATACGCTTACATCATATCCCGCCCGGATCAGGTTCAATGACATAGGACGTCCCATAATACCGAGTCCAATAAATCCAATTCGTTTCTTCATATTGCAATCCCTCCAGCCTAAATTCTTCGCTTTTCACTCTTGTAATCGCTATCATTCCTGTTCACATTCGTTATTGTACACAACATTTTAATTTTTGTATACAATTTTATTATTTATGTATCCTAAAATTAAAATTCGGTTTTTAATCTTGTTGTTTATTGCCTTCTTTTTCGCTAAAGTAAAGGGAGAGGTGAAATACAATGCAACCAAGTACGGACAAGTCCCGTCCAGCTTATCAGCAGGCCTATGAAGTTCTGCGGGACATGATTTTGCAAGGCACCCTTTCTCCGGGAACCAAACTTGTGGAAGAGAAGCTGGCGACCGATCTGAATGTCAGCCGGACCCCGATCCGTGAATCCATCCGCCGCTTGGAACAAGAAGGATTAGTCGTGAACAAACGGGTCGTCAAGCTAACCGAGACCGATCTAAGAAATACGTTTGAATTACGGAAGTTACTGGAGGGACATGCGGCTCAATCTGCTGCTGCCTTCTTATCCGCCCAGGAAGTGGCGGCTCTTGAGCATTGCGTGCACGTGGGACATACCGGAAGCAAAGAAGAGATTATGGAAGCCAATAAAGAGTTTCACGAAATCATCATGCGTGCGAGTAATAATGCATTGATGATTGATCTGTTCGACAAAATGCAATCCGTCATTTATCTATTCCGTCAGACGGTTGTATATTATCAGCGCCCCTTCCTCATTGAAGAGCATCATCAGATCTGTGAAGCGATCAAGGCACATGACGGGCAGACTGCCGAACGACTGATGAAAGAACATCTGCAATCCGATCTGGAATTCTGCCTTCATCTGATTCGATAACCGGATTCATGAATTGTTCGACCTTCTCACATACGTATAAAGACGTGACCACATTGTGGTCACGTCTTTTTTTGTCGTTTGTCCTTCATATTATCCAGGCCCTGATTCATAGGTGTAAACATAACGATACAGTGTCGCGTGTGACATGTTATTGAATCTGGAGGGATCACTCAATGACTAAAGGACAGGACCCAAACGAAAAACCATTTATTATCCCGCAACCCATTCGTAGTGATGGCGCTGGAGGACCTGATCTGGGACCCAGAGATGTTATGAGAGATATACAAAACCCCGATATGCTGGTACCTCCAGCAACAGATAACGGGTTATTGCCCAATCTGAGAATGTCTTTTTCCGATACGCATATGCAATTGAACCATGGGGGTTGGTCACGTGAAATCACCGTACGGGATCTCCCTATTGCCACGACACTGGCTGGTGTGAACATGAGCCTGACACCGGGAGGTGTACGAGAATTGCACTGGCATCAACAATCCGAGTGGGCCTATATGATCTGGGGAACGGCAAGAATCACTTCGGTAGATCAGAACGGACGTAATTTTATTGCGGATGTCGGGCCTGGAGATCTCTGGTTTTTCCCCAAAGGTCTACCCCATTCCATTCAGGGACTGGAGGATGGTTGTGAATTTCTGCTTGTGTTTGATGACGGGTCCTTCTCCGATCTGAATACGTTATCCATATCGGATTGGTTTGCCCACACCCCACCAGAGGTATTGTCTGTCAATTTCGGCGTGCCCGAATCCGCTTTTCAGTCAATGCCGAAGGAACAGGTCTACATTTTCCAAGATACCGTCCCGGGTTCCATCGAGAGCCAGGAAGTTCAGTCGCCATATGGCACCGTTCCTCTCACATTCAAACACCGATTGCTGGCCCAGGAACCACTCATTACCCCCGGCGGAAGCGTCCGGATTGTAGACTCCACCAACTTCCCCATCTCAACTACCGTTGCTGCCGCACTCGTTGAAATCCGGCCTGGCGCCATGCGTGAACTGCACTGGCATCCTAATGCAGATGAATGGCAATACTATCTGACAGGACAAGGAAGAATGACTGTCTTTGGAGGCAATGGCATTGCTCGCACATTTGACTATCGGGCTGGAGATGTCGGATATGTTCCTGTCGCAATGGGACACTATATACAGAATACCGGTACAGACACTTTATGGTTTTTGGAGATATTCCGAAGTGATCGCTTTGAGGATGTCTCGCTGAATCAGTGGATGGCATTAACTCCTCGGGATCTGGTCCGTGACAATCTGAATGCGCCGCCTGAGTTGCTCAATGCCTTGCGTAAAGTAAAATGGCCTGTCGTTTAATTTAGTATGTATATCTATCATCTGTGCTGAAATGGGGTAATTGTCAGAGAATCCCACTATATAAGGAGGAATATGAAAGATGAGAGCCGTTACGTTTCAGGGTATAAAGGACATTCAAGTCAAAGAAGTTGAAGATCCCAAACTGCAACAGAAGGATGACATTATCGTTCGTATTACTTCCACAGCTATATGTGGATCCGATTTGCATATTTATCAGGGAGCCTTGCCTGCTGCCAAAGATTACGTTATCGGTCATGAACCGATGGGCATTGTAGAAGAAGTAGGTCCCGAAGTGACACGTGTGAAGAAGGGGGACCGTGTGGTCCTGCCTTTTAACATCGCTTGTGGTGAATGCTTCTATTGCAATCATGACATGGAGAGCCAGTGTGATAATTCCAATGGCAATCCGGATATTCATACAGGTGGATATTTTGGATTCACCGAACGTTACGGAAACCACCCCGGAGGTCAGGCAGAATTATTGCGTGTTCCCTACGGGAACTTCACTCCGTTTGTGATTCCTGAATCCTGTGAACTGGAAGATGAGGCTTTATTATTCCTGTCCGATGTTCTTCCAACCGCATATTGGAGCGTGGAGAATGCCGGAGTTAAACCGGGAGATACGGTTACTGTACTCGGTAGTGGACCCATTGGGCTGATGACGCAGAAGTTCGCCTGGATGAAAGGTGCCAAACGCGTTATTGCTGTGGATCGCCTGCCCTATCGACTGGAGAAAGCCAAACGTTTGAACGATGCAGAGATCTTTAATTTCGAAGATTACGATGATATGGGTGAGCACATTCGTGAGATTACACAAGGCGGAACCGACGTTGTTATCGACTGTGTAGGTATGGATGGTAAAAAAACCACGCTGGAGGAGATCGGACAGAAGCTGAAACTTCATGGCGGTTCACTGAGTGCGATCGAAATCGGCATGAAAGCAATCCGCAAATTCGGCACACTCCAACTTACGGGTGTATATGGCTCTTCCTACAACATGTTTCCGTTAGGTAATTTGTTTGAACGCAATATCAATCTTAAAATGGGACAAGCTCCTGTTATACATTACATGCCTGAATTGTTCCGCAAAATCACTGCTGGTGAATTTGATCCAACGGAGATCATCTCCCATCGGATTTCACTGGAGAATGCAAGCGATGCATACCGCATTTTCAACGATCATGAAGACGAATGTACCAAAGTTATACTAAAACCCTGAACCGTCGCTTTGATTATAAATATGCAAAATAAAACAAGCAGAACTACCTGTTCAAGGTACTCTGCTTGTTTTATTTTATCGACATTCATCCTGTTACCGTTGCATAAACTGCTCAGCCAGCTAAATGGTCTGTACCTAATCAGACATGAGTCGGTTTAGTCGCTTGGATATACACACTTTCTCCTTGGAAGCTGTCGAGCTTCCCGTTCGTTGTCACTTCAAAATTGAAAAATTTTCTGATGATGGACGGTGCACTCAACATACTTGCTTCAAGTTCCCTTCTCTCCCGTTCCGGCAGTGCCGCACGGTTACACCACTCTTCAAACTTAAAGCGCTTCTGGAAGGAAACCATCGTTTCCATTCGGAAGCCCGCATACTCCAGCATATGAATCCATTCCGTCTTGCGCCATGCTCGAACATGGCTTGCATCCCGGCACTTCTCCACTTCATTGTAAAACTGGTCATTCTCATCACGTTCAGGTGCCACGTTGTCAATGAATAATAACCTTCCACCAGGCTTCATGACTCGTAATGCCTCATGAACAAACGAAGAAACGTCCGGAAAATGGTGAGCAGCGATTCGGCAGGTCACAAGGTCATAGATATCATCATCGAATGGAAGCTTCTCTGCATCCCCGGCTACAAAATCTACATTACGGTGTCCATTGCCATGGATAAATGCTTCAGCTACCTGAAGCATTTCTTCCGTTAGATCGAGGGCTGTCACCCGCTGAACAAGTGGAGCCAATGCATTAGCGACATGCCCTCCTCCAGTGGCGATATCCAGCACGTTCATATCCGGAGTGGCTTGAGATGAAGCCACGAGCAACGTGAGATCCTCACCTTTGGCATGCCCCGAACTCGTCACATATTTACCTGCATTTTTCGCAAACTGCTTCTGCACCTGACTTTTGATTACATCAGACATTCCAATTCCTCCTGCATAAGTTTCATTAGACGAAACATAGTTTCAAAATATAATTATATTTATTTTACCATAGATGAATGTAAAAGCTGAAATAAAAAACATCCCCCAAGTGAATTTCACCCAGGAGATGTTTCTTATATTTATTACTTCACAAGCGTTGGTGACTTCTTCCACAGTCCCAGAATCAGACCGGAGATCACAGAACCAATCGCAACAGCGAGCAGGAACAATAATGCGTGGTTCGCCAGTGCTGCAACAAAGATCCCGCCGTGCGGAGCTGGTACATTAATGCTCCACAGTTGTGTCAATCCGCCAGCAACAGCGGAACCCAGAATACAAGAAGTCAATACACGTAATGGATCAGCCGCAGCAAATGGAATTGCACCTTCTGTAATGAAAGAGAATCCAAGTACATAGTTAGTCAGGCCTGATTTGCGTTCTTGCTCTGTAAATTTGGATTTGAAGAATGTTGTTGCAAGTGCAATCGCCAGAGGAGGCACCATACCGCCTGCCATTACCGCTGCCATCCATGCACCGTCTGTGTTACCACTGGATGTGAATACACCAATGGCGAACGTGTAAGCTGCTTTGTTGAACGGTCCACCCATATCGATGGACATCATACCGCCAAGCAACAAGCCCAACAATACCGCATTACCTGTACCCAGATTACCCAGTGCATCTACAAGCCAGGTGTTCAGGGAACCAAAGATTGGATCAAAGACATAGAAACTGATGGCACCCACGATCAGCAAACCAAATACCGGATACAGCAAGATTGGTTTCAAGCCATCAATCGCTTTTGGCAATCCTTTGAACAACTTACGGAGACCAATAACTACATAACCCGCCAGGAAACCGGCAGCCAAACCACCAAGGAAACCGGCATTTGAGTTAACCGCCATCAATCCACCGACCATACCAGGCATCAGGGCTGGGCGATCACCAATGCTCATCGCGATAAATCCGGCAAGTACCGGAATCAGGAAGTGGAACGCACCTGTTCCGCCACCGATCGTTTGAAGCAGTTGCACAATCGGATTCTCAGGGCTAGCAAGCTGTTCGAACAAGAAGGAGATTGCTAGCAGTATACCGCCACCTACAACGAATGGTAGCATATGCGAGATACCATTCATCAGATCTTTATAGATTTTGCTACCTACACTAATCTTGCCAGTGCTTGCACCCTCTTCCTTGGCATTTCCGCCTTGGCTGCGATAGATCGGTGCATCACCGTTAACAGCCTTGCGAATCAGCTCTTCGGATTTACGGATTCCATCACTCACCGGTCTTTGCAATACCGGTTTGCCATCGAAACGTGCCATCTCCACATTTTTGTCTGCGGCAACGATAACCCCTTTAGCACGAGCGATCTCATCAGCAGTGAGAACATTCTGCGCTCCTTCAGAGCCGTTTGTCTCTACGCGAATATTAATGCCCATTTCCTGAGCTTTCTTTTTAAGTGCATCTTCAGCCATAAACGTATGAGCTATACCGGTTGGACAGGCTGTAACCGCAACAACAAAATCTTCCGAATTGGCATTACCTACAATCACACCAGAAGTATTCTGTTGCTGACCAGTAGTAGAAGTGGATGCGGCATTTGCTGCTTTTTCAGCTTTTTCTTTTTCTTTGGCTGCTTCCTTCTCAGCTGCTTCAGCCTGTTTGGCATCAAACAATGCACTAACTTCGGCTGGTGTATCTGTACTCATCAATTGTGAGATGAAATCGCTATCAATCAACAACCTGGAAAGAGCTGCAAGCGTACGCAGATGGGTATTACCTGCGCCTTCTGGAGCCGCAATCATGAAGAACACATGAGCTGGCTGATCATCCAACGCTTCAAAATCAAGTCCTTTTCTACTCTTGGCAAATACAACTGTTGGTTCGTTCACCGCTGTTGTTTTGGCATGTGGCATTGCAATTCCGCCACCGATACCTGTGCTGGATTCAGCTTCTCTTTTATAGATCATTTCCTTGAACAGGACCGGATCATTGATTCGTCCGCTTCGGTTCAGGCTTGCAATTAGTTCATCAATAGCCTCATCTTTGGTTGTGGCTTGCAGGTCCATGATCATCGTTTCTTGGATCATCAAGTCTGTTATTCTCATCTTGGTACACTCCCTTAAGTTCAGTCGGCCTGCATAGGCAGGCCTCACTACATTACAATTACAATTAAGACCTTCTATAAGACCGTTAGACTAGATTGTCGTAATGGTCACTTGATTACGCAATTCATCAATCAATTCACGTGTTGCCAGATCATCCGAGAACGCAGTTGCGCTTCCAGATGCAACCCCTGTGCGGAAAGCTTCCAGCAAATTTCCGCTCTGTACATAGGTACCTACGAATCCGCCAATCATGGAGTCACCGGCACCAACCGAGTTTTTCACAGTACCTTTTGGCACATTCGCATGATGAACTTCCGCTTTGGTAATGAATAATGCACCCTCGCCTGCCATGGAGATCAACACATGTTTGGCACCGGCTTCCAGCAACTTACGCCCGTATAACACCAGTTCCTCGCGAGTATTAATCGTTACACCGAACAGTTCGGCCAGTTCATGATGATTTGGCTTCACCAGCAATGGTGCATGTTCAAGAGCTTCCATTAACGCAGGGCCAGTTGTATCAATCACAAATTCGGCACCCGTTTGCTTGCACACTTTAATGAGACGATCATAAAAATCCGTTCCAAGTGAAGGAGGTACACTTCCGGAGAGAATGACAATATCTCCTTTTTGCAATGAGGACAATTTGTGAAGCAACTGCTCCGCCTCTTCGGCACTTATTGCAGGTCCAAGACCATTAATCTCTGTCTCTTCTCCATGCTTCAGCTTGATGTTAATGCGAGTATCGTCTGCAATCGTAACAAAGTCTGTCCGAATGTTATCTTCTTGCAACTTGTCATTAATGAAACGTCCCGTGAATCCACCAAGGAAACCAATAGCCGTGTTATCTGCTCCAAGTTGATTCAGTATGCGAGAGACATTAATGCCTTTGCCGCCAGGGAGCTTCAAATCCCGATTCATTCGATTCAATCCGCCAAGCTTCAGCTCATCCACTTCCACGATGTAATCAATGGACGGGTTAAGTGTTATCGTATATATCATCGTTATCCCTCAATTATTTTAGTTTTCTGGGCGATTCCAGGCCGCCAATGTTCTGGCATCTGCTCGGTAATCAAATCGGCCTCCTCCAAATCAAACAATTTGGCAAAAGTAATTTCCCCTATTTTGCTGGAATCAGCCAGCACATAAGATTTTCCCGACAATTGATGTGCACGCCTTTTAATCAAGGCTTCCTCCGGATCCGGTGTTGTATACCCCATTTCGGGATCAACTCCGTTGCTTCCAAGAAAACATTTATCAAAACGGAAATTATCCATGTTCTGTAATGCGATACTGCCAATGACTGCTTTTGTATGAATTTTCATCATACCTCCGAGCAAATAACTGCGAATACGCTTGCTTACCAAAGCCTCAACATGTGAAAGTCCATTGGTAACAACCGTTACGTCTTTAGCTTCAATAAAAGGAATCATGGCTAACGTTGTCGTTCCTGCATCCAGATAAATGCATTCGCCATTTTCGATCTCCTGTGCAGCCAAACGGGCAATCGTCGTTTTTTGTTGAATGTTTTTGAACGTTTTTTCTTCCATGCCCGGTTCCAGCGTTTTTTCATTCACCAGTGCGGCACCGCCGTGGATGCGTTTGAGCATCTGACGACTCTCCAGATCGATCAAGTCACGCCTAATTGTTGATTCAGAAGCACCCAACACATCAACAAGCTCTTGCAATTTCACAATTCCCTGTAAATGTAAGCGCTCTATAATTGCAGCATATCGTTCTTCAGTCAGCATCTTCATTCCTCCAACTGCTTCTATAGTATCATAATTCACTCAAAAAACAACCACTTTCATTCAAAATAATTTAAAAACATTCAAAAACCCGCATCTTTCGACTTATTTTCTTGTCCAATTGTCCCTTTCTTACTTCATGTTCTTAAAGTTGGAATTCTGTGCCCTTCAAATCTTCATTAAAAATCCTGCAGCCTCCAGCGCTTGATGCGCGGCGTTGCAGGATTTTGATTTTCATGGGAACTGCATGACGTTTATGACTCTACAACCATAGCATCCGGTTTGGGTTTAAGCCATTTGCCATCTTCATTAATAAAAGCACCCTTGAAGCGGCCCATCTCCAATTGTTCAATTAACCTCTCCTCGTCCATGACCAGAATCTCAGCGAGCTGCCCCGAGGTGTAATAATGAGCGGGATTGTAATCGAGCAGAACAGGAACAGACGTATCATATAATTCTTTGATCAGATTCTCAAAGGAATGGCGACCCAGGTTCTCCATATCTCTATAAAACTGCAAATGTTGGGACACCATATTACGGAAAGATTTATTCTCCAGATGCATCCACAACGTATTGCAGGCCCGAACACTCATATGATTTTGTTCCACATCGTAAAATTGAACTTCTTCAATCTTCATGTATTTCTCTTGAAATGCTACGATCTTAATCAAAGGTACATTTCGTTTACGCGACGCTTTCTTCAAATGGGCTCTAAATTGTTCATAGTTCATTTCATTCATCTATTATCCCTGCCTTTAACATGTTCCAACCGACATTTTACAACAAATTAAAGGCAAGTGTAACCTTCATCATATGAAAAACGAAAAAACGTGCAGCATCAGATGCCACACGTTCACAATATTATAGAGTGCGATTACTCAGCGAGGGCACCACTTTTCACCCACGTAGCCGTAAATTCCTGTTCTTCATACGCATAGAATTGTTGCAAAATAATCTCCCGATCATCGAGGAACAATTGATCCGCTATGGCAGAGACCAGTTTCGGCACCGCGCTCTTGGTCCCCGATATTGCCGATGCCGACAGACCACAGCTGGCAAGTGCAGAGTAGTTGAATACAAACAGTCCGTGCAACGGTTTCTCACCCTGTTCACTCCTGCTGGTCATTGCAAACCCGGAACTCAGGTATGGATGTGCGTCCAGCAACGCATTGCGAAGCTCTGGCGGAGCCTGGTAACAATCCTCCCAACGTGCGATGTATGGCTCCACAAGCTTCAGTTCAGGACGGAGTGCCGGATCACTGAGAAGACCTGTGCTAATAATTAGAAAATCAAACTCATATGCACCCTGCGCGGTATGCACAATCGCGCCTTGGTCTGTTGCTTCTACACTCAGCCAAGGCGAATTCAAATGTAGTTCGAATCCTGGCCAGGCTGCCGCACGATTAAACGTATCATTGGTAGGCGGTTGATTGAATTTGAAGAAATGAGAGATCACTTCATATTTATCAGCAACCGGAAGAGCGTGGTATCGCTCTATCATACCGGATTGTTCCATCTGACGAATGGGATTAACACTAGGCAGTTGTTCCCGCCGTACAAATACATAAGCTTCTGCCACACCGGTGGCAAGGGCATAACTGGCATTATCGAATGCAGAAGCGCCGCCGCCAAGAACAGCAACCCTTTTACCTTTTAACCGATCAAAATCAATTGCTTCCGACGTATGTGCATACCGATCCCGAGGTAATCTATCCGCAATCATGGATGGCACATGCCACTCTCCACCACCTTGTATTCCCGTAGCAAACACTACTTTGCGAGCAAGTATAACGTCCATCTGAGATCCAGCCTTGTTCACATGAAGTCGATGTATTCCGTTCTCTATAGGCTCAACCAGCGTCACTTCTACCTCATTAAGCACAGGCAGATTCAGCACTTTCCGATACCAGCGTAAATAATTCATCCAGTCTCCACGCGGGATTTTATCTACCTCTTCCCAACCTTCGGGCCCTACCTGTGCTTCCCACCATGAGCGAAAGGTTAACGAGGGGATCCCCAGATCGATGGAAGTCAGATGCTTGGGTGTGCGCAAAGTAACCATACGCGCATAAGTCTCCCAAGGTCCTTCAAGCCCCGATGCATTCTCGTCAATGACAACAATATTGGAGATCCGTTCACGAAGAAGTCCAAATGCCGCTCCTAATCCACTCTGGCCTCCACCCACAATGACGACATCATAGACATGACCATCTGCATGTTCTCTTGGACGTACCCAGTTCGCGCCACCAAATGACAAATAAGCCAGATCATTCTTCACACGTTCATTTAAAGCTTCCAGGCTCATGATTCATCAACCCTTTCGAGATACATATATGAACTAATCTTTCTTTGATTATTTGATGTAAGTTTGTTGTCAGTTATATTGAGAGTAATTGTGATTTTTCTTTGTGTTTCTGAAATATATTAGCGTTATTATATGAGTTATCGGGGATTTTTTGAAGTTCGCGGTAGATTTATTGTCATCAATACTAAAAATATCTAACATGCTTGTTAATTAATACGAAACTCTAACTGGATTATTAATGCAGTTCCTGCTGAGCGGATGATTGCAGAAAATAAAAAAAGACAGACCAAGATGTAACCTTGGTCTGTCTTTTTAAAGGAATGCTATTGGCCGGCTTGTTCACGGCGCTGCAATTTTTCATTGGTTAATTTCTCAGGGGTCACATCATGACCCAGTGGGTCCACAACGGATACTGCCAGCATGGTTGTCAGCACCTGACCTCGAATAGCCTGCAAATATTGTTTTCTAAGCTCTTGCTGCTCGCTTTGTTCTGCTTTTGTCAAGCCGACGCTGCTGCGTTGTTTTCGACTTAATTCGTTAATGCGTCCCAAAATAGGAATCATGCAATCCACCTCACTTGTTAGTCCAAATTTCGAAAGATACTTCGAATATCTTCAAACTAACTTATTACAACTTTACGAATTTGTCCATAGGCGCAATCCGTTGAGAAGTGTTTAGGTGATCTCATGCACAGACCACACAATTCCATTTGTAGCACCACTGCCCAGGTTCAATGTAATCGTCAACCCATTTGCAGCATAGAACAGTCCAATCACATCTCCCGCATTCAATGCGACTTCCACTGCCAAAGTCACTGAACCACTTCCCAGCACTGCCCGCAGTGTGAGTAGCGTGATCGCGACATTTAGGACGGGCAACAAACCACTGACAAGTGTCGTTACCGTAGGTGATGTTCTCTGTACAAGAAAGGCTGGGTTAACCCCAGCACCCAGAGATAGGGCAATCGCTGCAGTCGTTGCATAATTGATCGTGGCCACAATGGAGTATCTTCCGGTTACCGGGACGGTATAGTTTCCTGTTGTTGCATTGAAGTTGGCATTACCGTAATAGGGAGCCGTAGTCGTCCAGTTGGTTAACTGAGTGCTGGTTGCTGTCGAAAGTGTAGCCAGGAATGCCGAGAACCCTTGTGTTGCAAAATTGGGGCCGGTTGGGCCCGTGGCTCCTGTCAGCCCCGTTGCCCCAGTCGCACCGGTAGTTCCTGTTATGCCTGTTGCTCCAGTGGCACCCGTAGCTCCGGTTGCACTCGTTACACCGGTTGCCCCCGTAATTCCATTAGCCCCAGTTGGTCCAGTCGGGCCGGTGGCTCCTGTGATGCCTGTAACCCCAGTAGTTCCCGTAACTCCGGCAACCCCAGTTGCACCTGTAGTTCCTGTTGTCCCAGTTACACCAGTTAGTCCTGTAGCTCCCGTTATTCCTGTTTCTCCAGTTGTTCCGGTCGCGCCAGTTATACCGGTAACTCCTGTTGAACCAGTACTTCCGGTGGCTCCTGATACACCTGTGAGCCCTGTAGCCCCAGCTGCTCCGGTCACGCCAGTAATACCCGTGGTTCCTGTTGTTCCCGTCGCGCCGGTCGTGCCTGTAACGCCTGTTACACCCGTCTCTCCTGTAATACCCGTGGTTCCTATTGCTCCAGTCACACCTGTGATCCCAGTGGCACCAGTCGCACCCGTAGTTCCTGTCGCTCCGGTTACGCCTGTAACTCCCGTAGTTCCCGTTGCTCCAGTAGCCCCGGTTGGTCCCGTCACACCAGTCGTACCTGTGCCCCCTGTTAGACCCGTCTCTCCTGTAATACCCGTGGTTCCTATTGCTCCAGTCACACCTGTGATCCCAGTGGCTCCAGTCGTACCTGTTGTACCTGTTGTACCCGTAACACCAGTTACGCCAGTTGTGCCAGTGGCACCAGTCGCACCCGTAGTTCCTGTCGCTCCGGTTACGCCTGTAACTCCCGTAGTTCCCGTTGCTCCAGTAGCCCCGGTTGGTCCCGTCACACCAGTCGTACCTGTGCCCCCTGTTAGACCCGTCTCTCCAGTTTGACCAGTTGGGCCGGTGGCACCTGTAATTCCAGTAGCTCCAGTCACACCCGTAATGCCAGTTACGCCGGTCGTGCCGGTTGCTCCTGTTTCACCAGTAATACCCGTTGGACCGGTTGCCCCTGTAGCACCAGTCGTACCTGTAACTCCGGTTATGCCAGTCGCACCAGTGGCTCCGGTTGGTCCTGTTGTACCTGTCGTGCCGGTAACGCCTGTTGCACCCGTCTCTCCAGTCGAGCCGGTTACGCCAGTAACTCCCGTAGTTCCGGTTGCCCCAGTGGCTCCGGTCGCACCGGTTGGTCCCGTTACACCTGTTGTACCGATGGCGCCTGTTACGCCCGTCTCTCCTGTAATGCCCGTGGTTCCTGTTGCTCCAGTAGCCCCGGTGGGCCCCGTCACACCAGTCGTACCTGTGACCCCTCTTAGACCCGTCTCTCCTGTGGCACCAGTTGTTCCCGTCGTTCCAGTAAATCCTGTATTACCTGTAACCCCAGTAAGTCCAGTTACTCCCGTCTCACCAGTTTGGCCAGTTGTGCCGGTGGCGCCTGTAATTCCTGCTTCACCAGTAATACCCGTTGGACCGGTTGCCCCTGTAACTCCTGTAAATCCAGTTACCCCAGTAATACCAGTAGCACCAGTCGGTCCGGTTACGCCAGTTATTCCTGTGGAACCCGTACTCCCCGTTGATCCTGTAACTCCAGTCGCACCAGTGGCTCCGGTTGGTCCTGTCGTGCCGGTAACGCCTGTTACACCCGTCTCTCCTGTAATGCCCGTGGCTCCAGTTAATCCCGTAACACCAGTAACTCCCGTAGTACCCGTACTTCCCGTTGCTCCAGTCGTACCCGTTTCCCCTGTGACCCCAGTGGCTCCGGTCACACCGGTTGGTCCTGTGAACCCTGTTTCTCCAGTTACACCTGTCGTTCCGGTAATTCCTGTTATGCCACTAACTCCTGTTGCACCTGTAATCCCCGTTTCTCCAGTTGATCCCGTCACACCAGTCGTACCTGTTGGACCTGTAGTTCCAGTAGCTCCAGTAGTTCCTGTTGATCCTGTTTCACCAGTATTCCCTGTTAGTCCTGTAGTGCCTATCGGACCGGGTATACCAGTAACTCCAGTCGTACCTGTGCTCCCAGTTAGACCCGTCTCTCCAGTGACGCCTGTTGCTCCGGTCGCACCAATTGTACCCGTAACGCCAGTTAAGCCAGTCGTGCCGGTTGGTCCTATTTCACCAGTTGGGCCAGTCGAACCGGTAGGGCCCGTTACACCTGTGTTTCCTGTTAGACCGGTCTCCCCAGTAACACCTGTCGTTCCGGTTATGCCAGTCACTCCCGAGATACCTGTAATTCCGGTTGCTCCTGTCGCCCCAGTCGATCCCGTCGGTCCCGTCGCGCCTGTGAATCCTGTTAGACCCGTTTCCCCAGTGACACCAGTCAGTCCGGTAACTCCGGTCACGCCTGTGATACCCGTGGTTCCAGTAATGCCAGTTAGTCCAGTTGTACCTGTAATTCCAGTTTCTCCAGTTGCACCGTTCAGTCCCGTCACACCAGTCGGACCTGTGACCCCGGTTAACCCCGTCTCTCCTGTAGGGCCAGTCGATCCGGTAGGGCCCGTTACACCTGTGGCCCCAGTTATACCCGTTTCCCCGGTGACACCAGTGACACCAGTGACTCCTGTTAGACCCGACTCTCCAGTTACACCAGTTGTTCCGGTTACTCCCGTGGCACCTATACTTCCTGTTGCTCCAGTGGCACCTGTTGGGCCCGTTACCCCAGCTGTACCCGTGGTTCCGGTAATACCAGTTAGTCCAGTCGCACCCATAGCACCTGTAATACCAGTTGCACCTGTACCTCCTGTTAGACCCGTCTCTCCAGTGACACCTGTTGCTCCGGTTACTCCCGTAATACCAGTTGTTCCCGTTATGCCACTAGTGCCAGTAGTTCCGGTCACACCAGTAAGTCCCGTTACGCCAGTTAAACCAGTCGTGCCGGTTGGTCCCGTTACACCTGTGTTCCCTGTTAGACCAGTCTCCCCAGTAACGCCCGTGGTTCCGGTAATGCCAGTTAGTCCAGCCGCACCTGTAATTCCCGTTTCTCCAGTTGCACCGGTCGGTCCCGTCACACCAGTCGTACCTGTGACCCCTGTTGAACCTGTATCTCCAGTAGTTCCGATTGAGCCGGTTGCTCCAGTAGGGCCTGTAACTCCAGTGATTCCTGTTTCACCTGTTGGACCCGTAAATCCGGTGACACCCGTTGGTCCTGTATTTCCCGTCAGACCTGTAGCTCCTGTCTCTCCAGTGACGCCTGTTGCTCCGGTCACACCAATTGTACCCGTAACGCCAGTTAAGCCAGTTGTGCCGGTTGGCCCTGTTTCGCCGGTGACCCCGGTTATGCCAGTAGCTCCGGTATTACCAGTTGAACCAGTAACCCCGGTGAGTCCTGTCGCGCCAGTTACGCCAGCAATTCCTGTTGTGCCACTAACTCCGGCTGCACCTGTAACACCAGTTGTTCCCGTCGCACCCGTACTTCCAGTAGCTCCAGTTAGACCTGTTAGTCCTGTCTCTCCTGTTGGGCCAGTCGAACCGGTTGAGCCCGTTACACCTGTAGCCCCAGTTAGACCCGACTCTCCAGTTACACCAGTTGTTCCGGTTACTCCCGTGGCACCTGTACTTCCTGTTTCTCCAGTCGCACCTGTTGGGCCAGTTACACCAGCTGTACCCGTGATTCCTGTGATCCCAGTCGCACCCGTAAGACCTGTAATACCAGTTGCACCTGTACCTCCTGTTAGACCCGTCTCTCCAGTGACACCAGTGGCCCCGGTCGCTCCCGTAATTCCCGTCATTCCGGTTACGCCAGTCACTCCCGAGATACCTGTAATTCCGGTTGCTCCAGTCGCCCCAGTCGGTCCCGTCGCTCCTGTCGTGCCTGTGAATCCTGTTAGACCCGTTTCCCCAGTGACACCAGTCAGTCCGGTAGCTCCGGTCACGCCTGTGATACCCGTGGTTCCAGTAATGCCAGTTAGTCCAGTTGTACCTGTAATCCCTGTGGCTCCAGTCTCACCGGTGATTCCGGTTACCCCTGTTAACCCTGTCGTTCCTGTGACCCCTGTTTGACCTGTATCTCCTGTATCTCCAGTAGTTCCAGTTGCTCCAGTAATTCCTGTGGCTCCTGTTACACCAGTATTGCCGGTTATGCCGGTTATGCCTGTAACGCCGGTTGTACCTGTACTTCCCGTTGCCCCTATCGCCCCAGCAGATCCTGTAG
The DNA here is from genome assembly GCF_000517905.1 of Paenibacillus sp. FSL H7-689. Classification (NCBI taxonomy): domain Bacteria; kingdom Bacillati; phylum Bacillota; class Bacilli; order Caryophanales; family Paenibacillaceae; genus Paenibacillus; species Paenibacillus sp. FSL H7-689. The sequence continues at coordinate 275,735 of NZ_ASPU01000015.1, forward strand.
CACCTGTAACTCCGGTGGTACCCGTTTCTCCAGTAGCCCCGGTCGGTCCTGACACACCAGTCGTACCTGTGACTCCGGTTGTGCCAGTGGCACCAGTTGGTCCGATCGCACCTGTACTGCCTGTAAATCCAGTAATACCTGTTGCACCTGTTATTCCAGTCGTTCCTGTTGTGCCCGCAATTCCAGTAACGCCAGTTATACCTGTAACGCCAGTTATACCTGTAACGCCAGTTATACCTGTAACGCCAGTTAATCCGGTTGTACCTGTTGGTCCTGTTTCACCAGTGACACCACTTATACCAGTGGCCCCAGTGAGTCCTGACACACCAGTCGTACCTGTGACACCGGTAGTGCCAGTAGCACCAGTTGCTCCAGTAATCCCCGTGAGGCCTGTAATTCCAGTAGAACCGGTTACACCCGTGGTACCCGTAACGCCAGGTAATCCGGTCGTACCTGTTGATCCTGTTTCACCAGTATTACCTGTTATTCCAGTACTTCCTGTAGTTCCGGTTACACCAGTAACTCCCGTAGACCCGATCCCCCCAGTGGGTCCTGTCGTACCAGTACTTCCCGTTAGACCCGTTTCCCCAGTGGCACCAGTTGCGCCGGTTATGCCAGTATTTCCAGTTGGCCCCGTACTTCCCATTGCTCCTATCGCCCCAGTAAATCCTGTAGCGCCTGTAACTCCGGTGATACCTGTCTCACCGGTTGGGCCGGTCGCGCCCGTAGTACCTGTCGTTCCAGTTACGCCACTGACGCCTGTAATACCTGTGGTTCCAGTAATACCAGTTGTTCCTGTTGCTCCGGACGGGCCTGTGATTCCAATTTCGCCAGTACTTCCCGTTAATCCAGTCGCACCCGTAATACCTATTAGACCCGTCGCTCCGGTTGGGCCAGTCGAACCTGTAACTCCTGTGAATCCTGTTTCACCAGTAGATCCCGTTAGTCCCATCACACCAATCCCAGTTGGACCAGTTGGACCAGTTGCTCCAGTGAACCCGGTAGCCCCAGCTAATCCTGCAACTCCAGTTGGACCTGTGAAGCCGGTTATACCGGTATTTCCTGTAGCACCGGTCACGCCTGTAACACCAAATCCGGTAATTCCAGTTGCGCCGGTTGTTCCTGTGACTCCAGTCGATCCTGTACCCGTTGCACCTGTAGCTCCTGTACTTCCTGTAGATCCAGTTGCTCCCGCCTCACCCGTTGGACCGGTCGGACCTATAACTCCTGTAGTTCCATCCACACCTATGGTGCCCATCAGTCCGGTAGCTCCTGTTGCACCTGTGACTCCAGTTATTCCGGTACTTCCCGTGGTTCCGGTTACTCCGGTCCGTCCTGTTAAAATGGTTGCTCCCCATATGCCGGGATACCCAGGGTCTCCAGTTAACCCAGTAGCACCTGTTGCTCCAGTGAATCCTCTCATTCCCTGATAACCCCGTGGGCCGCGAAGGAAGGGAATCCTGTGACTTTTCTTTTTTTTGCATTTACGTCTGCTTTTCTTACAAGACTTACTCTTCTTCTTTGGGATAGAGTGCTTTTTTGATTTTTTTGCTTTCCGTTTACCTGTACTGATTAAGGAAATTTTGCGTTTCCTTTTGGATATACCGCTCACAAGAGAATCCCCCCTCCTTGTACACCACGTCAAATCCCCGCATTTTACAATAGTACACTCTATGCCCTGGACTAGCTTTGTGCGCCCCCCTATTCAATATACCTATGAAACCTTCACAGTTAGTGATCAATCAATTACTTTTCTCCAAAAAATATATTCCCCTCTACTCCCCCTGCAACTCCAACTCCTTAATCGTCAACGCAATTCCTTCCTCAAAAGATGTTGCCACAACCGGGCCAATCCGTTCCTCATACTTCTATCTACTCAGGATCAGGGGTTCCTCAGTCAGATATAACATTTCTACAATTTCTTTCATAACGGGTACACCTAGTCCAATCAAAGACAATCCCACTCTTCCTAACGCCATCACAGGTTTGCTTCTTCCCGCAGCCTTCTGTGCCAATCGCACGATGTCATGACCCGAGATGATCCCCGATCTAGGAATGTTCCAATTCTGTCCATACGTCATCTCTCTGCTTGCCAGCTCCACCACCATGACCGCAGCATCCGGTAAATAAATATACTCTCTCGGCACGTTCATATTTCCGATAAAAAAAGCCATCTTACCTTTTGCTATCGCTTCAAGGGTTGAACCCAGATAGGAAGCTTGATTAGCCGATGGGCCATAATAATCTGGCAAACGAACGAACGATCATCACCTGAGTTCTACTCCATCTTGTGCTGAATAACATCTGTTCATAGGCAAGTCGTGTCTTGCCTTTGCGGGTATGTGGCTGCTTCTGATGTTCTTCCGTTACTTCCTTCATTTGTCTTCTGCCATAGGGATAGATTCCGTCTATAACAACCACGTTCAGACCCAAGTGTTCTGCCGCCGCCATCACAGATTCACCGAGCGGAATCAGCCTGCTCTCCATCTCGTTATAAGGGACATTCGCACAATGAAATATGACATCGGCACCCTGGGAAGCAGCAATAATATCCTCCGACCGAAATGCATCTCCAACTGCAATTAGCAGGTGATCCGGATATCCCAATTTTACCGCAAGTTGCTCCAACTTTTGACGGGAGCGCCCAAATGCGATCGTTGAAATCCCTCGTCTAATCAATTCCTCCGTAATTGCTACACCTGTTCCACCTGTGGCTCCAATCACAATAGCTCTTTTCATCGTGGATCGACCTCTTTCATCTATTTAGTGATTGATCAATAACTAAAATTCAAAATGGGACTTTACCTCCCTCTCTATCGTTCCTTCAACTCTGGCATATCCAGTGCATTAGATACATTACACAACATCCCGATTGCCAGAAAAATCATGGTTCTTTTCAGCGGTTCAGCAATTCCTGCAACGGTGAAAGCTTCCAGTACCATACTTCGTACATCACTAATGCCTTTTTGCATAGCCTGACGAATGACTTCCTCCCGGATCGTTTGCGCCTGCATCTGAAGCAAGATCTCGCTCTTGTGCGATTCCAGAATCTTATCATAGGCTTCAATGAGATCATTCTCTAACTGATCTGGTGTCGCCATCTCCACCACAATTCGAAACGAATCAATCACCCGTGTCCATGAGACCTCAATTGCAGTTAATAATAAAGCTTCTTTTGTTTTGAAAAAACGAAATATATACGGCTGTGAGATCTGTGCCCGTTCAGCCACCTGGGCTGTAGTCGCACGATAATAGCCAATTTCCGCGAAGACGTCAATTGCTGCAGAGATAATATCATTTCGCCGGTTAACCGACGCTGCTTTATCCTTTGCCATGATAATCCGCCCTCCAATAGTTAGTGATGAATTGATCAATAGCTTGAAGTATAACGAATACTATCCCTCGATGCAAAGGTATCGTGACCTTGTACAAAGCCAACAAACCCGCAGACGCTGGCTCAAGCCGCTGCAGGTTGTGTAACTTGTCGATCATAGATTCTATCCACTGGAAACCGAAGAGAACATGGTTTGTCTGAAACAGATTCGTACCATGCGGTACAAGAGTGTCTGTTCACTGCTGAAGAAGTTTACGCAATCGGGATTCCGAATCCAGCTTCGGACAACTGTCACAATACCCATGTGTATGACTTCCGTCTCCAACCAGATAAGCCAAACAACAATATCGGCGTAGCAGGAACGGAGGTCCCTGCCACCCGGAATGTTCGAAGCGCTGCAGCTCATTGGCAAATGTACATGCATTATCGTTTTGCCGATCCAGCCAGAGGCTTTGATCTTCTTGAATCTTTGCAAGCCGTTCATCTGTCTTCCAAATGCTCTGATCATTGATCATACGTGCATACAATTGTTGCACATTATGGGCAACCAGAGACCACATGACCTTATCGCTCGCTCTTGTAGCGACGGCTACCGCTCGCAGGACAGGTTCCAGATGTAGCAGCACTCTTTTCTTGAGCAAGCCACTCTCTGACCTGCGCTGAACAGGATCTTCACCCTCCAGAGAGGTTCTCTCCAGCAGAGTCTCATATCGCATGCCACCTGCACCATTCAATTCAAACCGCACATCATCGTCTGCAACGCTAAGTATAGTATCGTATAGACTGAATGCTGAAATTACGGACATCACGAATACGGAGTAACGTTTGGCAAAAAGTGTACCGACGGCCGCACTTCCTCTTCCGCCCAATTGAAGCCCTTGCTGCATAGCCTGTTCACGCAATATCAAGTTTCGTTTCTCTTCATTCAGCAGATCCTTCACACGGAAAGGATACTTGGAATCATCGCAGTCCACTTGGATCGTCGTCACAAAAAATTGCTGTAACACTTCCGACATCTCTGAATAATCATGTCTTGGATAATGTCTCATCTATTGAATCATCTCTTCAACTTCGTTGATAATCTCGCTTCGCCCAATCGCTCCCCAGCCCTTAAACAACCAGAACGAGTCTGTCGTATAGACCTGATCTGCACCGACAGCCGGCACTGCCTTCCAGAGTGAGCTTGCGTTGATGTTGTTTACATACTCATCGGCATTCGGGTCAATCTCCAGAACTACGAAATCAGCATCCACATCTGCAATTTTCTCCATGGACAAATCCTCACGTTGTTCGGCAGGTGTCACAGTCGTTGGCACAAATCCAAGATCATGATACAAAAGTGTGTTGGTTGGATGTCCTTTTGCCGCGTAAATTTGTAAGGTCTTCTCTCTTACACGCAGATAAGCCAACTTTTTTTGATCCAGTTGTTCGATCTTCGCTTTTAATTGCTTCGCCTGCTGCTCTACCTCGGCTATCTTTTCTTTTGCCAGATCCACTTTGTTGTACATCCCGGCAATGGTCAACAGATCCTGTGTCCAATATGTTGTATCATCAACAAAATCCAGCCATTCAGTACCAAGTACAATCGTCGGAGCGATTTTCTCCAACTGATCATACGTACTCTCCGCAGTTCGACTCTCAATAACGATGACATCCGGATCAATCTGAAGGATAGCCTCCAGGTTAGGACTGTCTGCAGACCCTACCGTTGGAATGCCGGCAAGCTGATCTGCAAAGTAAGGCAAATAATCTCCTCCGTAACGAACTTCTACATTAACGCCTGCTGGTTTCTCACCAATCGTCAACATGTGATCGATGTAAGCAGCAGATAATACCACCATACGCTCTATTTTTTGCGGTACAACCGTTGTTCCTTTAAGATGCTCAATCGTTTGCGTACCACTCTCTTCCACAGGTGTATCCTGTTGCGGAGGCGTTGCTTCTGTTACTTCTGATGCCTTGCTACATGCCGTCAGAACGAGCACAAGCAGGGCCAACAGTATCATCGTTGTTGCTCTCTGTCTTACCATTTGTAGTAAATCCCCTCTACTATTTAATAATAATAATCATTATCACTATAGTAGGGAAAAGCATACAGGCTTACCATGGATTATTCCACTCTCTTCTCTTGCACAATATCACCGTAAGGTAACCCCAAGTTGCTCTGCCACATATCGCATGGCCCACATGCGTCCGGTGGGACCCAGCGTTTTGAAAAAAATATCTCCTGCATTATATACATGGCCTTCTTGAACAGCCTTTAATGCCAACCATGCACTGGATTGCTGTAATTGCCTCAGTTGAGCACGTGCGTCTTCTGTGGGATCGACCATTACAAACACATGATCCGCGTCGTATAACTGCAAATCGCAAACTTTGCTCTCTACAGCCCACTGTTGTTCCGGAAAATCACGAGGCAAATAAAATCCCATATCATCATACAATAGCGCCCCTGTCTGGTTGTTCAATCCATACATTCGGTAGAAATGAGAAGTCACCCGGATGAACATGGCACTCTGTTTCCCCCACCTCGATTGAATGCGTCCTCGAAGAACCCGGCTCAGTTCAGCATGTTGTTCAATCCACTGTACAGCCTGTTCGGTGCGACCCATAATGTCCGCCATATACAGAAGCCTCTCGCCAAAATGGTTGGTGTGCTCCAGCATGGTGGTAGGCGCGATACGATTCAGGGAGTCATTTGGCTCCAAACGATCACTTGTAATGATCAGGTCCGGTTGGACTCGCCTCAAATCATCATAGTTCTGATTGAAGCTATCCAGAATAAGTCCCTGATGACTGTGTGCTTGAAGCGCAGGTATGGCAACATGTCGAGCCACCCTCTGACCATAGGATAAAGCGGATACTGGCCTCAAACCAAGCGTTATCACATAATCGTCCAACCCGTAATACAAGGTGGCAATGCGATTCACTTTATTTTTCATATACAACGTTGGGGCGATTCCTTCGTTTTTCTTGAAAACTCTGCTGAAATAGTGCTCGTCCTTATAACCCACTTGCTCCGCAATTTCCTTGATTTTATCTGAAGAAAATAACAGCTGCTTGGCCTTTGCCATACGTAGTTTCAGGATATATTCAATCGGGGTCATATTTAATTGTCGTTTGAATGTTCTTATAAAATGATTCACACTGAGCCCTGCCATGCGGGCCATCTGATCAATTCGAATGTCTTCCCTATACTGATGCGTCATATAATCAAGTGCCAAATCCATCCCCGCTACAGGGGGTGTTGCTTCATTCACGTGCATCATTAACTGAATCAACAACTGATGCAAAAGATGTTTCCTGCGCGTCTTTTCCAGACTCGTAAACGAGTGTTTTCCACTCATCAGGGTATCCATCATCTCCTGAATATCACGTGTATTGGAAGGAACATTAAGCTTGCCCGTCACAGGGAGATCAAATGCCTCGGTATGCCAAGCATTCCGACGCCGGGTAAGTGTAACACAGGAAAATAAAATGATCTGATATCGGACAGGTGCTTCCATATCCGTCTGAAACTCCACATGCATTCCTGGCGTCAACAAAAACCACTCGTCTTGAGATACCGTATGTACAATGTTATCCATAGACAAAGATCCTTTGCCCGCGATGACCCTGCAAATGGCGAACCTTTTCCAGATCCGACGCTGAACAGCCCCCGGATTGCTAGAGTAATGGCAGACGTGGACAGCAGAGAAATGTAGTTGCTCCAGTTGTTTGATCCAATCATTTTCCTTCATGCTCACGTCCCCTCCCTGTTCTGATCCGATTCTATGTGAACTGATTACACTCTATTTTTCAGCTCCCAATAGTAAATTCTTTATACTATCCAACTGCAACTCCAGTGAATAGGGATCTTCCATGACGAACTCATCCTCTGTACCATCCAAGGAACCATAGGTGTAGACTTGTCCTTTCTGCACAGCAGGCAGACGTTTCCAAACCTCGCTGTTCAGGATCTCTTTGGCGTCCTCACTACCCGAACCATATAAGAAGATATGATCTCCCATATACTCAGGCAGTACTTCAAGGGAGATCGTCTCGAATCCATCCTTCATTTCGAGTGCTTGCTGAGTTGGAGGCAGTTTCAGCATCTCATAGATCGTGGAACTACCATAGTTCCCGCCTTCTGCACCAAGTACATACAACGCTTTGTACCCTATTTGTATGATGGATACAGTCTCGCCTTCTTTAATTACACCATCAATCTGCTTCTTAGTCTCTTCGATATTCTCTTCATATGTCGTGATCCATTGCTCTGCTTCCTTCTCTTTTCCAAAAACACCAGCAATCCGGCGCAGCTTTTCCAGTGGGCCAGAAGTTTTATCACCTTCCCAATAAGGTAAAAAGACGGTCGTTGCAATTTTTTCGTAATCCTCAATATTTTTATCAATGGAACCGATGATGAGATCCGGCTCAAGTGACACTAACTTCTCCAGATTCATTGGGAACTCTCCTCCCAAATCTTCAATACCCGCTATAACATCAGCAGCAATGCCAGACTTTTCAATCCATCCTTCGTTCAGCATAAATGTTCTTACACCAACCGGTACTATGCCCAGTTTCAGCAGGTACCCCATATATTGATCTGAAGCAACACGCTGCGGATTGGCCGGGATTACCACATCTCCCCTCATTGTAGAGACGGTCCGCGTCTCCGGCTGTGCAGTCGATTTCCCTGCCTCCGTTGCCTGGTTACCCGATTGTGTAGTAGTCGCATTGGTCTCTGTTTGCGTACCACTTGCAGACGGCGCTGGACTGGAACAGGCCGTGAGCAATAGCGTGAGACACAACATCATGCTTAGTGCTGTCATTTTGAATTTTCCTTGCATTATTAATTCCCCTCCAACACTCTTTTGATATTGATAATCAATATCATTATATAGATGGGAATGTAACGAATGAAGGGCATTTTCTTGCATTACACTGGGCAAATCTTGCTTGTTGTTCAATACCAATGGGTGTTTCGACTTGTTTAATCGTTGACTTACTCCTTTTTTGTAGCGAATTGGAGAAAGCCCTTTTATTTTTTTGAAACTGCGGCTCAGTGAATGTGCATCCGGATAGCCGATCTGTTCTGCAATCTGTTGCAGCGTTGCACTGGTATGCACCAGAAGATGTGCGGCCCTCTCCATTCGAATCTGTCCAAGATACTGGATGGGACTGATGTTTAACTTTTGTTTGAACAGCCTCGACAAGTGCCCCACACTGCATTCCATTGCTTCTGCCATTACGTCAAGAGCTATGGGCTCATGGAGATGAGCTTTCATATATTCAATAGCCTGTGTGACCGTATCCGGTTTATGTGGCTGAATGGATTGTTCGTGTAAGTCTGTCAATAAAAGATATACCCATTGATGAAATAAGGTTTTGGCATGTAACTTTGCAAGCTTAGTAGACTGCTCCCACTCCTGTTTCAATTCCTCCATACACTGATACATGTGTAGCGGACGGGTTGGTACAAGTGCATATTGGTCCTGAAACGGACGTTCATGGTCCATCAGATACTGAATTTCCATCCCACAGGGCAAGGCTAGGATGGCTTTGTACAAAATCATATAATACGCCACGCCCGAATCCGTCTCCATGTTTAAATACGCCTGCTTGCCTCCATGAATGATGTGGAATCCCTCCACGATGTATCTGTGTTGATCCATTCGTATCCGTGCACTTCCGTCGGTGATATATAGATAGGTACTTGCTGGTAGTTGATAATTCTTCAACTTCTCCCCAGGATGCAAAGCGTTTTGGCGTACATCCAGTATTTTGACAAAAGCATGATTCCACAACCTGATGTGATCATTCAAATTCATATCCGCTGTACTTTCCCTCCCGCCATATTACATCGACATACCTTCTTGCTATTCTTTATGAAGAGCCTGTAATTTTCGCTCAGTATGTATATTTCATTTCATTATAAATCAATTGATAACAATTCTCAATAACATGCACAATCAATATTAACTTACCCATTTGGACAACATATATGGACTGCAATGTATACGTAGCGGGATAATAACGCTAGAATCAGCAACATTTTCTAACCTGTTGCAAAATCATAAAAGGCATGATATATTAATTGAGCCATCAATGATTGACGCATCAAATATTGATACATCAATGATTCGAGAGCATCCAAATAATCATTAGGCAATGGCATTGTATACTGCAACATTAATCATTGGTTAACATACGCCGTTGTTCATGATTCAGATTCACCCGGGAGGTCTAGTCATGACACGTATTGTTTCCAAAGAAGAACAAATCATCAATCTGTTGAACGTGTTGGGTAACAAACTCAGTCCCAAGTTCGAACGCTGTACAGGTATCAGTTCCTCTCGCTTTGAAATTCTGCATGAGCTGGATCAGGTCGATGAGATTAACCAATCCATGTTGCAGAAAATCATTAACATTGATAGTGCTGCGATTACACGCCACTTGAAGCAACTTGAGGCGGACCTGATGGTTACAAGACGTAAGAATCCCGATGATAATCGGGTCACTTTTGTTCGTTTGACGGACCACGGTCGGAAGCAGATTGAAGGCTACAAAGCTGAGAAGACCAATTTTATCAACCAGATTTTACAGGATTTCAGTGAAGACGAAGTTCAATCACTCGCCGATTTCCTGGAACGTATGCAGAACAATTTCTAAACCCATATATAGAGGAGAGATCCATGCATGAGTACAATTCAAAGCAAATTCCAAAAAACCAATGATTTTAACGAAATCACCTACGGTCGTCGTTCTGTTAAACTTTACGATCCTGAAGTGAAAATTAGCCGTGAAGAAATGACTGAAATTCTGTCAGAAGCTTCCCGTGCACCATCTTCGATCAATTTGCAGCCTTGGCGTTTTCTGGTTGTAGATACAACTGAAGGTAAAGAAAAGCTTGCTCCACTTGCGAGATTTAATCAAAATCAAGTGTTGACTTCCTCCGCAGTCATTGGCGTATTCATTGACATGAAAAACGCGGAACATATGGAAGAAATTTTTGGTAAAGCCGTAGAACTCGGTTATATGCCACAAGAAGTTAAAGATATGCAACTATCAAAAGTATTGCCTTATTATGAAAATATGCCTGCTTCCGCTATTCGCGAAGTTAATATGATCGACGCTGGACTTGCTTCCATGCAATTAATGCTTGTAGCACGTGCTCACGGTTATGATACTAACCCAATCGGTGGTTACGAAAAAGATCAAATTGCAGAAGCATTTGGCATGGACAAAGAGCGTTATCAACCCGTTATGTTGATCTCGATTGGTAAATCGGCCAAGGAAGGTCACCCATCCTACCGCCTGCCTGTAGAAACAATCACAACTTGGGCATAATATCAGGGACGGTTTCCCCTTTCTTAACACATTCCAAACAAACACAATATGGAGGTTATACATTATGATTATCATTCACGCTCATCTGCAAGTTAAACCGGACCAAGAGCAAGCATTCCTCGCAGCTGCGAAAGAACTGATGGCTGCTACACGTCAAGAAGAAGGTAACATCAGCTACGATTTGGCGAAAAGCACAGAACGCGAACAACAATACACGATGATCGAGCTGTGGAAAGATGAAGCTGCTACAGCTTCCCACAACACAAGCGCGCATTTCCAAGCTTTTGTTCAACAAGCAGCAGCATTCATGGCCGCTCCAATGAACGTTGAAGTATTTGCTGGAGAACAAGTTAAAGCTTAACAGCGCTTTAACTGCCGTGCGTATTTAACATGTGAAGAAGCCGCTCTTGGTCATATGACCGAGGGCGGCTTTTTAGTTTCTTTTTGAAAATAAGTTAACTTCAACAAAAAACACGCCAATTAAGGCGTGTTTTCTTCACTCATTGAAGAGGTATTAAACAAGTGAACATGGACTACACTATCCGAGCCGGAGTAATGCTTTGCGGATTGTTAAACACATTTTTCGGGTCATACTTGGCTTTGACTCTCCGCAGTCTGGCATAGTTGGCTCCATAGTACACTGGACCGGAATTCTTGATCCCTTGGTCTGGAACGTTGATGTAGGAACCCACAATGTATGGTTGCAATTTCTTGCGAGTATTACGAGCGAGTGCGATATTTTTGGCGGCATGGGATGGTTTGAGCCACGTACTGGTCCATTCCACATAGAACTTCTCTTTACGCCAGAAGAAGGCGGTTGATCTAGGTGATTTGCGACTTACTGCTCCGCCCCAGTTGAGGAAATAGAATCCGCCTGGCCCCTCTTCCAGGTTCTCCAAGAATGCGCGCATCGATTTGATGGCTTTGTCGGGGAATGGTTTTCGTCCAAAACCGGACGAGAACTGGTTGCTATACCGTTGAGTCTCGGTTGGATCAGGTTGTAATAAAAACTTCACAACTTCCGTGTAAGGTAACAAACGAACAATGGAACTTGTCGGTGTGCCAACACTCGTAATCGGCTGCAATAGACGGAGAGCCTCTGTTTTTGACCCTAGGAAAAGCCCCTCCATGACGACATTGCCACCCTTTTTCGGTCCAATGGACAACTCGCTGCCCAGTCTTGTATCCACAGAGGGAGCCCACCTCTGCCATACTTTGAGTACCTTTTCGAATTGAGCCCATGGCCAGGTGATTTTAAATACAGTTGCTTTCGCTGGAGCACGGCGCACTTTGAATTTGTAGCGGGTGTATACTCCGAAGTTACCACCGCCTCCTCCACGCGAGGCCCAAAAGAGATCCGAATTACGATTTTTATTGGCCCGAATCACTTTTCCTTTGGCGTCCACCATCTCTACCTCAAGCAGGTTATCACTGATAAGACCGATGGTACGCTGGAGAGGCCCAATTCCCCCACCTAATGTAATTCCACCGATCCCTACAGTAGGGCTGTCACCAAAAGGAGCTATGAAACCTTGCTTGGCAAGGGTATTTGCAATTCTTCCCACTCGGTTTCCTGTTCCAACAACAACCGTTCCATTTTTTTTATCAAGCTTGATGGAATTCAGATCACTCACATCAATCACGATACCGCCATTCACCTGTGAAAGATTCACTTCAAGCGCATGTCTGCCGCTCCGTGGCCTGATCGGTACATTGTTTTCACGAGCCCATCGGATAGCATTGGATACATCCTTCGTCCGTTGGGCAAATACAAACACTTTGGGAAATTTGTCCGTATGCGGGTCCCAGTTCTTGCGCGCCGCTTCATATCCCGGATCTCCTTTATAAATAACCCGTCCGGTAAGCTTTGTTGATGATTTCACACGTCCCACTCCCTGCTGAATAATTGTCCTACAGCCTCTGCTGCATCAAGCACTTTATACTGTATGACGGACATTCGCGGAGGGAATGGGCTGTTGCCCTTAATTTCAAGGTTCATGTTTCAGAGGAATCAATTCTGATTAACTTACGCGCTTCCTGTTCTTTTTCACCATACCAGACGAGCACGTCGGCAAACAGATCCATGATGCGTACAAAGTTCTGCTTATCCGCTTCTGAAATCTGATCTGCATACTTGAAAATCTCATCAAAGCAAAGCTCCCTTACAAATTCGGTATACTTCGCATATACCTCGCGACCTTTCTCAGAAGGTTTGACGTAAATGTCTTTGCGGTTACCGCTTAAATGAAATTTTTCGAGTAGACCTTTTTCCGTCAGATTCTTCACGTTCTTGGAAAATGTACTGCGGCTTACGCCCAGGCGTGCGGCCATTTCCGACATCTTCTCTTCCTTGTCCTCGGCTTCCAGAATGTATTCCAGCGTCTGAATTTGTGAGGCAGAGAACATCATGTCTGTACCATAACTTCGCTGCAGCTTATACGTGTTTGAGTACGCATTACCGTATTTGATAATTTTCTCAATCAGTTCCCGATGGTCGCCCATCCAATCTAATTTCATGCGTAATCCCTTTCATATTCAGATTCTCTCTCTTACTCTACTGAAATCAGATCCGTTTTTCAATCCATGTAATTGCTTCTTCAATAACATCATCACGAGTCGGTTCATTAAAGATCTCATGCATCAGATGAGCATAAATTTTGAGTGTTTTATCAGTTGAAGCGATATCGCCGTAAAAGTCACGGGAATCCTTTTCGCTGACCAGTCCATCATTGGCCCCATGCAGAACAAGCACGGGATCTGTAAACTGCTTGGCGTTCTCCTTGAGCCATGTTATTCCATTTCCCAGACAGTTAAATAAATCTACAGAGATCTGCTTTTCAACCAGTGGGTCATTTGCGTAAGCGGATACAACTGCGGGATCACTGCATACGCCACTGCCCAGCTCATTCGGGAAATACGTGCCTGTAGGAAGTTCCATCGGCAGTTCTCCGGCAACTTTTGTATTGTAACGAGTGAGCGCTCCGGATAGTACGATGCCCTTGACCTTGCCTGGATATTTCGTTCCAAAGGATGAAGTTGCAAAACCGCCCATACTATGCCCGATCACAAACAGCGGAAGATCGCCGCTCTCTTGCAATGCCGAATCGATAATGACATGAACATCTTCAATAAGATGATCAAACTCTTTATAAAACGTACGTTGTCCCTCGGATCTGGCATGACCACGATGGTCAAACCGATATACCCTAAACCCGCGCTGATTCAGCTTCTCTGTCAAATAATCGTAGCGCCCTGCATGCTCAGCTAGTCCGTGTACAATAACGACAGCGGCTTTTGCATCACTAACTAAATTTTTACTAGAATATAGCCGAGTACCGTCAAAAGATTCGATTGTTGTTTCAATTATACTCATAATATTTCCCATCCCTCTCGTTACGCTCAAGCACCAAACAATTAAAATTCTTTAGCACAGGGCGTTATTCGTGTACTTAAGAATGAAGTCCTTATAATTATATTTGATAAGAACAATATAGTTTCTTACAGAAACAATATTATCACCGTCGGCATCCCTTGTCTATATTTAATTAAAGCGTTTACATAAAAATATGTCATACCTTTGGCATCATCCCTGATCTGCTGTATCGAGTCGATTTACAGCTTCATGCACGCACGCGGACTAAGCTACGCATTCGCTACCTGAACAATCCATAACGAAAAAAAACGCCAAAATATATTTCGTAATGACGTCTTTTTCGTTATGGTACCTAGGGGATCGAACCCCTGACCTTACCGCTGTCAGCGGATCGATCCTCTTCTGATCATTAACAGAAATGCGGAGAAAAGCCATCTGTGTCATCAGGCAATAATTTTATGCTCTACCACCCTGTAAACAACGGCTTCGGACCCACATGTGTGGGAAAGAGCGGCAATACTTCCTCTGCTAACTCCTGAATCACCTCAGCAGGAGGCCGACTCGAAAAATGAATGCCTAGTGCAGCATGATTAACGCCGACTGTTCGCCATTCCTCCAAAAGCTGAATTAAACCTGCCCGACCTGTACGTAATATGTACCCGCCACGAAGCGGTGTTCGCGGATAATTGACATCTTCCACAAGATCAATCCATTCGTTGGTCATATGCGGCTTGAACATGCCATTAGGTATTTTTTCACGCCAGGCACTAATCTTATGGGCAAGCATCTGAGGACCAGATTCGTTTGCCGTTGCTTCGGGATACGTAAGCCAGCCGTCACTGTTCTTCGCAATCCAATCTAAAGACTGCCTGCTTGAGCCTGTCACAACGAGCGGAATACCACCAGCTGCTGGTTTCGGGAGTAATTCAAGCCCTTTCAATTGACCAAGAGAAGATTGAATTGCGCCAGTTCTATCCTGTATAAGCTCACGGAAAAACTCCACCGTCTCCCGGAATCGCACATCACGATGCTCCCCATCTATCCCATATGCCGGAAACTCAGCAGGTCGGTCGCCAGAAGCAATCCCTAACACAAGTCGTCCGCCCGAGAGTACATCAATGGATGTAGCTGCCTTGGCTAAATCAATCGGATGGCGAAGCGTGAAGATCGCGCTTCCTGTTACTAGGGAGACGTTTTTGGTTCTTGCAGCAAGATAGGCTAGATAGACAAATGGGTCAAATACTTGTCCAGCATCTCCAAAGCCGGGATCAAATAAAGGGACATCTCGCACCCATACGGCTGCAAAATTGCATTGATCAATGCTTTCCACGAGGTCAGCTTGACCTTTTAGAACATCCATGTGTCCTTTATAGAATTTAAATGGTAAGAACAGCCCTATTGTTAATTGGTCTGGGGCAAACATACGGCGGAAACCAGGGTGTTGATTGAAGTTTTCCACCGCTTTTGTTGACGGATTTTCTATTCGTTCCATAACATCTATAGGTTTGTTCATTCCTTCTCCTCCTACAACAATAGTAATCCAGTGCACTGATATCTTTTCAATTCGACCGGAACTGATATAATTGTAACCATCGATTGACCCCATAAGTAGTGACAACTCTCAACAAAATCATAGGGTCAGTTCTGGCAACGAGGAGGATTAGCATGATTGATTTGACATTATTGTTGAACAGAGAGTCTGGAGATCCGTTATACGCTCAGCTTTATCACTATATTAAGAAAGATATTTTGAACGGAAAGTTACCAGCCGATAGTCGTCTTCCCTCTATTCGTTCACTATCCAGCCACCTCCACATTAGCCGTAATACAGTCGATATGGCCTATCAACAGTTATTAGCCGAAGGTTATGTCCAGAGCAGGCCAAGGAGTGGCTTATACATAATGGATTTGAAGCTGGAAGCATTGCCCCTGTCCCATGTAGTGAGTAAAAATTGGTTGGAAAACAGTATTCAGGATAGCCCTGAGATTCGATACAATTTTCGTTATGGTGACGTAGATGCTGAGCATTTTCCATTTGCTACTTGGCGCAAGTTATCCAATCAGAGCTTGCTCCAGAACCAAATGAAGTTGTTCTCTTATGGCGATCCTCTTGGAGAACCGGGACTTCGATCTGAAATTGCAAATTACCTGCACAGCTCTAGGGGAGTAAATTGTTCACCTGATCAAATTATAATTGGAGCTGGTGTTCAATACCTGCTCGGTGTGTTATCTGGATTAATAGGTAACGTTAGTCATGGTATCGCGATGGAAGACCCGGGATATGACGGTGTTCGGACGGTTTTTCAACATAAAGGTCTAAACATTCACCCGATTCCGCTGGAAGCAGATGGACTTCATATCCATAAGTTATACAAAAGCAATTCCCGCATCGTCTACATTACACCGTCACATCAGTTCCCCTATGGAATGGTCATGCCGCTGGCCAAGAGAATGCAATTACTGAAATGGGCAACAGATCAGAATGGGATCATTATTGAGGACGATTATGATAGTGAGTTCAGATATGTCGGCAAACCGATACCTTCCCTGCAAAGCCTGGATACTCAACAGCGAACCGTTTACCTGGGGACATTTTCAAAGTGCCTTCTTCCTTCATTACGTATTGCGTATATGGTTCTACCACATGCCATGGTAGAGCTACACCGTAAACAAGACTACCGATTATATGATCAAACGGTCTCTCATTTTCAGCAGAACACCTTAGAGCTGTTTATGAGTAATGGACATTGGGAAGCCCACATTCGCAAGATGAGGAAGGTATATCGACAGAAGCAATTCACACTTATTTCAATGATTCAGAAGATGATGGGTGCTCAAGTTACCATCATTGGTGAGGATGCAGGACTTCATATTTTGTTGCGTGTACATAACGGAATGGATGAACACAAGCTGATTGCTACTGCTGAGAAGGAAGGTGTTCAGGTCTACCCGGTATCCCCCTTTTGGGCGCAACCAGCTCAAGCGGAGCAATCCATGGTTCAGATTGGTTTTGGTGGATTGAGTATTGAGGATATTACAGAAGGTGTATATGCCCTTCACCGGGCTTGGTTTGGGGTCTGAGAACATTCGTATTACCACGACCACAAAACCAAACCATTTCCACATCGAAAAAACCCGCTTAACACTCGAAAATCCTTGTGTTAAGCGGGTTCTTTACATATGGGAAACCTGGAGTGATCTATATTTCTTATTTTACATTCTAATCATTCATCTCATCAACAGCAGTCTTACCAGCGATACGTCCGAAAGTAAATATATCCGTCAAGGCATTACCGCCTAAACGGTTGCCTGCATGTATACCTCCTGCAACTTCCCCAGCGGCATACAGATGTGCAATCGGCTGACCGTTTTCATCCAATACGCGGGTTTGGGTGTCGATCTTAATTCCGCCCATGGTATGGTGAACCGCCGGTTTTCTAGGTGTGGCATAAAATGGAGCTTGTTCGACTTTTAAGCTAAACGTATCCTTATGGAACTCCGGATCAAAGCCCGCATCCACATATAAGTTATACTTATCAATCGTATTTCTAAGAACTTCAGGGTCCATATTGATTTTCACTGCCAATTCTTCTATGGTGTCGGCTCTGAACAAGGTACCTGCTTCGACTTGACGGTCTATCTTTTCCTGGCTTGTGTTCGCTGCGGTTTTCTTGATCTCGTCATCCGCGATCAGGTAAAATAAACTTCCCTGCTCGATAGCAGCTTTGGTTAAGACATCTCTTCCAGAGAATTCATTAACAAATCGTTCTCCCTTTTTGTTAACAATGACAAAGTTTTCAGGAGGTACTTGCAGTCCACTGAAGAGTTCGCCCGTATCCGGATCGGCTACCGGCATCATTTGAGTGAAGCCCATGCCTGTCAGTGCTGCTCCTGCACTCTTACCAAGCGATATTCCATCACCAGTCATCGCATAGGAATTTGTTGTTTTGATATCATCGTCAATATGGCTCCAGTATGTGTTATATTCCTTGAGCATCTGAGTATTTGCACCAAAACCGCCACTAGCAAGAACAACCGCTTTTGCATGAATAGTAATTTTCTGTCCGTTAACTCCGGTTGCGATGACACCTGTTATTTCTCCATCTTCGATGATCAGTTGTTTGACCGGGCTATCTGTAATAATTTTCCCCTTATTCTCTTCTACATATTTGCTAAGTGCAATGATAAATGCAGAGCCATAACTTTTCACAGGTTTATGACCACGGCGCCAAAGGGCACCCACTGGAGCAAACACGATGCTTTTATCGTATTCAACACCGATTTCCTCAAGCCATTGCACACTTTCCAAGGCACGGTCTGTAAGTACTTTGACCAGATCGTATTGTCCATAGATCATGCTCCCATTCAGGTCTGCACGTTTGCCCCCAAAATACGTTTGCATTCTGTGAAGAAGTGGGGAGTCGAATAAATAAGCCTTTTCTGTGCCGAACTTATCCTGATACGCAGTAAACTCTTCTTTGAGTGCATGAAAATCATCTACATATTCTGGATGGATCAAGCTCTCATCGGTATTTAATAAATTCTCAATCGTCTGTCTTTCCCCTGGATTCTCAGTGAACTGTTGTTGCCATACAGGATCTGCAGCATTGACAGGACCACCTGAGCGGATCGTATTTCCCCCAACAGCAGGATATTTCTCAAGTACAATCACACTTGCTCCTTGTTGTAAAGCTGTAGCAGCAGCACTGAGTCCTGCGCCACCTCCACCTACAACGACCACATCGCAAGTGTATTCTTCGTCATCTTTCATCTGGCTGCTAGCAGGTTTTGGACGTCTTTTCAGAATATCCGGGTTAACTCCGGCAAGCTTAACCGCTTTGGCTACACCATTGATGACAGCATTACTGGTTTCAGAAGCACCTGAGAGAGCATCTACATTCAGCGTCTGTCCCTCAATGATTTTATTCGGAATTCTTATAAAAACAACATCCGCGATGCCTTCGGTTTCACCCTTCGAATCGATATCGATACTTTCAATTCTATTTTCACTAAAGGAAACCTTCATCGGCAGATTGCCACTGTGACCTATGGCATTGATCTTATACACACCGGGTCTATAGGTAAACTCCTCTTCTTCGTTGAGCTGATTTGAAATTTTGGCAAACCGAAGGAACCGCAGGAAACATGTTTCCAGGAAATCGATCGTTCCTTCATTGTTCAGGTTACCTGATTCGTCAAATGCTTTATGTGCACTTCCAAGCAAAAACTCATACCCTGGCATCACGTTAGCTTCGACACCTGGTGCATCCAGGATTTGACGAAGATGCAGCTGTGCACGCGAGGAACCTTGTGTTCCCTGTGACGCACCTATGATCATCACGGGTTTTCCAGCCAGCGGATGGATTTCAAAGCTCAACCATTCCAGCAGGCTTTTAAGGGATGAAGGGATGGAATGGTTATATTCTGGAGTCGCAATAATGACACCATCACTTGCCATAATTTTTTCATTAAACGATTGTATAATTGCACTGTTTGTTTGGTTATCGGACTGATTAAACATCGGAACATCTGTAATATCGAGGATTTCAATGGCTGCTCTGGACTCAAAATGCTTTTGTATGAATTGAAGCAGCTTGCGATTATACGATTTCTTTGCATTTGTGCCAACGATCGCTATGATTTTCATTGTGATTGGCCCCCTACTCTTGCCAGGAAAATTTTTTCGTTTTTTTCTTCAACGTCCTTTTTGATAACAGTTCCGTAGTGATCTCAGTAAACAAAATAAACTCATTGAAGATTTCGTCAAGCTCCGCTACTTTGTCAGCGTCAATGAGATTACCACTGCTATCAAATGCACTCTGTGATTTTCCCAAAAGAAACTCGCTACTAGGCATCATTCTCGCACCAAGCTCAGGTGAGTCCAGGATTTGTCTAAGATGCGCTTGTGCCCTGGAAGAACCGAGTGCACCATGTGAAGCACCCACAATCAGTACAGGCTTGTCTTTCAAGGTTTGAGTCGTGTAACTGATCCATTCCAGCGCACTTTTCAACACGGCAGGGATCGCATGATCATACTCAGGAGTAGCGATAATGACACCATTCGCTTTAGAGATTTGATCTAATAAGTCTTGTACCTTCACAGGAATATCAACTTCAGCATCCTCTAATTCATCTTTTTCAATAAAAGCAGGCAAATCCTTAATTTCAAACAAGTTAATCTGGGCCTCACTAGCAAAATGCTTTTGCATAAATTGAAGTAGCGTCCGGTTCGTTGACACATCCGAATTCGTGCCCACGATAGCTAAATAGTTCATCGTAATCCCCTCTCTGTCATTCGAGATGATGTTCGTAACTGTCAGGCTCAATCTTTCGGCCTAACTCTAACATATCAAAGCTCAAATGATCTAATAGTTATTCATTGCAGTTTGATAACTAATTTGTTATAATCACCTCAAATTAAAAGTTTGTTACTTTTTTCACAAGGGGTGAGGAACATGTCTAAGTTAGAATCTCAAGATATCTTGTGTTACATTGACAGCCTATTAAAATACAGCAACTATAGCAGGGCCGCACAATCCCTTTACATATCTCAGCCCTACCTCACAAAGGTTATCAAAAAAATCGAAATTGAGTTGGGCTGTGAGCTAATCACTCGCAACAAACTTCCGTACCGATTAACCGAGCAGGGGAAAATATATTATCAATACTTAACTTCACTCGAAAACAGCTACGCCAAGCTTATTAGGGAAATCTCATATGTATCGGATATTGGCAATAAGGTGATACGGATCGGCATTCTTCCGAGCCTTGGTGTGTACTTAACGCCCCTTTTTTTACCAGATTTTCTCGAGCTTCATCCTGCTTATAAAATTAATCTTGTCGAGGATTTACCTGAAAAAAATGAGAAACGTCTCCAAAATAATGAGCTGGACTTCTGGATCGGGCAAAATTCAAGCAGTATCTCCCCTAACTTGAACTCGTTTAACTGGGGCAGGCACAGTTACCAGGCCATCATTCCGCGTTGCTGCGAATTATATCAAGAGAATGTTGCAGTCATCCCGGAGGGCACGATTGAGATCAGCACCATTTTGAATCAAAAGCTTATTCTAACGTCCAAAGGTTCGGCAATCCGAAAACAGATTGATCAATTGCTCAGTGTCTACAAGGTGCAGCCTAATATCGTTATGGAGAGCAATGAAATCTACACGGTACTGAAGCTGGCAAAGCATAATTTAGGTCTGACCTTTGTGCCTGAAAGTATCCATATCAAGGAGTGCCCTTCGGAATACAACATCTATCCAATCCCTGTAGAGAAGATGAGTCTGGATTATTTTATAGCCCATCATGGAGAAAAAAAGCTGCATAGCGTGGATCATGACCTCATCCATACTTTTCTCAATCACGGACAACAATGTGCAATATAGGAGGCTATCATGAAACCTTTTACGAGAACGATACCACTTATGGGAACGAACATATCCCTCTATATCGAGGGGACAGATGCTGAAGAGCTTGCCGAGGAAGCCGTGAATATGCTTGTCCATTATGAACAAGTGTTCAGTGCCAACAGTGAGCAATCGCAGCTTGCCATGCTAAAAAAAGAAGCCACATCACATCCGCTTAGAGTAGACAAGGAACTGTATGATCTTATTAAGATAGGCAAAGAACACAGCCTGAAAAAAGATTCATTTTTAAATATTGCGATAGGGCCTTTGATCAAATTGTGGAGAATTGGTTTTCGCGAGGCACATGTGCCGGAGGATACCGAGATTAAAGCGGTGCTGGAGCTCTTGAATCCGGAGCATATACAGCTTGACGATGAGCTACAAACGGTCCATTTATTCAAAAAAGGCATGGAAATCGACCTTGGAGCGATCGCTAAAGGTTATTTTGCTGATCAAGTTATGTCATTTTTCAAGAAAAACGGAGCTGCATCAGCTATGGTCGATATGGGCGGCAATGTTTTGGTTCATGGCGATTCTCCCACCGGGTCCAGTCACTGGAAGGTTGGAATTCAAAATCCCTTTTTACCTAGAGGAAATGCAGCAGCACTCGTTAGTATACGGGAGCAATCCGTCGTTACATCAGGAATATACGAGAGAGTTTTAGAGAAGAAAGGGGGTCAGTACCATCATATATTTAACAGCGGAACAGGCTATCCAATCGAAAGTAATATCGCTTCTTTAACGATTATTGCGGATAGATCGCTCGACTGCGATATATATACTACAGAATTATTTGGGTTAGATGCGGTCTCCATTATTCATAAAGTTAATAATATGAAGGATATCGAGGCTGCCGTAATCACGACGGATGGAAATCTGGCCTATACCGATAATCTTAGGGGAAAAATCCATCCGATATCAGGGTAAAGTTATGAGATTGTTGATTGGCTACATTTCCGAAAAAGATGGTAGAGGCAACAAGCTAATTTTTCCTTTTTACACAGGTCACTCAGATGACAGAATAACTTTCCTATCGCTGTTATACCCAGATTTTTTTGATTCCCTAGGAGCATCCAAAACCTTTAAAGCTAAAAAAACCGCCATTGAAGGCGGTCTAAAAATGCTCATTCTCTGCAGCTGTTTACAAACCGTATGTATATCAGAGCGTTTCCATCAATTTCTGAATTTTAGATTCAGAAATTAAATATACAGGGCCTAAGATATCCATTTTACCATCCTTTACACGAATAGCACTCTCCTGCTCTGCCGCATAAACATTCATCTGTTCAGATAGTGGAAACAGGTATCCTTTAACAAACGTGCTGTAGTCGCGTCTAGCATGAGATTCATAGGCAAAATGATTAAAGCTCAGACCCTCATAAAACGTAGTTGTTTCATCCTTAGGATTAGTATCAGCCGAAGATATCCATTTTGCAGCCATATTTAATGCACCGGCACTTGCACCGAGGATAACGGCGTTACTGTTCTTAATAATATCGGATAGTTCATATTCCGCCAAAAACTCGTGCTGCTGAACAGGATATCCTCCACACATAAAAATGACAGAAGCGTTCCGAATCAACTGATGAGCCTCTTCTTTCTGCATACGATAATCAATGAAGTGATATTCATCAAAACTAAGGTTAGCCTGCGTTAACCAAGTCCATTCCGTAATATCCTCAAAGTTCACTTGCTCTCCTTCATAATCAGAAGGCTTAGCGCTTATCATCACAAGCGATTTTCTATCTGTGATATCCTCATGTAACCGCCCGACCAGCTTTTCTGGAAAAAAATCATTAAACCAACTGAAATAATAGTGAGTACTCAAACGTTATTACCTCCATATGTATAATTGACATGCTCCTATTTTTAAAAATTAAACTTAAAAGACAACTCTCCATTATCATAACATCGAATTGAAAGATGAGAGTAGTTCTATTTCCGAAAAGCAGTATGTCTGTTGCCCTATTCAGAACTGATCATCTTATAGGATAATATAGAGTATATATCAACTTTATATAAGGGATGGGATGACAATGAGTACGCTTCAACCGATTATCCATGTCTTGAAACATTCGTCCGATGAAGACGTCATAGAACAGTTTTTAGAGTACGAGTCGTTAATCTGGATTGATTGGAGAGAAGACGAGGGAGATATCATCCATTACTTTAACGGCCAACTGCCGGAATCTCACCAAATTCAGTGTAAAATTATCCAAATCGACAAACCAAGGGGCGTCGATATCGTGTTAAGTTCGGACGAGCGTACGCTGACGATTCCGTTCGCCGATGATTGGACTGATCGGGACAGTGCCGTTCGGGCTATGGAGGAGATGATCGCTCCCCAATATCAGATTCGATGGTTTATGGAATCCCTGGGCAGTGACACGTTGGCATTTCTATTATTGTCAACGGAGCAGTGGACGGAGTTAGAGAAGCAATTCGGCAAAGAAAAGCTGGAATTCCACTTCCAGCCGATAACGAGCAAGAGCATGATGTTTTCCCTCGACGTGGATGACGTATTCAAATTAATTGAGACAAGGCAAAAAGCGCGTACCTCTGAATAGACAACAAAAACTCTTCCTTGTACACTGAGTTCCCCAGTATTCCAAATAAAAACGCCATCACGTAATGTGATGGCGTTGCTCTATACTTAATGTGTCTACATCAAACCCAACAAATTATAGATCATCACTGCTGCTTCTGCACGGCTAGCATTCTTTTTCGGTGCAAACTCATCGTTACCTACACCGTTTATTATGCCTGCTCCCTGTATTGCCTCTACCGCTTGCTTCGCATAACTTGCGATGTTTGCTTCATCCTTGAAGGCTGTAGCTTCACCACTTGCTAACGCTAGTTGCTTAATTTGGATCGCCTTGTATACCATAACCGCCATATCTTCTCGCGTAATGTTCTCATGAACTCCGAATCGTCCATCTGGTTTCCCGTTCACAATCCCCAGCTTCTGCGCGGTTGCGATATTTCCATGGTACCATTCTCCTTGCTTCACATCACTAAAGCTTGTCGTTGCGCTCTCATCCGATAGCTCAAACAACTTCATCAGCATGGTGATGAATTCTGCTCTTGTCACTTGACCATTCGGATTAAACTCGCCGTCACCTACACCCTTCACAATGCCTCTTGCCCCCAATGCTGAGATCGCATCCTTCGCCCAGTCTTGAGTCACATCCTTAAAGCTCGTTGCAACATACGCTACCGTATACTTGCTCAGATACGTTGGCTTGAACTCTACTTTTCCTGTCGCTGCATTGTATTTACCATTCGTCACGACTCTTAGCTCTCCGTTGTCCTTCACATCGTATACTACGACGTTGTTTGGATTTTCGTTAGCCTTTAGTGTGTATGGCAATTCAATCACGAGATCATCTCTGCCATCAAACTGTGTAAGTTTCTTACCATCAATCGTTAGCTCGATATCGTATACGACCTCACCGTTCAGCTGAGCTTGTGCGCCAGCTGGCAGTTGATTAGCTGCAATTTTCTTAATCGACAATCCTAACGTTTTCCCTGCACTTGTTCCTGTTCCAAGCAGTTCGGTTGCCACTGTTACAACTGCAGAGCCTATGTTGATCTCGATGCGATCTACCGTAGAAGATCCACTTGTTAAGCGCGCATCTACTGCGAGCTCCATCGTTAGCCCGTTCAAGCTTGCATCAGCTTCAACTTGCATGTGTAACTTACCGCCTGTCGTTTGATCAAGCGCACGCTTCATTGTATCCGCACTTAACTTCACTTCAGAAGTACCGCTCTCATTTACAACTGGTTTAATGTTTATTTGGCCGTTGTCTATGACCACTGGCTCATTTCCACCTGGAGCTGTTGGTACTGTAGGTGCAGGAATGTTACCGTCAACGCCACCATTTCCATTACCACTGTTTGGTGCTTGTGGTGTTCCATCAACCAATGGTGTTACCGTTACCGTAGCGCTTGATGATAAACCACCATCCACTGTAGTTACTGTAATCCTTGCGGTTCCTGGTGCCACCGCTGTTACTTGACCTGTCGCACTTACAGTCGCTACAGCTGTATTGCTAGAGCTCCATGTTACTGCTTTTTTCGTTGCATTAGCTGGTGTTACCGTAGCTGTCAATTGCCCTGATTGACCTTCTACGATGGACAACGTCGTTTTGTCCAAGCTAATTCCGCTAACGGGTACGTTCTTCCCGTTGAGTGCATCATACTCACTTTGTGTAATTGGAATTACCGTTCCGTGACGCGGACTAGCTGGTAAGTTGTAGTTAGAAGATAATGTCCAGACATCTGATGCAAGATTTGTTGTCTCGAATGGAACATAACCTCTTCCACCAAACTCATCTACGAATAAATACCATTTTTCATCTGTATTCGATTTGAAGATCGTTGGACCCTCAACCCATTTGATGTTACCAACGCCTTGATTAATCATCTTGAAGGTTGGATCTAAGATCGAGTCACCCACCTCTTGGAAGATCATCTTGCCAAATGGAGCAGAAGCTCCGTTGTTTTGCTCATCTTTCGTAAAGCGATACACTTTTCCTTCATGCTCAATCATCGTTGTGTCAATGATTGAATATCCATAATCCAAATATACTTGCGGTTCAGTAAACGTATAGAAATCTCTTGTCTTGCTATACATCATTTTTTGATAAGCATCGCCTGTATGGGATGCGTCATCAAACATTCTTGATGCCCAAAATACGATATATTCACCTGTTGTGTTGTCGTACATAATTTCTGGTGCCCATGTATTACCCGCTTCTTCCGGTGCAACCTCTACCATGCGTTGATCTGTCCAATTGACTAGATCATTCGATTCCCAAACCATAATGGAACGACTGCCCCATGTGTGTGCTCTGCCCCAGTTACCATTGCCGTTAATTTTCAGATCGGTAGCGATCATGTAGAACTTATCACCTTCAGGCGAACGAATAATGAACGGATCACGTACCCCCTTCTCCCCTAAGGTAGAGGTCAATACAGGTTTACCATTATTCAATTCTCGCCAGTTCAACGGATCATTACCGTTACTTAGTGCAAAGTATACTTGCTCCCCTGTTGCGGTACCTTCTCCAGTGAAATATGTGAAAAAGTATCCCGCATATTTTTCATCAGCAGGCAATTCCTTCACCTTCGCAATGAATTCCTTCGTAGTGGATGCTGAATTTAATGTAATCGTAGCTGTAAGCTTCACGTCTACATTTCCACTACCGTGTGCCGGACGTTTTACTTCTCCAGTAACTGAAACAACGTTTGGTTGAGCAGAAGCCCAAGTAATCGTTGTTCCATATAGTCCAGATGTTGGTAATGATATATGACCTCTTACATCATTAATGTTATGAACGACTAGTGCTGCTTTTGCTTCATCTACAGAAGTGACATCGTTTGGCAATGCCTTAACCGTCAACTGAAAAGTTTTGTTAACTGTCTCTGTACCATCTGTAAATACTGCTGTTAACGTTACAACTTGATCACCTGTTGCGTTAGCTGGTCTAGTTACGACACCTGTAGTTGAGATGACATTCCCCTTATCTGAAGTCCAGCTTATTGTTGTGCCATAAGCACCTGATGTTGGCAATGTTACATTGCTTATAATCGCATCTTTTGATGCATTAGAAGCAAGAAGATCATGAATCGTTAATTTCTCTGTCGCAGCCGATACAAGCATGCCCGCCATCAAAGCAATCTTCTGATCTGCATGAGCCTTAAGTGATGTAATATCTGCCGCAGTCATAGCACCATCATAGATTTGGAAGTCTGCAATCAACCCGCCGAAGTATGGATCAGCTGTATAGAATGACTTACCGATGGTTCCACTACTGCCTGAAGTATTTTTTATTTGTTCTAGTGTCATTCCATTCGTTGAGCCTGATGCAACAGCAACACCATCGATATAAAGCGTTAGTGTACCATCCGTGCCTGAAACAACAGTCGTAACGACTTTCCATTCATTATTCTTTAAGCCTGTGGTAGAAGTTGAAGACTCATTATTCCAAGCATTCGTCGCGATACCAAGGCGAGCTAGACCGTTAGCGTTATAACGTGGTGTGAAGTACGTATAGTGCGTATTATTGTCTGGTCTTCCTAATGCATATAACCACTCGGCAGCGTTTTTACCGCTCCAGTTCACAATGGATGAAACGGTCATATCCGTTAATCCATCGAGAACTCCTTGTGGCAGTTCTACATAAGAGTTAGTTGTGCCACCAGTAAAGCTTAGTACACCAGCATCTTGTGTACGAATCCATTCTGCTTTAGACGGATTCATCCATTTTCCATTGAAGTTTCCTGTTTGGTCAATAACCGTTGCACCATCAATATCATCCATGTTGTAGTGAAGAATGAGCTCTGCCCCAGATGGCTGCTCTACTGGAGGAGTAACGTCTTCATCAGCTAATGTTGCAATCTCTTCAACGGATAATGCACGATTATAAATACGGAAATCATCAAATTTACCATCAAATAAACTATGAGAGCTGTTTCTCGATTTACCAATATAATTCATCGTTGTTTCCAGTAACATTCTCGGCTCAACGTTAAATGTCGAGCTACGTTTAACCTCTTGACCATTCACATACAATACGGCATCAAATTCATCCATTGTAATTGCAACATGCTGCCAAGTCTTCGTTGGTAATAACCCGGAATTTCTCACCGCATATTTATATTCTGATCCCAGTCGCGTGCTGTCATTGCTAAATTTCTCTGTAAAAGGTGTTACCACAGCAAACTCTAGACTACCTGTATCACCTTGTGTGCTCAAGTACATGGTGTTGCGGTTAACCTGTCTGCCTGTGTCGGAAGCAAAATCAAATATTCTTTGATTTGCTTGATTTCTGTCCATTTGAACCCAGGTAGAGAACGTAGCCTTCTCAAGATTCAAGGATTGAATCAAGTTATCTGGCAGCTTCACATATCCTGTTGATCCATTAAGCTCTAGTGCACCACCCGTTTTACCGATACGATCCTCTTCATTAATCGTTGCTCCACCTACTAGTGTTGCGTGATGACCATTGCCAGAAATGTCATTCACCGTTGTACCATTCACTGTATTAGCATCGAATGAGTAATGTACAACCGGGTCTGTTGATGGTGCTGGACCTTTCCATGCATACTTCTCCTGCAAAGCATTATACTCTGCACGTGAGATTGGAATCACCGTTCCATGTCGTGGGCCTGGCGGAAGTGCATATTGATCACTACTTAACACATTGTTCATATATTGCGTGCTACTATCCAGATCTGTTGTATATCGGACATGATATGGCCATGAATCAAGGAACAGATACCATTTGTCTTTATTATTATCTTTAAAAATCGTTTGCCCTTCGTTGTTTCCATTATTTCCGATCAAGCCAAGTTTATTATCACGTGTACCAAGAACAGCGTCGTATTGAAGGCCGTTAGCTGCAATATTGTCCTTGTCATAGTAAAAAGTTGGTGCTTTCTCCACATACACTTTAGTATTCACTTCTGATTTGGTGAATCGGTACAACATATCATTATGCTCAATAAACGTCGTATCAATGGTCGGAAGTGACTCATCAATCATGACCTTTGGCTCAGAGAAGTTGTAGAAGTCTCTTGTTGTTGCGTAGTACATCACATTGTACTGACCTGCAGGTCTTCCATTATAATCACCATATGTCTCTGTGTTTTTCATCGATGATGCCCAAAATACGATATACTCTCCAGTTACTGGATCATAGATAGCTTCTGGTGCCCACGTATTTCCTCCAGTCTTAGGAGCAACCTCGATCATACGCTGCTCGCTCCAATGAACGAGATCCTCCGACTCCCAAATCATCATGTAATGACTACCCGTAATTTGAGCTTGGTCGAAATTTGTACTTTCGCCCATTTTCAAATCGGTTGCCAGCATATAGAATTTATCCCCTTCTGGTGACCGAATAACGAATGGATCTCGAAGTCCTTTTTCACCCATATCGGATTGAAGGATCGACTTACCGTTATTCAGCGCTTTCCAGAACAATGGATCTTCAGCTGTAGCGAAGGATATCTCTTCACCACCCTCATATTCACCTGTAAAGTACGCAAAAAAGTAAGCATCAAGCTGAACTGGCGCTGCTGCTTGTTTAATCGTAACGTTAAACGTAAGCTGTTTAGAAGCTGCACCATTCGTAATTGTAGCTATTAGCGTAACAGGCGTATCCGTAGCTTGACGGCTTACCCAGCCTAGCTGTGTAGCGTTACCAGCCGCTTCAGCCGTTCCTTTAATAACTGCCGGTCTGCTAGATACCCATGTAATTGTGGAGCCTTGTTCACCTGTAGCAACAAGACGTAAGTTACCTTTAACGTTGTCAGCATTGTAGATCTCTATTTGTTCAGCGTCCAGATCAACCTTCTGCTGATCATCGAATTGCTTCAAGATCGTAACAGGGAATACAGCTGTAGTTGATACTCCTTGATACGTTAAAGTAGCCGTAAGCTCTGCCTGAACATTACCTGCTTCAACAGCTGGAAGTTGTACAGTGCCATGGTTAGAAATGACAGTAGGATGACTGGAACTCCAAGTAATGCTCACGCCGTTTTTACCGCTTGTCGGTAATGTAACGTTTCTTGTTATCTTATCGGTGCTTTTATCGCCTTCACCTAAGTAACGACTGATGTTGAGTTGATTCGCTGCATCATCAACAGTCAGCTGACGTATTTTTGAGATGTGAGTTGCTCCTTCTTGTTGATATAACTCGCCTACTTCTTGGTCTGTCAACGCGCGATCATATACTCGAAAATCAGCTACGCTACCTTGAAGGTATGGATCGTTTGAGAAGATTGATTTACCGATAAAGCCAGAGAAAGTAGCATCCGGATTAATAATTTCTGACAGCTTTAGTCCCTTTGCATTACCCGAAGCAACCTTAGCTCCATCCACGAATAACGTTATCCTATTGCTAGCTTCGGAGAAGGACACCGTTACATGCTTCCACTGTCCACCGATAAGGTTTGAGTTTGTGCTACCTGTAACTAATGCTTCGTTCGGCCAGCCATTTTTAGAGATACCTGTGGCAATCATATTACCTGATCCACTACCGTGACGTGGTGTTACGAAGAAATATTTGTTTGTTTCTGGTGTTAATACAGTACCCAAACCGAAGATCCAGCGATTCGTCCCATCATTCGTCCAGTTCACGATTGAAGATACTGTAATCTCATTCAGACCGTGTAGTAGATCTAATCCATTTGAGCCCTTAGGAATCTCAACATGCCCACTATTAGATGTAGAGCTTCCACCATTGAAGGAGACAAAGCCAACCTCACTGTTTGAAATGAATTGTCCATTATTTGGATTTCTAAATATTCCGTCAAATGTAACTGCCTTATTGGCAACATCCTTCAGTACGAGTTGACCGTCTACTTCTTCAGTCGTTTTCATGTTGTAATGAAGAATAAGATCATCTTTTAGCGATTTTCCTTTAACCGTAACGGCTGATGTAGCTGTAAACTCTCCATCTTCCGTCTGTACCGTAATTGTGGCTGTACCTTCACTAACAGCTGTAACTTTACCCGTTGAATTGACAATCGCTACACTGGAGTCACTAGATGTCCAGATAACTCTTTTATTCGTTGCATTTGAAGGTGAAATAGTAGCCACTAATGTCTCGCTGTCCCCCACTGATAAAATAATTGTAGATTCATTAAGCAAGACATTCTTAACGGCAATCTGCTCAACAGAGTCATCCTTAGGTAGTAAGGTAACCATGAACTCCTTCGTTGCCTGGCTTCCACCTAAAGAAATGGTTGCAGTTAACGTCACTTGTTGCTCCATTTCTCGTAAGAACACTTCCCCAGTTGGACTAATCGCACTCTCATCACTAGAAGTCCATGAGATCATTGCGCCATTCTTATCTTCAGTAGGCAGTTCAAGAGATTCTGTAACTGCTGATATGTCTCCTAACGTTAACTCTATTTTGCCTTGTTGTACTTGCTTTTCATTAAACGATTGTTCATATACTACAGCGATATCTTCATTATTTAGTGCCTCTCTGTAAATTCTTAAATCTTGAAAGCTACCCGCAAAAGTAGCATCCCCTAAATAATTGGAGCGACCGATGTAAGCATGCAAATCCGTACCAAAGCTTGCTGTTGTTTTCTCTTTGGCGGTCGTGCCTATACGAACACCGTTAATGTAACCTGTAATAGAGCGTTCTGTAATGACCGTCGTATAGTGAACCCATTGACCTTCGTACGGTGACGTAGAAGTGCCTGATACTCCTACCTCAGTCGTCCAAGGCTGGTCAACATTATTGTTATTCGTAAATACTGACTTAAAATCACCACCTGGATTCGATGGATTAAACATCCAGTAATTCGTTGGCAAGTTATTGCCAGCTGCTGGAGTACCGTAGAATAATGCTGAGTAGTTCCCACTTCCAGTGTTGCTCTTGGTCCATACAGATATCGTTGTATTTTCTTGATGATCAAACAAACCAGTAGGAAGCTGAACGTAGTTTGTATTACTATCTGTTCCCCCAGGTAAAGTGAGACCATCGGTGTACGTAATGTCTCCTACGGCCGTTCCATGCTTTTCATTACCTGACATATCCTGTACATCCTCAAGCAATGGATAATGCGCCAACATCGTTGGTGTTATTGTGTCCGCTGAAGCTTGATTGCTAAATGGCAGAACAAGATTAAACCAGCTACTGAAGGTCATAAGTAAAACTAACATTAGGATTGTAATTTGCTTCCGCATAGCATTCTTCCCTTCGATTAATTTTCAGAAGCATACAACCCATATCTCTCACCTATAAAACCAGACCACCTCGCTCAAGGAAATAGAGATACGTTTTTTAAAAAAAAAGAATGCGCTTACATTTCTTCTCATATTACATCTTCAACACTTCCAATTCAATGTAGTATCTTGTTAATAAGGTGGATTTTTTTATTGCAATTCAAGCAAACTTCAACACTATCCCTATACTTCGAAGTAATCGTTTTCATTCTAAATATACTCTATGTTTAAATTAAAGGATTGAACGCCTGATAAACATAATATATATAGTTGGGCGCTTGTCATATGGACAACGTGTCCAAATACGATGCGGTAAGCCGTGGGCGTACCGCATCGAAAAATAAGGAGGATTTTCATTTATGCCAAAACGATTTAGCAGAATGCTCGCGTTCCTCTGTTGCTTGGTAATGGTGGCGTCGCTAATGCCTACCAGCTATGCCGCCGCCACTGACAACATCGAGAACGCAGAAGCGAATGAAACACCCACCGCCATTTTTGGAACTCCCGAACTCGGGTCAAACGACCCACTCTGGGGCCAGACCATGGAGCATCACATCAACAAAAGCACTGTGCCCGCCGATCCCAGACCCCATGCCACGGGCACAGCCAAAATCCTTTGGGACCATGACTACCTGTATTCCCGAGTAGTTGTGAATGACAGTAATCTATATCAGGGAGCTGGCGGAGATCACCAGTACGACAGTCTGGAGTTTTATGTCGGCACCGGAACCGGAGGCTCAAACCAATGGCGCGTCAGCGCGACGGGCGTGTTCTCAGGGCAGGCCGCTCCGGGCAGAGCTGCATGGACCCAGATCACGGAAACAGGATATATCGTGGAGATGAGAATACCCAAAAGAACCTTGACCTTGGAGGAGGGCAAGCTTACCTTTGAGGTTTATATCAATAACTCAACGGAAAAGGGCGGTGACCGCTATGAAGTCGTTTCCAGTTTCGGAGATCCGGACGCGGCTTACACCAGCGCTGCTTCTTTTACAGACAGCCTGCAGCTCTCTTTAGCCAATGAAGTGGACACCAGATTCTCAATCACCGCCACTGCGGGACCGGGCGGCCGAATAACGCCGAACCCACCTGGCGATGTTCTGAGAGTAGATCGGGACTCTAACAAAGAATTTACGTTTACCCCCGATTCCGGCAAAATGGTGGATACCGTAACGGTAGACGGCGAGACCGTGACTCTATCTGCTGGCACTTATACCTTTTCGAATATTGAGGCTGACCATACCATTCACGTAACATTCAAAAACGATCCGGACGCGGGGCTACTTCCCTTTGTTGTATGGAATGACAACTTCGCCAGTGGCGAGTACACAACGGCTGTCATCATCGACTTAGGCGAGGGGAAGGCAGCGTTAGGCTCCGCGCTTAATCCGGACTTGTTTGCCTTATCGGCTAGGAACACAACCCTGAACGGCGAAGCAGTGACCTTTGAAGGACCACGCAAAATCACAAGGGTATACGCTAATGACGAGCCGAAAGTACGCGGCTATCTGGGGCCAGTAAGCAATTCACCGGATTATCAGGACGGACTGGCAAGTGGCCGTTACATCGTAGTTGAGTCTGAGTTTTATTCAGCGAGCGGCGGCAAAACAACGCTGGATGGCAGCAGTAACTCGACAAAGCAGGTTTACAACATCGTCCCAAACGGAGAGATCGTACTGACAGAGGGGAGTCCACTTCGCAACGTGGTTTTTGAACAGGACAAAGTTGTGAATCCGATCCTTGACAAGTTTACAACATTCACGGACAATTCGGTCAATCGCTCGCTCTACCTACACAAGGATGAAGACGGTAAAGTGATCAAAGGATTGCCGCTGTATGTTTATACTCACGGCATGTCACGCGGCGGTACAAACGCTGCGACAGACCAAAAAGCGGCCATGAAATCCGCCAACGGCTCGGTCGCTCTAATGAAAAAAATGGAGAAAAATCCTGACAAGTACGCCAGCCATGTACTGAATATTTCCTATAATGGCGTATCTGTTCCCTCAACCGAGAATGTTAAGAAGGTCATAGACGCCCTGATTGCCAGCGGCGAAGTAGACCCTAATCGTGTTTACGCAGCAGGCTTCTCCTGGGGCGGCCAGTATACGAACAACTTAGTTAACAGCTACCCTGGCTTCTTCGCTGCCGCCGCACCTATGGCCCCGGTAAGCGGTTCACCAAACGCTAAGGACAATGACGCTCACAACAACCTGGCCTATTGGATGTTTTTAAATGCTCATAATGTTGGAGGCTACCAGACTAACCTCAATAACTTTATCAATAACAATATGCCGAAAATGATCAACGCGAGGGCTTCGCGCTTTGAGAGTAATGAGGTCCTTACGTGGCCCTACAATCAATTTGATCAGCCGAATCTGAGGCCGAATCCGGCCAACACACCTGTTCTGGCTGATTACATAGCGCACGAAGTTGAAGCTGCGGTTCTTTACAACCAGATAACTATGGGGAATTGGAGCATAGCTCCCACGGCGCAGTCCTCTAACTTGCCAGCTTGGAACAATGACTACACAGACGTCTTTGATTGGATGTTCGCGCAGAGAAAACCGGTCGTGCCCGGTGCTCCGAGCGGCTTCAAAGCGACAGCCGGTGACGGACAGGTCACATTGAGCTGGACCGCCCCTGCTGACGACGGTGGCAGTGCGATATTGGGCTACAAGGTATGGTATGGCAACGTGACGCCGGTCACACTGGATGCGACGGAGACCAAATATACCTTTAAGAACCTGACAAACGGCCAAGGCTACAACTTCACCATCATCGCGGTGAATGCAAAGGGCGACGGCGCGGAGATCAGTGCAACGACGACGCCGATGAAGACGACGACTCCCACTGTGCCTGATTCTGGCGGCAATACGGGCAACACCGGAAACACCGGAAATACCGGCAACATCGGTAATACGGGCAACACCGACAATACGGGCACCGGGACAGACGCTGGAACGTTGAAGTCGACCTACACAGTGAATACACCGAAGGATAAGCCCGCGGTCACAGACAAAAACGGCAACACCACCCTCCCCGGTGGCGGCGAGATTGCGACCAAAGGCGGGACGAAGATTAAGGTACCTGAAGGCACAACGATAGACTCAAACGGTAAGGTAACCATTCCGGCAGACAAGAGCGCCGAAGTGACACTACCCGGCGGCAACAGCACAGTGACCATTTCGGGAGGCTCGACGATCGCGAGCGACGGTACGGTTACAGTAGGCGGCAAAGACGCGCATGTGAACCTGCCAAACGGCAACCGTGTGGATATCCATGGCGGATCGAAGATACGGAGCGGCGGAGCGGTTGTGATAGGACCGAGCGGCGCAAAAGTTAGCTTAGATAACGGCATGTCGCTGAACATCCGTGAGGGTACGGAGCTGGCGGTTGATGACGCCACCCCACTGGGCTTCCTCGTGATATCGGGCAATCCTTTCAGGGATGCCAACATGGACGACTGGTTCTACAGCTATATAAATTTCGCCTACACATACGATCTTTTCAACGGCACGACGTCCACAACGTTCTCACCCGGCACCGCAATGACACGTGCAATGTTCGTGCAGGTACTGGCCAATCTTGAGAACGTAAACCTCTCCAGCTACACGAGTTCCCGCTTTAACGACGTGACGGACGGGCAATGGTACACCGCGGCAGCTGAGTGGGCGGCCGAAAAAGGCATAGTCAACGGTACAAACGCAAACCTGTTTGACCCCAATTCACCGATGACGCGCGAGCAGATGCTGGTGATACTATACAACTACATGAAGTACAAGGGCTATGAGCTGCCTGAAAGCCACGCTAAGTCCTTCACGGACGAGAGTGAGATCAGCTCTTGGGCGTTGGAGGCCGTTCAGGCGCTGCGGGGCACCGGCATTGTAGTAGGCAAGCCGGACAACTTCTTTGCTCCCAAAGCCACCGCCACCCGTGCCGAAGTAGCCACGATCTTTGTAAGATTCGTCGAATATCTGGCTGACTGAAAGCGTATACAGAAAAATGGAGACCCTACCGACTGGACAATATCCAGCCGGTAGGGTCTCCTTGTTTTCAAACTGTACTTTTTTTGACAACTCCACAGTCAGGACTTTAAACCCTCTATTTTTGCATCTAGAATATTCATCCCCAAGTCCAAAAAATTCTAATTAATTAATGCATGTTTTGATTTATTTCACGCACAAAAAAACGCCATCACAATAATGTGATGGCATTCTTGATTATGGAGCCTAGGGGGATCGAACCCCTGACCTCATCGCTGCCAGCGATGCGCTCTCCCAGCTGAGCTAAGGCCCCAGGATATGAAATAGATAACTTGTCCAACACTGCTACGTTCCACAGGCGACTCCTATATCATATAAAATCCAGCTTTCGCTGTCAATCACTTTCTCAAGATCCAAAGTGATTGGAGAAGAACAACCGATTTCTCTGGTACACACGGACTGGAACTCCAGACTGCTCTTCTCCCTTTACCAACTTCACTAATCCTCCAGATCGTCTTTGGACAACAGGGATTTCAGTTCTTTCATGAACATATTGATATCTTTGAACTGGCGGTATACCGACGCAAAACGGACATACGCCACTTCATCGACTGGAAACAACTGTTCCATCAACAGCTCACCAATCTGGCGACTCTCAACTTCAGCATCGGCTGTATTACGCAGAGATTTCTCCACTTCAGATACCATCATCTCCAGGGTCTCTACGGAGACTGGACGTTTCTCACAGGCACGAATAAGCCCACGGAGAATTTTGTCCCGGCTGAACTCTTCACGACTGCCATCTTTCTTAATGACGATCAGTGGAGTCTCCTCAATCATCTCAAACGTTGTAAATCTTCGGGCACACTGCTCACACTCACGGCGACGACGAATGGATTTTGCTTCGTTGGCCGGACGCGAATCAAGCACTTTGGTACCCATATAACCGCAATAAGGACACTTCAAAACAGATCACTTCCCACGTTTTACTTTTTACCACATATTCCCTGTACTGATTTTGTAATGAAAAACGCATTGCCGACACATAATACTTTTACCAACCCGCGAGGAGGTGAACAGCAATGGCACAAAGCAATGGTAACTCCAACAACTTGGTGGTAACTAAAGCTTCCGCAGCACTCGAGCAAATGAAATATGAAGTTGCTCAAGAACTCGGAATCAGCATCCCACAAGACGGATACCAAGGTAACATGACTTCTTACGAGAACGGTTCGATCGGTGGATACATCACGAAGCGTCTGGTAACAATTGCAGAACAGCAATTGGCAGGTCAATACCAATAATATCTGCATCGTAATACGCTACACAGAGGAGCATGGAGCGGCCGGTGAATAACCGGCCTGCTCTGTGCTTCTACTTATATACTTAGAACGTATTATAGATCTTTACATACTGATTATAATAGTAAATGACTCTTTGTACATAGTGACGCGTCTCACCAAACGGAATATCTTTCACCGTATCGAACGAGCCATCCCATACACCATCTCTAAGCCAACTGTTTACTTTGCCTGGACCCGCATTATAGGCAGCGATCATAACTGCTTCATTGCCATCAAATTGATCGGACAGATTCCGCAGATACCATGTGCCTAACTGAATATTTCGTTCTGGCTCGTGCTTTAATTCCTCCAGCGAAGTGTCGGGAATTTTGGCTTGTTCCAGTATCCAGTTCGCCGTGTCCGGCATCAGTTGCATGAGCCCAATGGCACCTCGTTTGGATTCCTTGCTTGTCTTAAAATTGGTCTCCACCTTGATAATGGAAGCAATCAGAAACGGATCAACCTCATAACTCTGAGATTGGGCACGGATCTCTTCCTTATAATGTATGGGATAGAACCATGCCATCCAGTTTGTATTCAGAAATAACACCAGTACAAAGGAAACAAACATCAACAGCAATACACGTTTCTTACGCAATATTCTCATAACAAACCCTTACGCTGTAGATATGAGTCAATTTGCTGTTCCGTCGCAGACCATAAGCCGCTGTTATCGATAACAATGTCTGCCAGCTGTTTTTTGCGCTCAATATCCATCTGTACATCCATTCGAGCCTCAGCCTGTGCTGCAGTCATTCCATCCCGACTCATCAAGCGATCTCGTTGCACCGATCTCGGGACATATACAACCATGACTTCCTCAAAACCGTCCTCCAGACCTGATTCGTAGAGCAAAGGAATATCAGATACCACAAGTTTATCCGGATGTTGCAACGCGTATGCAGCAGCCCGTTCGCGCATCTCTTTTCGGATCGCCGGATGTGTGATAGCCTCCAATGCCTTTCGTTCCTCTGGTTGTTCGAAAACAATACTCCCAAGCTTTTTCCGATCCATTGTTCCATCTTCGTTCAGTATGGCTTGTCCAAACCGCTTAACAGCGGCGGCCAACACGGGATGCCCAGGCATCATAACTTCCCGGGCAATAACGTCTGCATCGATGAGCAACGCTCCCTTACTGGCGAGATAGGCGGAAACACTGCTTTTGCCTGTCGCGATCCCGCCGGTTAAGCCTATATTCATCGTTTCACCTCATAACAACTTCATTATTCCCATAATCATTAACATTAGCGCTGGCAATACAGACAGTCTTCGCATCCAGCGCAGAGCTGAGAATCGTAGGCCAACCTTCATGCCGAGTGACAGAAACGCCCCACTAAACAGTGCAATAATGAGTGCTGTCCATAGTGTAGGGAATCCCAGAAGTGCCGCTCCCAAACCTGCTCCAAACGCATCCAGAGACAAGGCAATACCCAGCCACATCGCTTCTTGAGCAGATATACTCCCCGAGTTATCCATATCCGCCTTGGAGGGACTGCGAAGGATCTGAATGACAACGCCCAGCTTGCGCAGCTCCAGTGTAAATACCATTCGTTCCAGTGATCCATTTGAAGCCGACTGCTCCAGATCCAGTGCGAGCACCTGATTCCTGCCCTTTGAATCCGACAGTCTCTCTTGTGCTTCTCCCACTCCAGTTACCTTTGCTTCTGTTCCCTCACCCATTCCAGTGTCTGTTTCCAGCTGTTCTTTGCCTTGCTTTCGAATTAGTTGCAACAGTGACCATGCACCAATACCTATCAATATGACGGCTCCCACGATCGAAGCGATATCCGGTGACACCACATGGGACAACATCACACCTACTTGCATCGACAAGGCAATAACCAATCCCGAACAGATCGAAATAACAGCGATAGAT
Source organism: Paenibacillus sp. FSL H7-689 (assembly GCF_000517905.1). NCBI lineage: Bacteria > Bacillati > Bacillota > Bacilli > Caryophanales > Paenibacillaceae > Paenibacillus > Paenibacillus sp. FSL H7-689. The sequence goes on from NZ_ASPU01000015.1 coordinate 315,135, forward strand.
AACAGGGGAATCTTAGTCCTCCGTAACCCATATGTAATCCCGACTCCAAAACCATCTAAACTAAGCGCCAAAGCAAGCGCCAGCAATGAAATAAAATGATGCAGCACCCCGGACTCCTCCTCTGTGCGGTACTCGTGCCAACTGAAGATGCCAGTATGGGTATACGCCCGCTTATTTCTGCCATATCAGTATATGGAGGGAGGAATCCAAGGGTGCTATGATTTCATCATTTCGTTCATTCAGTTCATGTTACAACAGCTGACAGTTCGGACAAAAATGCGTGCCACGGCCACCAACCACCGTTTTTTCAATTAACGTACCACAAGTTGTACAAGGTTCTGATTTGCGTCCATAGATTTTCAGTTGATGCTGGAACATCCCCATCTCACCCTGTCCATTCACATAGGACTTGATGGAAGATCCACCTGCATTCACTGCATCTTGCAACGTAGCCACAATCGCTTCATGAAGCACCGTTAACTGAGCTTCGGTCAGTGTCTTGGCAATCGTCTCGGGATGGATAGCTGCGCGAAATAGAGCCTCGTCCACATAAATATTCCCGATACCGACCACATATGCCTGATTTAAAAGCACAGCCTTGATTTTGGTTGTACGCTTGCCAACCGCCTCGCGGAATGCAGTTACCGTAAAGGCGGGATCAAGCGGCTCCAGTCCCAGCTTAAGCAAAGGTTTGGACACCAGTTCCTCACCTGCATTGAACAGATGCATCGTACCGAACTGACGCACATCCTTATAACGCAATTCCGTACCATCATTAAAATGGAAGATCACATGTGTATGTTTCTCCACATCTTCATGCTGCTCGTACACACCGTACCTTCCTTCCATCCGCAGATGGGAGACAAGCACCAGCCCGTCCAGCAAAATACGCAAAAACTTGCCGCGGCGCTCCACCCCAATGACGGTATGTCCCGCGAGTTCCATTGCAAATGCATCTATGTCGTCCGGCCGCTGAATAATCCGCGGCAAGCTAACGGTAACATGATCAATCGTTTTGCCCACAATAAGTTGATTCAATGTTCTTCTGACTGTTTCGACTTCCGGTAATTCCGGCATGATGTTCTCACCTCCCCTATATTATAACGGAAGATGGCGCTCAGCGGGACCCTTTTCTTATATCTCAAACATGGAAAGGCCTTTTGTAAAATACCGGAAAAACCGCACGGCACTTGATTTATTTCGCTTCGTACCAGTTATCACCAAAGCTGACTTCTGCTTTCAGCGGAACCGACAGTTCCAACGCTTTTTCCATAACAGATGGTACTAACTCTTTCATCAGTTCCAATTCATCCGCAGGCACTTCGAATACAAGTTCATCGTGCACCTGAAGCAACATACGGCTCTTCAACTTGCGTTCCCGTAGCGCTTCATCCATCTGTACCATGGCCAGCTTGATGATATCTGCCGCTGTTCCCTGAATCGGTGTATTCATCGCCGTACGCTCTGCGAAGGAACGCAGATTGAAGTTACTGGCATTAATCTCTGGCAGGTAGCGACGACGTTCCAACAGCGTTTTGACGTAACCATCCTGACGAGCTTCCTTCACAATGTCATCCATGTATCGGCGGACACCCTGGAACACTTCAAAATACTGATCAATAAACTGCGCAGCCTCTTTACGTGTAATATGCAGGTTCTGTGATAAACCATAATCACTTATGCCATACACGATACCAAAGTTAACTGCCTTGGCGGAACGACGCATATCCCCATCCACATCCTCAGGCTTCACGCCGAATACATCCGAAGCTGTCTTTGTATGAATATCCATATCGTTGACAAACGCTTCCTTCAAGCGCTCATCGTCCGAAATGTGGGCCAGTACTCGCAGTTCAATCTGGGAATAGTCTGCTGCCAAAATGGACCATCCTGGCTCGGAAGGAACAAATACCTTCCGGATTTTGCGACCTTCTTCCATCCGAATCGGAATGTTCTGCAAGTTCGGGAATTGACTGCTAAGTCGTCCCGTTGCAGCAATGGTCTGACGATAATACGTATGCACCTTGCCATCCCGATTGGATATCTCTTTGAGCAATCCTTCCACATAAGTGGATTGCAGCTTGGCAAGCTGACGATATTGCAGAATATGCTTGACCACATCATTATAAGGAGCCAATTTCTCCAATACTTCCGCATCTGTGGAATAACCCGTTTTTGTTTTCTTCACCACTGGCAAGCCCAGTCTATCAAATAAAATCTCACCCAGTTGCTTTGGTGAATTCAGATTAAATTCCGTTCCTGACAGCTTGTAGATCTCAGCCATCAACCTGCTGATCTGTTCTTCAAACTCACTGCCCAAAGCCTGTAGATCGGCTGTATTGGCCTTGATACCCTGTTTCTCCATGTCCGCCAATATACGTGACAACGGCATCTCCAGTTCATGGAACAGCGAATTCATCTCATCGGTTTCCAGCACTTGCTCCTGAAGTGGAATAATGGCTGCTACTGCCGCAGCCTTTCGGCATAGGAAATCACCCAAAATCTCCACTTCCGGTACCTTGTACTTGGCCCCTTTGCCCATAACCGTGTCATCCTCCACAAGCGAAGGCAGACCATACTTGGTCGTGAGTCCACTAATCGTCTGATTGGATTCCGTTGGATCAAGCAAATACGCAGCTAGTTGTACATCAAATGACGCACCAGCAAATTCAATGCCATGTGCATGCAGGGCCAGGTCTACACGATGAAGATCATAACCGCGCTTTGGCTGGTCTGAATTACCAAGCCATGCCCGCACTGGAGCGGCAGCTTCGGAATGAAGCAATTCGGGAGATATGAACGTATATGTTCCAGCAGAACCTACAGCAAGTCCAATCAATTTCGCTTGGTGCGGGTTATCCCCATGTGTCTCCACGTGGAGGACATCAATGGAATCCAGTGAACTGAACAGCTCACTGATGTTGTCCTCTGTTGCAATGGAAGACTCCACCTCGGCAGCAGGGACCGCTTCCTGTTCAGAACCGATGCTGCCACTGAACGACAGGCGTTCGAGCAGAGATTTGAATTCCAGCTTAGCTAGTGCAGGGCCAGCATGTTCTTCTTTTAATCCAGCGAATTGCATATCCTCCCACGTCTGCTCCAGCGGAACTTCCCGGTGAATCGTCGCGAGTTGTTTGCTCATCCGGGCATCTTCGGCATGGGCCTCGATCTTTTCTTTCATCTTGCCTTTCAGCTCACTTGTGCCGTTCAGTACATCCTCTACCGATCCGAACTGGTGCAGCAGCTTCAACGCTGTTTTCTCTCCAACCCCGGGAATGCCTGGAATGTTATCGGACGCATCGCCCATCAGACCCTTGAGATCAATGATTTGCAGCGGCGTCAGACCATAACGCTCCTTAATCTGAGCAGGATCATACAGCTCAATATCGGTTACCCCTTTACGCGTCAGCCCGATATGTACATGTTCGGAAGCAAGCTGCAGCATATCTTTGTCACCCGATACAACGAGCACCTGTCTACCCGCTTCATCTGCGCGTTTGGTTAACGTTCCGATGATGTCATCCGCTTCAAATCCAGCGAGCTCAAACTGAGCAATGCCAAGTCCTTTCAACAGTTCCTTGAGCAAAGGGAATTGCTCTGACAACTCTGGTGGTGTTTTCTCCCGTCCACCCTTGTATTCCTGATACCCTTCGTGGCGGAACGTGATTTTGCCTGCATCAAAAGCAACCATAACATGTGTAGGTTTATGCTCTTCAAGCAGTCTCAGCAGCATCGTAGTGAAGCCATATACCGCATTGGTATGCAGACCTTTCGAGTTGGTCAGAGGCGGCATTGCAAAAAACGCCCTGTAAATAATGCTATTTCCATCTATGAGAATAAACTTGTCCATTCCAGCACCTCGCGTATTATATGGTCAACCTCTTCAGATTACATCTACTCTCATGATACCATACCCACCTGTCACATCAAAAAGAATAGCCTCTTTCACTTCACATTTAATCACAAAAAAGAACCTTCTCCACAGACAGCTGTACACAGCCTACCTGAGAGAAAGTCCTTTTTCATTCATATGATTGCATTACTTAATCAGTACTGATTCCCCAATTCCAAAGTAATGCTCTTCTATTGATTCAGATCCGGACGTTTACCTGTCACCAGGTATACCGTGCTCTCACCAATGTTGGTTGCATGATCGCCAATACGTTCAATGTAACGCCCAACCATCATCAGCAGCATAGCCTGAGAAGCCTGATTCGGATGCTCTGACATTAACGTGTAGAGATCACTGATCATGTGGCTATACAGTTGGTCCACCTGATCGTCCGTTTGAGCCATTTTATAGGCCAGGTCTGTGTTTTCTTTCAGGAAAGATTCGATGGATTCATCAATCATGGATTTCACGATTTCTGCCATTTGCGGGATATCCACCAAAGGTTTAATCAGCTTCTGTCCATCCATCCGGAGTGTCACCTTCGCCACGTCGAGCGCAAGATCTCCCATACGCTCCAGATCACTGGAGATTTTGAATGCCACGATAATACGTCTGAGATCCTTTGCCACCGGCTGTTGTGTGATGATCAGTTTGGAGCCAAGTTCCATAATTTTGTCTTCAAGGGCATTCAGATTCGCATCATTCTTGATGATGACCTGAGCTTTCTCCGCGTTCATCGTTTGTAAACTCTCAATAGCACCATCCAATGCTGCTCCTACATGTTCACCCATTTGTTTGAGCAAGGTACGCAGCTCTTCAAGCTCCTGATCAAATTCTTTTCTGCGAATCATAGATTTCATGTCCTCCTTATCCATCATCTCCGGGTATGCCGGGATCATTCCAATTCAGCTCGCTTAACCGAACCTTCCAGATATATAATCCTCGGTTCGGGAATCTTGCGGTGTGGAGAATAACGTCTCCGTATCAGCTGCCTCCACCACTTCACCATTCAGGAAAAATACCGTGCGTCCAGATACCCGTGCCGCTTGGTGCATATTGTGGGTAACCATAACGATCGTGTACTTGTGATGCAATTCTTTCACTAGCTCCTCAATCTTCAATGTGGAGATCGGGTCAAGTGCAGACGTTGCTTCATCCATCAGCAGAACGTCAGGCTGTACAGCCAGCGCCCGTGCAATACAGAGACGCTGTTGTTGTCCGCCAGACAAACTAAGTGCCGACTTTTTCAATACATCCTTCACTTCATCCCACAATGCAGCATGGACAAGACTTTGTTCCACCAACTGATCCAGTTCAGCCTTTTGGGTTACCCCGTGCAGGCGCGGTCCATAAGCCACGTTATCGTATATGGATTTTGGAAAAGGATTCGGTTGTTGAAACACCATGCCAACTCGTTTGCGCAGTGTCTCCACTTCAATCTCATTACTGTAAATGTCAGATCCATTCAGCATAACCTGTCCTTCCACACGAACACCCGGAATCATGTCATTCATCCGGTTTAACGTGCGAAGCAATGTCGATTTACCACAACCTGACGGCCCGATGAACGCAGTAACGGTTTTTTCCGGCAGATCCATCGATATATTTTTAAGCGCGTGATGCGTATCATAATATAAATTAAGATTTTCAATGTGAATGAGGTCCTTCATGGATGTTCACTTCTCCTTCGCTGCAGGGACACGGAAACTCCCTTTACGTTGAGACCGATACTGATAATCTTTCATCGCTGCTCGGCCATCTTTAATATCCTACCCTTTCATTGTAAAAACAGTATCACTTTCATGTTAACGGAATGTAAAAAAGACATCCTTAACCTTCATGATCTGCTTGATGGATCAATCTGATTCCTGATGTCTGCCTTATTGACTACATTAAAGTTTACTCACTATTCGTAACCATCTCATCCAGCTTCGTACGAATGTGCTCTGCAACTTCTCCAGCTTTTCCGCCTTCCATGGCGATCTCCTCTGCTATACGAGACAAATCTCTCACCGCACTGTTCAGTTGTCGGAACGTTGCTCCCCCTGCGGTGACATGCACCGAACTGTCGTCAATCTCCGCTCCGCTTGCCTTAACCAGTTCAACAGTCTGAAGGGTCAATCCACCAATATTCTCTAACAATGAAGACATGTTCCCCGCAACCTCACGGGTCTGTTTTGCGAGCGCTCGAATCTCGCCTGCAACAATCTGAAAACCTCGTCCATATTCACCGGCATGAGCTGCTTCGATGGAAGCATTCAGGGCGAGGAGACCACTTTGATCTGCCAGGGAGCGAATGGATTGTGCCATGCCTGAGCCTGTTTCGATCGAATTCAGCATGTGATCCGCATGTTGACCTTGACTTTCCATATGCTGATGTACCCGGTTATAGGAAGCATCAACGTGCTTCAAACTCTCTTCGCCCTGCTTGGACAATGCCATGATCTCACGGGCCTCATGAACGGTCTGATTCGCAGCATTCACCAGCTTGGTGACCGCATTGTTGATTCTGGATATCTCCTGTCTGCTCTCGGTTACTGTACGTATACGCTCTTCCGTAACAGCCTGCTGCAGTCTGCGAGAGAGGGACATTACGTCTCGCATCGTCAGCACACCAAGCAGTCTGCCTTGTTCCGTAACCAGCAGACAATCGTAGAAATGCTGTTCATTCCGTCCAAGTGCGATATCAATAATCGTTGCGGCTTCCATATGAATATCTGCAATAACGGGAGATGTATTCACTACTTGTATGACCGGCTTACGGTAGAATAGATCTGCCGCAAAACGGCCATTTAACATCCGATATAACGTCTCTCGCATTAACAATCCAGTGGGTTCCATCTGCTCATCACACAATACGATACATGGGTGTTCCTGATCCTGATTCATCATCGTGGCAGCTTCTCCACAGGTGGTATGGACTCCGGCGACAGGTACCTGACGATAATAGTCATGCAAATGGATCACAGATTCTTCAGCAACTAGTGCTACTTCAGTTTGCTCCATTATGGGTGTAGTTAGTTCTTCATTATGTAAAACAACATGAGGCTGGTCAGGTTTCACTTCGAGCAACATGGGCATAAATGCGCAATCTCCTTTACGTATTAGCTCCGTCTTGAGATAGATTATGTAGGTATAAAGTATCACCCAGATAAGTCCATGCTACTCCCTCTACGTAAAGTAAAATCCTCCTTTATGTTAAACGAACGTAAAATAAAACTCCCCGATCATTGCTAACTTGAATGATGGGGAGTTTTTCTTTTGACAACCAATTTATAACCTACACCACGAATCGAATCAATGTGAACCGATTCCGGGTCCAGCTCCAGCTTTTTACGTAATGAACTGACGTGAACGTCCACGGTTCGTTGACCTCCGATATAATCGAAGCCCCACACAGCGTTCATCAGATCATCCCTTGTCAGTACCACACCCGGCTTTTTGGCCAAATATAGAAGTACTTCGAACTCTTTCGGACGCAGACTGATGGATTGTCCACCCAGTGTCACTTCATATTTCAGAGGATAAATCTCCAGCTCTCCCAGAATAATTCGTGAGCCATCCTTGTCCTCAAGCTGTGGTAAATCTTCACCATTGGAATAACGTCTTAATACCGCATCCACTCGGGCTAACAACTCAGATACACCAAACGGTTTGGTAATATAATCATCGGCACCTGATTTCAGTCCCTGTACAACCTCGGCTTCACCGTTCTTGGCCGTCAGAATGATAACCGGTGTACTAACACCCTGTATTCTTAACTTGCTCAGAATGTCCAGACCATTCATGCCCGGAAGCATCAAATCCAGCAAAATGAGATCAAATTCCTGGGACAAGGCCCGATCATATCCTGCAGATCCGTGATCCTCTGCCGTAACGTCATAACCTTCCTGTGTCAGGTTATACGTGAGTAATCTTGATAATGTAGGTTCATCTTCAATAACTAGTAAACGCTGTGCCATGATACCCCTTCTCTCTTCATAGGTTGTCTGTTGCCACAACACTTTTTCTATCATAGCACTAATTTGTTAACGCGGTGTAAAACAATACACACTTTTTACATTTTGATAGGGCGTGTCTGAAAATTCTGAAGGAAGCAGATTTTTCCGAATTTTCGTTCCAAGCCAGGAAGTTTTCCGCAGGCGTGCCGGGGCACGTCAAGGGGAAGTGACGCAGCAGGGGGCGAAAAGGCGGTAAAAGATGCACTTCAGCGAAATTTGAGACATGCCCTAACCAGACGCCTACATCTCTTCTTCCTGAATGAATGGAAGGATCACACGGAACGTTGTCCCCATGCCCAGTTCACTCTCTACAGACAATTTGCCATGATGCAATTCCACCAGATGTTTAACGATGGAAAGTCCAAGGCCTGTGCCCCCTGAATTACGGGATCTGCCTTTATCAACACGATAGAACCGTTCGAAGATTCGCGGCAAATCTTTTTTCGGTATGCCAATTCCTGTATCTGACACCGCAAAGACAACTTCATCATCATTATCCATCGTCACCTGTAACTTCACTCGTCCACCATCGGGGGTATAGTTGATGCCGTTGGATAACAGATTGATGAAAATCTGCTTCATCTTGTCCTCATCCGCTTCAATGTACAGTTCCTCCGGAACATGCATTTCCAGACGAATTTGCTTTTTCTCCGCCACCTTGGACAAGGTGCCCAGCACCATTTCGAAGAAAGAGTGTACATGCACAGGTGAGCATTGCAACGGTGCGCGTTTCGATTCAATTTTGGATAACTCCAGAATATCCCCGATTAATCGGTTAAGTCGATCTCCTTCATCATAGATGATTTTCAGGAATGATCGCTCTGTCTCCTTATCCTGTACCCCGCCGCTGAGCAACGTTTCGGCAAACCCTTTGACCGCAGCAACTGGTGTCTTGAGCTCATGAGAGACATTTGCAACAAACTCACTGCGCATGGACTCCAATCGGCGAATCGCCGTCACGTCCTGCAACAGGAACAACATGCCTCGATACCCACCATCATCTTCGGACATCGGTACTCCATCAATACGGATCAGTTTTTCCTCCGGGTTGAACACACTCACTTCTTCATGCATCCGTTCTTTCAGTGCAACACTCTCTTCAATGGTGCGAGTTAATTCGTAGTGTCTTTTCAATTCAGTATAAGGCTTACCCGTAACCTTTCCTGCTTGAATACCAAGCATACGCTCCGCTTCCCGATTGACCAGTGCAATAGATTGCCCTGCGTCGATCATGACAATACCTCCGGTCATGTTCGCGAGGACACTCTGTAACAACGCTTCATTGTCACGAATCGTCTTCAGTTGGGACTGCAAGCTGTCTGCCATTCCGTTTATGGCAAGCCCCAGCTGTCCGATCTCATCTCTACGCGTTACATCAACTCTGGCATCGTATTCCAGCTTGGTGATCCGATGGGCCACTTTTGTAATATGCTCAATCGGGGAGGTTAATCCACGTGCAACCCGATAACTGACAAACGCGACAATTAAGAACAATAGCCCAAGTGCAGCAAACATAATCATCCAACCACGCTGAAGCCCTTGATCCACAGCCTGTAGACTCATGGATAGACGAATGTAGCCATCAAATTTGCCGCTAGGTATTTCAATCATGTCACTTTGATCCGAATTCACAGGTAGTGCTACATACAGCATGTCTTGTCCCAATGTCTCACTGTAACGTATGGATTGCCCGTATCCATCTCCGACGGCACCCTTAATCTCCTCACGGTTCAAGTGATTATCCATGGATGCCGGATCACTCTCGGAATCTCCAATGACCATGCCGTCTTTATTGATGAAGGTTACCCGGGAATCCGTCAGACGATCCAGTTCCAACGCCCGATCTGAATAATACTTTCGTGTGGCTTCCGAGGTTGGATCACTTGCATCATGGAATGGAAAAGTTGCTTTGAGCAAATTAATCTCGCGCACCATGGTTTGCTCCAATGCGGCTATATGCGTAGTCTTAAACACTCTGCCCATCGTATATCCAGCCACAATGACGGATACGCCGATCAGCACCATCATAATGATGGCAAGGCGAATTCGGAACGGTCTCATCTATCTCTTCCTTTATGATCAGATTAATATCTTATGAATTGCTCTACATTGAATCCAGTTCAATTCGGTCCCCACGGGTACCCGGATTGGAAATCACAAGAAACTCCACTTCTTCGTCGCTCCGATTCATCATCTGATGGGGCATTCCGGGTACAATCTCTATTCCTTCATGGGTTTCCAGCACAAACGTCTCTCCATTAAGTTCCATACACGCTTCACCGCTGAGGATAAAAAAAACTGACGGCTTACCGAATGATAATGTCGTATTTCAGCCGTTCCTGCGGGCATTCGTTCATGAATAATGCTCAGTGTTTCATTTTGAACGAGATGCCAACCGTCGCACTGTGCACCCATATATAATGTGCTGCATTCTGTTTGCTCATTTTCATATGACTGGTCCCTCCGAGTATAATTGCTCGATCTATCATATCACAGATTAGGGGACTCCCAATCTTTTCAGTCAGTACTTTGCAATACGCTATCAACTGCAGTCAGACATGGCTAATAATAAAATATCATAGTTGTATCAACAGAGATGCCGACTTTTGTAAACAGGTGCTAACCACATCTTTGACATACATATTCACCTGATATAAAAAAGACGCACCGCTCAGCCATGCTGAAAGCGATACGCCTCTCTATATAATCAATCTTATCCTGAATCTAAACGTCCTTAACGTATTATCCGTTCACCACTTCGCCGCCATTTACATGCATCACCTGTCCGCTCACATACGAAGAGTCATCCGAAGCAAGGTATACGTAAGCGGGAGCCAGTTCATCCGGTTGTCCTGGCCGCTTCATTGGCTGCGTTGCGCCGAACTCACTTACTTTTTTCTCATCAAATGTGGATGGAATGAGTGGTGTCCAGATCGGCCCTGGTGCAACGGCATTGACACGAATTCCCTTCTCAATCACATTCATCGATAACGAACGAGTGAACGAAGTGATTGCCCCTTTGGTAGATGAATAGTCAAGCAGGCTTGGGCTTCCGCGATAGGCTGTGATAGAGGTTGTATTAATAATCGTACTGCCCTTCTTCAGATGTGGCAGGGCTGCCTGTGTCACATAGAACATGCCAAAGATATTGGTACGGAATGTACGCTCCAGCTGTTCTGGCGTAATATCCTCCAGATTCTGCTGTGGATGCTGTTCTGCTGCGTTATTCACGACAATGTCCAGTTTGCCCAGTTCATTCACTGTCTGCTGAACAGATTTCTTCGCAAAGGCATCATCACCAATGTCACCTGCAATCAAGATGCACTTGCGTCCTTCTTGTTCGACCTGACGTTTCGTTTCCTTGGCATCTTCGTGCTCGCTCAGGTATACAATGGCGACATCCGCGCCTTCCTTGGCATACGTAACAGCAACAGCACGTCCAATTCCGCTGTCACCCCCTGTAATAAGGGCCACCTTACCCGTCAGTTTACCTGCTGCCTTGTATTCAGGCTTCTCAAATTCCGGTCTGGGATGCATCTCCGATTCAATACCGGGGCGTTGATCCTGATGCTGTGCTGGCATTGTTTTTTGATTTTGTTGTGTGTTGGTTGACATCTAACATTCTCCTCTCAAAATGTGAACATGTTTGGATTACAGAAGACATGGACCCTAACTGTATACTTCCTTGTCTTTCGTTCTCTGAAAAAGTCTCATTCTGTAGGATGGCATGAACAGTTTAGATTATTCTTCTGCGATGAACAGCAACTTAAGCCTCAGCGTGCTGTCTCTAATCGTTATTTACCACTCTCTTTAGATATCAAACAACCAATTTGCTTCAATGCCTGTTTGGCCAAAAATTCGAAATTTATTCGAAATTAGACTGTTTCATGATACAAAGTGTATTCCTATGCTGCTTGGGCTGATGTACAATGTACAGTATACTGATGTGCTTTAACTCTCATCTTTATTGGTTTAATCATTCTAACCTAACATGGAGACCTGACAATGGAATCGCATATTAATTCATATATAACACTCGTCGCTACTTCAGCCGTGCTGAATGTCTTTTTGTGTTTATATACCTATTTCAGAAGATCCGAGATTCCCAGTTCCAAAATATTCATTCTCTACACAGCAGCACTCTCCGTATATACTTTTGGTTATGCGATTGAGCTAGCCAGCAACACGCTGGAACAGATGATGTTTTGGACCACCGTGGAGTATATAGGCATGCCCTTCTCCGCATCTCTTGGCCTCATGTTGATGATAAAGTACACAGGAAAAACGTTATCCAAAAAGGTAACTGCCGCGCTGTTTGTAATCCCTTCCATTACCCTAGGTATGGTTGCAACCAATGACTTTCATCATCTATTTTATAAAAAAGTATGGCTGAGAGAAGATAGTCCCGTTCCTCTGATGGATATCGCAGTGGGTCAATGGTATGTTGTACATGGTGCATTCACCTTCTCCTGTCTGTTATGTGCCTGCCTCATTTTGATCGGACAATGGAGACACACCAAAAAGATGTATCGTCGTCAATTACTTACTCTCATTACTTCACAGATTATTCCTATGGTCGCAGCTTTTCTGTATTTGCTTGGTTTGACCCCCGGCGGGATGGACCCCGTACCCGTACTCATGTGTATCACATCTGCCATGTATATCTGGGCGATTCTATCCTCACGTCTACTAACCATCGTACCCATCGCCAAAGACAGTATTTTCGAGAGCATGCGTGAAGGTGTTATTGTACTGGATAGCTTCAATCGACTGGTCGATTACAACAGATCTCTGCGTGACATGTTGCCAGAGCTTAATACAACCATGATTGGCCAACCCTTGGATGATATCTGGCTTAATCTTGCTGGAAAGACATTTCCCGTTGAATACGGAAGAGAAGGATTGCAAACGGATCTGTACTGGCAGTTAAATGGAGAGACCGTCTGTTATCAGGTCAGGACATCTTACGTATATAACAAGGATGCACAGACTGTGGGCAGTCTAATTATGTTAATTGATATAACGGAACAACGCTTCTTGCAAGAACAGTTGAAACAACTGGCTTATTTCGATGGTCTGACCAAAATCTATAATCGCACTCAATTTTTGCATAGAGGACGGGAGATTTTGAGTGAAGCTCAGCTTAATCCGCAACCTGTTTCATTTATTTTATTTGATATTGATTACTTTAAACGTATCAACGATACGTACGGGCATGATGTTGGCGATCAGGCCATCATTCATGTGGTCTCTGTCTGTAATCGATATTTAAGCCCTGAGATGTTATTTGCCCGTTATGGAGGAGAGGAGTTTGTCATCGCTCTTCCGAATACCTCGCTTCAAGAAGCCGAGAAACTTGCCGAACAACTGAGAGTTGCCTTGTTGAATGACCCCCTGGATGTTAAGGGAGTGCCTATTACGCTCACCTCAAGCTTTGGTATTGCCCAGTACAATGGAGGGTCAGATTCGCTGGAGTCCTTGTTACGCGATGCTGATACTGCCTTGTACGAATCCAAGCGTAATGGTCGAAATGCAGTGCGGGCGTATACTGTGAGTACATCCTAACCAATGTAGACCTTGTCAGATAAATATGTATGATGATATGTATGGTAGTGATCCCTCTAGTTCCAGTTCAAATAAACCGAGGACTGCTGATTTCATCTTGGTAATAACAAAAAATAGACAGCCAATGAGGCTGTCTATTTTTTGTTTGTTTCAACGAAACACCATCTTACATCTCATCCGGCTTGTCCTAAGTACGTCTGCAAACGCTTAACCAACAACTAACAATACATCTTCATAAGGTGGATTAACCGTCCGCAACGCATTTAGATCACCTGATTATTCACCATCAGGTACACCATGATTAGCAAGAATACAGCCAGAAGTGTACTGAACATACGGATCTTGCTTTGCTCAGGACCCACATCACGTTTGTTTTTCACACCTTCTGCAGCGAGTCGCAGCGGTTTACCCATAATTCCTCCAATAGCCGCAATAGCCAAGAGCAGAACAACAACGACAGCCATCCAGACATGAGAATACTCACCTTTGGTCATCAGGTAACCACCAGTAAGAAGTTGGATTACAAGTCCATACTGCGCGACTTTGTTCAAAGAACGAAGTGATGCAAAGGCTCCCTCTTGTGCTGCGGCATTCAAAGTACGGATTTTACCGACCACAAATGGCAGAATCAAATAGAATCCCATCGCCAGTGCTCCAACAATATGGAGCAAATACATAATCATTGTCAAAATTTTCATCCTCCTCAACATTTTCGGTGTGCTATACATCACATCCCATTATACTGGGGAACTTATCCAAAGAAAAGAAAACCTCCGGGTTTACCGGAGGTTTTCTTTTAGCTTCTGTTCAAAAAGTTTTCAAACTTACAGGTTTACTACCGAAATGACGTTGCGAACCGAATCAGCAGATTTGTCCAATCCTGCTTTTTCTTCCGCTGTCAGGTCAAGTTCGAATATTTTCTCAATGCCATTACCACCCAAAATGGTTGGTACACCGAGGAACAGATCATTATAGCCATATTCACCTTCAAGATAAGCGATCACTGGAATGATACGTTTCTTGTCCTTCAAAATCGCTTCGGTCATCTGAACAAGCGAAGCTGCTGGTGCATAATAGGCACTGCCGTTACCCAGCAAATTCACAATCTCGCCTCCGCCAACACGTGTGCGTTGAACAATGGACTCAATGCGGTCTGCCGGAATCAACGTATCGATCGGAATACCACCTACACTCGAATAACGAACGAGTGGCACCATGTCGTCTCCGTGGCCGCCAAGAACGAATCCACGAACATCTTCAACAGATACGTTCAACTCTTGCGCAATGAAGGTACAATAACGTGCTGTATCCAGAACACCTGACTGACCGATAACACGGTTTTTAGGAAAACCAAGGGTCTGATAAGCTGCATAAGTCATCGCATCCACCGGGTTGCTTAGAATAATGACGATGGAATCAGGGCAATATTTTTTCACATTTTCACAAACGGACTTCACGATACCCGCATTCGTATTGACCAGATCGTCGCGGCTCATACCCGGTTTACGGGCGATGCCAGCGGTGATGATTACAATCTCAGAACCTGCAGTATCTTCGTAGTTGGAAGTACCGACGATATGACTGTCAAATCCTTGAACAGGACTTGCTTCCATCATATCGAGTGCTTTCCCCTTCGTCGGGTTCTCCAGTTGAGGAATATCAACCAGTACAACATCCCCGAGTTCTTTTTGGGCAAGCATTAATGCGGTCGTAGCACCGGTAAAACCGGCGCCGACTACTGTGATTTTTTTGCGCTGAATAGTCAAGATTCACATCTCCCCTTACAGGTTTTTAATGATTTGATCCGCGAATTCAGAACATTTCACTTCAGTAGCGCCGTCCATCAGACGTGCAAAGTCATACGTTACTGTTTTATTGTTAATGGATGTTTCCATACCTTTGTAGATCAGGTTAGCTGCTTCTTGCCATCCCAAGTGCTCAAGCAACATTACTCCGGACAGAATAACGGAACCAGGGTTCACGACATCTTTGTCCGCGTATTTAGGTGCAGTACCGTGAGTTGCTTCGAAGATAGCATGTCCTGTTACGTAGTTGATGTTCGCTCCAGGAGCGATACCAATTCCGCCAACTTGCGCTGCAAGTGCATCGGACAGATAGTCACCGTTCAGGTTCAATGTTGCGATAACATCAAATTCGCCTGGACGAGTCAATACTTGTTGCAGAGCGATATCGGCAATCGCATCTTTTACGATGATTTTACCAGCATCTTCAGCAGCTTTTTGTGCTGCATTCGCTGCATCTGTACCTTCGTTTTCTTTGATGATGTCGTATTGTGCCCATGTGAATACTTTGTCAGCGAACTCTTCTTCAGCCACTTCATATCCCCAGTTTTTGAAGGCACCTTCTGTGAATTTCATGATATTACCTTTGTGTACCAGTGTAACCGTCTTACGGTTATGGTCAATTGCATACTGCACAGCTGCACGTACCAGACGTTTCGAACCTTCGGAAGAAACTGGTTTGATACCAATACCGGAAGTCTCAGGGAAACGGATTTTGTTAGCACCCATTTCCTGTTGAAGGAACTGGATCACTTTTTTCACTTCTTCAGAACCTTCAGCATACTCGATTCCTGCATAGATATCTTCCGTATTCTCACGGAAAATGACCATGTCTACCAACTCAGGACGTTTAACCGGAGAAGGTACACCGTCGAAATAACGAACAGGACGCAAGCATGTGTACAGGTCAAGCTCTTGACGCAGGGCTACGTTCAGGGAACGGATACCGCCACCGATTGGCGTAGTCAATGGTCCTTTGATCGCTACGATATACTCGCGAATGGCTTCCAGTGTATCATTCGGCAACCACTCACCGTATGTATCGAATGCTTTTTGTCCAGCAAACACTTCATACCATGCGATTTTTTTGTTGCCATCATAAGCTTTTTCAACAGCTGCATCCAATACACGTTTGGAAGCTTTCCAGATATCACGGCCTGTACCGTCACCTTCGATAAATGGAATGATTGGATTACTAGGTACTTGAAGTGTACCGTTATCAATTTGGATTTTTTCGCCTTCAGTTGGGTGAGCAAATTTTTCTAATTTCATAGTTAAAATTCCTCCTAGGTTTCGTATATGCAGTATTCATCATACCACTAGTCTTGTTGAGAGAAGGGTCCTGAGAGCTTAAGCCAGTAAAGCCTCTGCTTTCCAACCCTTCACCTCGTCCATATTATTATACTGTTTTTGCGGCTATTAGCGAAGTTCAATAGAAACGTATTTCTGTTCTGTAGGACCAGTGTACTCCGCACGTGGACGAATGATGCGATTGTCCGCAAGCTGTTCCAAAATATGCGCAGTCCATCCAGACACCCGGCTGATGGCAAAGATCGGAGTGAATAATTCCTGTTCGATCTCCAGTTGGGTATATACAGAAGCAGAATAGAAGTCTACGTTAGGCTTCAGTCCTTTTTGTCCTGTTACCAGTTCCTCGATCTTCACAGACATATCATACAAACGCGTATCATTGTTCATCTCGCCAAGTTCCTTGGACATCTTCTGTAGATGTTTGGCGCGTGGATCACCGTTTTTGTACACCCGATGTCCAAAGCCCATGATTTTTTCACGATTATTCAGTTTTTCCTGAATTGCCGCTTCAAGACGATCTGGCGTACCGATCTCATTCAACATTTTCATAACGGCTTCATTAGCACCGCCATGCAGTGGTCCCTTCAGTGCGCCAATGGCGGAAGTTACACCGGAATAGATATCTGACAGCGTCGCAACCGTTACACGGGCTGCAAATGTCGACGCGTTTAACTCGTGATCCGCATGCAGGACAAGGGCTTGATCCAATGCTTTCACTGCGGTCTCGGATGGTTCTTCACCAGTCATCATATATAAAAAGTTCTCTGCGATGGAAGCGCCTTCTTTTGGAGCCACAGGTTCTTTGCCCTGACGGATACGGGCGATGGCTGCCACAATCGTTGGCAACTGTGCTTGCAACTTAACCGCTTTGTTCTCATTCGCTTCCGTTGTCATCTCATCCGCTTGCTCGTCGTACAGTGCAAGTGCAGAGACAGCGGAACGAAGTGCTGCCATGGTACTGACGTTTTTCGGATACAATTGGATTTGTGCAATCAACTCGCTCGGAATCGGCGCGTAATCGCTCAGGCTTTTACGAAGGGATTTCAGTTCATCCGTTGTTGGCAATTTACCAAACCACAACAAATAGGCAACTTCTTCAAAGCTGGCATGTTCAGCCAAATCGTCGATATCGTAACCACGGTATGTGAGCACACCGTCTACAATAGAACTGATCGAAGAGGTTGTCGCAACGATGCCTTCCAGACCTTTGGTAGCTGTCATATTACATCTCTCCTTTAATAAGCGAAATCAGGAACCATTCCAGAGTGTCATATAAGTGCCAAAATGCACCTATTCTCTTTTTGTAAACATTTTCATTTTAAAATTAACAAATATTTCAAACTAAGGTTTTCCTATCTGTCAATCGGTATTTACTTATAACATCATACTGGATTTTGTCGTTTATGTGAACATGATGAGAGTTCATTCGCACATCAAACTTCTTTATCGGTCCGATAAAGCATTTTTGAAAGCCTTTACAAAAACAAGGTTGACATTTAATGTTTTTTAACCAATCCTGTCGTATGAGAACTTTCTATTGCTATATTCTGTAATACTAAGGCATACTCTAGGCAAAAGAAAGAATCCCCATACATCTTGTTCAAAAGTCCACTCTTGAACAAGATCTGGTAACATCCCGGCGTTTCAAAACCTTGTAAATGCTCTATATTAATTAAGATAGCCATCTATTTTTAATACTGCTTCATGGATCATACATAGGTCGGCTTAATTGAAATAAGGAGAGTTGATGCTTGGATAGAATAATAATGAAACGCCTGCTCCGTGGCTTATGGGTTATCATTGCGGCCGTTCTGATCGCCGTTGCCATATACTTGCTGTTCCCGCTTTTGTACCCTTTTGCGATTGCTTGGATTATCGCCTATGCCATGAATCCTTTAGTGAAACTGCTTCAGCATCGAGCACGATTCCCGCGCTGGCTGGCTGTGACTCTTTCATTGATCCTTTATTTTGGAGCCATTGCGGTGGTGCTGTCTGCGGCGATTACCCGCATGGTAAAAGAAGTCATTTCACTTACGACAAGCTTTGATCTTCATGTTGATGAGATCAAGGACACGTTTGTGCGCTGGACCCAGAATGACACCATTCAAAGTTTGACTGCGCAGATCAATGAATTTTACAAGGAAAATCCCAACTACCAGGAAACCATCAACAGCAATATTAGTAAAACAACTGAAACGGTGGGTACAGCCGTCACAGATCTGGTCACCGGATTTTTCAACATGATTCTGAGTCTGCTGACTTCCCTGCCGAACATGGGCGCGGTATTAATCGTTGTTCTGTTGTCTACATTCTTCATTAGCAAAAGCTGGACCAGGCACAACATCACCGTATCGGGATGGGTACCCTCTTCCATTCGCAAGCCGATATCCGACATCTGGACTGACCTTAAGAAGGCACTGTTCGGATACGCAAGAGCACAATTGATCATGATCTCGATTACAGCACTATTCGTCATGATTGGACTGCTTATATTGCAAGTCAATTCAGCTTTCACCATCGCTCTGATGATTGGTTTGGTCGATCTGCTTCCTTATCTGGGTGTTGGCCTTATCATGGTGCCTTGGGCAGCGTACCTCTTTATGAATGGGGATCTGTATCTGGGTATTGGCATTAGTATTATCTATCTGATCTTACTGATTGCCCGTCAGATTATTGAACCGAAGGTACTTGCAAGCAGTGTAGGGCTCGACCCACTCGCCACGCTGGTTGGCATGTTTGTGGGTTTGAAGTTGTTCGGTGTTCTGGGCTTGATTATTGGCCCTGTCAGTCTCGTGATTCTCGATGCGTTCAATCGGGCTAACGTATTACGCGACCTCAGAACGTATATCATCAACGGCCGTGTCCGATGAGGCATCATCTTATGAGCACCCAGGAAAATAGAAAAAGGCTTCGTTCAACAGAAATCATCTGCTGAGCGGAGCCTTTTTTTATTATGCAAAACAACTGGTGTTTCATTTCGGACGACGATAAAACGTAATTTTGCCACTTTTCATTTTTTTCTCCAGCCACCCCAAGAAGAACAGACGGTACACCGGACGTGTTAATGGAAATACCAGTGTAAACCCGATCAGATCCGTTACAAAGCCTGGAATCAAAAGCAAGAAACCACCGACAAAAATAAAAAGACCATCGACCATTTTTCTTCCAGGTACCTTGCCACGCTCCATCTCGGATTTGGCGTCCACAAGTACTTTTCGCCCTTCAAACTGCAACATTGCTATACCAATCAAGGACGTGAGAATCATGAGAAGCAATGTCTTTCCGGCTCCGATCCAGTCACTCATCAGAATAAAACCAAATAATTCAATCACCGGAATGATTAAGAGTAAAGCCCACATCCATTTTCGCATTGACGTATTACCCCTTTCCCGAAAGCCACACCTTTTCAAGCGCGCTGAATAACTCAGAGGCTGCCTTATCCAGCCGAACTGGCTTCCAGTCCCCATTCACCCATACATGCTGGGTAGAACCTGTAACTAGCCGTTCACCGGGGAGTGATTCATCAGTTGACCATACCCGTTCTCCAATCGCCATACGCTCATCAGGTTCTTCAGACATGCGTCTTACGTCATACTCATAATTCAGTCGCAGACCACTAAATGCAGCAATACGGGTGAAAATGATAATCTCATCATCATATCGGGCAGGCTTGTGATACTTCACATCCAGTCCGGTTACGGGAAGCAGTAACCCCTGTTCCTCCATTTTACGATATGTATACCCCATTTGGCGAATCATCTCAGTTCGACCGATTTCAAACCAATTCAAATAGTTCGCGTGGTAGACCACGCCCATCTGGTCACTTTCTTGATAGCGTACACGAAGACGTGCCGCATACCAGTTACCATTGCTCTGTTCTCGCACGTTATCGGCCTCCTTCGCTCTATCATTCATACGTGTTACCTCGTTGTAAAGTGTCAATAAGATGGAAAAAAAGCAACGGGACAATAAAGCCCCATTGCTTCTCTCCTGTTGCTTCTCCATCCAAGACGCTATTAAGCGTTGTTTGGAATTTGGCTTACTTTAATCAGGTTGGTAGAACCGGAACGACCCAAAGGTACACCTGCTGTGATCACAACCAGGTCTCCTTCTTTAACAAGTCCGGATTTTACACCGCCTTCAATTGCATTTTCGAACAAAGCATCCGTGGAATCAACCAGTCTTCCTTTGACAGGAGTTACACCCCAAGCCAGAGCCAAACGACGGGAAGTTCTGTCTTCCGTTGTCACAGCGATGATTGGAGATTCTGGACGATACTTGGAAATCATGCGTGCAGTATGTCCTGATTCAGTCGAAGTAATGATCGCTTTTGCGTTCAAATCTTGAGCTTGGAGAGCAACCGATTGGCTGATTGCTTCCGTAACTGTTGTTTGTTGAGCAACACGTTGTTTCAGGTACAACTCTTGGTAAGGCAGAGCAGATTCTGCTTTTTCAGCAATACGGGACATGGTCAGAACAGATTCAACTGGGTATTTACCCGCAGCTGTCTCACCGGACAACATGATTGCGTCCGTACCGTCGAAGATCGCATTCGCCACGTCACTTGCTTCCGCACGTGTTGGACGCGGGTTACGCTGCATGGAATCCAGCATTTGTGTAGCTGTGATAACCGGTTTACCTGCAACGTTACATTTTTGGATCATGCGTTTTTGTACCAATGGTACTTCTTCCGCAGGAATCTCAACACCCAGGTCTCCACGAGCAACCATCAGACCGTCAGACACTTCAAGGATTTCGTCGAGGTTATCGACACCTTGTTGGTTTTCGATTTTGGAGATGATTTGGATATGTCCAGCATTGTGTTTTTCAAGCAATTCACGAATCTCAAGTACATCACTTGCTTTACGTACAAAAGAAGCCGCGATGAAATCGACACCTTGTTCGATACCAAATACGATATCGTTAGCGTCTTTTTCGGTGATACCCGGTAGAGAAATGGCAACGCCCGGAACGTTAACACCTTTTTTGCTTTTGATCGATCCGCCGTTAACGATACGGCATTTGATCTCGGTGCCTTGCACTTCCACCACAGTCAGTCCGATCAGACCGTCGTCGATCAGAATTGTAGATCCCGGTTCAACATCATTCGGAAGATCTGTATACGTAATGGAAAGACGTTCTTTGGTGCCCAGAATTTCTTCTGTTGTCAAAGTGATGTACTCGTCTTGAACCAATTCGATCGGTTCAACTTCGAGTTTACCTGTCCGAATTTCCGGTCCTTTGGTGTCCAGCAGGATCGCTACTGTTTTGTTCAACTCTTCGCATGCTTGGCGAATCGCAATGATCCGTCCGCCGTGCTCATCGAAATCACCGTGGGAGAAGTTCAGACGGGCCACATTCATACCGGCCATAATCAATTTTTTGGTGTTCTCCAGAGATTCACTGGATGGACCAATGGTACATACAATTTTCGTTTTACGCATTTTGGGTTTCCTCCGATTTTAAAGGTATTACTCTTTATCTATTTTTCTTTTTCCAACTATTAAATTTACTATACTTTTGCTCATTTGTATAGGAAATTCGTCACATTATTCAGCATTTCCCGACAAATTACTCGCAACATCGACTTTTACAAGCTCTTGAGGGGCTTCAATGGATGCTTGAGGTTCAAACGTGACCGATCCAATTTTACGGAATTTCTCATAACGATCCTGTTTCAGCTGATCCCCGCTCCAACCCTTCATATCGTCGAGATGACGGACCAACGCTTCACTGATGAAAGCAGCAGACGCTTCATAATCCCGATGAGCACCGCCGCGTGGCTCAGGGACAATCTCTTCAATGACTTCCATCTCCAACAGGTCTTTGGCTGTTATTTTCATTGCTTCAGCCGCCTGATCTGCCTTGGATGCATCCTTCCAGAGAATTGAAGCAGCGCCGTTCGGAGAGATTGCAGAATAGATCGCATGTTCCAGCATCAACACACGATTACCCACAGCCATAGCGAGGGCACCGCCGCTTCCACCTTCGCCGATGACCACAACAATAACAGGAACCGATAGCTTCGCCATTTCCATCAGGTTGCGAGCAATCGCTTCCGATTGACCTCTCTCTTCTGCAGTATTACCCGGATACGCCCCTTTAGTATCAATAAACGTAATAATAGGACGGCCAAATTTGTTCGCTTGTTTCATCAGACGAAGTCCTTTTCGGAAACCTTCCGGATGAGCGCTGCCGAAAAAGCGGGCGATATTATCCTTCGTGTCTTTCCCCCGCTGTTGTCCGATTACCGTTACTGTCTTTCCATTCAGCTTGGCAAGTCCGCCAACAACCGCAAGATCGTCTCCGAACATGCGATCACCGTGCAGCTCAATGAAGTCCGTAAATATCAGCTGGATCAGGTCCAGCGCCGTTGGGCGCTGCTGATGACGGGCCAGATGCATCTTCTGAGCTGCTGTTATGCCAGTGTAGATCTCTTCTTCAAGTCTATGGTAACGTTCTTCCAGGCGGGCAATCTCGTCCGTGAAGTCGATCCCTTTTTCCTGTCCAAACTGTACGAGTTCATCAATCTTTTTGCGCATCTCAACCAGAGGCGCTTCATATGGCAACTCACCCGCCATTTAGACCCCTCCTTTTTCACTATGCATATCCAGAAGCTTGCCAAGAGTGGCCCGAAGCTCTTTCCGGTGCACAACCATGTCCAACTGACCATGTTGCATATTAAATTCAGCCGTTTGGAAATCATCAGGTAACTTCTGACGGATCGTCTGTTCGATAACGATTCTGCCGGCAAAACCAAATACAGCGCCAGGTTCGGCAATGTTAATATCGCCCAGGCTCGCAAAACTTGCCGAGACTCCACCTGTTGTTGGGTCCGTAATGACCGAAATGTACAGCCCGCCCTGTTCATCCAAACGGGATAAAGCTGCGCTTGTTTTAGCCATTTGCATGAGGCTAAGAATACTCTCTTGCATCCGGGCACCACCTGATGTTGAGAAAATAATCAATGGTAACCGTTTCTCTGTGGCATGCTCAATGGCACGGGTAATTTTCTCCCCTACAACAGAACCCATGCTGCCTGTGAAGAAATCAAAGCTCATGACAGCCACAACTACAGGCAGACCATCAATGGTTCCTTCCCCTGTAATTACCGCTTCCTTCAGGCCCGATTTCAGACGCTGTTGTTCCAATTTGTTGCTATATCCAGGAAAGCCAAGTGGATCAACCGATATCATATCAGCATCAAACTCAACAAATCCTTGATCATCAAGTACCATAGCAATGCGCTCCATAGCGTTAAGACGCATATGGTAACCGCAGGCAGGACATACTTTCAGATTTTTCTCCAATTCCTTGCTATATTGAATGGTGCCGCATTTGCTGCACTTGTTCATAAGCCCTTCAGGTATTTCACGTTTTGGGCGTTCTAGGACTTCCTGGCCTTCGCCGGGAAGTGCACGCTCGGAAGGTATGGTAGCGTACTTCCGTTTCTTCTGGAATATATCTTTGAACACAACTACACCTCTCCAGCCGTTGATTTGATGGCCGCAACCTGCAGAGCGCTGCTTGTGGCAACTTCATCCGCGTGTTACGGTAAACCGCTTACGACCCACACGCTGCCATGGGCCTTGTCCAGCATTCACAACAAAAAAATCCGCCGGTACAGGACAAGGATCACCGGCTTCTGTCAGCACGATTGATGTTACCTGCAAAAACCGAAAGATTGTTGCGCCGATGTTTGAATCTATCTTGGTAGGGTCTCCGGGAGCAACCAGGTCGGTCCTTGTCCTAACAAAAAAAGAAGGAAGGACAGCAGCATACAATACATGCAAGTCGATTCCTCTCTCCGCTTACGCGATTAGTCCCTTATGTACCGATGGTACTTCTTCATCTGCCAAGGCACGTTGATGTCGAACAAATCAGGAATGCAGAATGGAATTCAGCACTTCCTGGACCTCTTCCAATTCCCCAGAAGGGACGCGAATCTCAAATTGCTGCTTGGATAAACTGATGGGACGGGTCTGTACCAGAAAACCTTCTTCCGAAAGCTTGGTCTTGATCTTGTCCGCAACCTTTGCTGTCGGTGCAATGTAAATCACCGTCCACATGCCTTGTCCGCCCCCTAAGCTAATGTTCAGAGCCCGTATATTGGACTAATGATAACATACCTCACTTTTTTTCTGCAAGAAAGGGTTCGGGACCTTTGGGGAGAATTTGGGATCATGAGGGACATTAGTCCCCCACGAATAACTCATATGGTTGACGGAATCTTCTTGTTCATACCTCTTCCATAAGCAGCCGCAAGCTTATCAGGGCAGCGTCAGCCGCCCTTGAAGACCTTCATATGAGCCATTAGATTGACCATAACAGACAAGCATGGAAATACAGGGGGTTAAAGGTCTGAGGGGTATTTTTTGGCTTTAATATTTTTGTGTGCAATCCGGGCAGAAGCCGCAGCGGCCACCCCTGCGACCAGATCATCCAAAAAGACATGAATGGCTGTTGTGTGTTCGTTCAAATCATGAATTACACCTATTTTTTCTTTATCCAGGTAACCAAAGCTGGTTAAACCAATCATACCATACACATGAGTAATGCCGAGGGCCAGAGTCTCGTCCACTCCATACAGGGATTCATCCGCTTCCATAATAGCCTGTAACGGTTGGGGCAAGAGTTTTTTCTCCGCAAGTTCGTCGAGAGCGATACCCGTATAGAGCGTATATTGCACCTCTCGTTTCTGCAGAACGGATTTCACGCTGGTTACACAGTCGTCCAAGGTCAGTTCGGGGTGGTACCCTTTTTGCAGACGGTATACAATTGCTGCGATTGCATCAATCCGTACACCCCGCCGGGCCAGCATGGCTTCTACGATTTCATATGACATATCTCGACCTCCCGCATCAATCCCCCGAGGACCGCGAGGTCCTTCGGTGTTCTCAAGTGTATGCAGCAACCTGTTAAAATGTTCATAAAATGTGCGGATGGTTAATACCAGTCGCACCCTGGACCTGTTGCAGGATTGTACATTCCGCTCTGGTCTGTAGCTGGCCTATGACAAGTCTGCAATTTGTTTGTTTAAACCCTGTCGTCAGGGAACCGAGCTCGCACTAAAATAATCAAAAAAAAACCTGTTCAGCATTGAGCCAAACAGGTTTCATACTATGGATAAGTGCTATCACTTACGGGACAGCCTCTTATTTAATTTTGACCGTGCCTTCACCCAGCATTTTCTCCATCTCGGAGAACAAGGTTGGTGATGGCTTAATCCGGTAGGCATCACTCAGCGCAAGCAGCTTCTGCTGCTGCTCATAGAAGAGCACTGTCGCCACAGGTCCGGGATGCTCCTGAAGCAGCTGCTTCAGACGTGCCAGAAGCTCAGGCTTCTCCGCATGCGGGGCAATCTTCACGAACACCCGCTGCTCCACGGCCCGCGGTTCGCGGCTCTGCGCCGGGCTGCCTGCCGCCTCAGCGGCACCGCCAGGCCGGGAAGCCGCCGCCGTGGCTGCGCCCGTACCCGCCCCATCGCTGCGCGTCGCTGCCGAGCCTTGGCTCCCGCTGCTACGCGCACCGGAAGCATCCCCGCCTGCGCTGCTGCGCTGCGCTTCGGCTCCTGCCCCCGCGGGCCGCCGCGGCGAAGCCGACTGCGCCGGGCGCGAAGAGCTGCCGCTGCCGGGCTTGACGCGCCGGTCACGGCTGCGCAGCTGCTGCTCCAGTGCCGCCGGTGACAACGGCACCACTTCCTCAGCCAGCAGCTTAAACCCTTCGTCCTGCTGCTGCACTTTGGCACGCACGACGAGCAGTTCACCTTTCCCGACATGTTGCTGGCTACGCCGCCATACCTCGGGAAAGAGAACCACTTCACAGCGTTCAATCTGGTCTTCCAGCTCCATGAACGCCATAGCCTTGCCCTGTTTCGTCGTAATCGACTTCACAGACACAACCATACCCGCTGCGACGGTCATCGTATCGTCTGCCGCCTCGGTCAGCTCCATGATCCGGTCAGCCCCACTCGATTCCAGCACATCTTCATAGTCATCCAGAGGATGCCCAGAGAGATACAAACCTAACAACTCTCGCTCTAGCTCCAGTTGCTGCCCTGAGGAATAAGGAGGAATTTCCGGATATTCAATCTCCCAGTTTGGCGTCTCAACAAAGTCGAACAATTGAATCTGCAGATCCTCGCGTTCCTTGCGCCATTTCAACGCTGCTTCAACAGTCTCATCCAGCATCGCCAGCAATTGGGCCCGGTGCCCAGGTAATGTGTCAAAAGCTCCGGCTTGGATCAGCGATTCAATCACACGTTTGTTGCATACACGCAAATCCACACGACGACAAAAATCGAGCAAACTGTCGAACGGTCTCTCCTGCCTTACGATCATAATGCTTTCCATTGCCTGGGTACCGACATTTTTCACAGCGGCCAGACCAAATCGTATTGCACCCGTTAATTTTTCCTCATCCGAATTATCATCAGACACTGCAACGTTCTTCTCCACAGAGGACAGTTCCCCTTGCTCCGCGCGCGAGGAAGAGGCCTCTTGTCCCTCGTCATTACCATTTTCCATTGAAGAAGCCTTCACCAATCCCGGTTCCTTCCAGTTGTCGGATGCCTCAGGCATGGATGTCGCTGCCTGCCACTCATATCCACCACCGTCCTCTTCCGGTCCAGGACCGGGATCATCCGGTAGAGGCGCTTCACCATATTCGGTTTGTCCCGAATGCCCATCATGCTCATGAACGCGATCTTCCCTGAAGGAACCCACGTTAACATTCGTGGCATGTTCTTCGGCAGGGCTTCCAGCGTCATTCTCTGCATCTGCTCCCGCAGTCTGCTGCGATGCATTGCTCTGATCCCCGGTTCCTGCGCTGCCGGACGGCACAAATACAGGTGTAAACAGAATACCGCTCTCATTCACATCCGGCGGAAGCACCTCCATGTCCATACGCCGACATTCCACTACGTACTCTGCCACTTTCCGATGACTGCCCATTACGGCTGTTAACATGGATGCCATAAAATGAACCGGATAATGCGCCTTCAGATAAGCCGTCTGGAACGCAAGCACACCATATGCCGCGGCATGAGCACGCGGGAAGCCATAGTTTGCAAACTTGACGATCATATCATAGACCAGGTCTGCCTCTTCTTCGCTATACCCTTGTTTCAGGCTGCCTTGTACAAAGTGTCCACGCTCCAGATCCAGCACTTCCCGTTTCTTCTTGGAGACCGCTCTGCGGAGCAAATCTGCCTCACCCAGCGAGAAACCCGCCATCCGGGAGGCTA
The DNA here is from genome assembly GCF_000517905.1 of Paenibacillus sp. FSL H7-689. Lineage (NCBI taxonomy): Bacteria > Bacillati > Bacillota > Bacilli > Caryophanales > Paenibacillaceae > Paenibacillus > Paenibacillus sp. FSL H7-689. The sequence continues at coordinate 342,951 of NZ_ASPU01000015.1, forward strand.
TCTGCATGATCTGTTCCTGATACACGATGATCCCGTACGTATCTTTCAGGATAGGCTCCAGATCCACATGGGGGTAATCCACTTCAATCTGTCCATGCTTGCCCTGAATGTATTTGGATATGAACTCCATCGGACCCGGACGGTACAAGGCAAGTACAGAGATTACATCTTCAAAACTACTTGGCTTCATCTCTTTCAGCACACGGCGTACCCCGGCAGATTCCAGTTGGAATATGCCCATCGTGTCCCCTCGCCCAAGCATCTCGTACGTTAACGGATCATCATCGGGGATAAGGCGGAAATCCGGAATTTCTCCATGTTCCCTAATCCAGCGTAAACACCGCTCAATGATTGAGAGGGTACGCAAACCAAGAAAGTCCATCTTAAGCAGCCCAATAGACTCCAGGTTTTCCATGGAATACTGGGTTAACGCTGTCCCTTCACTGCCCTCCTGAAGTGGCACCGCATCGGTCAGCGGGTCACGGGAGATAACCACACCCGCAGCATGGGTCGAAGCATGACGTGGCATGCCCTCGACCTTCATCGCCATATCCAACAGCTCACGTGTCTTAGGCTTCGTTTCATACAGCGCCTTCAGCTCAGGTGTAGCTTCCATAGCCCGCTCGATGTTAATACCAAGTTGCGCCGGAATCAGCTTTGCAGCCTTGTCCACTTCGCCATAAGGCACATTCAGGGCCCGCCCAACATCACGTACGGCTGCACGGGCAGCCATCGTTCCAAACGTAATGATCTGGGCGACATGGGCTTTGCCATATTTATGCGCGACATAATCAATGACCTCATCCCGCCGCTCATCGCTGAAGTCAATATCAATATCCGGCATAGAGATCCGCTCGGGATTCAGGAATCGTTCGAAGAGCAGGTTGTATTTCATCGGATCAACATCGGTAATATGCAAAGTGTACGCTACCAGACTACCTGCCGAGGAGCCCCGGCCCGGTCCAGTAACAATGCCTTGCTTATGCGCATAGGCGATAAAATCCCAAACAATCAGGAAATAATCCGAGAATCCCATGCTGTCGATTATACCCAGCTCATACGCCAATCGTTGTTCGAGTTCGGATCGAAGCTCTGCATCTGTCCAACGTGTGGACTGCGCATAACGCTCCTTCATTCCTTCTTCGCACAGCTGACGCAGATACACCGAAGGGCTAAGTCCATCAGGAAGCGGTCTGTATTCCGGCAAAATCGATTTGCCGAATTCCAGCTTCAACTCACAGGAATCCGCAATGCGGACGGTGTTTGCCAGAGCTTCCGGTACATGAGGAAACAAACGAGCCATCTCTTCTTCACTTTTCAGATAGAGCTGATTGGTTCCAATTCGGAGCCGATTCTCATCATCCACGGTCTTGCCTGTTCCGATACAGATCAGTACATCCTGAAGCTCCGCGTCCTCTTCGGACAGATAATGTGCATCATTGGTGGCTACAAGCGGAATCTCCAGCTCGGCAGCCAGTTTGATCAACTGCGGATTCACCCTTTTTTGCTCCGACAGCCCGTGATCCTGAAGTTCCAGATAGAAGTCGTCACCAAAGATTTTTTTGTAGCGTAACGCCGCACGTCTCGCCTCTTCTTCTCGTCCATGCAGTAAATGTTGTGGTACTTCACCACCAAGACACGCACTTAGACAGATAATGCCCTCGTGATGGGCAGCCAGACTTTCCATATCTACACGGGGTTTGTAATGAAAACCTTCGAGATGTCCAATCGAGCACAATTTCATCAGATTTCGGTAACCCGTCATATTTTTGGCCAGCAAAATCAAATGATGAATCGGTTGATCCTTGCGGCTTCCCCGCTCTTTGCGGGACCCTGCTGTCATGTATGCCTCGCAACCTATAATCGGCTTGATGCCTCGCTTCATACATGCTTTATAAAAAGGAATTGCACCATACATCACGCCATGGTCGGTCAGCGCAAGTGTCGTCATTCCGAGATCTGCAGCCTTATTCACGAGATCCGGAATACGCGCAGCGCCGTCCAGCAAACTGTATTCGCTGTGAACGTGCAAATGCACAAAAGAACTCATGTTTTTTTCTTCCTTTCGCCGCAGATAGTCGCAGCATCGATCTTCTGATCCGTCTGCTACCCTATCTATCTCATATATATATGAATTAAATAAATAAAAAAATGGAATCTCCTATTAAAATTCGTGACAACCTCTTAAAAGGAGACTTTATTATTCTATTTTATCATAACGTTCGGGGGCACGCCCATACAATAGAAGTACAAGCCGCTCCCCCTGTGACAGACCGAAGACAGGAGGTGTGCTGCTAGGTCTGAAAGGGGTGTTGCCAGTGAGCACATTTTTGTCCAAAGCCATTCTTGATTTCTTTATTGCGTTTGGAATCGTGCTGGGCGGCGCGATGATCGGAGGTATTGGAGCCGTGATCTCTCTTCAGCCTCCGACACAGACGATGCTCGATATTTCTGGAAAAATAAAGATATGGGCACTCGCAGCCGCTGTTGGCGGCACAATAGATCCCATGCGTGTCATCGAGAGCAATTTTCTGGATGGTAACCTGTCTCCGGCGGTCAAACAAATCCTGTATCTGATCTCTGCTTTTATGGGCGCGCATATGGGAACCGAGCTAGTGAAATGGGTGTGCGGCGGAGGCCGGAGCTAATATGAGACAGGAACAGCGTTCATGAGAGTTCCGCCATTTTCTCGTTACCGCCCGCTGATGCGAATGACCGCTGTGTTTGTTCTGGGAATGATCGCTGGATGTGTCGTCTACAACGGTGTATTTCACCTGAGTTACAATGCGTTGTGGCTGAACAATCAGGAGCTGCAGCTTCAGCTGCATCAGAATGAGGAGGATATCAAAACGCTGAAAAAATACAGTAAACGCCAAACCGTTATCAAGGAAATCAAAGTCCGTGCAGAAGAATCGGATAAGGGGCCAGACGAGGCTTCTCTGAAAGTGATGTTACAGAAGCTCGGAGACGAACTTGAGGTACTTCGGGGCAGAGATGTATTCAACATCGATGAGTATAGCAAAATGACGCGAATCATGCTGAATCAGAAAGTGTACTCGGTCAGGGAAAAGGAATACACCGTTCAGGTCAAAACGATGCTGGTTATGGAAGGCGTACTGCAAGTTTGGGTACAGATTCGCATGCACGTTCCTGCGTAACAGCAAAAAACTGCCCTTGTCTGCATCTCTGCATGGTACAATAAGGGCAGTAAATGCTTTCCAGAAAAGGAGCTGCGTCTTTGTGTTCATTGATGTACTCAAATATGCTCTAATCGCCATCTTTGCTGTTGCCATGGTTTTTGCAGCGTTGAACAGTATTCGTTCACACAGAAGTTCGGATGCTACCAGCGCCGGTCTGTACCGTTCGTGGACAAATATCTGGATGGGTGGCATGCTTGTTGTTCTTGCCCTGATCCTGATGTTTGTCTTCACGGGCTCCACTTTATCTGTGATTGTGGAAGCGCTATTTCTGATTATGGGTGCGTATAATGTATTTGCCGGAATACGTAACCGCAGTTATTATGCGCGGCTTCAACAACGGTCCAGTAATGGATCAGGTAAAACCTCCGGACAATCTGCATGATTTATTGAAGCGCTATCGTTGTCCGCAAAAAGAGAGTACTTCCCCTTCGTTAAGCGAAGCCAGAACCGCGCGACAGCGCAGCCCGGCAGAGCTTCTCGATCAGGGAGTACTCTCTTTGTCTATGCCCGAGGCAACGTACCCTGCTAGGCATGGTCAATCGACTGCAATGTCATTACCGCTTTGCATACCACACTGCCTTCACGGGTAACCACAATGTCCATTTTGCACGTTCGACGACTGGTTTCCAGAATTAACGGGCGAACCAGAATCTGATCCTCAATCTGTACCGGTCGAACAAAATACGTCGTTACATTATCCACCACATGGTCGTTCCCTGTAACATCCCACGCTGCCCGCCGGCCAGCCTGGGTCATCACATTCAACAGAACACCTTCGGAGATCGTACCCAGATCCGTTGCCATCTGAGGAATGATGAATCCGTGAAATAACAATTCGTTCTGTTCACCGCGCTCCTCGGCAAACCCGTTCCAGATCAGATGATCAAACGTCTCTCCTAGTTGTGGCTGTTTCTGTGCATCCCGCATGGCCTGAAGCACTTCCTTGCGTGTGACGGACGCAATCAGTTTGCGATTCCGATCCACAATTGGCAGAAAATCAATGCCTTCCCAGGTCATAATCTGGGCAGCAGAAGCAAGAGATGTCTGCAATGAGGCCGTAATCGGGCGGCGTATCACACATTTCTCAATACTTTGATCTTCTTTCAGCTCACTGACATCCTTCAGACTCACAATCCCGATGACCCGGTTCCATTCATCCACCACCGGGAAGCGATGTTCACCCGTCTCTGAAACCAACATATGAAAATCTGCGGCTGAACTGGTCACCTTCAATACCTGCAAGCGAGGTTTCTGACCAATGATATCCTCAACAAGCATAATTTTTTTCTTAATCAGCCGGTCGAAGATCGCACGGTTAATCATTGAAGCTACCGTGAATGTATCATGTCTGGATGAAATAATCGGTAGCCCAAGCTCGTCAGCCATAATTCTTACTTCACGACTTGTCCCAAAACCACCCGTAATCAACACGCCCGCTCCCTGTTCGAGGGCAAGCGAGTGAGCATCTTCACGGTTACCCACAATCAGCAGACTCCCAGCGTCAATATAACGGGCCATTGCCTGTTCCTTCATCGCGCCAATCACATACTTGTGCAGCGGTTTGGCGAGACCTTCGTTACCCCCCAGCACATGGCCCTCCACAATGGTCACGACATCAGCAAAGGTCAACTGTTCCGACATGCCCCGAGGTCTCTTCTCGATCCGCACCGTTCCAATTCGTTCCTTGGTCACGACCAGCCCGAAGTTCTCCGCCTCTTTCACCGCACGATACGCTGTCCCTTCACTTACACCCAGCTCCCGCGCAAGTCCACGTACTGATATTTTACTACCAACCTTCAGTTGTTCAATATGTTGAAGTAACTGTTCATGCTTCGTGACGTTCTCTTCCTGTCCGTCCAACTGTACCACCCCCGAAGATGCATCTGTACTATACTGTATCTATTATAACACGGCTTTAGGAAAATAACCCCACCCCTACCCATTCTCACAGGCAAGTTCGCCATCTGAATTTAATCATCCCATTAACCTCTAATTCTGTATGTACCAAAAAAGACCGGGGCCCCTTTGTACCAAGGGATTCCGGTCTTCCATGTTGGATCTCATTCTGTACCTTATACAGACTCGCTCCGCTCCTGCTTGTCCAGCAGTTTCATCTCCCACTGCCGCAGCTTCGCCCGGCGAACGGCTTCCAGTGCACGCTTCTTCTCTTCATCTACACCGAGAATAAAATGCAGATGTGCACCAACGATTAATAAGGAGAACAGCACCCATACGATGCCAAAAATATTAACCCAGTCCATTCCTCCAGCAAAGGAAATCCGCGGCAGTGCAATGACCAGCATCGACAACGCAATAAGCAGATAGATCACATGTTTTGCTTTTTTCAACCTCTTCACCATTCACAGCTCCTTCGTTCTTGATCGACTCTATATGTCTAGTCTATGAACGATAAGGAGCTAATATGAAAGGTTCAGGTAAAAAAACAAGACAAGCGTTTAGTACGTGTTCAAAAAGATCAGTTTTCAGTACCGAGAAGATGGAATGAAGCTAGGCATCCTTCGTAATCAAAAGTGGACTTTTTGAACTACCTTTTTACGCTTCAGCGCCACCGTACAGATGACCCAGGCTGTCAGCAATAATTTTATTCACGTCTTCAATGATGACACTGAGGCGACGCTCCGCATCAAACAAACGACGGATGTTCAGATTCAAACTCAGTACTTCAAACAGCTTCTCCATTTTCTCCATCTCATCCGGAGCTGGCATATCCCCGCTCATCATACGTTGTTGCAATTCCATTTGTTGATCACGGAAGTTATCCAGCATTGCTTTTGCATCCGGATCAGCTTCAATCAGCTTCATCGCGGAAGTAATCTCTTCCACCTCGCTGCTTTCTCTCAGTGCTTTGGCCAAATCATTGGCTTTGTCATAAATGTTCACTATTATTCCTCCTCAGATTGGTTTGTTCATCCGTGTTAATACACGCTTTTCTCTCCTGTCAAACAAGGGCGCTCTGAAACAGGCCATCAATAACCTGCCTCGAAATCAAATGCATTTAATCCATATGGGTCAATCACCAAGGGTTATATGTCCTCATATGATGAAGCACATGCCATGTTCAGATGCCGTTCAACTTCGAGATCAGACATCAAGTTGCCGCCCGGAAGGAGATCCGTGATGTCCACTAAAAAAGTAACGATTCAGGTTACCGGCTCGGGCATCCTGCAGGACGACGTCATCATGCTGGGCGAAGGGGTGCTTAAGGCGCTTAAAATCCCTTCAGGAAGGCCGCTTCAGCTGCAATTTGGCTCTTTCCGCCGCGAAGTCACTGTTATTCCGGTACCAAGGTATGACGGGCTGCGCATCAATCAGACAGTTGCCAGCAAGACCGGTCTCGTTCCACGTTCGGTCCTGAGGGTATCCTATCGTTCAGCCAGCCGTACGCTTCGCCTTGGACCCTACATCAGTGTACTGGTTAGCCAGGACTATCCCGATCAGCCCGATCGGCCCTTTGGCTCCATCACGATGTTCTGTCAAGAACTGGTGAACGCCTGCCGTAAGCAAGGCGCCTATGTATCCTTTTTCACACCGGAGGATATTGGAGCGGTAACGGGTTATATGAAAGGCTGGGTGTATGATGACGGCTGGAAAAAGACTGTTCTGCCTGTAGCAGACGTCGTCAATAACCGGCTAACGTCCCGCAAGCTTGAGAACAAACCTAGCGTACAGCATTTTATGAAAGAAGTAAAATCGCTCTACGGCACGCAAACCTTCAATGAAAAGTTTCTGGACAAAAACGAAGTGTTTGACGCACTCAAGTCCATTTCAACGCTTAAACGAGTTCTTCCCGAGTCTCATTTGCTCAAGACGTCCGCCATGCTCAAGACGATGTGCAACCGACATCCGGTTGTATTTCTGAAGCCCGTCCGCGGTTCTTTGGGCAAAGGGATCATCCGGGTCTCACGTCAGATTGACGGAAGCTTCCTAACTCTGGCGACTGGCGTCGGGGGGACCCGGAAACAAACGTATACTTCTCTGGATAAACTGTATGCCAGTATGTCTGGGAAAATGAAAACAACGCGTTATCAGATCCAACAAGGGCTGACTCTCATTGACAACAGTGGCAGACCCGTGGATTTCCGTGCGCTCGTGCAAAAAAACCGTACAGGTAAATGGAGTGTAACCTCCATCGTCGCCCGGATTGCGGGCGGGAGTCACTACGTATCCAATCTGGCACGGGGTGGAAGTCTCAGCACCGTCAAGGATGCTGTTGCCAAAACACAGTTGTCTGGATCAGCCAAAGCTTCCGCGTATGCAGGATTGCATACCGCAGCACTGGATATCGCTAAAGGAATCGAAAGTGCCATCCCTGCTCATTTTGGTGAACTTGGTATTGATCTGGCCTTGGACACCACTGGGCGCGTATGGCTGCTCGAAGTCAACTCCAAACCATCCAAGAATGATAATACACCACTGAGTGAGAGCAAGATCCGCCCTTCCGTCAAAGCCATGCTTGAATATTCTACGTACCTGGCGGGTTTTTGAAAAGTTATTCCCTATTGGAAACAAATCTGATAGAGGAGAGGTGCAGCGTAATGTTTCCAACATCTCAGACCAAGACACTGGCCATTCTGGTACGTGCAACCGAAGGCTCACCTCCCTTTACGGATGAACTTTTCTGCCGTCGTCTCAGTTTGGGGAGCATGAAATACGCCCTTCAGATTATTGTGATCCCGATATCGAATGATGCAGTCCAACTCCCTCTTCAATGGGGATATGTCTATCATCAAGGGAAGTGGAATTCGGTACCTGTTCCTGCAGTCGATCTCATTATGGATCGTTGTCTTCGCCCTATCTCCAGGTACGTCAGACAACAGCTTAAGGAATGGATACCAACCAACGGCACAGATCAACACCGTTATTGGTCTGCTTCCCTTCCAGGAAAATGGGAGGTACATCGTGTGTTGTCCCGAAATCCTGAATTGAGGTCACAACTTGCTCCCACAACCCGGATCGGATCGCATATCCCTTGGGAAACATGGCTGGACCGTTGGCCCAAAGGACTGTTCTTCAAACCGGTATCCGGGACTCATGGCAAGAATACCTTTCGCCTGTCTCGGAGAACGACTCCATCAACATGGATCGTGGAGGGGCGTAACGAGGACAATGAACCCTTTTTTCTTACATTCAACCATACCCAGGCTGTATCTTCCTGGCTAGCATTACATCAGGCTGAGCGCAAGATGATCGTGCAGCCATATCTGGAGCTTAGCCATCATGGAAGAGCATTCGACATACGGGCTCTAATGCAAAAGAATGGGCAAGGTCGCTGGACGCTTACCGGATGTATGGTACGGGAAGGACCCGAAGGTTCACTCACGTCCAATCTTCACGGTGGGGGTAAAGCATATCCTGCCCACGCATATCTGCTCCAGCGATATGGAACGATCCGCACGGAAACTCTGCTGAAGAGCATCCGGCAGACTGCTACGCTTATCCCCACCCTGCTGGAAAGCCGTTTCGGCAGGTTAGCCGAATTGGGGCTTGATTTCGGAGCAGATGCAGAGGGCCAACTCTGGCTAATTGAAGTCAACTCCAAACCAGGCCGCACCTCATTTGCAGAAGCGGGCGACCGACGCATGCATACCCTGACTTATACCCGGCCGCTTGCCTATGCCCGTTATCTGTTGCAACAACATGTTCTCACGGACGTCTTTCGTCCAATGAAATTGCCGAATACATCCAGCAAAGCTGGCCTGAAACCCATCCCGATTCACGGCGGCTGAGGCCCGCAGCGCCCGCTTGCCATGGAGCCCAAGGATCTTTTCAGGATAGGAGGATAAATCATGAGTTTGACCTTTTGCAATCTGCATTTCACCAAGCAACCGGATAAAGTGGTTTATGTATCCAACGCTTTAATGAAGAGCCTCAACCTGTCCGGCAAAAAAACGGTGCACCTTCGCTTCGGGCGTGACCGGGTACCTGCAACGATCAAACCAATCAAAAAAGCAGGTAAACATCTGTATCTCGCTTCAGGTATCCGTAATATGATGAACGTTCCCAAACGGGGCAGTATTTATCTCCGGAATTTGCAAAATGATGAGGTCCAGTTAGGTCCACTGATCGGCGTACTCTCTGATGGGCCTGCGACGAGCACGAATCCATTCGGTTCCCGTACTGGTTTCATCAAACAGTTACTCCGTGAAGGCAGCCGTAAATCCTACATTTACGCATTTACTCCTCGGGATATCAATTGGCAGAACGAGACTGTATCGGGTTTTTTCCTGAATGATAACGGAAGCTTTACCCGCAGAACCGTACCTCTGCCCGATGTTGTCTACAACCGGTTACCAAGCCGTCGTTCAGACTTCTCACCAGCAATCAACCAGCTGCGGGAACGATTTGTTCGCCGAAAAATTCCGTTCTTCAACTGGAGCTTCTTCAACAAATCGGATATCTATACGTTGCTGGAGAACGAGCCGGCAGCAGGACGGTATATCCCTGAATCGATTACCAATCCTTCCGTTGAACAGATGAAGGAAATGTTGGAACGCCATCAGTTCGTCTACTATAAGCCTACTGCCGGAAGTCTGGGGAACGGGATCTACCGCCTGACTTATTCGCCCAAACGTGGATATTTCGCACGTTATCGCAAAAAAGGCGGTAATGCACTCCTGCGTTTTGGGTCCTTCAACAGTCTGATGCGCATGCTTCAGGGAAGACATGGCAAGCAGCTACGCGGATATGTAGTTCAGCAGGGAATACGTCTAATTGAGATTGATGAATGTCCAATTGATTTCCGTTTTCACATGCACAAAAATGGTAATAATCAATGGGTTGTTGTCGGGATTGGAGCCAAAAAGGCAGGACGTGGCAGCGTCACAACACACATCAAAAATGGCGGCTCCCTAATGACTCCTGAGCAGGCGCTCAGTCGCAACTTCGGCGATCGTGCGGGAGAAGTTCTTCAGCATGCCAAATCCGTCGCTATTACACTGGCCCAGGCGATTGAAACCCAGCACCAGCATCTGATTGGTGAGATTGGCTTTGATCTGGGCATTGATCAGGAGGAACATGTATGGATGTTCGAAGCGAACGCCAAACCCGGGCGCTCCATTTTCCGTCACCCTTCACTCCGGGTGGAGGGCAAATCGTCGGTGGAGCACATCTTGGAACACTGCCTGTATTTGAGCAAGTTCCGGAAGAAGGAAGAGATTTGATGACCCTTCATGATGATTTCAAACCTGTCATTGCTGTTTTGACCATGCATGATAAACAGCGTATGTTCAGGGGAAATCATCAAAATTTTCAGGATATCTTACAGACAGGCGAGAGCATGGGATACGTGGTGTACATTGTAACTGTACGGGATCTGAACGTGAGTGGCCCCACCGTGAAAGGATATACGTACAACAAGGGGAGTGGAAAGTGGGTTTCACAACCTTTCCCCCTTCCCCATGTTCTGTACAATCGTATTCCCAACCGGGAAGACGAAGGAAAACCTTCCGTGCAGCGTAAAATTGACGAATGCATGCAATCAGGAATCGAACTGTATAACCCATTCTTTTTCAACAAATGGGATCTGTTCGAATGGCTCAGGAAATCCAAATCGACTCAGCAACTGATCCCTTATACTCGGCGGATGCGAAGTGCTTCTTCTCTGGGTGCCGTTCTACGGACGTATCCCTATCTGTACCTTAAGCCCGAGAGCGGCAAAGCTGGTAAAGGAATCATGATGCTTAAATTTCAGGAAAAAGAACGGCTTCCCTATCGTCTCAAAATACAAACCACACGTAGAAGCACGACCTATAAAGCATCTACACTTGCCAAGTTATGGGCACGAATTCGCAAAGAAACCGGACATACGCCCTATATCATGCAACAAGGCATTGAACTGGCATCCTCTCGTAAACGCCCCTTCGATTTGCGTGTTCTTGTACAAAAGAACACCAAGGGCCAATGGAGCGTAACCGGTGTAGGAGCGAGACTTGCTGGCTCCCGTAGCATTACAACTCATGTGCCGCGCGGCGGGAGCGTAGAAGACCCTGAGAAGCTGCTGACCGAGCTTTTTGGCGAAGAAATGTCAACAACCCTGATGAAACGTGTGAAATCCACTTCATTAATGATCGCAAGACAGGTAGAACGGGGATCAGGTTACACGCTCGGAGAAATGTCCATGGATCTGGGCATTGATGACCTGGGGGAACTCTGGTTCTTCGAAGCCAATGCAAAGCCCATGAAGTTTGATGAACCACAGATCAGACGGCGATCATTGGAACGTATATTTCACTACAGCGCTTATCTTGCCCGTCAGTCCAAACGATGATAGACAGGAATACTGCAAAAAGAAGGTGATTGTTTGTGTCCTCACCTGTTCTGGGCATTATGACGTTGTACTTAAATGAACATCGCGCTCTTGAAGAACGAAGCGTTTATCGCAGAATGATTCTTGAAGGGCGCAAGCGGGGACTCGATATCTATGTATTCACACCAGCCGACGTACACCCCGGCGGCAAACAAATTGAAGCCATGGTTTTTCATGAGGGAAAAGGCTGGTCCAGGGAGTGGCGATCATTCCCGGACCTGATCTTTGATCGTTGCCGGATTCAGCGTAACCGAAGGTTCCAGCAATTGCTTGCTTTTCGTGAGAAATATGGGCATCTGCTCTTTCTGAACAGGCCACTGCGCAATAAATGGACCATCCACCAGACCCTTTTGCAAAAAGCCAACTTTCGTGAACACCTGCCGGAAACCGCTCTATTTCAGGATATGTCCGATGTAAACCGGATGCTTAAAGTTTCTTCTCTGGTCTATCTCAAACCCATTAATGGAACAGGCGGACGTGGTATTCTGCGCATTGAACGCAGCAGTAGCGAGGCTAATACAGTGCTTGTTCAAGGGCGGGATCAGAAGCGTCGTATCATCACTCCACGTAAAGTTCATTTATCACGACTTGGCGCGTTGCTCCAGCACTGGAACATGAAAGACAAGTATCTTGTACAAAAGGGCATTCAACTTCAGCTTCCGAATGGACGTGTGCATGATTATCGCATGCTCGTTCAGAAGAACGGAGAAGGACAATGGGAGCTTACTGGATGTGCTGGACGCATGGGTGCAGAAAAAAGCGTAACCTCCAATCTGCATGGCGGCGGTCAGGCAATAGCGATGGACCGACTCATGAAGCAATGGATCGAAGATGACGACCTCCGGGCAGAAATTAACACAACTGCAGAGAAATTCGGCATTGATGTTGCTTCGTTTCTGGAAGATACGTATGGGGACCTATGTGAGTTGGCACTGGATTTGGCGATTGACAGAAGCGGGCGTATCTACCTGCTTGAAGTTAACCCCAAACCTGCACGTGAAGTATTCGCTCGCATCGGGGAGCGGGATATCTATTATAAAGCCATCACTCAGCCGCTGGAGTATGCCTTATGGGTATATCGCAACAGACCTCCCGGAACGGCCAGAAAGCCAGCCAGTCCCAAGCCCGTTACGCAAAAATCACCCAGAGTAAAAAGAAAAAATAAAGCCAAGTGAGTGAAGAAAAAGCAGGAGTCTATGTTCGCCAAGTGCGAGCATCTGCTCCTGCTTCACTGTTTTTTATTTCTGTTCTTTCGTCCATTGCAGCGTGTCGTTGTCTATCACAATATACCCTTTTTCCTCACCTTGCACATAAGATAATGCCAATCTCATCAGGTCAGGTTCTAGTTCGCATGTGGTAACACGTGTAACCTGATCATTATGATCCGCGGGGAGGCACAACGTCAGAATACCCACTTTACCCGAGAAATCAGTCTTGCCCTGGATGACCGATGTTTCCGACTTGGAACCATACACCTCAGATACCCAGCCGGGCTGCTCCGTCAACGCGAAGGCTCCCTTCCCGATGCCTGCCGTAACCCATTGCATCATCAGCGTTATGGAAGATGCCTCATAGCTCATATCCGCCGTCATTTCTCCAGCTTCATTCATTCTCAACGCAATATCCGCTTGCGGATGCAGGTGAAAACGTTGCTCCAGAGTATGCTCTGCTTCTGCCTCCAGCCAATCCACAATTATTAGTATAGGGATCTCCACCCCTGCCAGCATCCACCGACGATGTGTAACTGGATCTGGCAAATGTGTATATCCATCCTGTGAAGCATCAATGAAGTGATAGCTGTCATTGCTCTCCCAACGTAACGTTGTGGCCTGAGCCTCCGGTTCACCCCATTGCTGTGTGGAGAGATAAGGTGTCTGATCCAGACCATCCACCGTGACGGTATTGTGCGCCCGCGTACTTTTGAAATACCGACGCCATTTCCCTTCTTCATACGTATAACGTCCGGTGTCCGTGAAGAAAAGCTGGTTCTTCCACATCCACTCCACATTCAGCGCATCCGCATGTCCGTGTGCTCCGCCCATGGCAGCCGCATCAAAAAAAAGATATTGATACTTGTCCCTCATGACATAATATCCTGTCTGCGGAAAGGCTCGGCTCGACAAAGCCGGAGAAGAAGCAGCCTGTAGTCGGAGGCATCGCTCATATTTCTCCACACCCAGCAACCAGAGACACTCCGAGCTATCCGTTCCGCGAGCCATCAAATCATCATCGTCCAGGATCGCGCCAAGCAGGGTCAGTCGTTGTCGCCCATCGCCAACCCAATCCGAATCACCAATACCGGTAGACTGATGATCTGGTCGGATCAGTGCCTCAGTAAATGCGGCCATTTGGCGTAGACAGCGGGCATACCATGCCGAGAAAGGATGTCCTGAAATCTCGCCCAATCGATAAGGGGTGCCAAACATTTCGATGCTGGCATTGTGGTAATGTGTTGTCAGTTCAACCTGTATCCCTTCTTCACCCAACTGATGCAACAAACACAGCTCAAGACGTTCCATCGCCACTTGACGCCAGTGTGGACTTCGCGGGTGCTGGTGGTAGAACGTAGCAATCATGAACAACCCTTGCATATGCATAATGGCATGATTGATTTCCGTGCTGCCGAGATACCGGGTCAAAAACTCGGCGTGCTCGTCCAGACCTTGTCGAAACTCCGCCTGAAAGCCTTCGTCTATCAGTGAACTCGCTTCCATATATTTATATGCCGATATCCAGGACTGCACACGTAGTCCCGTCTCCAGCAGACGCCAAGGACCGGGTTTTTGAAAGAACACAGCCTCGTCGTAAACCAGATTTACAGGTACCGGGTTTTGCTGTCTCCAGCTACGGAAGTGGTCAATAAATGCTGTTACATATAGCGGATTGCCTTTCATCAGATACGCCTTGCCCAGATCGAGCATATGCCAGTGTCGATTGATGCCCCATGTGAACTCCAGATCATTGGTCGGGTTGTGAAGCCAGTCCACGGGTGTCCCCATCGGAATCCAGCGATTCAGATCGTTGGTATAAGGAACGATAAATTCATTCAGGATGGCACGATTGGCAATCGTGAGCGAATTTCGGGCTTCTTCCGGAAAATGTTTTTCATAATATTGGGCAGCCCGTTGCAGGTCCGTTGCCGAAAGGTAAAAATCGGTCATTCGGACGCCTCAAGGAAATCCTGACGGAACGGGGTAAACACATCCAGAATGACGGAGTCCTCCAGTGCCTTGACCCCATGCGGGACGTTAAAACCGGCATAAAAGCTGTCCCCTGCTTTTAAGATGTGAGTTTCTTCACCGACCTGTACCTCAAAGCTGCCTTTGACGATATAACTGACCTGCTCGTGCGCATCATGGGAGTGAACTTCTCCAATACCACCTTTAGCAAAGGTAACCTCCACCATCATTAATGTACCGCCCATACCCAAGATCTTGCGGGAACTCGTTTCGTTCACGATATGTGCATCGATAGACGCATGATTAATAATCATTTTGCTTTTCCCCTTTCCTTTTGAATAAGCGACCGAAGTGGTTAAACCACGGCCGCTATGAATGTTTATTAGTCTTCTGTGGACAATTTACCCTGAAGTTTGGAAGAATCAAATGATGGATCAGCAGTTATGTTGGTCAGCCCTGCCGCTTTGGTTTTCTCTAGAGCTGCATTATACCTTGTATCCAGATCCTTGATCACAGCATCGAGATCGCCACCCGTGAATACAAAGATTGAAAAAGCCTCACTCCATTTGGTGCCTTCCAGTGAACTCTCAGTTACCACACTTGGATTTGCCGGGAAAATGGCATCATAACGTTTGGGCAGGAAACCTTCAATGCCCGGAATGCTTGGTTTTTTGTCAGAGCTTAATACAGCAGGAATCAGTGAGATTCCGTATCCTTTTTCGTAATACTCACTCTGAAGATCTGTGCTGTACACATACTCCATAAACTTCCATGCCGATTCCTTGTTGGCAGAATCTGCATTGATGCCGATGTAGGAGCCCCCGATGACTTGTGAAGCGCCCTTGATCGTTCCATCATTAGTTGGTACAGGAGCGGCTGCCCAATTTTCTTTTGTAGGAAACTGATCTTTATATACCCCTGGTTCACCGGAGTGGTTAATGTACATTCCGATTTTGCCTTGAGCAAACTGGGCTCTGAGGGGATCGATGTCCAGACTTTCTACCCCTGGCAGCATGCTGCCATCCTGATTCATCTGACGAAGCGCCATTGCGATATCCTTGTACATCCCAAAATCAAATTGACCAGTCTTGTAGTTGTAACCATCAATACCAACATTATTGCTTGCACCTGCAATCGTATTGGCTGCTCTCCAGAAACCGCTGCTGCTCTTGAATGGGCTGGCAAAGCCATAGATGCCTTCACTTTTACCAATTTCGGTAATTTTTTTGGCATCCGCAACCATCTCAGCCAACGTTTTTGGTGGACTCTCGATCCCTGCCTTTTTGAAAATATCTTTGTTATACACAAGCCGCCAGACCTGCCCTGTATTGGGGAGGGAATATATTTTTCCATCAATCGTGTTTTTATTTTCAATCAAGCTGTCTTTAAACACGGCCTTCATCTCATCACTCATGTATCCATCGATCGGGGCGAGATACCCCTTCTGATAATATGTCTGAAAATCATTAACTTGCAGCACATCGGGTGCCTGCTTGCTGGCAAAAGCAATATCGACCGCCTGTGGATAGTTGTCCCCCATCACGGTCATCTCCACTTCAATGTTGTCCTTGTTCGTCTGGTTGAACTCATCGATCTTGGATTTCATAAAATCAGCATCATGGCGGTCCGGTGTCCAATATATGATTTTGGTTTTCCCTCCGGCATTCTCCCCGCTGGTCCCCGATTCGCTATTTGCCGAAGTACCACTGTCAGCAGAACAACCTGCCAAACTTAGCGCCAGCAATGCACTTAGCGTAGTCACCATCCACTTTTTAACCATTGATATGCCCCCTTATGCTTGTCTGGACAACCTGTTTGAGTTATCCGTTAACGTAATGATAATCGCTACGCTTTCATGGAGGTGAGGGACATTCTGACTTTACATGGTGGGAAAAATGACGATCCGTATCTGTTTTCAGTTCTCATACATTTGCCGGAAGCAGGTTGGCGTCATGCCGCAATATTTCTTGAACAAACCGCTGAAATAAGGCCTGTCCTCATAACCCAGCCTCTGGCATATCTCTTGCACCTGTACACCTGCAACCAGCAACTCTTTTGCCTTTTCCATCCTCATCTTAGTAATATATTGAATCGGCGTTATGCCGGTTTCCTTTTTGAAGGCATTGGCAAAGTAACTTGGACTTAAATGCACGGATTGGGCACAAGCATGCAGCGTCAGATTTTCTGCAAGATTCAGACTGATATATTCTTGTGCTTTGCTAATGGCCTGTTTGACATCGGTGAGTCGTTTTTTGTCCATAATCTCGCAACCCATGCTGCTAAAATGTTTGATATATCCCCTCCAACCCTCAAACGTCAAGGAGCGCATCGCCTCAAGCACTGTCAGGTCGGCCTCCAGACGCAAGCGTTCCTCTGCTGTAATCTCATCACAAAAGGCACGGTAGATGGCAAAAGCAAGTCCAGACAGCAAACGAATCATCGTGAGTGGCTCGGGAAAACCTTCGGAAACCTGCCATTCTTCGAGAATTTCATCAATGATGCGGTGACAGGTGCTCTCATTACCACATTTCAGGGCATAAAAAAGCTCTTTCTCCTTCTCCAGAGGATATATCGGAGCCACACATGCCTGATTCTCCAGTTCAGCATACTGGAGAATGCAATTGCCTTCACTGTAAAAGCGATAGGAAATCGCCTGATCTGCATGTGCGTAGGACGTCCAGATTTCCTGTGGTCTGCGTGCAATCGTACCGACACCAATCGAGACTGTTTTTTTGCTGAATCGCTCCACATTTTGGCGGCATTGCTCCAGTAGCTCGGAGACGTCGATCTGGCTTGGTATGTTCAATATGGCTGCGAGCCGGTATCGGTTTTCCCGTAAAACAACGCCCTTGGTATAACGGTTTATGGTTTCTCCCACAATATTTTGGACCGCAAAAGGAACGATTTCGGCATCCAGATGCATCGTGTATCCATATCGCGTATAACCATCCACCTCAATGACCATGACGAGAAGATTGGAGGAATCGAGATCAATCTGCAGCTCATTCCAGCGACTTTCATTCAGGAATCCCCCGATTTCATGACGCAACAAGCCCAGTAGATAGCTGTGACGCTCATACTGGCTACTGCTCTCCACCTTCTGCTCCAACTGTTCCAACTGCTTGCACTGTGCCTGCTCTTCCGTAATTACCTGTCTTACCTTCAACACCGCACCGAGTATTTCTTCAGGGGTAAACGGTTTGAGTAAATAATCGGATGCACCAAGCTTAATGGCCTCCTGTGCATATTGGAAATCCGAATAACCACTGATGAAAATAAATTTGGCTCGCAGTCCGGCATCCAATGCCCGCTTCATTAGCTCCAGCCCGCTCAGCTTGGGCATCCTGATATCACTAATCACGATGTCGGGTTGCTGCTCCAGCAACAAGGACCAACCGCGCTCTCCATTGCCCGCCGTGCCTACAATCCGAACCTGATGATCTTCCCACGGAATAGTTGAAGATATGCCCTTTACAACTGCCTGGATATCATCCATAACACACATCGTCAATTGGCCCATACTGCCCCTCCTCAGGTGATCGGAATCGTGATAACAACTGTTGTTCCCACATCTGTACTGCTATGAAACACAATCGAGGCCACATCCCCGTAGTGCAGGCTTAGTCTGCCATGGAGATTGGATAGGGCATAACCTTTGCGTCCCCCGTCAGGAACATCCTCAGCATAGATACTGGCTACATCCATCCCACATCCATTGTCAGCCACCTCCAGCCGTAGTGTGTCACCCTGACGATCAATGCGGATCAGGATAACGCCCAAATCTTCTTTGTCCTTGAATCCATGCAGGATGGAATTCTCCACCAAGGGCTGAAGCAATATTTTTAAAATATCAACAGCGTAACAAGAGGGGTCCCCCACCTCAATCCGATAAACGAACAGATCCTCGTAACATTTTTGCTGAAGCTGCATGTATTGTTCGACATGTTTCATCTCCTGCTCCACACTGGTGATGTCTTTCCCATCATTCAGTCCCAGACGGAATAATAAGGATAAGGAGACGATCATCTCACTTACATCCTTCTTCTCTCCGCTCTCACTTTTCCAGAACATCGTATTAAGGGTATTGTAGAGGAAATGAGGATCAACCTGCGCCTGAAGCGCCTTAACTTCAAACCGCCGTTTGTCTTGCTCCGTTGTCCGTACTTCTTCAAACAGAATCTGAATCTGGTCCAACATCCGATTGAAACGATGCCCTACAGCGCTGACTTCATCGTCATACTTGCTGCGAAACCGCACATCCAGGTCATTGGACTCCACCTCAACCATCAGGCGTCGCAGTTTGTTCAGTGGCTTCAGCAGAGCGGAGGCCACCAGGCTGGACAACCCGAGTGCAAGCAAAATGCAAAACAACATGATCAGGATAATCAGCCAGCGTATCTTTTGGAGGGGGGACAACAAGTCAGCCTTGGACTGTACACTTACCATGACCCAATCCTCGTTCATCGACAATGCCGAATAGTTAACAAGCATGTCCTCCCCCTGATCGTTCCTGTAGGTAAAATCCCCAGCATCGCCACGGCTAAACTGTTGGGTAAAGTCAGGCTCCATAATGAAATCGTAATTTCGGGACCTGGGCCGAATGACTTCATTTCCGTTTTTGTGCAACAAAAACAGTTGAATCTGGTTATTCATGAGATCCTGCGTCAGAATGTCTCGCATCGCCTCTTCCTTCATATTGACGACCATATATACATTCGAATAGGTATGATTATCGATCACAATAGGTTTGAGCAACAGAGATAACACATTTCCTTGGGATTGGAACAATTGACTCTGATGTGAACCAAACCACATCGTATTCCAGCCTTGCAGCTTCACGTAGCGTCCGTATTCCCTGTCGAATGAGTTATTGCGATTCGGAAAGTCTTTGGTCGAGAAAAAATCACCGATGGGTGTTGTCAGATATGCAGTATCAATCAGTGGCTCTACGAGCTTCAATTGAGCAAACGATGTTTGCAGCAGCGAGAGATTCTGATAATAATGAGATGTGTTATTTTTTCCCACGTCCTTCATGACCTGGGTGAACGTTTCATTGAGCATAAAAGAAAAAGAGGATACAACAATGTGCCTTAGATGTTCATCCATAACCTGCACTGATTTGTTCAGAATGCTTTGTTTCAGTTCAAGTGCATTCTGCTCAATGCTTCGTGCAGCAAAGAGATAAGAGCATATCCCGGTCACACTGATGCATAAGACAACGAGAAAAATGTACAGCAGCTGTATTCTTTTTTTCAGGGACATTTTATAAAAGTCGAATATCATCGGCGCTCACTCCTTGAACACGGCTTGGCCCGTCCGCTGTGAATTAAAATGAGTATAGCACAGTGGAATAACCCGTAAAACCGTTTCCATGATTGTGCTCACGCCTATCCTTTCACAGCTCCCAAGGTCACCTGCATGAATGATTTGTTGGCAAAAATATAAACGATGAGCAGCGGCAAAATGGACAGACAGGCTCCGGCCATCATCAGTTGGACCTCAGCCGCAGCTCCGATGCCATATCGCAGATTAGCCAGCCCAACCGGCAAAGTCTGCAAGTCCGGATTGCTCATGGTGAACACAAAAGGAAGAATATATTCATTCCATGAACTCTGAAATACACCCAGACCTGCAACGGCGAGTCCGGGGCGCAGGAGTGGAAGAATAATTCGCCAGTATGTGGTGAAAAAATTACAGCCATCAATCATCGCCGCTTCATCCAGTTCGCGCGGGATGCTCTTGAAGAAACCAATCAGAATAAAATATGTGGCAGCGTGTGCGCTGATCAGTATAATAATAACGCCCCACAACGTGGTATTCAGCCCCAGCTTGACCATGAGGTCAAATTGCGGACGCAGCACAACCGCGCCTATGGAAATAAACAGAGTAGATGCCATGAGCAGGGTGTACCCCTTTTTCCCTTTGAAATTCACTCGATCCACAGCGTAGGCTGACATCGAAGCTACCAGCAGTGTGCCAACTGTTGTACTGATGCTAACAAACACGCTGTTAATGGTAAAACCCGAAAAATTGGCGGTTTTCCAAGCCTGAGCATAGTTGGAGAACTGCCAAATCTTCGGCCAGATGGTAGCTCCTCCGGTCAATTCCTGGTTTGTTTTGAAGGAACCGAGCAATACAAGTATGATGGGGAACAGCGACAGCAGAGCGATTGCGATCAAAAACAACCAAAGTACCGTTCGTTTGGTCCAGCGAATGAGTTGGGGAGACCCTGAGGGCGCAAGCACGTTTTGAGTCATCATCGTTTCCTCCTGATAGGGATTAATAGACATCATTGAGCTTTTTGGATATACGGAAGTAAATGAGCGTCACAGCCCCTACGATGAGAGCCGTTGTGAAACCGACTGCACTGCCATAACCGAGCTGCTGGAGTGATTGGGTGTCAGCCGACACGGGAAACAACAGTTTGAACAAATACAGATACATCACCTCTGTTTTGCCATACGGCCCCCCTTCGGTCAGCACCATAATACTCTCGTAACCTTTCAGCGCCGTGGTAATTGCCAGCATGATGATCATCTGCAAGACAGGACCCAGCAACGGAATCGTTACATTTCGCAGTTTCTGAAACTCACTCGCTCCATCCAGCGATGCCGCCTCATATAACTCTTCAGGAATGCTCTGTAGACCTGCAATGAACAACAACATATAGTTGCCCACAGCCCCCCAGATGGCGATGATGATGGTTGTTAACATGGCATGTTCAGCCCCCAGCCAGCTAATGGATTCGGAGATCACATGATACTTAAGCAGCAATTGATTCAATATTCCGTTATAGGAGTTGAAAATAATAAAAAATACAATCGCCATGACCGAAGCGCTAAAAATAGTGGGAAGATAATAGATCGCCCTAAAGAGGGATCGCCCTCTCCATTTACGATTCAGAATAATCGCCAGAGTTAACGATAATGGAATTGTAACGACGAGTTTGCCCAGGGCATACACACCCGTGTTGCCTACAGAATCCCAGAATTGGCCGTCACGCAAAATGCGTCCAAAATTATCAAGCCCGATAAAGACCGGCGTCCCAATGCCTTGATAATCATAGAACATGTAACGCAGCGCCCATAACAGCGGATAGATCCCGAATACAACAGTTAAAAAAAGACTTGGAAAGATGAATATATAGGCATGTATTTTGGATGGTTTCACCAGAATCGGACCCCCTATAGCTTTTGAATGAAGTATAGAGGGAATATGGAGGAAGGCGGGATAGGGAAATCAACTTTCTACAGGGGAGAATGTGACTGCATGACCATACAAAAAAAACTGTATTCAACGAATTTCCGTTGAATACAGGTTCATTTCATGTGGTTCGTAATCTTAAATCTCAGGATACGTATGCAACGTAGAAGCTACTCTGCTTCATCATACAGACGCAGCAGTTCTGTAAAATCAGAGATGAGCACATCTGAGCCTGCAAGCTCCTCATCACGACCAAACCCGGCATAGGCACAGCCGATGACCGCCTGACCGTTCATTTTACCCGCTTCCACATCAGAAGAGCGATCCCCTACCATCCATGCGTCCTGAATACGATGTTTCTCAAGCAGGATCTGCACCAGATTAATTTTGGAAGGAGTCTTGTACTGGCCTGCACTGTATACCCCTTCAAAGAAAGGCATAATCTCGTGTGCAAACGCCACACCCTTCACATAGTCCTCCAGCCCGTTACTTGCAACAAAAAGACGCACTCCTTGTTGTTTTAATGCTTGCAGCGTTTCTTTCACCCCAGGATACAATTGGGAACCTCCTTGATCAAGCCCCTCAATCTCCAGTTGAAGCAACAGTTCGTCTGCACGGCGATGTGCCGCTTCCGACGCCTCAGGCATAACCACTTTCCATATATCTTCGAGCAACATGCCCAAACTTCCCAGCATCCGTTCCTCGGGTGGAGTTTCTCCTTCAAAGTGCCCTTCGGCACGCAATGTATCAAATAGTTGCTGGTAAGCTGGCAACAACAGGGTCTCTGTCTGGAACAGCGTACCATCCATGTCAAAAATCATCGCTTCCGGTTTGAGCAATACCTTCTCTTTATTCATGTCCAATGTTCCTTTCGGATTGGGATATTGTATATGTAATTGGAATCGTTCCCTTCCCATGATAAACATAACGTTTGAACGTGTAAACCAACGATTGTAAAACATCATCAACCCCAACCTTATACAGCATTAACCAAACGTTATATTATAGTTAAACAAACTATATACAAAAGAAGTTTATTTACGTATAATACTAAAAAATAGTGCTTTAGACACCTAATCTAAAGACCTACAATTATCAAATTTCCGGTTTTTTCGACAACTACATATACCCCATAGAGAGGAATAACAAACATGAAAAAGCGAAAGACCTTTAAGATTTTTTATAAGATCGGATTAGGATATTTACTCGTACTGGCTGTACTGGCTGGTTGCATCCTGCTGATTCAGAACAGCACAAGTCAGCTCCAACGGGAACTGGATTTTCTGGTCGATCACGATATGAGGGTACACGCCCTCACCTATGAACTCGAAAGAAACATGGTAGATATGGAAACAGGTCAACGCGGATACATCATCACGGGTCAGGACAACTATCTCGATCCCTACACCCAAGGAAAAGAGCAACTTATTACACTCAGAGATGAACTTGCTGCTTTAATTTCGGATAATCCGGCTCAACTTGCACTTTTGGAAGACATACATACTAATATGGAGAACTGGGTCCAGGTCGCTGGTGAACCTATGGTCGCCCTTCGCCAAGCCAATAATACACAGGCCATTCGAGATTTTTTCGCAGATGATCCAGGTAAAAGAGACATGGACCAGATTCGGACTGCTCTCGATACGTTTCGAACCAACGAGCATACGTTAACCGATAACCGTACAGAAGCACTGAAGCAAAAAAACACACTACTGAACTTGGAACTGTATGGGGCACTTATCGTTGTGGCCATTATCTCGTTCATCACTGCTTTGGTCCTGTCACGTGCCATTGTTAGAAACATTCGTACCGTAAAGCAGGCATTAAATGACATCGGTTCTTCCAATGGTGACCTGACACTGAGAATCGCTACGCCAATGAAAGACGAAACTCGTGAACTCGCGGAGGCAGCCAATACAATGCTCACTGGTTTGCAGCAAATGATGCTGGACGTACAAAGCAATGCCATGATTCTGAGCACAGCTTCGGATCGATTGGATAAAGGGGTTGCTGATAGCCATCTTGCAGGAAAAGAAGTTGCCACTGCCATGGAACGTGTCGCTGAAGGCGCTGATGAACAGGTTGCT
Organism: Paenibacillus sp. FSL H7-689; assembly: GCF_000517905.1. Classification (NCBI taxonomy): domain Bacteria; kingdom Bacillati; phylum Bacillota; class Bacilli; order Caryophanales; family Paenibacillaceae; genus Paenibacillus; species Paenibacillus sp. FSL H7-689. Next base: position 366,946 of record NZ_ASPU01000015.1, read on the forward strand.
CTTACGCAAACCATGGTAGCTGCGATGCAGCAATCCCTCAACGGGCTTAATCGTGTCGCCTCCTCGGCAAGTGATGTGGCAGGCCGTGCAGTTCGTACCGAATCCATTGCTGTGGATGGGCAACAGCGCATTGATAATGCTGTAGGTAAAATGAGTTCCATTGAGCAATCCTTCCTCTCTGTACAGGAAGCCATTAATGAAATTTCGAAGATGTCTGATCAAGTGATCAACATTGCAGATTCAATGTCAGGTATTGCGAGACAAACCAATCTGCTTGCACTTAACGCCGGAATCGAAGCTGCCCGCGCTGGGGAAAATGGACGTGGCTTCGCTGTCGTTGCCGCGGAAATCCGTAATCTTGCAGACCAAAGTGCAACATCAGCCAAAGAGATTACAAGTATATTGGAAACCGTGGTAGCAGGTGTTCAAAGTACAGTGCAGGTGGTTGATGAGAGCACTCTACATGTGAATGAAGGGTTGCGGACCATTGAGGATGCAGGTAATGCTTTTTCAACCATTACTCAGCATATTCATAACCTCAGTGGTGAAGTTCTGGAGGTATCTGCTGTTGTCGAGGAGTTAACTTCCGGTAGTGAGGCTGTGATGAAGTCCATTAATGAAGTATCGGCTGTTGTGGAAGATACTGCATCAGCTACAGAAGAAGTATCTGCGATGACGGAGGAACAACTTGCTTCTCTGCAGGAAATGTCTGACACGTCCAAGCAGTTGAATGAAATGTCCGATGCACTTGATCAGCTGGTTAAGCGATTCAAGCTTAAGTAAAACTCTTGCTGATACGGCTGAGTTGAAAGAAAAAGATGATTTCTGTATTTACAGAAATCATCTTTTTTCATTCCATTTCAGAAGCATATAGAAACACCCTCAGAGTGAACGCTCCTCAACTCCAAGGGCGTATTTGAAGAGGAATGCTCGTTATTTTTATTTTTGCAAAACAAGAAAATCATTAAGCTTGTTATTCGTGGCTAAATCTGCAGGCTTCGTAATCCACTCGGATAACAACCCCTGTAAAGTTTCTACCTCTGACACAGTCAACTTATGCTGGTAGCGTGGATAATCTCTAAAAAATCGTTCAAGATTCATAGAAACATTGCGTACTAACGGCTGCTCACTGTAATAGGTTGTACCTGTAGCTACCGCATTTAATTTGGAAGATTCCGCTTGATACAGGTATATTTCTTCCTCCAAACCCCGTTCAGCATTTTCTCGCAATTGATCCTGAATATTCTCCGCATACGTTGTGAAAGATTGATTCATTTTGTCCTGAAGCCGATCATATTGAGTGTTCGAATTCCAGAGCATATAGGTTACAGCCAGATTGGAGAGAATGAGTAGGATGATGATATAGAAAGGCCATTTTTTTGCTCCCATCTGCTTCACTCCCTTGAAAGTATATTATTTATATTGTAGTTGAGCGAAACTATCCACTTCTGAAAACTTATCTTGTTGATTTAATGACAAAGAACCTCCTATTGGAATGGAAACGCTAGGCGAAATTGAAAAAACTTTCTCTTGGTGTCTGTAGTATCCTAAAGTATCATAAAATGAGTTTAAGGTCCATTTACCACTTTCCCTAGGCTTGACGGTAAAACTAAGATACCCTCTCTCATCCCTGTAATTCATTGCTGGTGAAAATAAATTAAACTGAGCAGTGACGCCACCAGGATGGTAACGTAATGTTGCATTATTCTCTGTATACTCACGCCAGTCCATATTCAGTGGATTATAAGTATCGGTTTTATGAACGAAACTAGCTGTATTATTTAGAGGTGCTACATTATTACTAAGGCCAATGGCCAAAATATCCTCTTTATTATAATAAGCATTTTTAAGCCATTGAAATCTCACCGAAACCTGACCATTAGTATTGTAATAAGTCATATTTGTTTCAAGTCTTAGCCACGATGTTGTTGTAGTTTTACTGTCCCCAACGCTCTGTGTTGAAATTTCACTTTGCATTTCTTTCGCTATTTCATTCAATGCTTCTTCTCTAGTCACTTTGGTAACTACTGTATTGGTGCTGTCCTCGCTAAAAGACCTCATCTTTTGATTATCATCGTTTATTAAGTGTACAAGTTTAAAATATTCATCTTTATTAGATTTCAATCTTGGTTCTTTTGCCAGAAGTTTCTCTAAATCATTGTCAGTTAAGTCACTAGCAAATTCAGATGAAATTCCGTAACTTTGCACAATAAGTCTTTCCTTTTCACTTCGACTGTCTTCTTCTGCAAAAATCTGAGTGGGGACACATAAAAATAAACATAAAGATACTATTAGTTTTTTACCTTTTACCATAATATACCTCCTTTGTAGTATAACTTGATTACCACAAACGAAGAAAAATTAAACATTCGAGACAGACTTAATTCCAAATCATACTTAATTAAGTTGGTCACTGTTTTCTGTGTTCCGTAGTGCTTCCAGTATCAATTGTGCCTGATACCCATCGTTAAAATCATATATCTTAGCTGGTTTGCCCTGTATACGGGCAATGACATGTTTAAGAACCGGCAATTCACTGGCGGATTCAAGCACTTCTACTGGAGACAGTGGCTGCCCCACCAGACCCGTCTTCAAATCTTCCCAATTTTCCAGGGCAATCGTGCCTTCTGTGCCGTACACCACCATGGATACACGTTCTTCCCCCGCAAATTGAGAGATGCCATTTAGATGAATTCCAGTCCCGTCTTCCAGTTCCATTGCAGCCTGTACTTCTAGTTCACAGTCACCATTCTCAGGATATTGAACCTGAGTGCTCACTACCCGGATTGCACCAAACACCTTTTGAATCATATGAATCCAGTGAATCCCCACTTCAAGAATAAATCCACCCTGTTCCCGGCTCGTAATCCATGCATTCTGTTGCCATGATCGTGGCCACTGCGGGAATTGCAAAATGAGATCTATTTTGCGAATAGTCCCCACTGTACCCTGCTCAATCATCTCTTGCAACTTCAGCACGGAAGGTTCATGCGGCATAGAGAAGTGGATGGCATGAACAACGCCCGCCTGCTCTGCTGCATCCAGCATCTTTTCGGCTTCTTCTACACTATTGGCAAGCGGTTTCTCACAGAATACATGAATTTTGCGCTCCAGTGCTTCCATGACAACCGGATAATGAAATTTCGGCGGAACTGCAATATACAGCAGATCAATCTGATGTTCATTCATCAATTGCTTGTAATCCGTATATGTCCTAACTCCCCGATGAGAAGCTGCAAAAGACGCCAAACCTTCCTCATTCGCATCACACACCGCTACAATCTCAATCTCCGTGTCCATCTTCGTATTCTCGATTAGATGAACCATATGTAGTCCCATTTTACCCAGCCCAATCAGAGCCATCTTGATGACTGTCATTCCATCCCCTCCCAATTCCTTTCCAGTATAGCAGAAAGCAAAGAATTTCGAATGCGATGCGTTGATACGAAAAAAAATAAACCTCTAGCTTTCAAGTGGCTATTAGAGGCTGAAATTCATCATTTACAGTCATTATTTTACATTATTTGTAACTTTGTTGCGATTGGGTAATTCGTTGCAGGGATATATAACCAATTATTTTTACTTTATCCAGCAACACTTAAAGCGTTACCAACTTAAGAATCAGGAATTTAGACTCACAAAAACAGGTTGACAAAAAACCACAAAAAAAGATACTCTTCCTAATAACAATGAATATTTCCTCTTACAACCTTAGACTGTAACTTGCATTCAATAAATGGAATATGCGTATGGTTCTAATAACCTATTTCATGAAGCGAGGTGTCCCGCATGAGAACAGTTGCGGACTATTTGGCAGAAACTCTGCGTAATCTAGGCGTTACTCATGTCTTTGGTATTATTGGTAAATCCATCTGTCCTGCTGTACTGAAAATGGTGGATTACGGATTAGAGTTCATTCCAGGCCGTCATGAATCCAGCTCAGGTTTTGCCGCATCCGGTTATGCATTACAGACAGGTAAACTCGGCGTTGCCTTTGCCACATCCGGTCCGGGCGGAACCAATCTGCTTACTGCAGCAGCCCATGCAAAGGCCAACAATCTGCCTGTACTGTTTATTACGGGTCATCAATCCATTCAGGAACTGGGGCTCCCTCAGTGTCAGGATTCTTCTTCTTATCTGGCTGATCTGGCTGAAATGTTCAGACCTGCTACGCTATTCAGCAAACTGGTTGAGCGTGGAGATCACTTCGGCACACTGCTGAACCATGCCCTTTCCATTGCACTCGGTCCTAATAAAGGCCCTGTTCACCTCTGTATTCCTTTTGACGTACAGACCGAGTTGTTATCCCAATGCCGGATTGTCATTCCCGAACCGGAACCTCTGCTTAGCGTATCTAACCTGAATCGCATTTTTCCTCTCATTCAACAATCCAACCGCCCTTTAATTATTGCTGGTAAAGGTGTAAGTCGCGCCAGAGCCCATGATGAATTGCTTCAATTGGCCGAATCGTTCAACATTCCCGTCATTACTACTCCTGGTGGAAAAGGAGCGATTGCGTGGGACCATCCCTTGTACCATGGACCTTTTGGTGTTGGAGGTTTCCCGCATGCAGACGACATGTTGAACCAAAGTGACCTTTATATCGTACTCGGTTCACGTCTAAGTGACATGACCCTCTGCAATCTGAAGCCTGAACATCACCCGGCACACCTCATTCAATTTGACGCTGATCCTACATTTGTAGGCAAGATTCTGAGCGCTCAAACCTTACATATCACCGGTGATTTGAAGGACAACCTGCAATATTTGCTGGGCACATTAGAAGACCTTCCTACTCCTGTGAGAACCACGGCACCCATGGATTACACTGTCCCTTTACCAGATCTCCCCCAACTGTCTCTGGCTTCTGTACTAGATGGAATGAGCGATCTGCTTCCGTATGATCATAAGCTGTTTGTTGATGATGGCAGCCATGGATTTCATGCGGTTCAGCGATATAAAGTCAAGAAACCAGGCAGCTTTGTGTTTGACGCTTACTTTGCCTGCATGGGGAACGCCATTGGTATGGCGATAGGTGCAAAAGCCGCTTCACCCGGAGAGACCATTGTATGCATCACCGGTGACGGATGTTTCATGATGCTTGGGACGGAGATCAATACTGCGGTATGCAACAATCTGAACGTCATTTTCATTGTCGTTAACAACAAACAACTGGACATGGCACTCAAAGGAATGGAAAAAACAACAGGCAGAATTGATGGCACATTATATGAAGTTCCTATGGATGCTGCCAAATTCGCCGAATCTCTCGGTGCGGTTGCGTTTCGAGCAGAGACTCTTGCTGAATTCTCATCTGCGTTGAACACAGCCCAGACGTTGAATCAGGTAACTGTTATTGAGCTTCTGACCGATCGAGATGAAATTCCACCCACAGCTCACCGCACCGTAAATTTGAATTAGGAGGAGCATATCATGAGTGAACATGTAGCTCAGGGACTAGACCGTTTCGCGAAACTATCTGGTGAGTACGGCGCAAGAGCTCTCGCCCCCATCAAAGAACATTTTCCCGAATTGTCGGAATTTATTATGGGGACGGCGTACGGGGATATCTTTCAGCGCACCACGATTACGGATCAATGGAAGGAAGTTGCTATCATCTCTTCGTTGATCACCCAAGGACAGTATGAACAATTGGGCGTACATTACACGATGGCTCTGAGTGTCGGGGTAACTGTAGATCAGCTCAAGGGAATATTGCTACATCTGGCGCCATGTGTGGGTGCTCCACGCATTATAAGTGCATTTAATATTTTGCTTGCCACCTTGGACGAAATACAGTAATTCACTTTTCTACATTTTTATACATGATTCGACTTTTTTATTGATCTTTTTACATTCCTACCTTTATAATATGGTTAAATTATCCTTCGAACCAGCTCTCATCTTAGAAGCTTTCAGCAGAGGCCCTATGGGGCTGTGTATCCACTAACAGGATAGCCTTAACTCATTTAAAGGAGAGAGATCAAACATGGGAAATTTCATTCTGAAGACTGACGTTCCAAACAAGGTGTTAAACATTGAACTGGAGGGTTCTTTCTCTCAAGAAGACGGTTTGCGTTCCATCTCGGCCTATCAGGATACGATCGCTTCTATTAACACCAAGGAGTATGACCTGAACATCGATTGCAAAAAGTTGAATGTTACTGCTCCGGAGATTGTTCCTCTTCTGGAAGGCTGCCTTCAATTGTTCAAAAAAGATGAATATAAAAAAGTCGTGTTGACCCTCGAGAACAACGCGATTCTAAAAATGCAATTGTCCCGGCTCGGCCGATCAGTCGGTCTGGACAATCTCGAAATCATATCTACCGTTACCACTTAATAAACCAGGCGGACAAGCTGTGAATTCACCCTTCCGCTCAAGAGGAGAATGAAGATGGCCGGAATTCGTATTGTAGATATCGATATCTATCATCCAGCAACCAAGGTGCACAATGATTTTTATATTGAACATTTTGATGCAAGAGGTGTAGATATTCGTGGATTGTTACAGGCACTTGGTCGTGATACACGTTATAAAATTGACAAGGATGACGAAAATTCACTAAGCATGGCCTATGAGGCAGCCAGTAACCTACTGGAGAAAACCGGACTCACCGGTGCAGATATTGATCTGATTGCTTATGCAAGCCAAACGCCAGAATACATCTTTCCTACGAATTCCCTGATGATCCATCGCCTGATTAACGGAGCTTCTCACACGATCTGTATTGACAGCAACGCCAACTGCGCGGGTATGACTGCTGCTTTCGAACAAGTTAGCCGGCAGATGCTGGGCAATCCTCGAATTCGCCGCGCATTAATCATCGGCTCTGATTACGTGGCTCCTCACGCCAGTCCCGATGATCCCGTATACTTCGCCAATTTCGGTGATGCAGCAGCGGCGGTTATTGTAGAGCGGGATGAACATGCTGTCGGTTTCATTGATTCAATCTATCAGACGGATACCTGCGTGTATGGTAATTCTCTTTTTCCTGCACAAGGCTTGGCAAAGCTGGGCAAAACGGGTGTAGATGCGGGTGCCTTTCATGTGAAATTCATCCCATTTGATGATTCCATCTGTGTGGATGCTGCTTCAGAGTCCATTCGTACCTTGCTGATACGTAACGAGATTGCTCCAGATGAGATCAGAGCGGCCTGCTTCTCCCAACTATCCATTAGTAACATTCGGGCTGTATCCGAGAACGTCGGCATTGGTGATGATATTGCCGTCTATATCGGAGATGAGTTCGGATACACCTCAACCAGCAGTCCGTTCATCGCATTACATCGAGCGGTTACAACCGGTCAGATTCAGCGTGGTGACAAAGTGTTGTTCTGGACCGTTGGAGCCGGATGGCAAAATGTTGCCATGGTAGTTGAATATTAGGTATACACTTCAAAATCCAATAAAACCATCCCAGTAGTATACCGGGGATGGTTTTATTTTTTCCTTTTTCTCCCTTATCATTGGAGATTAAACATCTATAATTGTGAAAAGTACCACTTACATATTATTACACAATAAATATGATTTAAAAGTGAAAAGTAGCAGTCCAAATTATTTTATCTTGGAACTGCTACTTTCAATTTTATTATAAATGCGTTGTTATAAGAACTTAAATACTGGAAGGTTTAATCTACCATTTCTGATTATCTGTAAACGGTCCCTTCGTATCTTGCAGCAACAATTCCATCCACAGTATGATAACTAACCAACACCAAGGTTCCTACATAGCCATCTGGCGTAATATAGTCCGTAAGATATTTCGGTACTCCAAAACCTACAGGGTAATAATGCACTACAGAAAAAGGTTTACTTTCAAGCCTAGCAGATACTACGTCTGATACACTTGTACTGGTATTGGGTTGAATATTTGCCGCGGACACGCCTGCACTTGAAATGGAAGTAGTCAGAATAAAGGAACATGCAGTCAAAATAAGAACTTTACTAAGTCTCAAAATGATCATCTCCTAAATAGAGTTTTTAACTACCATTTCATTGTATAGTATGCGAGTACATTTAACAACAATATTTGTAAATTATATAATTATATGTAATTTTATTTTAAAATGAATTATTTAGTAATACTATCTTTTCATACAAAAAAGCAGCCCTACTGGACTGCTGAACTTCTGCCTCGATATCAAATATTCAGAAAATTTTCTTCGTATCCCGATCGTCTTTCAGAATCTCCACGGCTTCGCGGAATCTTAGAGAATGCACAATCTCCCGTTCCCGCAGAAACTTCAGACTATCCTGCAGATCCACGTCATCGGTCAGGTCGATCAACCATTGATATGTAGCCCGGGCTTTCTCTTCTGCTGCAATGTCCTCGTACAGATCCGCAATTGGATCACCCTTTGCAGCAATGTAGGCAGCTGTAAAGGGTACACCGGAGGAATTGGTATAAAACAAGGCAGAATCGCGTTGAGCATAGTTCGGCCCAAGTCCCGCTTCTTCCAATTGATTCACCGACGCGTCCTTGGTCAACTTGTAGATCATGGTGGCAATCATCTCCAGATGAGAAAATTCCTCTGTAGCAATATCCGTCAGCAGACCGATAATCTTGTCTGGAATCGTATAACGCTGATTCAGATATCGAAGGGCAGCGGCCAACTCCCCATCGGCACCGCCATATTGTTCCATCAGCAATTTCGCCATACGAGGATCACATTTACTAACCCTTACGGGATATTGCAGTTTTTTCTCATACACCCACATGTAAGACGCCTCCCTCTACGTTATTAAAATACAGCCCTTCTTCTAACCCTCGGGCTTCCTGTCCCTAAAGTCCTGCAAGGAAGCCTGAGGCTGATGTGTCACACTTGCCATGGCCAGGGTGTCTGAGACCATTCCCAAGGATACTTGGAGAAAGCATGCCCAAAGTTCATCAACGGTCCGTACAACTGCTGAAATTCATGGGCTACCCTCATTCGCTCCTGGCTGAACTTGTTGTACTGCTCAATGCTTTGGAAGTCTCCCGGATGGGTGTCCAGGTACAGATTCAGTTCCACCAACACGAAATCCAGCGCCTGAAGTTCTTCAAGCAATTCGTAGTATTTAGCGTCACAGGGTTTCGGCACTTCAGGTTCCATCCACTTCCACCTTCCTTCCCTTTGATCTAGCTGGTGTATAAGGGCTGTATAATGCAGGCCATAAGGTTCCCAATCTCAACGCTTCCGCCGGGCTGTACTGCGGCCAGCCCATGGGCTGAAATGGAATAAATAACTGCGGAGGTACCAGATACGTCCGAATCGCTACCGGCGGACAAGGATCAAACGGCCCCACAAAAGGGGCGTAAGCACGAAGCTGCGGATCTTTCACAAAACAACGCCTCCTTATTACATCGTTGGTGCATATTGAATAACACTGAGTTCTTTCCCGCTTCCCGTCTCTATATCCATATGACGCTGTCCCCGAAGTTAATCCGAAATTCGTTTCAACTATGTGCAGAATTTCTCCAAATTCTTCTTTAAAATAAAAAAAGACCTTCGGTTCGTTCCCCTTTCAGGTAACGTCCAAAGGTCTTACATCCTGGCAGATCTTCGTAATCTGCATCATTTTATACTTTTGCTCGTCTTATCTTACTCCTGCAACGAGTTCTATTCTGCTGGTTTTTCTTCCGAATTCATGTCTTGAGGGACAGATTGCTTGTACACTCGAACACGGGTAATTCGCAAACGAGTCGATTCTTCCACTTCAAAAACGTACCCATTCAGCTCCTGCGTTTTCCCCTTGGATGGATTGCCCCCAAGCTCTTTAAACAACCATCCGCCGATGGTATCCACTTCTTCATCCTCAATGATGGCTCCAGTCCACTTATGAACTTCTTCAATAAGCGAACGACCATCAATGGAGAATGAATCTCCACTGCGTTCCATATGCGGACGCTCATCCTCAAACTCGTCATACAAGTCTCCAACAATCTCTTCCAGAATTTCTTCCGCAGTCAGTAGTCCCGCTGTGCCACCATATTCATCCACAACCAGCGTCATCTGTGAATGTTTCTTCTGCATGAGACGCAGTACATGGCTGATTTCCATCGATTCAGGAACGTTTAAGATTGGACGGACAAGTGAAGCCAGATCATGTTGTTGCTCCGGTTTAGCCAGCAACAGATCGGTGATGTGTATAAATCCAATGATCTCATCCTTGTCTTCTACTGCTACGGGATAACGGGAATGTTTGGTTGCATTAATGATCTCCAGGTTCTCTTCCAAAGACATATGTGTGTACAGACAATCCATGTCTGTGCGTGGCAGCATCACTTCACGTGCCAACATATCGGAGAAATCAAAGATGTTGTCCATCAGTTTGATCTCATCTTTATCGATGACACCACTTTTGGCACTCTGCTTCATCAGAATACGAAGTTCATCTTCCGAGTGAGCTTCGCCTTCACTGGCAGGTTCGATACCCGCCAGACGCAGCAATGCATTGGCCGATACATTCAGTACCCAGATGAACGGGAAGAAGATTTTGTAGAACAACAGCAAGGGCGCAGATAAAAATAATGCCACTCCGTCTGTTTTTTGAATTGCCAACGATTTAGGTGCAAGCTCACCCAGCACAATATGCAGAAACGTAATGATACAAAAACCGATAATGACCGACACGGTCGAAATAAGCCCTGTATCTCCTACACCAAGTTTAAACATGAGTGGCTCAACGAGCAATTCGGAGATGGCCGGTTCTCCCAGCCACCCGAGTCCAAGCGATGTCAGCGTAATCCCGAACTGAGTTGCCGATAGATAGGAATCCAGTTTACTATTCACCTTCAGTGCATAACCCGCCATACGATTTCCTTCACTCTGCAATTGAGTTAAGCGTGTCTGCCTTACTTTCACAAGCGAAAATTCCGCTGCGACAAATACGCCATTCAAAAATACGAGCAAAAAGACACAGACCAGATTAAATACCAGCTGCCCAAGATGAAATTCGGTATGAATATCCAAGTTGAAACTCCCCTTTTCTATCTATTTCAGGAATACACCTGGAATATCAACGTGTGATTGCCTTTCTCGATTTGAAATCCACACCCTTGTAATACATATCTGCCACCAGCAGGTTTGGTCCGCAACAGGATGCGATATCGCAATGGCAATTGACCGTTTGATTCAACGGATGTTCAGCTGACCATTCATGGAACACATCATCCAGTTTACGATCACGAATGTTGCCAAACGCCGGGATGTCCGCAAAATCCGTCACATATACATTGCCCGTAAACATGTTCACGTTAACGCGGTTGCGTCCGTCCGGATCATTACGCACCGTCACATTTGGTTCGCTGTATAGTCGATTGATCAGTTCTCGATCCTGCTCTGCAGCACTGCACGCGAAGAATGGAAGAGTACCAAAGAGCATCCACATATCTTTGTCACGTGCATCAAGCAAACGATGTATCGCTGCTCTCATATGGTCCAGTGATAACACGGGCAACGACGAAGCAAAGTTCGAATTATACATTGGATGCACTTCGTGACGAACACAGCCCATCTCACGAATCAATTGATGAATACCATCCAGCTTGTCGTGTGTACGGAAGTTAATCATGGACTCGGCAGAGATAAACATGCCTGCTTCACTTAATTTGCGGGAATTTTCAATCATTTTCTCATACATCTTCACCGCGACTTCACGTTTCACAGGTCTGCCACTATTCGCAAATCCGACTTGATGGAAATCGTCAGCATTCAGGTAGTTGAATGAGATATGCATAACGTCCAGATACGGCAAAAGTTGCTCATATCGGCTGATATCCAGCGTTAAATTCGAATTGATCTGGGAACGAATTCCACGTTCCTTGGCATATTTGAGCAGCGGGATGATCATCTCATCCACTGTTTTCTGGCTAAAGCTTGGCTCGCCACCCGTCAGACTAATCGTCTGCAGATGCTCCACTTCATCCAATCGTTTCAGCATCAGCGGTAATGGAAGAGCCGGCGCTTCACGCATCGTAAGCATATCTCCTACGGCACAGTGCTCACACCGCATGTTGCACAGATGTGTCACAGTCATTTCTACACTGGTCAACACATGGCGTCCATATGTACGCAGAGAGCCAATCGGATCCCACGGATCATTCGTTGGCGATAAAGGCATCGGTTGTACCGATCCTGAGTTTAGCATGGTCATTGTTCTTCACCTTATTCCTTTTATTAACCTAAAAAGTTTTATTTACATCATACCTTGTGTTTCTCTTTTTGGAGTTGTCTTTTATCATAGCACAATTTTGAATGCTCCGGCATACGTAGACCCTGTCCATTACATGACAAAAAACACTCAGGTAACTCCGGGCCGAATCACGAAACGGCCCCGATATTACGACATGAGCGCTAATCATTTCTAAGCTTGTTCAGCTTTCCAACCGTTCACTTTGGGCAGATGAAGGTGTATCCTCCAGACCCTCTACACCTGTGATCATCACAGACAGTGCTGTAGACAGGTTAATTTCGTAGGGCGAAGATAAGGTCTGGCCGTCGGCATCCTTGAGCACCCGGATAAGTGGACGTTGAGGAACACGTGGATGAATCGCTGCAACTACCCCAACCTCTCCCGTACTGAGCGTGACCGATAGACCCACGGGGTAGATCGCTACACAATCCCTGAATCTCTCCAGCATTCGTTGTTCATAAAGCGTTCCTGAGCCCGTATACAGCACCTCTACGGCCTGATGTGGCAGCAAGGCTTGCTTGTAGACTCGATTCGTTGTCATGGCATCATACGAATCAGCAAGAGCAATCCACTTGGCATACTCATGAATCTCTTTATCCTTCAGCCCAAAGGGATATCCGCTGCCATCAATTCGCTCATGGTGCTGCAATGCACAATGTGCAGATAGAAGCGGTATACCTGGTTCGTCTTTGAGAATACGATGTCCATATGTAGTGTGCTGCTGAATGATTTTGAATTCCTCGTCACTTAATCTGGAAGGCTTATGCAGAATTTCTGGTGCAATCTGTGTCTTGCCAATATCATGCAATAAGGCACCCAGACCAATCTCCATTAATTGCTGGCGTGTGTAACCCGAAGCGACACCAAGAACCAGTGTATACACACATACATTCAGCGAATGATTATACAGGTCAAAATCACTGGAGTTCATGTCCATCAGCATAATCATGGCTTCCTTCTGACTGCCGATGTCTTCCAGAATCGCATTCATCACACCACTAAGCGCTTTACCGAAATGAGGAATCCGATTTTTGGTTTTCAGTCCTGACATGCTCTGAAATTGCTGTTTAATCTCGACCAGTGCTTTCCTTCGGGTCTCTTCCTGCAACATTTCAGGAACAATGATGTCCTCTGTCGCAGCATCTTTAATATACACATAACCGACTCCGAGATCCTTAAGGCGTCCAATCAATCGACTGGTTAGCTCTACATCCTCACTAAGTAATACAAGGCCTTCTTCACTATAAATACGTTTCCCCAGCTTCATGCCAGGCTGCAATAAGTTTATATGTACTAAACGCACAGCCTATCCTCTCCCGCTCCGTAGATGTAATTACCACTAGCCGCCGCTTCAGCAGAAGGCAAGTACTTTAAATTTAGCTTTGATGCCAGCGGGCTCGCAGGCTGTCGTCCAGAGCCCCTGGTCGTTTTATTTCCGTTTCCAGCAAATCGCGTATGAATTCCGGAAGATGATAGAGCGTACGGGTTCCATGAGCAAGAGGAGGATACCCCACATTGAACGTAAACATGTCCAGTGTCCCAACGATATACTCACATTGTTCGTCCATAGGCTCCCCATTGATGGATATGGTCTGGATCTTCTCATAGGCTGGCGCATCTGGGTTGTATTGAACTTCTATTCCGTCCATACATAACGTGCCTAGAATATGACCACGAAAACCAAATCCCACAATGGGCTTACCTGAAAACTCGTCCAACAAGGACTGCTCAAGTGCTTCACGAATATAACTTCCACTCAAGCATATTGTACAAGCATTTATAGGAGATGGACATAGGGAATGCAACATTCCTTTTGTAATATTACCTTGTGGAAGATCTCCTAGAAGCTGACCTGCATTCACCAGAGACAGCTGTGCCCCCGTGAAATGACGTACAGCTTGTGCAAGCAAGGTTGCAAACGGGGACTCCCGGTCATACGTGATGGGCAGCACCCGATCCGTTATCACTGCCGTCTGATTGAGTGTCCTTTCGGCCTCCGTACGATTCGTAGCGATTGCCAGCGCGACCTGATCATCCAGTAATATACTCTTGGCAGCCATACAACCGCTACTTACCAGATGGAGAGGTTCTCCCACACTTATTCGTTCCAGAACCACTTTCCCAAGCCATTGGCCAAATTTTCCAGCTGCGCCCAGCACGGTCTGACCAATGACTAAAGGTTCTTCGAGAACATGATGGGTATGTCCACCGAGAATAACATCAATTCCAGTAATCTGCTCCGCCAGTCTCCGATCTGTCGAAAGCCCCAGATGAGAAAGAATAACCACAACATCTACTTCATCACGTAATGCTTCCACTTGAGCTCTTAATGACTCCACAGGGTCCAGAACATCCCACCCGAGCAATTCGTAAAACGTGGTAAAAGGGGCCGTTGCCCCCAGCAGACCAACGCGAAATGGACCTTTCTCCACAATAAGAGAAGGTTTCATCCACACTGGCGCAAGTCCAGTATCTTGCTCCACAACATTGCTGCATACCACAGGACACAGAAGTCCAGCGTAGGACTGTGAGAGCTGAGCTGGCGTAAAGGTTAGTCCTTCGTTGTTACCGATTGTAATGGCATCGTAGCCCGTCAGGTTAATAACATCAACATTAGCCGTACCCAGTGTTCCCTCTGTTTCAACGGCCATCCGGTCCATATGATCGCCGATATCCAATACAAGGAAGTTGCCACCTTGGTCACGTTCCTCATTGATCATAGCGGCGATGGTGCTCATGGAGCCGAAGTGGCTATGAATGTCGTTGGTGTGCAGAATCGTTAACTTTTGCTTCTCCCTGGTGCTCATCACACCGCCTCCCCTGCTCTTCAATAAACGTTCATTCTTCTAATGGATAAGCATAACATTTTCCGCGTCGTTATGATATATTTATAGGGTTTAGAGATCAAAAAGAGGTGAGTCATATCTATGAAATTGACAATTCAACTATTTGCAGGCATTGCAGAACGTTTAAATACATCCCTTCTGGAGTTTGAGTACATTGGAGATATTCCAACCGCTGCCGATTTAAAAGAAAAACTGAGTCTGGCCTACCCAGAGGCAGCTTCTCAGATAAGGACATCCTTTTTGGCAGTTAACCAGCAGTACGCTCCTGCCGATACTATACTTAGCTCAGAAGATGAACTTGCGTTGATCCCTCCCGTCTCTGGAGGCGATGGTACGGATATATCCGATGAACAGCTTCGCTCTACCGTTCCAGAGCATCGGACTGAAGATGGCTTATTTCTAATTACAGAATCCACTTTGTCCGTGGAAGCAACAACGGCGCTAGTGATTACCCCGAATCACGGGGCAGCTCTTACTTTTGTAGGTACAACTCGTGAAATGACCGGTGAACAGCGCACCGTTCATCTTGAATACGAGGCCTATGTGCCGATGGCTCTTTCTCAGATGGCAGCCATTGGTGTGGAAATCTCCGATCGCTGGCCTGGTGTGTTATGTGCAATCAGTCACCGAATCGGCAAAGTAGATGTGGCAGAGATTAGTGTAGTCATTGCTGTTTCCTCGCCTCATCGCAACGACTGTTATGATGCAAGCCGTTACGCCATAGAGAGACTGAAACAGACCGTTCCGATCTGGAAAAAGGAAATTTGGGAAGATGGATCTGAATGGAAGGGGCATCAATTAGGACCATGGAACCCCATGGAGAACTAAACAATGAGCCTTTACACCTTTTTAGACAGAGTGGGTTAATAGTAAATAAGTCGTTGTCAACCCATTTTTTTCTTGTTATTATAATTATATGTGTCGATATTAGTCGAGAAAAGGTGGTTTATACGTGAGAGTGCATGTTACTGATCTTAAACCGGGTGACCTGTTACAAAATGATGTATACAACAGTTCGGGTCTCCACATGCTGATGAAAGGTTCCACCCTCAGTGAAGATGACCTATCCAAACTGTTGCAACATGGAATCGAGTACGCAGATGTAGAACACACACCATCCGACCTACACTCTGATGCACAAACCTTACCTTCCGATCAAACCCGTCTGTTAACTAATTTGTTTAACGATACGATCAAAGGTACTGAATCTCTATTTCAACAAGCGATGGAGAAGGGTTTTATTGATGAGACACAGGTCGATGAGATTTTGTTTACCCTAACAGAACAGTTGGAAAAACAAAAAGATGTTGTCTCCTTGTTGCTTATGCTTGACGGGGATAGCGATTATACGTACAACCATTCATTGCAAGTCGGAATGCTCGCTTTTTATATCGCCGGCTGGATGGGTTACAACCCCGAGGAATGTCTAACTGTAGCCAAAGCAGGATATCTTCATGATATCGGCAAGTCCAAGATTCCTTCTGAGATTTTACATAAACCTGGTAAATTGACCACGGAAGAATTTGACGAAATGAAGAAACACACATTCTATGGGTACGATATCATTAAAGAATCCACGCAGGATGAAATTCTGGCAATGGTTGCACTTCAACATCATGAGCGCGAGGATGGAAGTGGTTATCCTCATGGACTGCGAGGAGACGAGATCCACCCATATGCCCGTATAACTGCTGTAGCAGACGTTTACAGCGCCATGACGACGAATCGGGTATACCAGACCAAACAGGAACTGATCTCTGTTCTGTGTGAGCTGTACAGCCTCAGCTTTGGTCAGTTAAATGCTGAAGCAACACAGGAACTGATCAAGCACATGCTGCCTAATTTTATCGGTAAAAGGGTTCTGCTCACCACGGGTCAGACGGGACTCATTGTCATGAATAATCCTGCGGATTATTTCCGACCACTCGTTCAGACCTCTACGGCCTTTATCGATTTAGCGAAAGAAAGAGATATTGCTATCGTTGAGATTTATGTACAGTAACTATTCATTGTACACAGCATGTATACGAAGAACCCCATAGTAACTGAAATAACCAACTTATAGGTTGGCATATGACAAAAGGGAAGCCGTAATCGGCTTCCCTTTTGTCTATTCCGATTCGATCATGTTGGATTACACACAGAATGCTTTTGTGATGATAACCAACAGAATGAACAGTACCAAGATTGCACCAGTGTTTGTGAACATATTGTATCCACCAACGCCGCCTACTCCGCCTACATTGCCACCACAGCCATATCCTACTTCGCTCATGTGATTGCCTCCTCTTCATCAGGTATACCCTAACATATGACGTTTCCGTTGGAATGAACCGGGCGAACAGGCAACATTCGATAAATGGTTGTCTGTCTGCATCTACCTGAGTGGGTTAGCCTTTTGCTACTCCCTGTTCTTTGCAGGGATCTATATATCGGACTCCGAATGAACCTGGATGCCTTTTTCCTTGCGGTACATGATAACAAGTAATCTCCAAAATTCATAACTACCTCTATCATTCATAATAAACGGTCGATAATAATCAAATGCTTGTTGCGCCCATGCGGGACAATCCATATTGGAAAGTTGCTCCTGTTGCTGAATCCATCCCCCTTGAATCTCCAGCGTTTTCTGCATGGCTTCAAACATTTTCTTCTGCTCAGTGGTCATCGGCGGAGCCTCCTGTTCCTGAGATCCAGTTCCGTATTCGGCCTGTAGATACGCACCCGGTTCCGTCACACCATCTTCGCTGGCTGTATACCCGTAAGATGGTGTACTTGTTTTACGAATCTCATAATGTACATGCGGGCCAGTACTCTGACCCGTGCTTCCCTGATTCCCGATAAGCTGGCCTCGCTTCACCCGCTGCCCAACGGTTACGGCAATCCGCGAAAGGTGAGCATAACAATGCAAGTAGCCACGATGATCTTGAAGGGCAACTGTAAGCCCGTAACCGCCGAATCCGGAGCCTGTAACTCCTTCGGAAGCAAAACGTACCCTACCTTCCATAAAGGCATAGACGGGGCCATTCCAAGGCTCTGTCACGAGATCAATTCCGCGGTGAAATGTCTGTCCACCATGAATAGGATGAATTCGATAGCCGAATGAACTTGTAATCCGATATCCCTCGAAAGGGTTCACGCTCATACACTCACATCCTTTTCTATCATTAAATGCTTAAATCTATGAAATGGCTTGTGCTATTGGTCTTATTTTATTCCACAAAAATACCGCTCAGAATATCATTAGGGAAACCTTATGGTCTCTCTCCAACGTATATTCCAAGCGGCGCTGTGCTAATATGAACACTCTATGAGATGTATATATTATTATTTCATTTTAACCACTGCTCACTTCTAATTCAGAGGTCTGTATATGACGCCTAGCTGATCCAATTCCTGTCCTGCTCTTCCATAAAATCCGGCAATGTACCACCCTGCTGGTGCCTCAAGTTTGATTTGATCCGAGGTCTTTTGTCCGCCTTCAACTTTATTTCCAAGATTGGTGGACAACTCCACGTAAAAGATCCGTTTATCTCCATTACGTGTCCCCTGACCAATTGTTGCCTCGGTTAAGTACTCTCCGTCTGCCAAGTTCAGTGTGGCAATGTTGGATTGACCACCATGTACCAGGTTCGTTCCATCCCTGTACAGCGTTGAAATGCCGTCTACACGGTTGCCCGAATTAAGCACCACTGAGCTAGGTCTGGCATCGGGAATCTGATTCAGATCATTAAACCCAGTTCCTCCAGATCCTCCGATTGTTGAACTTAGTTGGTACTGAGAAGATGTGCTGTACACAAATTCCGCTGTAATCGGATAATGATCGGAGAGTTGCTTCCGACTCGGGTCAACAAATGTTTGATTTTCCAAACGGTAGCTCTGTGCATTAAGGGACAATGCCTTGCTTCCTCGATACAAAATTTTGTCTACGATCTCATAGTTTGGTCCGTTTAAATTGGTTGCATCCATAAGGGCATCTCCATCAGCGGGAATACTCCCACCCCGAATCAAATCGATCCACGGATCTCTTAAACCATTCTCAGACATGAGCAACTCTATATTGTCAGCCGCACGAGTGTACCGTGTATTGGTATCCCCAAATACGATAACTGCGTTCCCGTCCGAGTGCTCCTTTATGTAATTGGAGAGTTGTCTGATATTATCTCGTCTGGCCTCAAGCGATTTATCATCGCTACCTGCGTCCGCATGCAAGTTGTACACGTCCAATTTTACCTGAGGTGTGATCTCATATGTAGCTGCTGTAAATCCTTTTGGAGTCAATTCATCACTTCCATTGTCAAAAAGACCAGATCGCTTATCCCAGGTAATACGTTTCAAGTCACGGAATGGATATTTGGACAGACTGTTCAACCCACTACCAAAACCCGCAATTCCGCTTGTTGTCGTCAAATACGGCAGAGTGACTTGGGATATCAGCTCATTATGATAATTAAAATCCTCTTGCACATTAATGATGTCATAGTCATTTAATTTGGGGGAAATCTGAACGGTGTACTCCTTGGGGTTGGAACTGGATACCAGGTCCGGAAGACCACCTACATTGTAACTAAGTACGTTGAATGAACCCGATACCGATCCACCTTCTGCAGCACTCGCCGTTGATAAAAATAACGGAGAGCTCGTAAAGGCAACAACAGCAGACAATACCAAGGCTGCTCCTTTTTTAACTATACTTCTTCGCATCATAACCCTCCTCATATTAGAATCTATTCAAATATATGTAATATTCGTTAATGGAAGAATAACGCTGGTCTATTCATTTGTAAATATACAAATTGAACTAAAGAATATTTCCGCTTGCCACTCCGATAACAGAATAACCTTCTGATCACTGTTATCCCCAGATTTTTTGAATAAAAATACCCCCTAGAGAGACTTTTTAGAAAGTCTGTTCTAGAGGGTATTCGATCACATAAAACGATATCTACCGCTTAACATCAGCAACTAGCTTCAGCTTTACGGCTTCGAAAGGCGCTGCATTGGATTAACCAATGGAACCTTCCATTTCGAATTTAATCAATCTATTCATCTCAACGGCGTATTCCATTGGCAATTCCTTCGTGAATGGCTCAATGAAGCCCATGATAATCATCTGTGTTGCTTCTGCATCAGTCAGACCACGGCTCATCAGGTAGAAGAGTTGATCCTCAGACACTTTGGATACTGTAGCTTCATGCTCCAGCATGATGTTATCATTCATGATTTCATTGTAAGGAATTGTATCTGATGTGGACTCATTATCGAGAATGAGTGTATCACACTTGATGTTGGATTTCGCGCCCTCAGCTTGACGCCCAAAGGAAGCCAAACCACGGTACGTTACTTTACCACCATGTTTACTGATGGATTTGGAAACAATCGTAGATGTTGTATCCGGAGCCAAGTGGATCATTTTCGCACCTGCATCCTGATGCTGGTTTTTACCAGCTACAGCGATGGAGAGTACGGAACCTTTAGCTCCACGGCCTTTCAGTACAACCGCTGGATATTTCATCGTCAGTTTGGAACCGATGTTACCATCGACCCATTCCATCGTTGCATTTTCTTCAGCAACCGCACGTTTCGTAACGAGGTTGTAGATGTTTGGTGCCCAGTTTTGAATCGTTGTGTAACGAACACGAGCATTTTTCTTACAGATGATCTCAACAACCGCACTGTGCAGTGAGTTCGTGCTGTAGATTGGAGCTGTACATCCCTCTACATAGTGAACGAAGCTATCTTCGTCCGCAATGATGAGTGTACGCTCGAATTGTCCCATATTCTCGGAGTTAATCCGGAAGTAGGCTTGCAGAGGTACTTCACATTTAACGCCCTTAGGCACGTAGATAAAGCTTCCTCCGGACCATACCGCACTATTCAAAGCAGCAAATTTATTATCTGCTGGTGGAATAACCGTTGCAAAATATTCACGCAGGATTTCGGGATGCTCTCTGAGAGCCGTGTCCGTATCCATGAAGATTACACCTTGGTCTTCCAATTCCTTTTGCATGTTGTGGTATACAACCTCGGACTCATACTGAGCCGATACACCTGCAAGGAACTTTTGCTCTGCTTCAGGGATACCCAATTTATCAAAAGTTTCCTTGATTTCGGAAGGAACTTCCTCCCATGTTTTACCTTGTTTCTCCGAAGCACGCACATAATACTGAATTTCATTGAAATCCAATCCGTCTAGATCTCCGCCCCATTTTGGCATTGGCATCTTTTCGAATTGTTTCAAAGATTTCAAACGGAATTCCAACATCCATTCCGGTTCATTCTTAATCTTGGAAATTTCGGTAACCACTTCTGCAGTCAGACCTTTACCGGTTTGAAAGATGGATTTGTGCTCGTCGCGAAAACCATATTTGTAATCTTCCATTTCTGGTGCTTTTTTAGCCATCTTGCTCTACCTCCCTATCGTTATTGTACTTTGTTCTCTTCGTCAATCCCTTTGCGTAATGCATTCCAGGCCAGAGTGGCACATTTGATGCGTGCAGGGAACTTGTTCACACCGGATAGGGCTTCGAGATCTTCATAATCGTCGAAATCGACTTCTTCACCTTTCATCAGTGAGGAAAAACGGTTAGCGATATCGAGTGCTTGTTCCATCGTTTTGCCTTTGACGGCCTCTGTCATCATCGATGCAGAGGACATGCTGATGGAGCAGCCTTCACCCGTATATTTGGCTTCCTGGACGATTCCGTCTTTCAGCAAAATTTGCAGTGAAATCCGGTCGCCGCACGTTGGATTGTTCAAATTCACCGTGACAGCGTCATTATCAAATGTTCCGCGGTTACGCGGGTTTTTGTAGTGGTCCATTATAACACGTCTGTACAGATCATCAAGTTGCATCGCCAAAATACTCCTTTGTCTGGATTAAGGCGCTGACAAGCCGATCTACATCTTGTTCGTTATTGTATAGATAGAAGCTGGCACGAGCTGTTGAGCTAACTTCAAGCCAGCGCATTAGCGGTTGACAGCAATGGTGTCCGGCACGAATGGCTACTCCACTCGCATCCAGCACGGTTGCCACATCATGCGGATGAACATCCCCCAGATTAAAGGTAACAACACCCACATGCCGCTTGGCTGGGCCATAGATGGTTAACCCATCGATCTCGGCCAGTCGTTCTGTTGCATAAGCTGCCAGCACACTTTCATGATGTGCGATCTCATCCATACCAATCTGCTCCAGAAAATCAATGGCAGCTCCCAACCCTACCGCACCTGCGATAATCGGGGTTCCACCTTCGAACTTCCAGGGAAGCTCTTTCCAGTTGGATTCGTACAGACCCACATCATCAATCATTTCACCACCGAACTCAATGGGTTCCATGGACTCCAGCAGCGCCTTTTTGCCGTAGAGTGCACCGATTCCGGTTGGTCCGCACATTTTATGACCGGATAATGCATAGAAATCACAGTCCAGATCCTGAACGTCCACCTTCATGTGAGGTGTGCTTTGTGCGCCATCAACAACGATGACAGCACCATTGCGGTGTGCAATTTCAGCAATTTGTTTCACTGGATGGATCAGACCCATAACATTGGATACATAAGCGATTGCTACAATTTTAGTATTGTTCGTAATCGTCTTCTCAACATCAGCCAATTCAATATGACCGTCAGGCTGAAGCGGAATGTATTTCAATGTTGCACCTGTCTCCTTGGCAACTTGCTGCCAAGGAATCAGATTACTATGGTGCTCCATTTGCGTGATAACAATTTCATCGCCTTCTTTGCAATTGGCGCGGGCGTACGATGAAGCCACCAGATTGAGGGCTGTCGTTGTCCCGCGAGTAAAGATAATCTCCTGTGTACGGCGGGCATTGATAAACTTGGCTACCTTCTCACGTGCGCCTTCGTAAGCGTCCGTTGCACGGCTTCCAAGGGTATGAACACCTCGGTGTACGTTGGAGTTCTCATACTCATAATAATGTTTGACTGCTTCAATCACAGCATGAGGCTTCTGTGAAGTTGCAGCACTATCTAAATATACGAGCGGGTGTCCGTTAATTTCCTGGTGGAGGATCGGGAACTGCTCGCGAATGGACGGGTTCATTGTCCCAGCTTCTTCTCAATCAGGGACTGCAATTGGGTGCGCAGTGCTTCCAGAGGAATATCCGCCACCACCGGAGCCAGGAAGCCATAGATGATCAGGCGTTCGGCATCCGTACGGTTAATTCCGCGCGACATCAAGTAATGAATCTGCTCGGCATTGACTTGACCAACAGAAGCCGCGTGACCTGCTGTTACATCATCTTCATCAATAAGGAGGATTGGGTTCGCATCTCCACGTGCTTTAGGGCTCAGCATCAACACTTTCTCTGTCTGCTGTCCATCGGCTTTGGTAGCGCCTTTCTCAATCTTCGTGATGCCGTTGATGATTGCAGAAGCTTCTTCACGCATAACTGCACGTGTAATCATCTGGCTTGGTGTATTCTTGCCGAAGTGACGAGCTTCTGTGGTGTAGTTGATTTTCTGCGAACCGGAACCTACAGCGATGACTTTGGAATCAGAACTTGATCCATTGCCTTTCAGCACGGTCATCGTGTTGCTTGCTGTGTCGCCATTGTTCATTTCGCCTACAATCCACTCGATGGAAGCATCATTCTCCAACACTGCACGACGGAATGAAACATCAGTTACATTCACACTCAGTTGATGAACCGATGCGAAACGTACTTTAGCACCGGATTTTGCGAATACTTCCACAACACCATTATGGAAAACAGGTGCGGACAATTCGCCAGATACATAGTTATCAACATAAGTTACTGAACTGTTTGCTTCTGCAACAACAAGCACGTGAGGTGCAAACGTTGCAGATGCGTCATCCGTAAGCAACACTGCTTGCAGTGGTACTTCGATTTCGACATTTTTCGGAACATACAGGAAGACCCCGCCATTCCAAAGTGCCGCATGCAATGCAGCGAGGGAATGCTCATCCGCTTTCACTGCTGTGTTCAGATATTGTTTTACCAGATCGCCATGTTCGCGAACCGCTGTAGCCAGATCCGTGAAGATAACTCCTTTTGCTGCCAGATCAGCAGACACCTTGGAGTAAACCGTACCGGAATTGCGCTGGATAACCAGACTGCCTTCAGCTTGATCCTGAACCAGATCTTTGATAGAAGCAGGTACTTCTGTCAAAGAAGAAATAGCTTCACTTGTTTTATATGTTCCGTACTCGCTGACATTCCAGCGTTCGATTTTTTGTTTTTCCAGTTTAGGAAGCGCAAGCCCGCTCGCAAGCTTTAAAGCTTCAAGCCGCTGTTCGGTCAACCAGCCGGGTTCATTGTTGCTTTCCGACAAGGCGCGAAGCGCTTCAGATTCAACCGGAAGAATTGTTTGTGTAGTCATTAATTAATCCTCCTCCGTTTTGTCTTTACGCTTCTTGGCCTACAGTTTCGTCTGTAATTCCCAGCTCTGCCTTTACCCAGTCATACCCTTCCGCTTCCAGACGGTGAGCCAATTCAGGTCCGCCGGATTTCACAATACGACCTTGCATCATTACGTGAACATAGTCAGGCGTAATGTAGTTCAACAGACGTTGGTAGTGAGTGATGATCAGGAAGCCACGGTCTTCGCTCTTCATAGCGTTCACACCGTCAGCCACGATTTTCAAAGCATCGATGTCCAGACCGGAGTCAATTTCATCAAGTACTACGATTTTCGGATCAAGCAGCATCATTTGCAGAATCTCGTTACGTTTTTTCTCACCACCGGAGAAACCTTCGTTCAGGTAACGGTGAGCGAACTCAGGGTTCATGTCGAGTTCTTTCATTTTACCTTCCATTTGACGAATGAACTTGATCAGGGAGATCTCGTTACCTTCGCCACGACGTGCGTTAATTGCACTACGCAAGAAGTCGGAGTTTGTAACACCTGCAATTTCACTTGGGTATTGCATAGCTAGGAAGAGACCTGCACGTGCGCGCTCATCTACAGCCATATCCAATACATCTTCACCATCAAGTGTAATTTTACCGTCTGTTACTTCATATTTAGGGTGACCCATCAACGCAGAAGCCAGAGTGGATTTACCTGTTCCGTTTGGTCCCATGATTGCGTGGATTTCTCCACCTTTCATTTCCAGGTTGATGCCTTTCAGGATTTCCTTACCTTCGATCGTCGCTTTCAGACCTTCAATGACGAAATTCGTAGCCATGTGTATTGTTTCCCTCCATTGATTAAATTGATGTTTACTGTCGAAAAAGAAAAAGCGCCTATTATATCTGAACAGGGCTTCCCCTGAATTTCTCCTGTACTCGAATCTTCAAAGCAAGAACACTTTAGAATAATTCTAAACTGATTCTCAATGATAATCAAGTCATTTCCTAAGAACCTTTGTCCCTTGCATGAAACCTTATTCTTTCTGATTCTATAGTAAAAGACAAATTGAATCAAATCAGAAAACATCTTAAGCACAAATGCACAGTGAGAAAAATCACAGCAATTCAAGCTTTTATGCCATCTGCTGTACACTAATCTAAAAAAAGGACTCATCCATATTATGGACAAGTCCCTCCGTTAAATAACGTTACCATTTACAATTTGAGCATCTCGTTAATCTTCTGTACCTGTTCGTCAAAATCCGCAACGTCCACCACCGGCGTCATTTCGCGCGGCACCGGACCATTCGGAATAGAAATCCATGAACGGCAACCATTATATTCAGGCAGTACGGGGATTTCCATCGGTTCTTTCAAAAGGTACACACGTAAAATCAATACATGGAGCGGATCTTTACGTTTCCATTTCAAACGGTCTTCGGCAAAATCCGCTGTCCACATATGAAAGTCAAGAAGTCGATCCAGCATCTCCTGATCTCGTATCTCCAGATCCTGCGTTACTTCGGCATATGCAGTAATACGGATTGTCGAAGCTTCGGGCACCCATTCGGCCAGTGATTCTTCAACATAGGATTGATCCGAGGACTTAATCAGTTCTTTACGCTGATGTTCATAAGTCGGATACAGATAAAACGCTGGACTTTTCAGCTCAAAATGTCGGGTTTCCTCTACAATCCCGCCTTTGCGCATCACCATAATCTGGCGACCCGTTTCCAGTGCTTTGATTGCAGAAGCCCATTCTTTTAAAGCCGGTATCGTTGGTTCTAACATAAGCGGTCCCCTCCCCTATCGTTCTTGTCAGCAGTATAGACGCTCAGGGCGTTTCTGACAACATGATCCGGGCTCAGAAAGCTTACGTAAGAGACCATTTGTATTAGGCAAAATCTTACCTATATTAACCCAGGAAAGAGCGAAGCATCCACATGTGTTTCTCCAGGTCAGCCTTGAAACCTGTCAGCATATCGGATGTTGGTTGATCTTCAGCTGCATCTGCAACTTCGATACCTTCCTGATATTCATTCGAAAGTGTAGCGAAGTCCTCGATCAGGTTTTGCACCATTGTTTTTGCGTCTTCTCCGCCTGCTGCTTCCTGGATAGAGGAAAGCTCCAAATACTCTTTCATTGTAGCCGCCGGGCTACCTTTCAGCGTAAGGATACGCTCTGCGATTTCATCCATTTGTACTGTAACTTCGTTGTAGAACTCTTCGAATTTCACATGCAACGTGAAGAAGTTAGGTCCTTTAACGTACCAGTGATAGTTATGGATTTTAACATACAATACGTTCAGGTTAGCTACCTGACGATTAAGTACTTGTTCCACCGATTTTGCTTGATCTGTTTTGTTTTTTGTAGCCATATTAATCCCATCCTTTATTTAAAATTAGTCTGTCATGCCATGATAAGCAGGTTGTCCCGCAATGCATAACAGAGAGTTAATAATGTGTCACCACATGTAGTGGAGAGGCTTGTTAACGGCGTTTCTCTCAACCGTCCAGCCTATTTGTTTTTACCCTTGAACCGGAAGTTCGAATCAGGATCGACTTGACTTGTCTCAAAAAAAAGTTCAAAAACCGCGTTATTTCCGATATACTGACATATACCAAGCAAAGAAGTGGGTTTTCCTGTTTCTTCATATATATGGAGGTGGCACCTTTGTCCCAATATCGCCCGTTTACCCCCCAGGATGCAATTGAACTGGCCAAAACATTACCGGGTCCATTTGCGGCAGATGCGAATCTGGATTGTCACGAGATCGGCGATGGCAATCTGAATTTGGTATTCCACATCACCGATCAGAACTCCGATAAAAGTATCATTATCAAACAGGCGCTTCCTTATGCGAAAGTGGTTGGAGAATCCTGGCCGCTCTCTCTGGTACGTGCCCGCATTGAACGTGAGATTCTGCAGGAAGAGTATCGTCTGTGTCCAGGGATGGTACCCGAAGTGTATCATTACGATGATGACCTTGCGTTAACGGTTATGGAAGATCTAAGTGATCATGTGATCATGCGTAAAGGCCTGATCGAAGGTGTTTCCTATCCTCTTTTTGCACAGCATATTGGGGAATTCATGGCAAGAACGCTGTTCTTCACATCCGACTTGGGCATGGATCAGCAATTGAAGAAGGAACAACAGGGCAGATTCATTAATCCGGACCAATGCAAAATAACGGAGGATCTGATCTTTGATGAACCCTACCGGATCGCTGAGAAAAATAATTATGATGTTTCCATTGAGGACGAGGCTGAAGCCCTCCGCACAGATGGAGAACTTCACCTTGAAGTGGCCTTACTACGGGAAAAATTCCTGACACATGGGCAGGCATTGCTTCATGGAGATCTGCATACAGGCAGTATTTTTGTTACACCTGAATCAACCAAGGTCATCGATCCCGAATTTGCATATTACGGCCCCATGGGATTTGATGTCGGTGCAGTCCTTGCGAACCTGCTCTTGAATTACGCATCCCTGCCAGGATGGATTCAGGATGAGACTGCTTTGCGTGAGCGTGAGACGCTTTTGCTGAATATGGTTCGTGATGTATGGACTGAATTCGAATCTCGTTTCCGTGCCCTCTGGGTTAATGACCTCGTTGATCCGATGGCAAAAACGCCAGGGTATCAGGATCTATATGTGCAACAATTGTTCAGAGATTCCATTGGCTTCGCAGGTGCCAAAATGGTTCGTCGTATCGTGGGACTCGCTCACGTGGCGGATATAGATACCATTCCAAATGCGACTGAACGTGAACATGCTCAGCGTAAATCATTGGCCATTGGTAAAGCATTGATCAAGAACAATCGTCGCTTGAATACCATCGGCGAAGTACTGGATATTGTATCCACAGCTGTTACTACTACTAAGGTTTAACATAAGGAACGGAGGAACCACCCATGACAACCCCTGAATATCAGCCTCTGTCCTCTCTCATCTGGAAAAAGGACAAGCTTGAAATGCTTGACCAGCGTCTGCTGCCCGAAACGATCCTCATGTTGAAATTGTATACACCCGAGGAAGTATGGGAATCCATCCACTCCATGAAAGTGCGCGGTGCTCCGGCGATTGGTATTGCTGCTGCATTTGGTGTTGTATTGGGTGCCAAATCATATGACGGAACAACCGTTCAAGGTTGGTTGGATCACGTAAAATCCATATGTGCTCATCTGGCTACTTCCCGACCAACAGCGGTGAACCTTTTCTGGGCACTGGATCGCATGATGCAAAAAGCAAATGAGGTCGTTGAATCCGGCCTGAGCCTGGATGAGGGCAATGATGCTCTTGAAGTAGAAGCTCTGTTGATTCAGAAAGAAGACGAAGAAGTATGCCGCATGATCGGTGAGAATGCACTGCCATTGTTCGAAGATGGTATGGGTGTACTCACTCACTGTAATGCAGGTGGACTGGCTACTGCGAAATATGGTACGGCAACTGCTCCAATGTATCTCGCACAGGAACGTGGCATTCACCTGAAGGTATTTGCAGACGAAACTCGTCCCGTACTTCAAGGTGCACGCCTGACTGCATTTGAGTTACAGCAAGCCGGCATTGACGTTACGCTGCTCTGTGATAACATGGCAGGCATGGTGATGTCCAAAGGCTGGATTCAAGCCGTTATCGTCGGAACTGATCGTGTTGCTGCGAATGGCGATGTAGCTAACAAAATCGGAACATACAGCGTGGCTGTGCTTGCCAAAGCTCACAATATTCCGTTCTATGTAGCCAGCCCATTGTCGACCATCGACTTGTCCACTCCATCCGGGGACCTCATTCCAATTGAGGAACGTGCTGCGGAAGAAGTCACTGAAGGATTTGGGAAACGTACAGCACCGCAAGGTGTTAAAGTATACAATCCAGCATTTGATGTAACGCCTAACGAATATGTAACAGCTATTATCACGGAAAAAGGCGTTGTTCGCGCTCCTTTCCAAGAAAACCTGGCTGCCTTGTTCGCGAAGGAAGAAGCTTAATTTAATAGAAAGCGTTCGTGTGTATAGAGGTGGGAGCTACGATGTGCCAGGCTCTGTATTACGGCGTTAAATAAGGGCTTCCCATAGGGAGCCCTTTTGTTAGTGCTTAGATCATTTTCAACAAAGCCTCTACACCCGTCATGCCAACCGTAATGCCCATGGCCTCGGCTTCTGTTGTCACCGACTCCATAGGTGCATGCAACAATTGCTCCAGTGTACGCACACCAACCGCCCGAGCTGCAATAATTTTGCGATCCCCGAGCTTCTCATTAAGTAATCCCACGTCGAGTGCTCCGCACATGATATATCCTTTGGATGTGTTAATGGTCAGCAACGTTGTTTTGGGCAGCTTGACTTCTACCCCAACTAATACATGTTCTCCAACTACAATAGGCTCCATCGTCACCATAATTTCCCGATCCACCTCCTCTTCCACAGGTCACGATAATTGTATGCCTCATTCTGGATTGTCGTGTGGACACCTGCCGTGTTTGAGAAAATGTAGGTACTTACAGTTCAAATACAATGTTGGTAATTCTCTTCGCAGACTTAGATAGGAGGGATATGCTTTAGTTGAAATATAAAAAGCCACCCTCACCCAAGGATGGTCAAAGTGGCGCTAACTTAAAACGTATGCTCATCATTCTTTAATCGCCTTATCTCCGTTAACTCTCTTCTAATTCCTAGTACACGTCTATGAAGTACACTGCGGTCTATTGATTCAGCTACCGACTTTTTGAACTGGACATCCAAATCACTTAATTGCTCCTGAGCTAGTTTCTTTTTATGTATTGGTTTAACTTGAATTTTTGTAGTTTCAGGCTTGATAGGCTTCAATCTTTTCTGCTTCATAATCTGTTCAAATACGCTGTCCTCTTGACGCATGCTCTTCATTCCTTAATATGTGATGAACACATTGTATCATAACGAGAAGATGACTGTTACATAATAAAGTACAGATGCTTAGAGTTGGGCAAATCCTAAACGCAAAAAAAAGAGGGCCTACGCCCTCTTTGATGATGTACTCATTTTATAAAATGTAAAAATACGCTTGATTTCCTGGACTCTTCACAATTACTGTGGTCACTAAATCACCGGCATCCCGTTTACGGATACTTGTGATCGAATCCAATTCTTCATTTGCAATAACTCTTGGTCGGATATACGCAGCCAGATCAGGCTTGGAAATTGTCATTTCAGTAGCCATATCGACAATCTGTCTCACATCTACTGTAGACTGCATATCCTTCCAATCTCGCACCTGAAGATAGCTATCCAAGTATTCTCTTTCCTTGATACTAATGTGTGCATCCAAAACATCCATATACTTGACCTCAATGCTGGAAAGCACATCAGGTCTTGAAATATATAATTGCCCAAGCTGTTCTGCCAAATAAGGAATCTCAAGACTGCCTGCCCTCTCATCATGATCTAATGCTCTGACTTGAAGAACACTATTCAGATCAGGCTTATTAACCTTAATCTCTGAAATCACAGTCGAATCACCGTCGTACATGACCGTAAGCAAAGACCCCAACGTTGAAGTTGCTTTTATATAATTGGAGACTTCCAATGAAGCATGAAGATCTGGTACGGATACAATTAAACTCGTATCCCGTCCATCATCGAGCAGCTGTGATATCGTTAACGTACTGACTAGAGACATTTGTCTATCTACCGTAATGACTGAAGGCAAGTCAGGATGAGACACTGCGATTTCTACAGTTTTTTCGTCGTCTAGACCTGTTCTAACGGCAAGATTACCGTCTGTATCCTTAGTTGTTCGTATAGCAGTAATGAACTGCGAATGAAGCTCGGGCTTAGAAATAGAAACCCATGTTTCCTTCTCTTCTGTCCTACTTTCAGCAATAGAAATGTTCGAATCCAGTTCTGCATCTATACGTTTAGCTACTATCAGATCTACATCCACGTCCGGACGGCTGACCGCGATTACTTGAGGTATATCATGATGCATGTGATCCTGATAACGGTGGACGTACAACTGAGATTTGAGCCAGTCCAGCCCAATATCACTGTGTACAACTAACGTTGAAGCTATATCCTTGCGACCTGCACCATAAATAAAAACTTCACTTTCAATTTCGGTTCGACCGATGGAATAAATTTGAGAAGTGATATATTTGATCTGCAAAACAGGTGGTTTGGAAGACTCACGAGTGTTGAAATAAATCGGCGTGTTGCCGCTAGACTGAATAATCATTCCAACATTTGAAAGAATACCTTCTCTCCACATTTGAAGTAATGCCATCATATCAAACTCAACATAACGTTCAGTCGTATTCAGGATATAACTGGACGATAAGAGCTGAATGGAATGAGGTCTGTTCGCATACGTAATCCCGTACTCACGCCACAACGTATCCGGCTGATGCAGCTCAATGTGTGCTCCAGGTGCCAAGGTTCCTGTGTAATATAACCTCAATTTAGCGTCTTCCAGATATAACAGATCAGGTATTCTAGTATCCAAATCACCGAAATGTATAAACGATTCGAATTGCTCTATCTCGTCTCTACCGATCATCATACGCTGTGTATCACCAAAGTTGAGCGTCTGCAGGTGAGTTTGGCTTCGTGTGGTCGCATCAGCAACAGGCTTAAGATTAACAGTTACACGCGGTGCTTCCAGTAATTCATATTTGCCGTGTGCACGGTTATGTGGTCGAACGTACAACATGCCTTCAAGATCAACTTTGGATGCCGCTTGAATGGTTGCGCTCAGATCCCCTTGCGACCTGTACATCACATATAGCGAATTGCTTAATTCCTCTGACCGTCTGACACGTACGGATACACTAGAGACGATCTCGGACACTTTTCTTGTAGCAGCTATTAGGGTTGAAGACAGTTCTTCATCCACCTGATTGTACAGAATATACTTTGCTATAAAACGATTTTCCGGACTTTTAATATGTATATAACTATCTAATAGAGTCTCCCCGTTATTAATTCCACTCACTTCCTGTCTCATTGTATTGAGAGCTACACCCGGTCTGCTGTGACCTTCATTTCAAAATTGCCATTAGGATTCGGCTTGGCATGAATATCCGTTGCGATACGAATATAAAAATCGATGCTATCCTCCGGTTGAATCAGACTATAGGTCAGATAATCGATTGGAAGAAACGGGTCGGCCTGTCTGGATAATTGGACTTCAACACCATCCGTTTCGAATTTCTTATCCATCTCCAGGTAAACATGATCCACAGCATAACCAAGCAAGTTTTTGATTCTGACTTTCTTTGTTAACGTCGTCTGTCCGGCAATGATCACCCCATAATCAAGTTGTTTCAAAATACCACCAAAGGTATCTGAAAGAAAATCTCCAGACTCGTCCATAAACATTAATCCTGAATACGATCCGATAAACTTGATTTCCCGTGAGTCTACGGCACCCCAATAATCCTGAAATTCAACCTTCAATGTATTCTCTACGCCAAAATTAACATTTCTCTCGTCAATATTGAGTTCAATATTGAATGGAGATGCTGCTAGTCGTGTAAAATTGCCATCCGCCGGATAATACGTTTTACCGTTCAACAAGACGCGGTATTTAACCTTGCCTTGATCTGCATCATCCAGCACACCTGTAAGTTTGTTACCAGAGAAGGTCAGGTCGATTGTGGCTGTGGTGTTTAACAGTTGCAGTGACATATCTCTAAACTCCACTGCATGTCGCGGTGCATCAACGACCATCTTCACTTCGTCAAGCGAATAGCTGTTTTCATAGTGCTTACTGCTATCGAAGTAGTAGGCAATTCGAGTTAGAGCTATTAGATCCTTTTCAGGGATGGCGTTGAGTGTGTCCAGGTTCATTCCTTTTCTTTTGAATAACGTTGTATCCTGGATATCCAGATTGAACCACTTATTGAACCGGTAAGTCTTCCATGTCAGCCCCGAGTCGAACGAAGCAGCCATTCTTAATATACCTTCCGGACTGTTCTCCGCTACTTTCGTAGCGACAACCTTTTTCACGTCTCCATATAACGCTATGTCTGTTGGTTGCACAATTAATTGCTCAAACGGTAGCGCGTTATACGTCAGCATCATGTCCCGATTACCGGCAATAACCTCTTCATCATTCGTCCACGTAACCACGTCAAAATCTCCCTCAAGTTCATCCAATGGGGAGTAGTTAGCCGTGATATTTAGTTCCGCTGACGTTTTGGATGGATCGTCCGTGTAGTATAGAACATCTACACTGTCACCCAACTCGTCGTATATTGTAAAAGGTTCGGTTTCGATTGTAATCGTTGATTCGGTTTGGTTGGGGTCATCGGTGTATTCAATGATTTTGATCTCTTTATCTTCCCATTCTTCCGCTAGGGTGAAGGGATCAGTTTCGATTGTTACCACCGATTCTGTTGCATTGGGATCGTCTGTATAATAAAGTACTTCAATATCCTTGTCTGCCCACTCCTCTTCGAGAGTAAAAGGTTCGGTTTCGATGTTAAAGGATGCATTCGAAACTCTTGAATCTGTTGTGTAATAACAAAATTCTATTTCGCCTACCAACTTCATCCACATGTCTTCTGGAATAGTAGTGATATCATCTATCCCGAATTCTTTATAATCATTTTCCGTTGGAATAGTATTCATCAGAGTTGCCCAGTTCGTACCATTGATATATTTATATTGATCGGCATGGAAGACTAGCGTTTTGTACAAGCCAGTAGCACCGAATTCACCAGAACTATCAATATCAATAGCATCAATCCATACAATCGCATTTTGATTATTCTTTATCTCAACAGTGTGAACTTTATTTACCATACCTATTTTTTCATAAGTAAGGACCTGATAAACTAACCCGGCATTCTGAGTTGTCTTTTCTTCCACTTCATCAATGAAAATGCTAATATCGCTACTGCCAGTAGTATATTGAGCGCCGATTATTCTAAGCTTTGTTCCTCTGAATGTAAAAGCAACTTTATCATTAGCAGTTGATGTGAATGTATACGTATTATTGTAAAAATCATTACTATTTCCCGATGTCCATGCACCTGAATAAGTAATAGCATTATTATTATTGTCTATTCTTTGCCAACCTGACTCAGCAAGCAGTAGTGCCTGTCCTATTGTAGCCATAATCCCATCTCCTTTCTAAATTTAAATCAAACAATCATTTCACATCGTTATGTGATTGTTGCTTTCTTGATTGGTATTTTTGTTGTATCGATTTTTTGTTTAAACACTTTGCCTGAACCTAATATATTACTACCAGTACTTTGATAAGAGCGATGTTTTAACATCAAGTGCATATCAATTTCTCCGTTTTTATCCTTTCCATGAATCAAAAAATTAGACTCAGACAAAGAGTCTAGAGATTTCACTCTTGGAAACTCTAATATTTCGTACATTAACAATTCTGCAACCTGTATTAAACTACCGCCATTATTACTAGTTATATTAATTCTATATATCTTAAAATTGGCTGTATTTTTGAATGAGAAGTTTCTAACCTCTCCAACTGTCCAATTCGTCTGATTTTCTTGCTCATCTAAAACAGTCCAATTAACTCCATCATTAGATCCTTCGAATGTCCAGTCTTTAGAATTGTTCTCAGCGGTATATCCAAGCAATGAATACTTCCCAATAACTCTAGACTGAGTAAACTCATACTGTAAATTTATTGGAAAAGATGCTGTTGCATACCATGTCCCACCAATATCTCCGTCAAATGCTCTATATGGAAATGATGGGATATTCGTGTTACTTGCACTTGCGATACCAGAAGGAGCAGTATTAGATGTCATCTTTGGAATGACAGTATTGTCGCTATATTTTAAGGTTGAAACTGAATAATACTTATCTTCTGATGAAATCAAGAATTTATTATGCCATTTGCTTTGTCTACCATCGTAAGAATAAAAACCATATGGTATATCGTAATCAAATGGAGTTGCACCAAAATTAACTGTGATAACTTTACTGGTTGTAGATTGACTCTTAATAAACGGATAAACTTCTCCCATTGATAATATGTTTGTGTGAGATACTCCTTGACTTTTCCCATTTATATAAAATTCCAATTTTCCTTCATCCAGATTAAGGGCAATACCGATTACATCCCCAGCCGCTGGTCTTGAACTATATGCTACATTTTCAGGAAATTTAGCTCCAGTTGCTGCATAAATAGTCCTAATATTTAACGCATTTCCACTTGTTCCATAGTAGTCAGGACTCGCGATGGGATAATTCATATTTGCGATCCCAACAAAAAACCAATCATGCCCAGTGTACTTAATCTCCCAATACCATTTTCCAGTAGTTTTACCATGTGTGGCACGAATATTCCCCGTAGTTGCAGTGGTCATAGTAACAGTTAAGTTCCCATTAGATAAGGTAGTTGTACCATTCTTATCAGTGGGACTTAGTGTTACATCTAAAATATCTCCCATTCAGCCATCTCCTTTCAAAACAAATAGAACACACCATATAGATGTGTCCTCATAAATTTAGCCTAATATAATCTTGTTTGCTTGATGCTTCGACCTGTCGATTGGTTGTCTGAAAAGTTTTCCTGAACCAAGAGACTGAACATCTTCAACTACATTTTGTATGTGAGATATGGAAGAATTTAAGTCAATTGCATCATTTTTATTCATTCCATACTTTATAAAATTAACATCCGAGGCATGTGGAAATTCCCGAACCAAACTTGAAGTGTATTGGTACATTTTTAGTTCTCCCACTATTGCATATCTCCATCCATTGGTAGCACTCCAATTCAGTCTATACATTTTATATTTTCCAATCTTGCTTTTATCAATATAATACTCTTTATCTGTGTATGCAGTTGTCCACGCTTGATTGGTTTGAGTGTCTAGAACATTCCAATTTACCCCATCATCCGATCCTTCAAATGTCCAATCCTTTGATAACGCTTGTAGAGTTGAGCTATCAGCGGTCGCACTTTGTACAGAGTATTTTCCGATAGTTATTGCTATGTTAAATTCATATCCTAAATGCCCTGTCATTCCTGCTCCATCTCTACTTGCATAGGTTGTTTGAGTTTTGTCGAACGATCTCCAAGCGCCCCTATCTGTTGAATATTCACTACTTGAAAAAGCTTTTCCTAGTGGTGTGACATTGCTAGTCATGGCAGGTATCACTGTATCTTGGCTGTATGACTCCGATCTTACAGAATAATATTTATCTTCTGCTGAAATCAAGAATTGATTAGCTGTCAGTTTGCTAATATCCAAACGAAAAATCTTGCTTCCGGGGCTATATACACCGACAAACAACTGATTATCTCTCGCTCCTAAACCTGTTAATCTAGCAGTGTTATACGTATATATTTGAGTAAATGTTAGATTTTCTGTAGATTTACTTATATCGCTAGAAACAAAAATCATATTATTGAAATACTGAGACACAACAATATGCGCTTTAGAAATCCCCTTTTTCCTATAAATAATTGCACCACTACCAGAAGTAGTTATAGGCATTCTATATGTGTTTATCACTACACCTGTGGAATATCTAGTGATATACACCATACCACCAGAATATGTTTGAAACACAATTAAGTCTCTCTCAAGGTCAACATCAAATGTTGCGGTTAGACTAAATCCATAACTTATAGTTCCTATCTTAATTACAGCCCCAGTTTCCTTGTCTATAGTTACGATGCATTCACTGCTATTGGAAACCATTAAATTTGTTCCATCTGTACCTATTGACCCATACTGATTTGCTGTTACACCACTAACATTAAACTCCCTTTTAACGGTATAGGCATCTGCATCAAAAACTCTAATTCTATAGGTAGTTACATTGTATTGTGATACAAATATTTCATTTCCAATAACGGTAATTCCCCAAGGAATGAATCCAGTAGAACTTACTGCATCAATAGCATCACCTAAAGCAACTATCTCTGTCATTAAACCATCTCCTTTCAAAATAAAATAGAACACACCCTATAGATGTGTTCCTCATGAATTTAGCCAAGTGTAATTTTATCTACTCGGCGTTTTGACATATCAATTGTGTGTTCAAAGGTTTTGCCTGAGTCATAAGTAGAAGAGTTGGATTCAATTGATTTAATTTTTTTAATAGCTGAGTTAAACTTCGAAAGTTCGCCACTCGAACCATAATTAGCAAAGTAATCTTCATTCATTTCATTTGAAATTACCAACTCATTATCAGTTTTTTCAAACAATTCAAACTCATCTATAGAAGGTTGCACTCCTGAAGATACAGTCGCTAGTATATTCAACCTATATTTCAAATACCCTGTTTGATTCCATACATCAATTTTTTTTTTGTTGCCAACCACCCAATCTATTATATCGCTTTGAGTATCTAGTACGACCCAATTAACACCATCATTTGAACCTTCAAAATTCCAGCTTTTTGGCGTATTTCCTAAGCTATCTGCTCTTGGTAAAAGTGCATATCTTTTAATGATCTTTACAATAGGGAACGAATACGCTATCCAACCTGTGTTTAACGATGATGCTATCCATCTAGTCATTGTGCTTTTATCAAATGCTTTGTATGCAAGATACGTAGAATTTGCTTCGTTACTAGCACTTGCTGCTCCACTTGGAGTAGTGTTGCTAGTCATGATGGGAAGAGAATTGTTGTAACTACCCAGAGTAAACCCATAGTATTTGTCTTTGGATGAAAGTAAGAATTTATGTGAGTAGACTGATGCGTAAGAACTATATCCTCTTGGTATGGCATATGAAAATGGAGTATACCCAAAATTTATCGTTGCTGTTCTGGAGAAAGATCCACCTCCAGTTCCAATCACAGGGAAAACCTCTCCAAGTGTTTTTAGATCGGTATGACTAATCCCTATGCTCACACCATTCTTATAAAACTCCAATGTACCATTGTCAGAATCAAGGGCTACACCTATAACCTCGTTAACATTCCATTTTGCTCCATATGGATCATACGATGGATATTTTGTTCCATTGTATGCCCATCTCCAATTTGCATTACTGGCTGGAGAGGTGCTACCAACTGGAAAGTTGCTGTTTGCAACTCCTACATACACAGCCGCATCCGATCCATTTAGCTTCACTTCCCAATACCACTTTCCACTGGTTTTGCCGATAGATGTTCTAATGCTCCCATTAATCGAAGTAAAGACAAGTGAACCGTTGGAAAGTCTAATGTCTATATTCTCCATATAGCTACCTCCTTTCTAAATATTATCATTATTTAAAAAACAAAAAGAAGTAGAGTATCTAAGCCCTACTTCACACTTACACTTGTTATTTCGAAATACTTTTTCAGATCGATTCTTTCTTTGAACAACTTGCCTGATCCTAGCGATTCATTGGCAGTCATAGTCTGAACGAAACTTTCGTTTTTTCTATCTAATACAGAGAGATCATCCATTCCGTCATTAATAAAAGTGTCTTCTGATGGTAAAGTTGCTGAAATTGTATTCCATTCTAAAGTTACAGTATCAAGCCTTTTATAGGCTCCATCATGTTTGACGAAGGATTTAAACATTGGCAAAGTTTCTAGTTCCACTAATGGTCTATATCCAGTAGCGGTTGAACTTGTGTTTGTTGCTATACTTCCGTTGTTGTTTGCTATGAAAGCATCTGCGGATGTTCCACCTCTTTGAACTCTTCTGTCAGTAAAAGAAGGGTAAGTAGTAGAAGTCCAACTTCTAGTGGTTCCACTCCAATTCCATACACCATTGCTTCCAGCAATGATTGCTCCATTCAGCGTAGAGCTAACAATATATTTATCCCACTCATTATCCTTATCCGTTGCGTTGATACCGCCTCTGAGTAATCGATAAAGAAAGGTATAATTCTTCTCTCCCAATTCCTTTTGAATGCCAAATACAAGACCACTACTGTTCAATGCATCCCATGAAATTGTGGATTGAATGTTCCTGTCTGCAATTAAAATTTTCTTTCCATTATATGCATCAGCAACAATGAAATAGAAGTCACCATTAGGCACACTTGGAACAGATGTTGTTGATATAAAGTCAGATGTTTGTTTTCCTATATTTTTAAACTCTCCTGCCACACCAGCGGTATTCGAAACATAGTTACATCTAATACGCTTACCAACTTCAAGTTCAGTAATACTTGTCACTTCGTCTGGATGAAATAACCGACCATCTGAGTCTATATCTACGGCATCAAGAGCCATAAAAGTAGTCGTTGATCCACTGGATTTATTCACCATTTCTACTCGATGTCTTGATTTCGGTAATCCCACAATTTCAACCTGAAGTACTTGTGCAAGTTCTGATCCTAGTTGTGAATGAGTCCCATGCAATTTTCCATCAACGTAAACTTCGATTAAATCACTTCGATTGGTATATCGTGCTCCAATTAATCTTAACTTAGTTCCTTCAAAGTCAAAGACAATCTTGTCTCCTATTGTCGAAGTGTAATTAGAGTATCCATTGTATGCACCCGCACCAACACCGTTAGTGAACCTTCCAACATATTTAATAGAAGATACACTATCATCATATCTCTTCCATCCTGCTTCGGGGGCGGTTAATCGCGAACCAACACTAGCTAAAAGTTGTCCATTATCATCAATGTCGATAGCATCAATATCCAATCTCCAATCTCCGTTAGTTCCGCTGATAAGCTTAACTTCATGGCCACCTAATGGTAGATTAGTTTTTTCATAGGTTAACCGTTGTCTTTCGTCTATTGTTGTTGCCATTCTTGCATTAAACTTTTCAGTTGCTCCATCAATGACCACTGAAATATCATCTGCAAAAGTCGAACCTATACTTGATATTAGTCTTAACTTGGTTCCGTAAAATTTAAATCTAATTTCGTTGCCGCCCATCCCTTTTGCAGAATAGTGATGGGTTGCATTGTACAGAGTTGGCGTTCCTGTTTGAGTTTGAAATATCCAATTCGCTCCAAGATAAGCAAAAGCATCGTGTGTATCGTCATACCTCTTCCATCCTGTTTCAGGGGAGGTTAGAGTGTGTCCATACAGATACCCCGTTTCATCAATATCTATAGCATCTAAAGTGAAATTTATACGATTATGACCTGTTGCAATAGTAACCGTGTGAAATGCAAGAGGTAATCCAGTCTTTTCATACACTATGGATTGCTGAAGGCTAGGGGAACCTACTGTACGAAACGCACTATACATCTCTGTTACACCATCTATCGTGATAGAGTTATCAGAATGCCTATCTGAGTAAAAGTCAGAGATAATCCTAAGCTTTGTTCCGAAAAAAGAAAATGTAACATAGTTATTGTCGACAGCTCGGCTAGTTACTCTTATACTGCCACCATAATAAACTGTATTGGATGGGGATGGGGTGGTCCAAGTTCCTGTATACTTTAAGCCAACATGTGTATCATCATAGCGTCTCCACCCTGATTCGGGTGCAACTAATTGATCTCCTAATACTGCCATCATTACACCTCCTTATATTCAAATACTGGACGAAAACCAATATAGTTTTGTGATGCCGAAGAACCTGTAAAAGCTACACCTCGATTGTCTGACCTTGATTCATATCCACGTACAATTCTTGAAGTATTAGTTGCACTTAATGATGTTCCAGCATTTGTAGTCCATGTGCCAATAGCTGGAGATTCTTTAGTCCAAGAAAAAACATTTAGATGATGCCAAACATTATCGTCATTGGGCTTTACCTTTCCACCCAAACGACCATTTTTGATATACACATCCCACTCATTAATTGTAGGGAATGCTCCCAATCCTAAGTCCTTCATGCTCAGTTTTCCATCTTTGTCTGCATATCCTACTCCACCAGATATACTACGGACAATTCCTGAGACACCACCAAAGGTTTTAGGCAAACCTTCAATAATCTTATTTGCATTCATTGAATCCCAAGTGACAGTATGATGTCTAATGCGATCAGAGATTAAAAGACCTTTGTCTACTTTAATAGCGTACCAGTAGTAGTTGTTTAAACTTGTAGTACCAACCAACCCATTTACAGGTATTTCGTTTATTCCTAGAGTGCCATCTATAAATTGCTCTCCAGAAGAATCATATCTCCATACAATATAGTCGCCAATCTCCATATCACTTATATTTGATCTCAATACGCCTATAGTCGCTGGAACTGCCATAAAATCACCCCTTACTCACTCTGATTCCATCTACTTTTTGAAATTTCGTATTTTCAACCTTCTGACGTAGCACTATCCCTGTCGGAGTATCCGATGCTCGTTCCATGTTCAATTGATATATTCTCTTCAAGCCTAGTGAACCCGAATCGCTTTCAACAAAGGAGTTGTTGTATTTCCCCTTCTCTTTAAAATCGTCTATGTAAAAGTTCGAATATTTCTTTTCTGCAAAAATCTCAATTTTCACCTTCGCATACTTTGCAGGCGATTTGGACACAGCGCTATTAGCAGAGATTTCCTCATACGCCCCCCACTCAAACCCATCCTCAGATGTACTCCAGTAGATCTTGTATGCTGCGCCACCCGCAATATCTACGCTTGCAGCCACACCTTTAAATGAAGCAATCTTATCCTGAATCCGAATGGGAGTGGACTCCCAAGACCCATTAGCTGGATAGATTGAATTCCCGTCCGCATCCTGGCTCAACTCTCTTAGTTTCAACTTCTGGGCCTGATATATCGTATCTTTGAAAACACCTATGGATAGATCTATATCCAGTGCTATTTCTTGAATCGCCATACTTTCACCACCTTCTCATCTCAAAATCCAACTCAACGAATGTCCCAGTTTATGATTCCTGCATGATTTGCCTTCAGAGGGGCTACAACTTGATCTATGACAAAGCCATTTTTACGAATAACTAATTGCCCAGGCAGGTCCTGATCTGAGGTAATTTTAATTTGGAGAAAAGCAGTTTCTTTCAATGGCAGGGAACACACACATTGAAAGTTAATCTGCACATCGTTCAAATTCATCATTTTTTTGTACCCGAAGTTAAAACATTCAATCGTATTATTGAAAGCCCCCGAACTCCCAGGACCTGAATGTCCACTCATATTCACATCTGAAGAAACATTCTTGAATTGAATGATGTCACTGTATAGAAAGGTCCTACCCGTTAGCGGGTATTCTTGTTCTTCACATACGTATGATATAGAGTACCGATCCGCATTAATATGAAATACACCGTTGGCAACGTTGTGATACACGTGAGATCCTTGCCCAATCAATCCAAAAGAGACCAACTTTTCCTTGTTAATTTTATAAAAACTGTTTGATTGTTGTGTCTGCAAATCGAATTCGCTTAAATAAGTACCATCATAGTAATCAGCAATCCATACATAAGCTTGAGATACAGGTGAGCGCGTAAATTGTGTATTACCTAGAATCACAGAACTTCCCCCCTTTTAATAAAAAGGACAGGCTGCAATAGCCTGTCCCATAACTGTTTCTTTTTTTACACGTAACGATAAGAGATACGTTTCTTGAACTGTTGCTTGCCACTTTTCGCGTTCAGCGGTACTACACATTGAATGGATAGCGTTACATAGTTACCAGCCGCATCTTGAGGATTTCCATTGTTACTAACGCCCAGGATTTCTTTCGGTCCCGGTGCAAATGGTGTTGCATAAGCGGTTCCCGTATGATCTTTGGTTGTCTTGCCTGTTGTTCCGATGGGTTTGGAAAAATCCTTACCAATACGTGAACTTTCTTCTTCCAGGTCTGTCTCCCCCAAGGAATCAACCTGAACGTGGAACCAGTTATTCTTCACCACTTCTACATCATGAGCCTCCGTGTCACCAGTACCACCAGTCATATCTCGCGTTGTAATCGTGCAATCTTCCATTTTAGATACGTCCGAAGCACCATTTTTATTGTTCCATACATTGAAAATAAAAATATCACTTTTGCTATCCGCATCAATAACCTTGTAGTCAAAAGGGGTAATAATCTCATTACTATGTGTAGCATCCATCCATGAAATAATTGGTTGTGTCATTATAATCCATCTCCTTTTTATGTTCTGATCGTTAATTGAATCGTAAGATGTTGAATGTTTGAACCGGCTTCGACGATGTTGATTCTGAAGATATCTCCAGCCTCCACTTTTCTCACCTCAAATGTAGCCTCACCATCATCTTGATGTTGAAATGCTTCAAATTTCAGTGGACTCCCCATCACATCCTGCCAGTGAATGAGATCCTTGGATCGTTCAATTCTTATTTCAGTTGCGGTATCTCCAGTAACCCCACAGTAGCCCTTTACATGTAAAATCTCGCCATCGAATGGAAAAGGGGCTAAAATGCCCAGTACTTCCGGGTAAACCTGTGATTCTTTGCAAAAGACAATAACACGATCCTGTACTTCCAATGGAATCTCATTTAATTTCAGGTGTTCAGCTGTACTCATGAGCCCATCCACATCGGAATTAACGACCTGAAGGTTTTGACCAAATACATCAATCTCTACCCATGTCTGTCCATCAAAACGATATCTTTTACCATCCTTATACGTCTGCACCGTCCAGCCTATTTCAGGAGAAGAGTATTGCATACTTAACTCCTCAAAATCAGCAACTGGACTCTGATACACAAGTCGAGTCGTCTGATAAGCCTCTTTTGCTTTTCCGGCAGCCTGTAAGGCTTCGCCAGCAGCCTCCAGTGCCCGCTTGATAGCGAGTTCAGTTTCGTCAGGATCTCCTGGCTGCCCGGGACCGCTATGTTTCACCGCTTCTCTAATTAAAGACTCTACATGTGCTAAAGTTATCCCATTTGACATAATTCACCTACCTAAGCGTTATGTAGCGTATTTTCTTTATAAGACGGCTTCCAAGTTGATACCTCCCCCATAACTAGGAAACCTGTCTCTGGCTTATCATTAAAGAAATTCTTGAACAACCATGCAAAACATTGCTGTGTCTGGCTTTAGAGAAGTTTTCTAATTGGACTAATGCCAGCTTTTTTGCACTCCTTGCAGTATTTCATTCGATTCGATTTTGCAAGCATCCGTTTTCCGCATACGGTACAATTTTTAATATTTTCTCCTTTCCAGCGAGAGTACTCCAGCACAAAGTCATCGAAGCGAACTAACTGGAAGGCAACCTCACCATGCTCCGCAGCGAACAAAACCTGTACATTAGTTGAATC
Organism: Paenibacillus sp. FSL H7-689; assembly: GCF_000517905.1. Lineage (NCBI taxonomy): Bacteria > Bacillati > Bacillota > Bacilli > Caryophanales > Paenibacillaceae > Paenibacillus > Paenibacillus sp. FSL H7-689. The sequence continues at coordinate 411,376 of NZ_ASPU01000015.1, forward strand.
GACGCGTTTACTTTCTTTGAGATACCCTAACTGAATAAGTTTGTGCACCAATAACCCCTGATCTTTTTTGCTTACGGCCATTTGACTATCACCGTAGATTTCTTTCCATTCATGATTAATCCAGTACGTATCATTTTCATTGATTCGATTATTAATCTTGCTGTAGACCAGTAAAACAAAGGCCAATTTCTCGAGTCGTTTACTTTTAAGTTGTTTGATCTTTTGAAGTTCTTCGTGCGTTACAGGTACATGATCAATCTCGATTAACGTGCTCTTGCTTGCCTCCTCCCTTATCTTGATATACTTCTGAGACTGCTTAATGATACGATTGAGAAATGTATCCCACTGGACAGCATTGTAGTCTGGATAATACTTGGTCATAAACTGATTTAACAACGCATATGCATCTTCGGCGTTCTTCCCTTGTTGAAGCCCGTATTTAGCTAAACAAATCAACGTTTTGGTTGGCTTCTTATCCATTTTCCCATGTGCAATTGCTTGCTCGGCATGATGACGTTCATTCAGAATGATTTTCAAGGGCGCTACTCCTTCACATGCATTTGGGTCATTTTAAAGGTTTTTCCCGCGTACTCAATATCGCCGTCCCGGTCTCTAACCGGATAATGGATGATGTGATCATTGCGGAGCAATAGATTGCGAATAATCTGATCCCCGGAGACATCCCATACAAATTGCTTTGATTTCTCCGCATTTCGATAACACATGTCCACAATCATATTGCACAGATCTTCTTCGTTATTGCAGATCTCCAGCGCCTGCTCCTTGAAACGTGAAACAAACAACTGCCATCGGGCTGATCTTTCTTCCTTTTTCACCTTACTCTTGCGCAAGTTAGTCATATAGCTACGTAGCTCTTCGTTATGCATCTGATATAAACGTTGAATCTCCTTGTAACGAGCTTGTGAGTATTTTTTGGTACTCATCAGTATCGTATGATCAAATGGACTCTCGGACTGTTTTAGCTTTAACTTGTTGAACTCATCTTCCACTTGATGGCATAACCGGTTCATCACAGATGGTGCCGTGGATACAGGCATTCTCTGTTCATACTGTGCCAGGAACTGTTCCTGATCCGGAGATAGCTCCTTCTTCGAATACAACTCATCCACAGTCATGCCAAATAACTGCAAGCACTTCTGACTCGTTTTTTCTACATAGGTGGTATATTCTTTTTTCTGTTCCGGGTCATTGTATATGAAAAAATAAGGTTTCTTGTGTGCTACCATTTTCAAGGCAGACTCGTCCGTTACCGCAGCGCGAATATCATACCAGTGCTTCGGCATTTTTTTACATTCAATACCTTTGGCCTGATCAATGGCATTTTGTTGATAATGCTGACCACATTGAATTCGGTACATCATTTCCTGATATTCTGCACTATGCTCCTCATAATTGGCTAATACATCAAACATCGATGTGATTTTGTTCGTTGTAAAACCGATCAGATCACCAAAGCTGTCTTTGTTGGCCTGAATCAGATCCTTTTCATCCGGAATTTTTTGGGCTGAGGTTTTCTGTACACATACAATCGCATCAAGCTCCTGAATTGCCCCAAGAATTGTGTGGTTGTCTGTAGTTAAGACCTGATCACTATCCATATCTGCACCATTTAAGGAATGCGTCGTCGTATCCCATGAATTTAAGATCGTGACCGTGTTCATATAGCGATACCAATGCTGCATCTCATCTGTATTTCGAAAACGAAGCACCTTGATATTGTTATGACAAGTCATCGGAGCTCTGAAGCAAGCCACGCGGTCTACATGCCGCTCATTCCAATATCTGGAGTAGAACTCACCCGAGCTCAGCAATCCTGTTAGAGGTAAGCCAAATATGCTCTGACACAATGTATAGGGATCGCCAGAAATAATACTGAAATTGCCTTTCACTCTTAGAACTCCGATCTTGGCTTCATTCATTCGTTTACGTATTAAGGTATGAATTTTGTTGCGCACAAAAGGATCATCTATAAGTCGCGGGTCTACCATCAGCCCTTTGATATAATCATCTGGACTATTTCTATAATCGTTCTCATGGATGTGAATTCCTTTGAGAAATAACAGTGCCTTGCGATAGTCTTCACCCAGTACATCCTTAATCGAGTCCACCGTGGGAGTAATAAGTTCACCAATCTCGTTATCATCCAATTGGAGCGACTGAATAAACTGGTAGTTTAAATGACGCTCATCCTCCAGTTCTTCGGGTGTAACCTTCGTTACGCTGAACGTGTAGCCATAATAACCGCAACATAACAGATAATCGTCGATACTGTTGTACGAGCTCCATAGTTTGAGCATAGACGTTGTGATGATTAGGTCTACCTCTAGAATATCCACAGGATTACCCCAGGCATCGTCCACCATATACTTGCCTGCAACTCGATCAGCAAATTCGTGATAATCAAATGTAAAGACCATACCTTTACAGAAGCTATTACGGATACAAAATCCACTCGGGATATATGCATGTCCCAGCTCGGTTGCCCATCGTTCACTAAGTGCAGGAGAGATAAGACCGAACCCATCACTCATGTTCATCTGAATAGGCTCATTTTTCCTACTCTCAATGCGAGGGTATTCTGTCTCGGTATCATCAATCTGAATTATGTCTGCGCCAAATTCAGTTATACAATCATGAACAACCAATACCCGTTCGGGATGTGACACAGGCGTGCTTGTACTGCAAGCCAAGGCCTTATATGCCTCCAGTTTGGCAGGAACCAGCTCTTTATTGGGATCTCTGCCGTTATTCAATCTTTTCTCCAACAGCGGATGAATATCCTCACTCACATAGATGACCGTCGAACTTTTGGCTCCACCTGTCGTAGCCAATAACCGCTTGTATTTCTTGCCGTTGATGGAGAAAGCTTTTGATGAATTCAGCCGATCATAGTCTTTATTATTTTCAATGACCACCAGCAAGTAATCATCGGCAAACTTCAAATTTTTTAGTTCTTCATGCAATTTCTTCATTGCTCTTTTATGTTCAGCATTGGTTTTCAAGGCTTTTAATCGCTCTATTTCCAGCTTGATTCTAGCCAGATCTTGTTCCCTCTCCTTGGTGCCTCGAATACGATCTATAAAACGAAACACCTGATGGTTTCCAATAGATGCCACTTCTCCATTTACTGTCGCTTCTTGATAAGTAAGATGCAGATCATAATCCGCTTTTCTAATTCTGGAAGATGTAATTTTATAAACGTATCTCAATCGATCCTGATATGCATTGCCCATTCCCGATTCCCCCTGTTGCTTCCTGTCCTGATTAAATAAATTATAGAGTAGACCCGCACGACTGGCGCAGGCAAACAGGACGATCAGGGGATGAAAAAAGAAGAATATTTGTTCTATTCTGGAGAGAATTTAAGGGGCACTCCGGGACTAGATACATCTCGAATCGGCATATTTCTGCGTCTCTAGCACTATGATAATTTCCTTTTTAATGATATAGTGAATTGAAGCGTTTTTTTGAGCTGACATAATTTTTAACGGGGCTGGGATGAATGAAAGAAACCTTATCCAATCAAGAGGACATCGGCTTTTTATTTAATGTCGATATACTTATTAAGAGCCGCTCAAATGCATTGGCACTGCAGTCCCTGTTGGAGTTCATAAACAATGAAGAACAAATTGCGGACTTTCGGATTCAATCCGGCATAGAGCTAGGCAAAATTATTGAAGCGACACTCCAGTCCAAGAAGGACTCTTTCGTCACACTTCACAACGAACGCAAAAAAGCCAACGCAGCACAGAAGGCGTCCACTGCAGCTCAGACACCTGCCTCACCTGCTCCAGTCAAAACACAGAATCAACAAGAACAACCGGTTAGCGAGAAAAAGCCTGCCACCCAAACATCCAATGTATCCGATGGAAACTCGTTTGACGCGTGGATTGACACGCTCATTAAAGAGAATAAACTCACCCGTATTGTTGTCAATAACAAAAACGGTAAACATCAGAGCATTCCTTGCCGTATTCTGAATTTTGATCGTGATACCAGTATTGTGAGCATCTACCATGTCGATGAAAAACAGGTGTATACGTTCCGAACCAATGAAATCGATGAGTTTCTGTAACTAACTTCATCAGATTAAAACAAAAAGCAACTTGCGTTAGAATGACGGGACATTCTAACGCAAGTTGCTTTTTTAGTTCAATGGTTCATGTAGGATTGAACCCTCCGAGATTTATTTGGACCGATCAGGAGCGATCCTTACCTCGCTGCCATACATCTAATGCCAATAACAACCATCCGGCAATGAAGGCTACCCCACCAATCGGTGTGATGGCACCCAGAATCTTGATGCCAGAAATACTAAGCACATACAAACTGCCTGAGAACACAATAATTCCGATAAACAACAGACGCGCTGCCCACTTCAGTTTTGTCGATGCTCCAAGTTGACCAGCCGTCAAACCAATAATGAGCAAAGCCAATGCATGAATCATGTGATATTGCACACCTGTCTCATATGTAGCTATGGCCGCCGGCCCAATCGTATCCTTGAGCATGTGAGCACCAAACGCACCAATCGCCACCGACAGCATGGTCATTACAGCTCCAAGCATCATCCATCTTCGTTGCATATAAGTTCTCTCCCTTAATTCAACTACACTTCACACCTATTATTGTAGCGAATCCACTCCTTCTTTACCAGTCGGGACGGAGCTTCAAAGGTCATATGTCTGTTTATACTTAACAATCCTATCCCTGCCCTATAAATTGTAGGAAACAAGCGTAAATCCTTGATTTTTATCGATATTTATGGAAAAGTAAACAGGTATGTAATCGTTGTATTTTAAGAAAGAATCATTACTCATTGATTAGGTTAATAACACTCAGTACGATGATTAAGGGAGGCAAGTCAACATTATGGATAATCGCGATTCCTATAATTCAGGTTATAACAACACGGATCAGAATCCTGGCCATGCAGATCCATACAATAACAATGGGTATGAAGCATACCCGCCAGATCATGAGAGGCAACCAATGGCACCACTGAAACATTCCGGACCTGGGATCGCCAGCTTTGTCATTGGATTGGTTGCAATCTTGGGTTATATTCTGATATTCTTTATTGCCACCATGGCTGTAAACGAATCCATCGGAGTTCTCACCCCGTTGCAGACAGAAGAGATCGCCTTGCATCCAGCAGTGGTTCTGGCTTCATTAGCCATCCTGGTCTGCCTGATTCTCAATCTGGCCGGAGGTATCGTCGGAATTATTGGTCTTGTCCTCAAGAATCGAAAGAAAGTTTTTGCCATTATCGGAACCATATTAAATGGGATCATGATTCTGTTATTCGTTGGACTTATCTTGGTAGGCATGACGCTGATGTAACGCTTTGCATCAACGTCATGTTTCCTTATAATTAAAATGAATGGGTTTACACATAAGTATAATCTATATTTTTTGCCAAAATCATTGTTTTCAAAGGAGATTGACATGTCACGAATCAAAATTTTTGCGGACAGCACAAGTGATCTGGCTCCAGAATGGATCCAGCAGCACGATATCGGTATCATCCCCTTATATGTCGTGTTCGGTGAAGAATCACTGAAAGACGGTGCTGAGATTAAGCCTGAACAGCTATATGAACGTGTTAGCCAAGATGGGCGTCTTCCCAAAACAGCTGCACCTTCCCCCGCTGATTTCATAACGGCATTTCAACCTTACATAGATCAAGGGGATGAGATTTTATATATCAGCTTATCTTCTGAACTTTCCTCTACCTATCAAAATGCACGACTAGCGAGTTCCGAGTTCCCGGAAGGTCGAATATCGGTCATTGACTCACAGAATCTCTCATCAGGAATTGCACTGATGGTGATGAAAGCTGTACATGCTGCTGATAAAGGGCAAAACCTGACTCAGATTACACATCTGATTGAGGCAATGAAATCAAATGTACGCACGGAGTTTGTCATCGATACACTGGAGTATCTGCATAAAGGCGGACGCTGTTCGGGCATGCAGAACCTGATTGGAAGCCTGTTGAAGATTCGTCCTGTCATCCGGGTAACAGATGGCAAGATGGCACCTGCCTATAAAGTGCGCGGCAAACGGGAGAAAGCTCTGGAACAAATGCTGAATAATACGCTCAGCCAGAAGGATCAGATCGATCCAGACCTGCTGATTGTTGTGCACACCATGGCTGAAGAGGATGCGCTTGACTTGCAGAAGTCTTTGCAGGAACAGACGGGTGCCCGAGTTGAACTAACCACTGCTGGTTGTGTAGTATGCAGTCATTGCGGCCCGAAAACGATTGGAATCATCTATAATACTGTTTTATAGTATTACACGTTACATCGTATCGTATTACCCAATCCTTTCTTCTAGATCTGTATGTGGTACATGCAATACTTGGACTGGCATACCGTTATAACTAAAAAGGGCATTCCGAGCTTAATCGCTCAGGATGCCCTTTAATATTTTTACTAAACTTTTGAATGACCTACATTTGGTCCATTGCTCATTATAATAATGGATCAATAACTTTTGGTCCGCAGATCATCCAGACTTTTGAATACGTATCCTTGCTTGCGGGCCTCATCAATAATGGAACCAAGAGCCTCCGTGTTATCTTTGGATACCGAATGAAGCAAAATGACAGCGCCCGGATGGAGTTGTTTCAACACCTGTTGATGAGCATATTGTGCGCCACGCTGCACATTGGTATCCCAATCTTTATAAGCAACAGACCAGAACACATTCACATACCCTTGGGCATGACTCTCTGCAAGCGTTCGATTGTTAAAAATCCCGCGCGGTGGCCGTAAAAAGGTCGCTTGTTGACCGGTCAGCCGATTGACCTCCGACTTGACCTTCTCAAGTTCCTCTCTAAGCTTTTCATTGGAGATGCGGGTCATATCCGGATGACTCCATGAATGATTACCGACAATATGACCTTCAGCCGCCATACGTTTGACCAACTCAGGCTGATCTTTTAGATAATGACCTGTCACAAAGAAAGCCGCCGGCACCTTCTTGGTACGCAAAACATCCAGTATGGCAGGTGTGAATCCATTCTCATACCCGTTATCAAACGTGAGATACAATTCCTTCTGTTTTGTATCCCCCAGGAAAATGGCATCGTTATGTTGTAAGATTGATTTGAAGCCTTCCTGATCAATGGAGGGCAGTTGACCGTTTTGACTTTTTTTGAAGCCAAAGTGATACGCTCCGGTAACCGGTGATGCTTCAGTCTGTGCCGGTACCATACTGATGGATAACAGTCCAAACAGTATATATAGAACCATTCGCTTCATTCTATCCGCTCCTGTTCCTGAAAAATTCGGTTAGTCGTTTGCACACACGAACACCTTCAGGTAATATGCCACAGGAACGGCTAATGTATGTAAATCATTAACGATCGAAACGTTTATTTTCAGGTTGTGGCGGAGATTGATGGAACAATTCAAGTAAGGTCTGAGGTTTGCCACTGGAAGCAAGCCATTCCCTCACGGTCTGTATGGCACGGGTCTGTCCATCTCCCCGATCACGCCATGTAAGCAACTCGATAACTTTGATAATCAAGGCAGACATATTGTGATTATCCAGTTCGGACCGCTCTGCCCTCAGCTTGTGATACAAAGCCTCCTGCTCCCAATCCAGTAGAATCTCATCACCGATGGTTGGCTTCAAAAGTGTATACGCTCTGTCACAACCTTTACAACGAACCGTGCTGACCTGTTCATCTATAAATTCCGCTCGGATATCTTGCTGGCAATCCGGGCATTTAAACCCAACTTGTATGTTTTGTATGTTTTTGTTCATGACATTGTTCCTCCTGCGATGTGAGCATTTTGCATCATTTGATGCAAAATACTCCTTGGATATATGCATAATGCTTATGTATGTACTACATCTATACCCGATATTTTGTCGATTCACGCTTATTTTGAAGAAATCTGTAAGGTGCTATAATCTTGTAAATATGTTAAAATATTATACATATCATGGTAGGGAAAAGGCGGGATACTCATGTCGAAGGAAGAGCGCAACATAACCTGGCAATCATCCAGCATCAACAGACAAGACCGGGAGAAGCATAATGGGCACCGTAGTCGTGCCATATGGTTTACCGGGTTATCAGGTGCAGGAAAGTCATCCCTTGCATTTGCCCTGGAGCAGTATCTCTCCGATCAAGGCGTACGCTGTTATGTTCTGGACGGGGATAATGTACGTCATGGACTGAACCGTGATCTCGGTTTTACAGCAGGGGATCGTCAAGAAAATCTGCGGCGAATTGGTGAAGTATCGAAGTTAATGGTAGATGCCGGGTTGTTTGTACTTTCAGCTTTTATCTCTCCTCATGAACAGGATCGGGAGATGGTTAGACAGTTATTTGAACCAGATGATTTCATTGAAATCTATGTGCGCTGTTCAATTCAAGAATGTGAGCGGCGTGATCCCAAGGGTCTATACAAAAAAGCACGCAATGGTGACATCCCGCATTTCACAGGCATTTCCGCCCCCTATGATGTACCAAAATCTCCTTCATTTATCATCGATACAGAGCAGTGGTCCATTGAGGAAGCCGTGCAAGAGATCATACAGCATTTGGAGCAGATCGGTGCTCTTCAACTGCCGCTTCCTACGAAAACAGCCCTCGTTCATTAATTCTTGCTCATTATACTAACTACTTACATGAAAGGCGCGCCCAATCGTGGCGCGCCTCTTTACGTGATACCATTGCTGGGGTTATACCATCGATAAATGAATAAATAGAAGAAGATACACATGCTCTATCATCGCGTTTGAACGTCTTCTGATATCCACACACTCACTCACTTACTGTCCCACAACACCCGCTTGCATGTTCAAAAGTTTGCTGAACGTCCCTACCGGATCAGTAGATAACTGCTGGTACCCGCCCTCTTGAATCACCCGACCTTCATCAAGTACAATTACACGATCTGCCGTCCGAATCGTGGACAATCGGTGTGCAATCACGATAATGGTCACATGTCCTTTTAACCGTTCCAGCGCCTCATGAATGTACTGTTCATTCTCACTGTCCAGCGCACTCGTTGCTTCATCCAGTACCAATACAGAAGGATTACGCAGCATAGCCCGGGCAAGCACCAATCGCTGACGTTCACCCCCGGATAGCCGAATACCCCGATCACCAATAATCGTATCCAGACCCTGAGGCAACTTCCGTACAAATGCTGCAGAGGAGGAAAATTGCAAAGCCTGCCACATCTGTTCTTCACTTGCATTTGGATCAACCAGACGCAGATTCTCACGAATACTTGTGTGAAACAGGAATGGATCTTGGGAGACATATCCGATTGAACTTCGCCAGCTCAATAATCGTTCTTCTGACAGAGGAACACCGTCAATCAAAATACGACCAGTTTCAGGCCTCACAAGGCCCATAATCAGATCTATCAGCGTGCTTTTGCCTGCTCCGGATTTCCCCACAATTGCGGTCATACCCCTTGTTGGAATCGAAGCTTGCACATTTCTCAATGAGTAAGCATCACTTCCCTCATAGCGATAGCAGACATCCTCACAGGTGATAGATCCCTTCAGTTCCATAGGTTGAATCCCATCAGTTCCAACGTCTCCTGCCGAAGCAATCTCTTCACTAATCTCACGACTCTTCGCCGTCTGCGCTTGTAATTCTCTGACTACCCGAAATGCAGGCAGCATGGAGCTGATGTACTCCAGATTGGACTGAATTGCCGTAAACCTTGGCCATAAGCGGGAAAAGATTAGGATGATGAGCAGCAGACTTGCGGGCGGCACCGTCATTACACGGAGAGAAAGATAGATGAATGCCGCAATAATGATTGCCGCGGACATCCGGTGAATTAGCTGTGTTCCACTGTTCAATTGGCTAAATTGAATGACATTGCGTTCTATCTGTCTGCACATGCGCTCAAACCAGTTCATGTGTGAACGCTCAAGCATGTTGCTCTTAATATCCTTAATGCCGTTGAAATGCTCGGTAATGCCGTTATAATAACTTTGCGAGAATTCAGAGGTCTGGTCCCCGATCTGCTTGGCGCGCTTGACGAATTTTCGTAAGACGATAAATAATACCAATCCACAGACCAGCACAAGTGCCGTCAGCTTGGCGGATAACCAGAAAGCAAGACCGATCTGAATGCCCGTAAAGATCAGAGAGGCTGCCATTTGCAGCATAATGCTCGTTCCCTGGCTCACACGTGCAAGTTCAGTCGTTAATATATGGTTAAAATCGGATTTTCGTTTTTGGAGAAAAAATGACCATTGCGCCATAATAATAGCACCATAAGTTTCCATGCGCAGCGTTCGTACAAATTGCTGTTGGATTCGAGTATTACGGATCGTCTGGAGACGCTGCATCCAGGCCTGTCCGGAGACAATCAACACAAAGGTGAACAATACGAGTAACAATTGGCTATTTTCAGAAAAACGATTCAACACGTCGCCAAGCCAGGGAATGTTTAAGCCTGTGGAGCCCATCTCAAATATGCCAATCAGACTCAACATCGGAACAAGCATGTAGATGCCGATCCCTTCCATGAGACTGATACAGATCATCCCTAGCAGATTCCAATATAAAATGGGCCCCGTGACATGATGCAACTTTCGCATGAAATACCTTAATTCCGAGATCATACTTTACCCCTTTCCGTCACCGTATACCTTTTAATTCGCCGCCAGAACCAGAGAAACGGACGTAACGGAAAGTATAGAAAAAACAAAGAACGTGGAAGTGGCAATTGATCCACATCCCATGTACTTGGATATAAACGTTCAATAAAGAAAAACCATTTCTGTTTTGTACTTCGAAGTTTAAACAAATACGATTGATAAGACTTCATATCAGCCGGACTTTCCAGCATGTCGTTCATGAACTTTGCGCCTTCGTTGGCTAATCGCTTGCCTGTACGGTCACTCAAGGACATCAAGGACCTGTACTCTACATCCAGCGGCGTATTCAGCAGCTCCGAGGCCAGATAAAGAGCCTGTGAACCAATGGATAAACGTCCCTCCGCTTTCAGACGTCTCTCTAATTTCTTCACATCAAGTGGCATGCTGCGGATCATCTGGTCGATATCCAGTAACCAGCGCAGTCTGAACCAGCCGTGTCGTGCACCATGGGTTACGAGATAGGCCCATAGGTCTTCTTGTTCGAGCATACGGACAGGTGTCTGTGTATATGAACTGAACCGGCTGCGTTTCCACAGCAATTCAAAATCGGTTTCTTTACCCGAATCTGGGTTCAGACGCCAATGGATCTCCACTTGAGTCCTTTTGACCGGATGGGTGTAACAGATATGATGTTCCCGCCATTTCCAGCTGCGCACCGTATGTGCCCGCTCCCCTTCCTTGGATACGTATCCGAGGGTAGCCAGAATGCCTTCAGCTGCTTCCACATCATCAAACGGAATCAGGATATCCAGGTCTTTGGAGGTTCGCATCGATACATCGCCATAGAGATCATGGGCGAGCGCTGGTCCCTTTAGTGTAATATTGCGGATACCGCGTTCACGAAAAGCTCCACACACCTGCTCCATTTCAGCTGTCAGATGTAACATGCGGAACGTATTGACCGTATATTGTTGTCTCAGACTCTCCATAACATCTGCAGGAATAATTGCAGAGTTGAATTCTTTCATTTTCACATAAAGGACAGAGTATAAGCGGTGATGATAGACAAGCCGCAGAAAAAGTTGCCAATCGGTTCCTTGCAAACCCACCTTGAGTTCTTCAGGGGATAGAGCCGTCAGATCACCTCTAATCATGCTCAAAATCAGCTTAAGCTCCTTCGGAAACCCTGATGAATAGAGTTCACTTTCATGTATCATAGACAATCTCCCCAGATCCCTTCTCCGGACACCGTTTGCCAAACACACCGACAACCGTATATTGGTCCATAGTATCAGCTCCGGTCACGATCAATTTACCACTTCGCAGCCAGGCATGAGCCATCATATGTCCTTGCTTATTCCGTGCAGTCCCCATGTATAACGTACTCTCTATCTTGCGTCGCTCAAGCATCTTCATCCCGGCAATCGCCATTACAAGGCAGCGGCTTTCCCATAACGTATATTTGCTGGCGAGCGAAATTGCTTTGGAAATATTCCGTATAACGATGACCTCGCTGCGATCAAGTCCTGTCATCGGTGTTTCAACCATGGGTGTACCCAGCCCTGGGGCAATTTTGGCAAATGGCATAGCCTTCTGTATGCGTGCCCAGCCAAGGAGGATATAAGCCTCCCATACCAGTCGACGCATCGACCGCGGGAGCGAGAAATAAGCCTTTATTTTTCGCAACATGATTCTACACTCCGCGAGTAACGTCGATTAAACCTTCACGGGACAGATGTTCCAGGAACTGCACAACCTGCTCACGACATACATCTGGCTCAATCTCATACTCCGCAGCAAGGACCTCAACAACTTCACCCAACGTGCGTTCTTCTGCGATCAGGTCCCAGATTCGTCCACCGGTACTCCCGAGATTATAGTATTTTCCAGAGCTAATGCTCATCATCACTTTCTCACTGCCCATATCACTGACCAGATTACCTTCCTTCCGGGTTACCCGGTCTTCCACATTTATCGGCGTAGTTGCTGTCATTGTCGTGTATGCACTCCTTTACGTATATGATCTGTGATCCGATTCACCATCTCAAATGCTGTAAACTCAGCACCCGTTCTGACCAATCTGCCAATCTCCACACTTGCTGAAAGTCTTGAAGCCGTCTCAAACAACCATTGTGCCAGCCCCTGTCTTGCAACGAGTCCACCACGGAACGTATGCGAGCATAACAGATGCAGTCGTTCTAGCCCCGTCACTTCCACCAGTTGAACAGCTGTATGGTTTGCCTCCGGTTGTGGAGCAAGTTCGAATATTCCACCTAGTGGTACGGCCATCTCATGAAAATAGTGCTGAACAGGTATCGCATATTTTGTAATCTCTGCGTGAACCGTTGCATAATCCTGTTCCTTCATGCCGAAGCCGTCCAGACTGGGCTGCCATAACTTCTGTTGCGGGTAACCAGGTGATACGATAGCTCTTCCTCCGGCATCCCAGGTCAGTGCAACAACATCATCGGTGAGAAGTGGATATCCGCGTGATGCCAGTGCGGCCGACAGTGTCGATTTGCCTGCTCCCGAATGTCCGACAAATGCGTAAGCCCAGCCATCAATAACCACTGCACTGCCATGCAATGGAAGAATACCACGCTGCATCATAATGACCGCCATACAGGTGCCCAGGATGAATAATCTGACCTTTTTCTCATCCGCTCCTGGCTGAGGGGATACAACAATGCGCTTTCCTTGTTCCATTAGAAACAGACCTGTATCTTCGATTTTGAAAAAAAGACTGCCCTCTCGTGCCACAAAGTTGTCGTTGCCTACATCCCAACCCTCCCACAATAGGGTCAGATCTGAAGACTCGATGTGCACATCCACGACATCAAAATCAGTCTCTGCATCCTTGGGTGCGATCTGTAGTTCAGGCATTCGAATTTGACTCGACCAGCGCAGACCATACGCCACATAATGCACAGGCAACAATGAACGACGCCTCCTTCGTAATAAAATGTAAAAAAAAGCCCTTATATTCATGTTGCTCAATATAAGGGCGGAGGCGAAAAGCTGGATTTGTTGCATTTCCGCCCTTTAAGTATGATGACACTTCATAAAACTAAACTACTTAGGAAGTTGGATCGTACAGATCCGCATCGTGAACCGTGATCCAGTCAATTTGTCTGTAGCCAGTACCGGCCATTGTTTGATTGACTTCCAACACTTCAAGAGCTGGTGCTTGCCATTCCTTTTTTTCCATTTGCATCGTATTCACCTCCTTTTCGCACTTCTAAGTATGATGGCATATGGTAAAGCTTTCTAACTTGTTCCGTAGAGATCCGCATCGTGAACCGTAACCCAGTCGATATGTTTGTAACCTGTGCCCGCCATTGTTTGGTTGACTTCCAATATTTCCAGTGCTGGTGCTTGCCATTCCTTTTTTTCCATTTGCATCGTATTCACCTCCTATCATGAGTCAATTGTAAGAAAAATCCGGGCCCACAGTTCACCGGGCTATATCAGAATTTCCGAATGAACCGATAGACGATCAGACTATGCATCATCAATCGCAGATCTGGATGTGAAGCAAGCTCTGGTCTCGGACTTGGAAAGTTGGCCAGGGCGGATTTGATACGCTCCGTGTTTAATATGCCAGCGACCTTGCTGTCAGAACACAAAGCACGTAACTCAGCGGTAAAGGCATCCCAATTCGGAATGATACGATGTAACCAATCTGCAGGCTGCACACCCCGTACCCGCTGATTCAGTCTGACCTTGTCAGGCAACTCCGGTGAAGTAGCCCGGCGAATCAATGAACGATCCGTCCCTTGTTTCACATATTGTTCAATCGGAACGGACAGACAGAACCGGATGACTCTGGCATCACTTGTCGGATCACGTTCCCAAGCGCGGTAACGCAGAGAACATTTCGTAGCTACAGCACCGTTTTTGTTGGCAATGGCCAGGTTATTAAATTTCTCGGCACGTACTTTGAGTGCATCAGCCTGGGCACCGCCCTGCAGAACAATAATGGATTTGAGTCTTTCCAGTACACCCGTTCTCTGCGCAAAGTCAGGATGGATCAATTGTACGGATGCGGCCTGGCTGGCTCCTTTGGACTGAGCCTTGAACCAATCCGGATATGCCTTTTTCCCGGTGATCTTGGCTATACGTGAGAAAGGCATGCCCGTTCGTTCACTATACTGCTGCATCTCACGGAACCAGCGGTACCAGCGGCCACTTTTCAGTAGACTGGCGTAATAATCCAGAGCCGGTCCCCAGGAGATGGTGAAATTACCACGTGCCCCTGTGAGCAGGATGCCTGCATCTTGCTGGCTCGCTTTTTCATAGAATCCGCGAATCCAGAATGAATTTTCAAAGTATTTATAGGGCATTTCCATAATGTCGAGCCAGGTATCTACTTCACTGAGTGGACTTCTGCCTTCAAAATCGAGGTAGTTCTCTGTGATATTGCCGACATGATTAATCGTGGAACGTATGAAGGGCCGTTCGTCTGCGAGCAACGTTTTCGACGTATAATCTGTGAAATCGGGTACGGGAACATAACTATAGGCCTGCAGCCGTTTGCCCTGACTTCTCAGTGTTCCGGAAGCAAAACCAACCACGGCTCCCGAGTCCAGTCCGCCACTTAATGCAGCAGCCACCTGTCTGTGCGTTCGCAATCGTGATCCAACCGCCTGCCCAAAGACCTCCCGGAACGCTTCTACATACTCGCCATCGGATTTAAGCCTTAGAGGTTCCACTTCATTCCAGCGATGATACTGCTTCAGCTCCAGTCTCCCATCCCGGAAGACAAGTGTATGTGCAGAAGGCAGCTGGCTTATTCCCCGATATACAGTTGAATTGATATCTGCTGAATCATGCATGTCAGGAATGGCAAGGAATTCGGACAGCCAGGTCTCATCAAGTTCTTTATGTACCCCTTCAAGCCCGAGCAACGGATTCATCAGTGTGCAGAAAGCAAAACGTGAACCATCATGTCGGTAATAAAAAGCTCTCATGCCTGTAATGTCTCTCGCTGCATACAGTTTTCGATTCCGCTCATCCCATATCGCGAATACAAAATCCCCCAGCAATCGGACGGCTACATCGTCTCCCCAGCGCTGATAGGCACGCAAGATCAATTCACTATCCGCCAACATAGCCAGTTCAGCTCTAGATATTTGTAATTGATCTGCCAGTTGTTCCCGGTTATCCAGAATGGCATCTGCCGTGATGGTCAGACCACTTTCCTCATCATATAAAGGCAACTTCTCGCTAACCGATTCCGGTGTAATCCATTGGGCATGACAGCTGAGGAACGCCTCATTGCCTTTCCACACTCCTGTTGTATCCGCAGGGACATGCCCCAGGCTTGCGTACAGACGCCAGCTGTCTTCCCATAGCGCCTGCTGACCATCGTTGTGAACAATTCCTGCTATGGCGCTCATGATTTGCCTCCCCGTAGAATCTTGCGCTGTGAAGCCCAGGCGCTGATCTGATGACCAAATGGTACCCATGATTTGATACGCTGTATTTTGCTTTGAGCAGAAGCCAGCTGGACCTTCAAGCGTTCTCGCTCACTGTAACCCCGTTCCAGACGATGATCTGCTGCCCGTAATGCGGCTTGCAGCTGTCTGATCGTTACCAGTGCAGCTAGCGTCGGGTCTGTCTTTTCCGGTTCTTCGACAACTTGGTCATTAAGATTCCCAAGCGGATCATGAACGACAGAATCTGCTGGCTGCATTCGGTATTGCGGTTGCCACTGGCAACCGGTCGCTGCTGTCAACTGATGCGTGATTCGATCAATGACCTCCTGATCAGGACTTGCATCATAATGTACACCCGTCCATTGTTCGGCTTCTGCCAGCTGTTCACTGTATCCCATCTGGTGGAACAGATCTGCCCCCATCACACGGCAATACAGTTCAACTTCATGTGGTTCTAATATGTTTTTCCAGTTGTTAACAGAACCCTGATGTGCCTCTTGATGCGAAGAGAGGAAAGGATCACCCACGCCCATACTGTAGAACATGTCAGACTTGGCACTGTCCAGAAACTGTCCATACTGCTCCATTCCCTGTTCATATCGAATTCCCAGAAATGCGCATAGTTTCTCAAGTTCTTCCTGAGGATTGGAAACCAATCGTTCATATTGCAATTCATACGCATTGGAATGGGGTTTGGCAAAATAATCATTCAAGCGGAGCATCCCATGTGTGAGATCTACGGATTTCATATTTAATTTGGGGCTCTGCAGACTATGAATCAGGTCGAATCCTTCTCCTGTATGGCGGTTTACCTTTTTGAATGATGCAGCTACGGCCAGAGGATTACGCTGGAGATGAATGCGCTTGGACTGAGGGAACAGACGATCCAGCCATTCCAGCATGTAATAGTACCGTGGAGATTTATCAACGATGAAGTCTGCTCCGCTCCCCTCCAGGAATCCATTGTAGATTTCAAGAGCAAAACTTCTGCACGCCTTCTCAAAGACATCCTCAGATACCATGGCATTGTAGAACTGGCGCATGATGGAGCTGCCACCGTAAGCACGTGAATCAGCCTTGGGTAAATCGACAAGATTCATCAGAAACCACATTTCCTGGGTGGCAAATATACGACTATGATTTTGCAGCATTACGGTGGATAAGGAACTACCACTGCGGGGAACACATAGTAAGAAAACAAGTCCGTTACCTTGAGCATCGATCAATGGCAGCCTCTCCTCTGTTCATTAGTATAAATGTGTAGCTGGGATAGACCAGACTCTACCTTTGTGTTTGGAAAAACGAGTAATATGCACGCTATAGGTCAGCATTTTGCAATATTCCGTCGGAAGTTCACCCGGGAATGAAGCAAAACACATGATTACATTCGACAACTCTCGGATACAATATGTATTTATAGTTTTACTCTATGATACAAAATGTATCATGTCAATCTTTTATTTTCACCTTTTCATAAATTGATACTCTTTCACTGTATTCTACTGTCTGTCATTTAAGCACTTATTCATGGATCAATTATGTTCTGATTGCACAAACGCGAATAAGCTCCAGACATGTTCTGTGAGGAACAATGCCTGAAACCATACGTAATCCGTTGAGAAACTTAATATGAAAACGGGTGAACAACCATCAGGTAAATCTTACATCTGAACTTTTCCCAGTAGCTCCAACGCTCCCATTTCGCTCTTCTTCTTGATCTGCCCGTGTAGCATCCTGCAACCCCTTCTGTACCTTCACGGTTAACAATACAGCAATGCCCGCGACGAAAAAGAAGATGAGCGACAGAATACCCCAACGTGTGGAACCCGTGATCTGCCCAACATAACCAAACACAAATGGACCAAAGATCGAAGAGAATTTGCCTGTAATATTCACAAAACCAAAATACTCTCCTGTTCTGCCTGCTGGCATCAGATTGCTAAACAGGGAACGCGCTGTGGATTGACTCACACCCTGCACGACACCAACCAGCCCGGCGAGCACATAGAAGTGGATCGCTTGTGTCATGAAATAACCGAGAATCACAATACATATGTAGACCGATAAGCTAACGATTAATACCTGCTTTGCTCCCCAACGCTGTGCCCATGCTCCCAGTAACAATGTACACGGGAACCCGATGAACTGGGTTAACAGTAGCGCGAGCATCAGGTCGGCTGTGCCTATGCCTATACTTGTCCCATAGATCGTAGCCATTAGAATGATGGTATTAATGCCGTCATTAAAAAACCAGAAAGCCACCAACATGCGGATTAACTGGGGAAAACGCCGCATCTGACGAAAGGTTTGCCGCATTCTGCGCACGCCCACCGCAACGTACCCTGTCCACGTTCCGGGCAGATCCGGTGATGCAGGCCGTCTCGGAGCATGGCGGAAGATCGGTATCGAGAACAGCAACCACCACAACGAGACGGAGATAAACGCAAGTCTTGTGCCTGCCAGTGTACTGCTCATCCCGAACCAGCCCGGTTGCTGAATCATCAGCAGGTTCACCGCAAGCAGCAAACCTCCTCCAATATAACCATAGGCATAACCTTTGGAGGATATCATGTCTCTTCGTTCCACGGGTACCAGATCCGGCAGCATTGCATCGTAAAAGGTATTGCCACCTGCAAAACCAATCGTAGATATGACCAGCAACGCGGAAGCAAGGAACCAGTCCCCTTCACCGATTGCGCTGAATCCCAATGTGGCAAGGACGCCTATAATTGCAAATACACGCAGGAAGTCGCCCTTCCGTCCTGACAAATCAGCTAGCGTGCCTAGCAACGGTGTTAGCAGAGCTACGCACAACATGCCAATGGAGTGTGTATAGGCCAGGTAGGAGGCGGCGGTATCCGTATCCAGCGTTGCTGCAGCCACCGATGCATAGAATACAGGCAGTACTGCGGCCAGCACAGTTGTTGCGTAAGCCGAGTTGGCCCAATCATACATAATCCAAGCCTTGATCGCCTTTTTATTCACATAAATCCTTCCTTTACATGCATCTATTAAATGATTGATGTCTTTCTCCTATTGTATAGGAAGGATATCACACTTGTTCACTGTTTCTGTAAAAAATGGTGCAGTTCTGTTCTTACGACTCACCTTACCTCTGAGGTGAACTTGCGTAATTGTATCATTTTATATCCACTCTCATCACATATCGTCCTCGCCCGTGAATATACTTAATTACCGACAGGCCAAACTGTGCCGCGTAATCAATGGGGGGTGCCTACATGTCAAATTCACACCAGCCTTACTCGTTCGTCGTGTCGAAGGAAGATTGGTCGCTTCACCGCAAAGGGTACCAGGACCAACAGCGCCATCAGCAAAAGGTGAAAGATGTCATCAAGCAGAATCTGCCTGATCTGATTACGGAAGAAAACATCATCATGTCTGATGGAAAACAAATCATCAAGGTACCAATCCGCAGTCTGGATGAGTACCGTTTTGTGTATAACTACCAGAAGCAAAAACATGTCGGTCAAGGAGACGGTGACAGTCAGGTCGGAGACGTCATCGGTCGTGATCCCTCTGCTTCGCAGAAACCCGGCAAAGGTGAAAAAGCTGGCGATCAGCCTGGTCATGATATTGTGGAAGCCGAAGTTAGTATTGAGGAATTGGAAGATATGCTCTTCGCTGAGCTGGAATTACCCGATCTGAAGCAGAAAGACAAAGACCTGATTGAGACACATACGGTAGTTTTCAACGATATTCGCAAAAAAGGCATGCAGTCCAATATTGACAAGAAACGTACCATTCTGGAGAATCTGCGTCGCAATGCAACGACCGGTACGCCAGGCATCCATCACATCAGTCCAGATGACCTGCGCTACAAGACATGGGAAGACAAAATCATTCCACAATCCAATGCCGTTATCATTGCCATGATGGATACATCCGGGTCCATGGGTTCGTTTGAGAAATACTGCGCGCGCAGCTTTTTCTTCTGGATGACCCGTTTTCTACGCCGTCAGTATGAGAAAGTTGAGATTGTCTTCCTCGCCCATCATACGGAAGCCAAGGAAGTAACCGAAGAAGAGTTCTTTACCCGTGGCGAGAGCGGAGGCACCATCTGCTCCTCTGTATATATGAAGGCATTGGATATTATTGACAGCCGGTATCCACCTTCAAGCTACAACATCTACCCTTTCCACTTCTCTGACGGGGATAATCTGACCTCCGATAACGAACGGTGTGTGAAGCTGATCGGCGAGTTAATGAAACGTAGCAATATGTTTGGATATGGCGAAGTGAATCAGTACAACCGCAGCAGCACACTGATGTCGGCTTACCGTCATATCAAGATGGATCAGTTCATGTATTATGTGATCAAAGAAAAAGGCGAAGTGTACAAAGCTTTGCGCAGCTTTTTCCAGAAACGGGAAGGAGGCAGCGTTAGATGACAGATGAGATCCGCGACCTAGAATACGCTATTGCCGAGATTATGGAGATTGCCAATGGTTTTGGCCTGGATTATTACCCCATGCGGTACGAAATCTGCCCATCGGATATTATTTATACATTTGGAGCTTACGGCATGCCGACCAGATTCAGCCACTGGAGCTTTGGCAAAACATTTCATAAGATGAAAATGCAATACGATTTTGGACTCAGCAAAATTTATGAGCTTGTCATCAACTCCAACCCTTGTTATGCCTTCCTGCTGGATGGCAATTCCCTGATTCAGAACAAATTGATCGTAGCCCACGTCCTGGCACACTGCGATTTTTTCAAAAACAATGCCCGCTTCTCCAAATCCAACCGTAATATGGTCGAAAGCATGGCCGCTACGGCGGATCGGATCAGCAATTATGAGATGGAGTACGGAACGGAAGCGGTTGAAGCATTTATCGATGCCGTGATCGCAATTCAGGAACATGTGGACCCACAGCTGATTAAACCCCGCCATTTGGACAAACAACGTTACATGGAGATGAAAATGCGGGAGCAGCGCGGTGAGAAAAAACCACGGCCGGAAGGTCGCTATGATGATCTATGGTCACTTGATGACGTGCAGACCGAAGAAGCACCCGCTGAAGGTATTCAGGTTCATCATTTTCCGCCTGAACCGGAGAAGGATGTCATGTGGTTTATTCAGGAATTCTCGGAAGTGTTGACCGACTGGCAACGGGATATCATGAGTATGATGCGTGAAGAGATGTTATATTTCTGGCCACAGATGGAAACCAAAATCATGAACGAAGGCTGGGCATCCTATTGGCATCAGCGCATTATACGAGAACTCGATCTGAACAGTGAGGATACGATCGAATTTGCCAAACTCAACTCCTCCGTGGTGCAGCCATCCAAACAAAGTCTGAATCCGTATTATTTGGGACTGAAGATTTTCGAGGATATTGAACGGCGCTGGGATAACCCAACCCGGGAAGAACAGGATCGTTGGGGCCGCAAACCAGGCCAAGGTCGTGCCAAAATGTTCGAGGTGCGTGAATTCGATTCCGATACCTCCTTTATCCGCAATTACATGACCAAGCAATTAACAGAGGATCTGGACCTCTACGTATTTGAGAAAAAAGGCCCGGACTGGAAAATCACCGACAAGTCCTGGGAGAACATACGGGATCAGCTCGTATTTTCACGTGTCAACGGAGGCTCCCCTTATCTGGTTGTGCAGGATGCTGATTATCTGCGGACAGGGGAACTCGTGCTCAAGCATCAATATGAAGGCATCGAGTTGGATCTGAAATATATGGAACGTACCCTGCCTTATCTGTATCGCCTCTGGGGACGTACCGTGCATGTGGAGACACGTGTCGAGGATAAACCGATCTGGTTTACGTATGATGGCAAGAAACACCACCGCAAGTTTATGTGAGGTTCCAACAGCCCTTTCCCTTTTAAAAAAGAGAACCTTCGTATCACGTATGAAGGATGGCGACATACCATAAAAAACAAAAAAAGCGGCAAGCTCCCGACATAAACGGGGACTTGCCGCTTGGCATACATAAAATTAGGATGGTGCCGGTGGTGTACCATTACCCTGCAATCGCAGCGGCACAAAAAAGTCATGCTCTACTTCACTTGCCGGTAGTGGACGACTGAAATAATATCCCTGAATTTCCCTGCAGTCATTCTGCATCAGAATATCCAGTTGGCCTTTCGTCTCAATGCCTTCCGCAATCACTTCCATCTTGAGATTCTGTGCCATCGATATAATGGTCGCCACAATGGCTTGATCACTGTGACTCTCTGTAATGTCCGTCACAAACGAACGATCAATCTTGAGCTTGTGAATCGGGAAATGCTTCAGATAACTGAGTGAGCTGTATCCCGTACCGAAATCATCCAGGCTGATCTTGACACCCAGTGCTGTCAGTTCATTAAGAATCGCCGTGGATACGGCTGCATCCATCATCATGCTCTCTGTTATTTCCAGCTCCAGATATCGAGCATCCAGCCCTGTCTCCAAGAGTGCATTCTTGACCTGTTCTACCAAGTTGGATTG
Source organism: Paenibacillus sp. FSL H7-689 (assembly GCF_000517905.1). Classification (NCBI taxonomy): domain Bacteria; kingdom Bacillati; phylum Bacillota; class Bacilli; order Caryophanales; family Paenibacillaceae; genus Paenibacillus; species Paenibacillus sp. FSL H7-689. The sequence continues at coordinate 433,900 of NZ_ASPU01000015.1, forward strand.
GTGGAACTGCTGGCTGGACAAGTTAACAGATACCGGAATGAGTGGCCCGCCACTGGCATGCCAGAGTTTCATCTGCCTGCATGCTTCCCGCAGCGTCCAATTGCCAATCTCATAGATCATGCCTGTCTCTTCTGCAAGCGGGATAAACACATTCGGTGCGAGCAAACCTTTGAGTGGATGGTTCCAACGTATAAGAGCCTCCACACCAATCATGCGGCTATCCTCGGTACGAATCTGTGGTTGATAGTACAGGACCATCTCATCGCGTTCCAACGCTTTACGAAGATAACCCTCCAGCTCAATACGTTCATATAGTTCCGAATCCAGTTGGGCCGTGTAGAATTGGAAACCATTTTTGCCGTTTTTCTTCACTTCATACATGGCGGAGTCCGCATGTTTCAGCAAAGCATCCACGCCCACTCCATGATCCGGATACATCGCAATTCCAATGCTGGCGGTTACGTAAAAGTCATTTTCCTTCAGTCGATAAGGTAACTGAATGGCTTCAACAATCTGTTTTGCAAGTTCTGCCACTCGTACTTCTGTCGCTTGACCCTGGGTCACAACGAGTGTGAACTCGTCCCCGCCCATCCGGGCCAGCATGACATTCTCCATAGCCAAGGGATCAGAAGCTTCTATGGCTTTCATGATCCGGTTGCTGACTTCTCTTAGAAATACATCTCCAATGGAATGTCCCAGCGAGTCATTAATCATCTTGAAACGATCTATATCCATCACCATAACGGCAAAAGAGTTCCCTTTTTCTGCTGAATCGTTAATCGTACAAGCCAGCACATCATCCAACTTGCGCCGATTGGGCAACCCCGTCAACGGATCATGCAAAGCTTGGTGACGAATCTTCTCCTGAGCCTGCTTCTCCTCCGTTACGTCTTTGATCAAAATGTGACTTCCCACATGTCTGCCATCAATGACAACAGGAACTACAACAATACTAAGGTCCAGAAGTTCACCCTGTACATCTCTCATTTTGGCCATGTAGTGCGCCTGCTCCAGCCCATGATCATCCCAATCGATGGAATCAAATTCACTTATCCACTCTATATCGATTTGCTGAGCGATCTCATCAATGGAACGATCCATGACCTCTTTTTCAGGATATCCGGTGATTGTTGTTACAGCAGCATTAATCCCTTTAACAATACCTTCCTTGTTCACTGAAATAATAGCATCCGAATGGTTATGATACAGGGCCTGATACCATTGCTCATTCTCATGAATCCGTCGATCTTTCTGTGACATTCGCTGATTGATAAATATGCCAAACAACGTCAAGCCCAAAGCAATAAATGTGCCCGATGCGATCAAGTAGGCGAGAATACCTGGCTCAATCTGCATACCTGAACTTACCATCGAGCCATGTGAATGATGGAAATGTGCCGCTGACATCCCGGTATAATGCATGCCAGAGATTCCAATACCCATAATGAGACCGCTGCCCATCTTGTAAACCCAAGTATGTCTTGATTGATGATAACGGAAGAAAAACATGAGCCACAATGCCGCAAATGAAGCAAGCGCTGCAATCAGAATAGATAACACCACTCTGCCTGGTTCATACGTAACCGGAATTGACATCGCTGCCATTCCCACATAATGCATCGAGCTGATCCCTGCTGTCATCAGTACTCCAGCAATCATGAGTTTACTTATCCTGCCCGATTGTCTACCCGCAATGTTCAAGGCCACCCCCGATGCGACAATAGCAAGTAGAACAGATAAAACAACCTTACCGGTGGAATAGGAGACTTGCGTAGGCAGAACAAAAGCTAGCATACCTACGAAATGCATGGACCAGATTCCCAGCCCCATCGATACTGCACCGCAGGTAAGCCATACATTCCGCGCCATCCCGCTAGCCTGACTTACACGGCCTGCAAGGTCAAGGGCAGCGTATGAAGCTAACGATGCAATAATATAGGATAAAATAACAAGTTCTAAGTTGTACGTGCCATGTAGGTGCTCCACTCACTCTGTCCTTTCAACCGGGAAATGCCTTGTATGTATGCAAAAATGTAAAAAAGAAGCGAGTGCGCTGTCTGGATGACAGGCACTCCCTCCGCATCATTTGACTCGTGACAACAGACTTAGTTGAAGCCGTTGTCATACATTGGAACCCGTTTATATGAATGTATATAGTCTAAACGTCCCAGCCTTTAAAATCAACACTTATTTCCAGATATACAATGTTGAATAGCTAACATTCTTATATTCTAATTCACAACTAAATATTCTATTTACGAGTCAGTAACAGACTGCCAAAGCCGGAAGTATCTTGATAAGAATTACCTGATGAATCACTCCAGATGGACACACTGCTTCGCTTGCCATCTCCCGCGCCATCATCATTAACTTGAAGATCAAACCCAATCCATCGTTGCCCTTCAGCACGAACGCTGTCTAGTGGGATTGCCACTTCAACTGTATACCCTCCGCTTGTTAATCGGGTAGCTGATTTGAAACTTTCTTTCCGTGCATTTCCTCCAAAAGAAGCCTCATTATCAAAATTGACCCGGTACTGGGCGTCATCCTCCTGATAGAATGTTGTCTGATCTTTGCTCGGGTCGATAAAAATCTCGATCGAATCCTGCTCATGTGCATTAGAACTTAATTTGCTTCGCAATGGATCTTTCACATCTGCCAATACGTACAGGTATTTCTCATCCCATAACAGCTGTGCAGTCGCCGTTGCACCGGAGTTTCCGACCACCCAGACATCCGTTTTAACAGATGCAGCTTTTTTCCAGACGTTATCCTTTTTTGCATCAATGACAGGTTTGCCATAAGTGACCTTCGTTTGTTTCAAGACAGAACCGAGCTTCAGTTTGCCCCGGTTGGCTGGTTTGTCGGGCTGTTGATTGGAAATATCATTCCAAACAATGGTCGCTGTCTTTCCAGCAGCATGTTCATCCGTAATCCGAAAATCCAGAGACAAGACCTGGCCTTCGGTAAGTAAAGCAGCTGACATAGGCAGTGATGCGTATACAACATACCCGGTTTTTGTCTCTTGTACGTTGTAAGTATTTTTATCTTTGCCTTTACCGCCATCCCGTTTAAATGTATATTGACCATTTGCAGACGGCGGATTTTTCTTCTTGGCAGACAGATCAGCTTCAGAAGTTACAGCGCCTGTCCCCTTGACTTCTTCCGCGAGGAAAACCTGCACCTGATCCCCTTTGCGACGTGTGGTATCCTTCACTTCAACTCGTAAATTCACCTTTTTGGCATCCCACATCATACGAGCCTCACCCGTAACCGCAGATGTACCATCTGCCAGATGATTAATTTCGAGTCCTTTCACAGCACCCCAAAGAATATCTTCCTGTCCTTTGTGATTCGGGAAAGAAGGGCTGGCCTTCAATGCTGTCCATTCATTACGATAGATCGGAAGGGTGGTAGGGTCCACCAGTGCCCAAAATGCCGGTTTTGCTTTTAATTTACGATCAAATAACAATGGTGCATCTTTGCGTCCTTTGACCGGATGATTATCAAGCCATGTACCATCATCCGCAAGTCCCCAGACTGTAACACTGTCCATTACGCCGCGTTTTCCCAGCTCGTCGAACAGGTCGAACAGTTCACGATAACGGTAAGCTTGTTGCAGCAATAATTCATCTGTGACAGGCATCTCCAGTTCAGAATTACTTGAATAGATTGAAACGTCCAGCTCTGTAACCTGTACATTCACACCAAGAGCGATCACTTTCTCAAAAGCCTCACGAATGAGCTTTACATCCGGTCCGTACATGGATACATGCATCTGGAATCCAACCGCATCAATCGGTGTTCCTTTGGCAAGCAGCTTCTCTACAAGCTTCACCATATCATTCACCTTGTTTCCATTGCCCTCCATTCCATAGTCATTAATCACCAGTACAGCATCGGGGTCAGCCTCACGTGCATAACGGAAAGCCAGCTCAATGTAATCACTGTCATCTCCGTCGCCATCTACATCCCCAATAATATCTCTCCACTTGGAATTACTGGCCTCATTCCGCAAGCCGCCTCCGTCTGAGATGACTTCATTGACGACATCCCAAGTATGAACCTTTCCTTTGTACCGGGTCACGATGGTTTGAATATGGGTTTTCATCCGTGCAAGCAACTGTTCCCGCGTGGCAGGTTTCGATGCATCATTCGGATCAGTAAAGAACCAATTCGGCACCTGACTATGCCATAACAGCGTATGACCTCTGATTTCCATGTCATTTGCTTCGGCAAACTTCACCAGGCGATCTGTCTCTGACCAGACAAACTCTCCTTCCTTGGGCTGCATCGCATCCATTTTCATAAAATTGTCCGCTGTAATACTATTAAAGTGTTTCGTCAACAACTGGGAATGCTGGTTTTCCGCGTCTAGTGCAGACTGGTTGATGGCAGCTCCCATTGCGTAATTTTGTCCCACGATATCGACCAGATTCGGAATATCCTTCTCAATTTCAATTTTCTGAGCAGCCGTAATCAGAACATCATCCACGTAAAATGAAATCGTATCTGCCGGCGTCACTTCCGCTGACGTCTTCCATGGTGTCTCCACATACATGCGGAATCCGGTGATGCCACTATTTTCTTCGGGAATCACCACATCGGCCTCGACTTTTTTCCACTGTCCTTTGTTCAAGGTAGCGGAGGCAAAGGTAGCATATTCAAGACTCGAAGCGTCTTTATTGTATTCTTTCTCGAGTGCACCGTTAAGGACCTGACTGTCCGGCCCTTCATCGTACATGGCCCAAAATGAAATATGAACTGTGCTGCCCTTCTGTACATGATCCAGCACTTCAACTAAGGGTCCATGGAACGTTTCGGTACGTGAAGAGGTTCTCAGGCTGCGTGTACTGTCATGACCTACTTGCGTTACGATATCAAGCTTTTCACTTGCACGTGGACGCCATTGTCCCAACACACCATCTTCAAAATCAGCCTTGAACAGTACTTCATCATCGCCAGTCTTAACGTCCGCTGCCGAAGCACGTGTCCCTCCTGTTCCCACACTTGGGAACAAACTGAAGATCAATACAGCCGACAAGCACAAGCTCCACCATTTTCTCAAATGCATCCGATCTCCTCCTTGGTTCGTTGTTTGTGAAGAATAACCTTTGCTCTGCCATGTGCCAGCCCTTTACAAGATCGTTATACAGGATGGATAGATGCAAATGGACAGAAAATTGTAAGCACTTTCATTATACGATTGCCAGTAAACTTTGTTTACCCGTTAAACTATAGGACTTGTACCACTCCATCAACCATATGTTTCCAAATGAGATATAGAACGACAAAAAGCACAGCTTATTAGCTGTGCTTCGTGTAAACATCTTTACTATTTACGTTTTTAAGCTTTTAAAGGTGCTGTCGTCTGACGGATGACCAGATTGGAAGGTTCCGTAACCACAGGAGGAGAATAAGATGGATTCTCGATCATGGCAATCAGATATTCAATGGACTTAATGCCAATAGAATAGATATTCTGATTCACCGTGGTCAACCCCGGTTTGAATACCTCAGCATAATACGTGTTATCGAACCCGACAACCGAGATATCTTCTGGTACACTCAGTCCATGCTTTTCAATTTCATGAATCGCACCAAAGGCAGACATGTCTGATGCACAGACAATTCCCGTTGGTTGATCCTGAAGTGCCAGCAATCGCCGGGCAGCCTTGCTTCCCCCGTCGAAGGAATAATCGCAGATCTCCAGATATACCGTAGAATACGGGATGCCGCATTCTCGCAGCCCTTCTCGATATCCTTCCAATCGCAGATTGGCTACAGCAGGTCCAAGTGTCCCTGAGATATAGGCAATTTTGCGGTGCCCAAGCTCATGCAGATGTTTGACACCCATCGAGATCCCGTTCGCGTTATCCGTAGTAATGTAACCGGCACGTTTGCCCAACATGTCCGTATCAACAAACATCGTTGGAATCTCTGCATCCACCAGTTCCTGAATACTCGCGTTTTCTCTGCCTTCCCCGAATACCACAACGCCATCCACATTACGACTGCGGCAATGTTTGATGAACGAGTACGCCGGATCATCGAATCGAGTAGACAACCGGACCAGGTCATATCCACTGTTCTCCAGTGCTGTCTTGATCCCTTCCAGCAACTCCGCCACAAAAGGGTTCGTAAACGGAACTGTTAAAAGTACTCCCACCGTCCATGAACGGCGTTTGACCAGCCCACGTGCGACCACATTGGGTTGATATTTCAATAATTCGATGGCTATATTGACTTTTTTGCGTGTTTTTTCACTTACATCAGGATAATCGTTTATCACTTTGGAAACGGTTGCAACAGATACTCCCGCTTCCTTGGCTACATCATGGATAGAAGCCATCTGATCACCTCAACCTCTTTCAAATCCCCTGTCTCCGGCTGCATTTTCTATAACATCGGCAGGTTTGTCTACCCATTATAGCTTAAAACAGCCTGAAACGGTATGGAAGGTTCCTAATGCTTTTAAGCTCTATTCCTGCTGTTCCAGTTTCTTCAAATCCAGAGACAGTTTCTCCATTGTTGTTGCAAATACAGCGAGTTCAGCCGAGCGTGAAGCTTGGCTACGTGCTCCGCGAGATGTATGATCCGACTCCTGCTGCACACTGCTCAGTTTCTTCATGATCTGCTCCAGATTAGACTGAATTTTACCCTGGGCATCCCGGGAACTGGCTGCAAGCTTGCGCACCTCACTAGCGACTACTTCGAAGCCACGTCCAAACTCTCCTGCATGAGCAGCTTCAATCGCTGCGTTCAGGCCGACAAGATGACTCTGATCCGATATCTCGCGAATGAGTTCACCCATTTTTCCGATCTGCTGGATCTCTCCTGTTAATTCGGTAAGCATAACCTGAGCCTGATCCTGAGAAGCCGCTGTTTCTTTGGCTACACTTGATATCGCCATTGCACTTTCATTTAATTCACTAATCATGCCTGTAAGCTCTTGGGTAATCTGCGTAATTGCCTGTAATGTATGTTGTTGGTCATCGGCAAGCTGATGTAACTTTTCTTTTTCTTTCTTCTCATAGGCTTCAAGGACAAGCTGTGAATCCAGATTAAACATTTTGCTGAGCGCCTGAATGACAAGATGCCAGGAATTAGGGATAACCTGTTGGAATATGCTCGTTGCAATATCCAGGTAGACCATATAGGTACCCAGATAATAATCTTCAGACAGACCAATCCGTGAATGCACAAGTCCAATCGCAATCCGTTGCTCAATATATGCGTCATCCACGATTCCATCCGTCATTGATAACCAGTACATCTTCTGTGTTTCTTTTAGACGATCAATGGTAGAGAATCTTGCGATCAGATCTACCAATTCAGGATAATTCCCCACATGATTGTAGAAATGATCCACCACTTCATTAACGACTTTTTTAAAAACAGGCCGATGTTCGGCAAGCAATGTTAGATCCCCTGCGGTTAATCCCATGTAATCAAGTTGCTTCTGTCTTGTTGCGGAAATACTGCTCATATCTGGTTCAGTCAGCTCCTTAATAAACACTAAATTACTTTAAATTGTAAATATATGTATTGATTATAGACTAAAATACCTAAATATACATATACCATTAGAACCAATTCTCTTTAAAATTAACCTTATTTGTTAGCTTTTTAGACTAATATGACCTTCATGTAATTAAAAAGGCCCTGACCCTGCTGTGAAGGAGCCTCACAACAGGCATCAGGAGCCTGATCCGGAATGGTTCGTTGCCGATTAGCGATTAAGCAGACTACCCACATAACGTAACAGTTCATTCGCGCTGGCTGCGGTATATCCATGTTCCTCAATTAAGCGTTTAATGACTTCATTCATACGTTTCAATTGTGTTGCATCCGGTGTTTTGGTTGAGGTTGTGATCTTGACGATATCTTTCAGATCGGTGAACAACTTCTTCTCAATCGCTTCACGCAAACGGTCATGGCTGCTGTATTCGAACTTGCGCTCCTTGCGGGAGTATGCCGAGATTCGGATCAGAATCTCTTCTCTGAACGCTTTCTTTGCATTCTCGGAAATCCCGATCTGTTCCTCAATGGAACGCATCAGACGCTCATCCGGGTCCATCTCTTCATCCGTGAGCGGATCACGAATCTTGGACCAGTTGCAGAATGCTTCAATGTTATCGAGATAATTTTCAAATAACGTTCTCGCGGATTCCTCGAATGAGTAAACAAAGGCTTTCTGCACTTCCTTCTTGGCCAGTTCATCATACTCCTTGCGTGCAAGAGCAATGAAGTTCAGATAACGCTCCCGCTCTTCCTTTGTAATTGAAGCATGCTGGTCCAGACCGTCCTTGATCGCCCGCAGAATGTCCAACGCGTTAATGCACTGAAGATTTTGCTTAATCAAAGCACTGGAGATCCGGTTAATGACATACCGCGGATCAATGCCAGACATCCCTTCATCCAGATACTCATTTTGCATCTCGCGCAGATCAGCTTCTTTGTATCCTTCTACTTCTTCACCATCATACATGCGCATTTTTTTAACGAGATCCATGCCTTGTTTCTTCGTTTCCTTCAAGCGGGTAAGTATGGAAAAAATGGCTGCAGTCCGCAGTGCATGCGGTGCAATATGAACATGCTTCATGTCACTTTGCTGAATGAGCTTGGCATAGATTTTCTCTTCCTCGGATACCTTCAAGTTGTACGGAATAGGCATGACAATCATCCGGGATTGCAGTGCCTCATTCTTCTTGTTGGAGATAAAAGATTTATACTCCGATTCATTCGTATGCGCCACAATCATTTCATCCGCACTGATTAAGGCAAAACGTCCCGCTTTGAAATTTCCTTCCTGCGTGAGCGACAGGAGATTCCATAGGAATTTCTCATCACATTTCAACATCTCCTGGAACTCCATTAACCCACGGTTCGCCTTGTTCAACTCCCCATCAAAACGATAGGCACGTGGATCGGATTCGGAACCAAACTCCGTAATGGTGGAGAAGTCGATACTCCCCGTCAGATCGGCAATATCCTGTGATTTCGGATCGGATGGACTGAACGTTCCTATTCCCACGCGATTATCTTCGGAAACAATGACCCGTTCCACCGGTACCTTGCTGATATCACCACCATATTCGGTACGGAGTCTCATCTGGCAGGATGGGCAAAGGTTACCCTCAATACGGACTCCAATTTCCTTTTCCACTTCAGGACGAAGCTCCAGTGGAATCAGATGCAGCGGTTCCTCATGCATCGGGCATCCATCAATGGCGTATATGGCACCTTTCTCTGTCCGCGAGAACTGTTCAAGCCCACGCTTCAGCAGCGTCACCAGCGTCGATTTCCCTCCACTTACGGGACCCATCAGGAGCAAGATCCGTTTCCGTACATCCAGACGGCGTGCTGCCGAGTGAAAGTATTCTTCAACCAGCTTTTCAATCGAACGATCCAGCCCAAAGATCTCCTGTTCAAAAAACTTGTACCGCTTATGCCCACCTACTTCTTCCACCCCAAACGATTCAATCATCTCATACACTCTGGCGTGAGCCGTCATTGCCGGAGTCGGGTCCTCTCTCAGCAGTGCAATATAATCTTCAAATGTTCCGTTCCATGTCAAACGGTCACTCTCTGCCCGATGTTCCGCAACGCGTTCAAAAATATTCATGCTTGGTACCTCCCATGGCTCCTTTAGTGTGATTGTCAACCATTCCGAATGGTATGAAGAAATCAATAGAATTGCGGCTCCTACTTGAATACCAATCTTGCGGTCCTGTGTAGTCCCGCCACCCTCTGTCCAAACGTCTTGTTTTGTTGTGAAAAGTGTATTACATACCTATGCGGCAATTCGGATAAGTTGACCTCTTTTTTTCAATCAACCGCTACGAATTTTGGCTTTTCCCTGTTCTATCAGACATCTTGTGCCTTCAGAAAAAAAAGAACGAATATGATATAATGAGGGTTCTAAATTCAGGAAACCGGACAACACATGGTCAGAGACAGGCCACTTCTGGAAAGGAGCACGGACGATGGCAGTGAAATACGAAACCGAATTATATTCGCCTGTGAAGGCGTTCTTCGAGCAGCGTGGCTTCGACGTCAAGGCGGAAGTCAGACATTGTGACCTCGTCGGAGTCAGACCGGACCAGGACGAACCACTCATTGTGGAGATGAAAAAAACATTTAACCTCTCCTTGTTGCTGCAGGGCATGCAGCGCTTGAAACTTAGCCCGTTCGTGTATCTGGCCGTCGAGCGCAATCGCAGTAAACGCGGAGCCGTAAACCAACGCTGGAGCGAACTGACCGCACTATGCAGACAGCTCGGTCTGGGGCTGCTGACTGTCACATTTTACAAAACCAAAGCCCCCCTGATTGATGTATTGTGCGAGCCTTCCGCCCTGATCCCCCTCACTGGCCGCAATCAGGTTGCCCGTAAAAGCGGTGTTCGGCGGAAACGATTGCTCAAGGAATTCGACGAACGCAGCGGAGACTACAATACGGGAGGCAGCACACGAAGACAGCTGGTCACAGCATATCGTGAGAAGGCTTTACGTGTCGCATCCGCTCTACGAACGAACGGAGAAGCCTCTCCGGCCAACCTTGCCAGACAGACAGGCGTAGGTTCTGCCGCAGCAATTCTGCAAAAAAATTATTATGGCTGGTTTGAACGCCTCTCCCGTGGAAAGTACATTCTGACAATTAAGGGAGTACAGGCGTTAACCGAGCATGCACACATGCTTGAGGATAATGATATGATTGAACGAACCATTAATGAACTCGATGTAACGTATTCTGTATCTGGTGAAAATAAGGACGACCTTGCACACATCGCTGAAACAGCGGAGCAGTACTTAAAAAATACAGGCCATATCTGATATGGAGTCATCTGAAGTAACGGATGTGAAAAAAAATGAGAAGGCAAAAAAAACACCTGTAATCTCCACTGGAGACTACAGGTGTTTTGATGTGTTCTATATAGAAGATTGTTATTAGAATTTTACTGCTACTTCGGAAGCCAATTTCAGACCTGCAGTAACGATTTCTTCAGCACGATCTGCAGAAGCGTTATGTCCTTCAACGATAACCACTTCAGGGTTTTGAATGCCCCACAAGCCGAGAACTGTTTTCAGGAAGTTCAGGGACATTTCAGCAGCTGCCATTGGGCCTTCGGAATAAACGCCACCACGTGCGTTAAGCAAAGCTACTTTTTTGTCGCCAGCAAGTCCTACAGGACCTTCAGCAGTGTATTTGAATGTTTTACCAGCTTGGCTCAGGTAAGCAATGTAGTTTACCAATGGAGCTGGAACAGTGAAGTTCCACAGTGGGAATGCAAATACAACTTTGTCAGCTGCCAGGAATTGATCTTGCAATTGTGCTGCAAGTGAAGCTGCTTTTTGCTCGTCAGCTGTCAGTTCAAAACCGTTAGCTGCTTTGTAAGTACCTGTGATAGCAGTGTTACCATAGAATGGGAATTCTGTATTGTAGAGATCCAACTCAGTAACTGTGTCACCTGGGTGGGACTCTTTGTATGCGCTCAAGAATGCATCGTACAATTTAACGCTGACTGCTTGATCTGCAGGACGGTCATTTGCTTTAACAAATAAAATATTAGACATGTTGAATTTTCCCCCGTTAGATAAAATATATGAGTGCTTTTCCTGAACTGGCCACCATTGTAGCTTATATAAAGAAACCAACAACTCATTAATTCATATTATATATAAAAATGTTAGTGGATGCAATAACGTAATCACTTTGGTCATGAACCAATTTTAATTTTTGCTACAAAATCTATTTTGATCTGACTTAGCTACGAGCCGTAAATTCGGAAATGGCTTCACTGATCAGGTTCATGCCAAGTAGCAATTCATCCCGGCCCGGGTGGCTAAAGTTCAATCGGATGTAACGTTGATCCTGTACACCTGTGGAGCATAGTGATCCAGGAAGAAAGGATACACCTTTGGGCAAAGCCGCCTTAAGCAGAGCGCCACTATCCAATCCTTCCGGCAACTGTACCCACAGATACATTCCGCCCTCAGGGATGTTGTACTGACACCCTTTCCAGCCCGGCCTCTTCAACAGTTCAAGCATCAGTTTGAGTCTTGTCTTATACTCCCGATTCAACATGGATAAGTGATCACTCCAACGAAATGGGGAATGGGCAAGCAATTGATACAACAGCCGCTGATTCATCGGACTGGACTGACCATCTGCAATTCGTTTAACCGAGGCCATTGCCTGAATCAGCGCAGGATGCCCAGCGGCCCATCCAGTTCGAAGAGCGGGCGCTACTGTTTTGCTGAATGAACCAATGTAGAGAACATGTCCACCCTGATCGGCAGTATCCAGTGCAAAGAGTGAAGGATATTTACGATAGAATTCCGTTGGCTCAAGGCCATCAAAATGGAGCTCTCCGTAAGAATCATCTTCCACAAGCAGTACACCATAGCGCGAACACAGCTCAAGGACTGCCTCCCGCCGCTCCATACTCCACAAAGCACCGGTCGGATTCGAGAAACTGGGTGCAGCAAAAAGCAGCTTCGGTCTAACCTGCTGCATGTGATGCTCCAAAAGGTCTGGCAGTATGCCGTCCCGATCACCCATTACGGGCACAATCTTGGCTCCTTGCATCTCCAGAACCTCAAGACAGCCTGGAGATGTGGGATGTTCAACCAGTACAGAATCTCCTGGCTCAAGCAATAGACGCATCACCAGATCGATGGCCTGCTGGGTACCAGTGGTCAACAGAATCTGCTCGGGTACCGTTCGTATGCCTTTGCGTGCATTCCAGTCTTTGTTCAACCACTCTCTTAGGGGTGTGTAGCCTGCTGGCTCTCCATATTGCAATGCGGAAGGGCCTGAACTAAAGACAGACACCGCTGCTTCTTCCAACAATTTGAAAGGAAACAACTCCTCCGCAGGCAATTCTTCCGCCAGAGAAATGAAATAATCCCTGCCAGACATCTCACGTATATCCCTCAGTGGTGATGACAAAAGCCTGTTGGTACGGGAAGCAAAGAAATATTTCATCGATCCGTTCCCCTTTCGTCCCTATTCCGAAACTGTACTCGCAGTCCGCAGCCCTACAACCTATTCCTGCTCACCATCGAATATGACCGGATGCATACCGAACTGTTGTGATCATGGGAAGAACAGACCTGTTTCGTTAGGATCCCGTCTTCACTTGTCTTGCATGCAAGGCATAACGTTCAATGGCCTGTGCTCTACTGCTCACTTCCAGCTTCACGTATATTTTACGCAGGTAATTATCAATGGAACGTCTGCTAACGTTGATCTCATTCGCTATTTTATCATAGGTTACACCCTGAACAATTCTTTCCATGATAAAAGTTTCGGTTTCTGTTAATTCAATGACACGTGCTTCTGTCGGAGACTCCACAGGTTGCGCCCACTCCGCACTGTTTAACCACGACAATGGAATGGACACATGGCCCTCACGCAATCCAGAGATCAGATGAATCAGCTGGCTAGGGGAAGCCTGTTTGGATAACATGCCGCTTGCACCAAGGCTCATCAGATGACGAAACAGCTTCACATTGTCTTCATCCGTCAAAATAATGATGTGACTGTGAGCTGACAGATTCTTCATCTGGGCAATATATTGATCTGCCTGACCTTCCGGAAGACGATAATCCATCAGAATCAGATCAGGCTGGTGAATATTCACCAGATCGAGCCCTTCTGTTCCGGTCGAAGTCATACCACGTACCGTCAGATCTTGCTGCTCTTCCAAAATCAATTTTGTACCGAGCATGCTGGTGGGGTGGATATCTATGATGACCACCTGCCATACTTTTTTCATTGTTGTTCCCCCTGTTATGTATTGGACAAATAACTTTTAAATTCTGTCATGATGATTTCATCGTCTATGCGACAATCCGAGTATAGAAGAAGCATAGGTCGGATTATGTCGAAAAACAGAAAAATACAGGAGGAAGCCGATAAAAAAGCTCTATTTTCACTGTATTTTGTTATAAAAACACCATGACGTCCATCTTTCCATCCCCGGAAAGGTCAAAATATAGTATAAATTTCCTGCATTTCTATCTAAAAAAGTCGAAAAACCTGCCCAAAGTTCCTACTTATTGCATCTATAAGAAATTGTATCCTAGGACTTCCTTCCGATGCAATCTCTTTTTACTCTATTAAGTAAAGAATTTCATTTTTGCGTAATCAATAGGGGCATGATAGAATGAGGACTGGAAATTTTTTTGTACCTATAAATGACCAGGAGTGATGATATGAAACCATCTGACCCGTCCTCTGACATCCATCACACCCGGAGCGCCAAAGGCAAGGCTGGATCTTCAATCAAACTGTTTCTGGTAATGTGGATTGTTCTCATTGCACTAGGAGTCGTTGGAACCTACTATTATAGTAACCATCTCCAGCAACAGATGATTAACCAGCTTCAAGCCCATAATCAGCAGCAGATTGCAGCGCTAAAAACCGACTATGAAAATCAGCTAACAACGATATCAAAGGAAGTAGAAGACCTGCAGGGACAGGTTCAATCCTTCAATGAATTGCTGACTTTCACCAAGGATAATGCAAGTGACAAAACGGATAACAGCAACAAACTGTATACCCAGCTGAGCGAAGTCAAAAAACAACTGGAGACACTCCAGAAAAAGATGGACCTGCTCAAATGATTACACCCGTCAAACAGGTTAATCGTTTTTTTATGCTTGCACTCGCTCCTTTTGTTGGATTGATATTATGCCTGCTGCTGCTTCGTCCTCCACTTGAACCCGGAGGTTTGATGCCTACCGAACTGTCAGAGGATACGATTACACCCCGGACCCAAGCAATTAGCCAAGAGCTTGCGGGGGCAAAAGATGCTGCTGTCCAGACTTCTTCTTCTATTAAAAGAACGACACAGCTCTATAATAAAACAACAAGTACGATGTCTACACTTGTGCAGAAGGCTTCCACCCAAGCGGATCGTCCGGAAAAGATTTACAACAACCGGATTTCATCCAAGCTTGGCGTTCCATTTGAACGGGTAGACAGTGACCGGCTAACGATTGAAATGTACAGAGTGAATCCTGGCAGCTATAAGGGCTATGCCATGAAGATCAAGCTAAAAGACCCTACAGCCATGCAGATGGCTCTAGACAGTGAACCTGGGCGTTCTGAGACGACCATGCAGGCTGTGAAGCGTAACGGCGCTATTGCCGGGATTAACGCAGGTGGATTTGCTGACAGTGGCGGCAAACGTTATCCACTTAGCACAACCGTCATGGACGGGAAATACGTGAACGGTTTCCAGGCCAGTTTCAAAGATCTGTTTTTTGTAGGACTTAACGATGCCGGTAAACTGGTTGGAGGCAAGTTCTCCGACAAAAACTCACTGGATCGCCTGCAACCACAATTTGGGGCTACGTTTGTTCCGGTGCTGCTACAGAATGGGCGTAAAACCACAATTCCTGCCAAATGGAAAGTATCACCCAAACGAGCACCACGTACAGTCATTGGCAATTATAAGGATGATCAGTTATTAATCATTGTGGTCGACGGATATAATGAGGGCGGAAGTTCCGGTGCTACCCTTGAAGAGTTGCAAGGGCGGTTGTACAAGCTTGGGGTGATTGACGCCTATAATCTGGATGGCGGTGGATCATCCTCGCTTATTCTGAATAATCGGGTTGTGAATAACCCTTCAGATGGCAGCCTCAGACCAGTGCCCACACACTTTTTATTTTACAAATAATAGGGTGAAGCATTTCTTTTCTACCTATAATGGTTATAATAGAAGAAAATGAGCTTGTGCAGGAGGTGCGAAGGGCATGTCATTTTCACTGACATTCTGGATTATTGCAATCGTATTGACTCTCTTCATTACAGGCATTCTCACTTCATCCTACAACAATGACAAAACAAAAGGCTTGTAAAGGCCAAGCCTCTCTCCGGAGAGGCTTTTTCTATTGCTTCATCCTCGAAATAACAAGAGACAAGGCTTAAAAGAATGATTCGATTCTTCTAAGCCTTGTCTCTTGCTGTATTCGGGATCAATAGCTAACCGCCCGGTCATTCCGCATAGATATAACAGAATCAGACAGAATAGGCCCACTCACCGACCCACCCTCAACTAATGTCACATAAATTCGTTCATGATCAACGGGTTCTCCAGCAATAATTTTGATCAATTGTTCAGCAGCGAGTGATCCCCACTTGCGCTTGGAATAATCAATGCTCGCCAATCTCGGCTGGACGTATTTGCTCAATTCAATATTGTCGAATCCGATGACATCAATCTCTTGACCAACGCCAAGTGCACTGTCTGCCAGACGATCACACAAGCCAATAGCCATCTCATCATTGAGGCAGAATACCGCTGCCGGTCCATCATACACCTGTACAATCTGATCTGCGGCTTGTTCTCCACCACTCTTCTCGAAATCTCCCGTGATCTCAATCCATTCCACATCGGCTTCACGTTCCGCAACCTGTCTCACAGCCTTTAACCGCTGCACAGAGTCAAACGAACCTTCCGGTCCTGTCACCACGTAGATTTTCTTATGTCCCTGTTCAATCAGATGTTCCATCGCAAGTGTTGCCCCGGCCTTATTATCCAGCAGAACCTGATTAATGTTGGGATGATCCATCTCACGGTCCAATACAACGATTTTGTGCCCACGATCGGCATACTGCATTAGTTCCTCACTTGCAAACGTATGATCCAGAATGATCGCACCATCAATCATTCTCTCTGGAAGCATGCGATGGGATTGTTTACCACTGCACACGATCAGGTCATAGCCTTGAGCATTACATACGGCTTTCATGCCACTCAGCAAGTCTCCATACACATCTCCTCTAAAATCGGTCAAGAATACACCTAGAATTTTGGATTCCCTCTTCTTCAGTGTTCTTGCTGCGGCATTTGGAACATAGTTCAGTTCTTTGGCAATGGCCAAAATTTTGGAACTCGTCTCATCGGTCACTTTGTTGCTGCCATTCAGCGCATATGACACAGTAGAGATGGAAACTCCCGCCTGTTTGGCGATATCCTTGATACTGACCACATTCTTCGCTCCCCTGTTATGTTCATCAGGCCTTCCATAACAAAAGGCCTGACACATTACTCTTTCCATTCACCGGATTAAACAAGTCTGAATGATTTCTTCTGAGTATCCCGACTGTTTGCACCCACAAGAATATGGAACTCGCCTCGATCACTGCGGCGGCTTAAGTCGGAATGGTGATAACGAAGCTGTTCTTCATTTAACGTAAACGTGGCTGTACCACTCTCGCCTGGCGCCAGTGCAAGCTTCACATATCCTTTCAGCTCACGCATAGGACGAACGACTTCACCCGTTACATCACGAACGTACAACTGAACGGTCTCTACGCCTGCGCGCTCACCCGTGTTTGTTACACGTACTTGGATGCTCAGGGACTCTTCGGCAGTCATCTCGTTACTTGACACTTCGAGATCACCATAAGAGAAAGAAGTGTATGAGAGACCATAACCGAACGGAAGCAAAGGTTCATTTGGGCTGTCAATGTATTTGGAGACATAACGTTCTTCCGTCTTCTCCGGGTTCAGTGGACGACCTGTATTGAAATGGTTGTAATAGACCGGAATCTGACCTACGGACTGCGGGAAGGACATCGTCAGACGTGCGGATGGATTCACTACACCTGTCAGAACATCTGCAATCGCAACTCCGCCTTCACTACCCGGGAACCAGGCTTCAAGAACGGCATCCGATTCATCGATTACACCATGCAGATCCAATGGACGGCCGTTGAAAATAACGCTGGCAATCGGTTTTCCCGCTGCTTTGAGCTGTTTAACCAATTCCAATTGGGCTGCTGGCAGACGAATATCCGTGCGTGAGCCACCTTCTCCACTCATCTCGGAGTCTTCACCAAGAGCAAGGACAATCAGATCTGCTTTGCTTGCCACTTCCAGGGCTTCGGCAATCTGCTCAGCTGTAATCGTATGAACATTACTGCCTTGAGCAAATTGAACTTTCCCACCCGTCAGGCGTTCTTGCAGAGCTGTTCCCAATTTAACTGCATCTTCCTTAACCCCTTCACAGGACCACCAGCCCAGAATATCAGGACTCTGTGCAAAAGGACCAATAAGGGCTACATTAGCATCAGGTTGAAGTGGAAGCACGCTGTCATCATTCTTCAACAGGACAGCTGATTTCGTTGCCAGTTCATACGATACCTGACGGTGCTCTTTGGAGAATACAATCTCACGTTCACGTTCCGGATCAGCTGCACGAAGTGGGTTATCGAACAATCCCAGCTTTTCTTTCAGTTGCAGAATTCGCAGAACGGCTTCATCAATGAGCTTCTCATCCACTTCACCACTCTCAATCAGTTCAGGCAAATGATGTACATAACAAGGTGTCATCATCTCCATATCTACTCCTGCGCGAATGGCACGATATGCCGCTTCACGATCATCTTCTGCAGCACCATGCGCAATCATCTCGCGAATGGAAGCCCAATCCGAGATCAATACACCATCAAAGCCCCACTCGTCACGCAAAATGCCGCGCATTAACTTCTCATTGCCACTTGCCGGAATACCGTCAACCGTATTGAACGAAGTCATGACCATTTCCACGCCCGCATCCAATGCTGCTTTGTACGCTGGCAAATAGTACTCACGCAGGTTACGCTCAGACATGTCCACCGTATTGTAATCCCGACCACCCTCAGCCGCTCCATAAGCCGCAAAGTGTTTAACACAGGCTGCAAGACGATCTGGCTCATCCTTCAAGCTATCGCCCTGATATCCACGTACAAACGCAGCCGCAAACAAACTGTTTAAATAAGGATCTTCTCCTGTCGTTTCCATCACACGACCCCAGCGCGGGTCACGAACCAAATCCACCATCGGTGCAAAGGTAACATGCAAACCGGATACAGCTGATTCACGTGCTGCAATTTCAGCACTTTTCTCAGCCAGTTCTGTGTCCCATGAACAACCGATCGCCAGTGGAATCGGGAAAATGGTTTTGAATCCATGAACTACGTCAGCCATGAACAAAAGCGGAATGCCCAAACGGCTTTTTTTCATATAAGCTTGCTGTACATCAATGATGGCCTGCGCACCCGACAATCCCAGAATGGACCCACTGGCATCTACGGACTGCTCCGTAATTCCCATCTCTTCCATCGGCCCTGTGATCTGACCTTCAACATTTGTTCCTTCATAGAAGTTGGCAGTCAACTGAAGAAGCTGAGCTGTTTTTTCCTCCAACGTCATCTGTCTTACCAGATCTAGCAACTGCTCGTTATTCATCTAATCGTATCCTCCACTATAAGTTGTTGAAATAAAGAACCCGGCTGCGTTCGGGGAGAGACCGCGCACCGGGTTCAAAATTAATTACTGAATGATTACTAGAATTTATCGTTTAGCTCATCCAGATAAGGTTGAACCAGGGACATTTTACTGTTTACCCATTCTTTCCAGTTTGCCTCTAGATCTCCGTTTTTGAGGATCAAGTTGGCATATTCATTCTGGTAGTCGAATGAAGCCTGACTCTTAGCTTTGGAATCGTACAGGTTGACATCCCAATCGTATGGTGCAAGCGATTTGCCTTCTGTACCAAGTTTTGCTTTTTCTTCGAACAATTTCACGGCTCTATCACGGTAATCTTTTTTGATTGCAGGGTTTACAACACTGAAGTCGTCACCGAGCAGATACAGACCTTCGAAACGTGCTGGATATTTATCTTCCAATACCGTTCCTTCTGGCAACAAGCTAACGAGTTCGTTGTTTTCATCATATTTCCAATCTTTTCCTTCAAAGCCCATGTTGATGAGCAACTGTCCTTCTTTTGTTGCGGAGTAATCGATCAGATCCATGATCCGTTCGAATTTCTCGTCACTAATCTCCGGATTGAAGATCAATGCAGACCAGAAGTTGGCTTGTTCCATGTTACGGTATTTACCGTCATCGCCTACTACGATTGCTGTGTGTACCAGTTCATCACTATCTACACCCAGATTTTTTTTCATATCGGAATCCAGACCTTGTCTGTACGAAGCCAGTCCGCCCAGACTTGTTACAGCAGCTGTACCTGTTACTTTGAAGTTGTTTTGACCTTCATTGTTTTTCCATGTGTAGAACTCAGGATTGAGCAGTCCATCTTTATAGGCTTTTTGCATCAATTTAAGTCCTGTCAGCGTTTCAGGATCTGCTGGTCCCCAGTGGAATTGGCCATCTTCACCTTTGTAGAACGGAGAGTCAGTCATGGCATGCACACTGTTTGGCATAATCATGTTTGTCATGGCATCTGCCGCATTGTAGGACAGAGGTACAAGTTTGTTACCCACTTTGCCTGGATCTTTTTCTTTTACTAGTGCAGCATATTCATTCAATTCGGTTGTTGTATAAGCATCTTTCAGTTCAAAACCAACCGCTTCAGCCCAGTCTTTACGAAGCGCAATGACACCAATTTGGTTCGTGAGTGGGTCAGCCGGTTTGTTTTCGAAATAGATTGGTCTAGGCAGGACATATGTTCCACCTGTCAATTCTTCCAACTTGTCTCCAAGACCCGTCAAATTGTAAGCTGCTGCCACGTTAGGCCAGCGTTCTTTCCAGTCATCCGGGAATTTGTAGAACAAACCTTGTTCAATGCTGTTAATGGCATCGCCATGTACGTAGTTCCATACCGCTACATCCGGCAAGTCGCCAGAGTTGATCCACAGACGAAGTTTCTCGCCCCATGAATCCCAATCGATATAGTTGTAGTCCCAAGTTACATTAAATTTGTCTGTCCAGAACTTGTGGAAGTCATTATCCAGGTTCCCGTTTTTGATTTCTGTCAGGTTAGCTACAGAGATGGTCAGGTTGTCTTTGTAATTTCCCTCTGCATCTTTTTCGTTACCACCTGAAGCTCCTTGACTGGAACAAGCGGTCACCATCAGCATAACTACACTAAGCGTGATGGCAAAGAGAGCTCTTACTGACAACTTTTTTTTCGTTTTCATGTTTTACCCCCATGTTTTTAGTAGAATTTTATTGCAAAATCCTATACGTATATCAGGTCTTGATTGCCCCTGTTAATACCCCTTTGGCAAAGTGTTTTTGCAGCATTGGGAAGAAACACATAATTGGTACCATGGTGACAAATACGGCCGCCATCTTCATACCCATTGAGAAGTTGCTTGCTTGGGCAGCATCCACACTGGATGCATTGGATGCATTCGTCGTAGATGTCACGATAATATTTCGGAGTACATTCTGGAGCGGTAACTGATCCGCTTTTCGAAGGAATATCATCGCATCATACCAACTGTTCCAGTAAGCTACACCGTAGAACAACGTGATTGTAGCCATAATTGGTGTAGCCAGCGGAAGAACAACGGAGAACAAAATTCTCCACTCTCCGGCTCCATCCAGTCTCGCCGATTCCATGAGTGATTCAGGCAAGGTGTAGAAGTAGTTCATCATCAGAATCATGTTAAACGCACTGAAGCTTCCCGCCAGGATAACGGACCACAGCGTACCTGTAAGATGAAGTGATTTCATGATCAGGTACAGTGGTACGATACCACCATTAAAGATCATGGTGAACAGTACCAGGAAAAAGAGAAATTTCTTAAACGGAAATTTGTTGCGACTAAGGCCATATGCCATGCTTGTTGTCAGGAACAAGCTGAGTGGCAAGCCGATGACTAGCAATATAATTGTATTTTTGTATCCCGTCAGAATCGTTCCGTCAGCGAACAATGCCTTGTAGGAATCCAATGTCCATTCTTTAGGGAACATCAAAAATGGATTGTCAGCATATTCTTTTTGTGTTGCAAACGAGATCATGATGACATTCCAGAATGGAATCAGGATCATCAGGGCAAGCACTAGTAATACGGCGAAAATAATGTAATCGAGAAGTGTCATTTTTTCTGTACCAATTCTCGGTTTTTTGTTAGCTTTCTTGCTCATCTCATTTTTCCTCCTCTCTTATCGGAACAAACCGTCTCCGCCAAGCCACTTGGCAAATCTGTCAGCAAGAAGCAGCAAGGCCATATTCACCAGGGAACGGAACAAGCTGACCGCTGTCGAGAATGAGAAATCGGTAGATGACTGGAACGTAATCCGATAGATATATACATCGAGTACTTCCGATACATTTTTGGTAGCGGCATTTGCCAAGTTGAAGATCTGGTCAAACCCGGAAGACATCAATCCACCAACCGAGAGAATAAACATGATTGTGATGGTTGGAAGGATGTTCGGCAAAGTAATTTTGAACATCTGTTGCATACGGGAAGCCCCGTCAATCTGTGCTGATTCATACTGATCCTGATCAATACCGGAAATGGCAGCCAGGAATATAATCGCGCCCCATCCACTTGATTTCCAAATATCAGTCAACAGCAACATGGGTACAAAGTTGGATTCAGACCCCAGGAAGTTAATCGTTGGCAATCCGAGTAATCCGAGCGCGCTATTTACCAGTCCGTCATATGCCAGCACATTGATGACTACCCCGGATACGATGATCCAGGAAAGGAAGTGCGGGAACGTAAGAACGGTTTGGAACAATTTTTTCCCTCTGCGCATCCGCAATTCATTCAGCAACAGCGCCAGAATAATTGGGAACGGGAACTGAATAATCAGTTTCAGAATATTGATGTACAGCGTACGCCATACTGCGTCGATAAAGGTTGGATCACGGAAAACATATTTGAAGTTCTCGAATCCGCTCCATGGACTTCCCCAGATGCCCAGGTTGGCCTTGTAATCTTTGAATGCCAGAGACAGGCCACCCATCGGCATGTAGGCAAACAGAATTAGCCAGACAAGCCCCGGAATAAGCAGGGTGTATGTCATTCGGTGCTTCCAGATTTCAGTCCAGAGCGAATTGCCCTTCACGTTTCCCTTCAGCTTTTTGCTAGGTCCTTCGGCTGCAGGTTTCACATTGCATCTCCTCACTCTACTATGGTCTTGTCGTTGTACAGAAAATCAAACATCGTTCTCAGGTGGTGCTCCCAAAATTTCCATTCATGAGCCCCCGGCGTCTCCACATACCGAAAATCAAAGGCAGTCCCCTGCATGTATTTCGCATAGTCGCGATTCATCTCTACGAAGGGGTCACTATCGCCACAGCAACTGAGGATATCCGGTAAAGGAACACCCTGTTCCAGCAGCTTGGCCGACAGTGCGTAAATATCCTGATCGGCTTTTACCTGTAAACGCTCTCCAAAAACCGCTTTCATTTCCTTGATCATTGTCGCTGGCATATGGGGATCATGAAGCCGTGTCTGGATATCCGTTACGCCGGATAGAGACACTACTTTGCGATATCGCTCTGGATAAGTTAGTCCACATTTCAGTGCACCATATCCACCCATGGATAAACCTGCGACGTATGTTTTCTCCGGATCAGGATTCAGATTGAGCAGACGCTTGCATATTTCAGGTAACTCCTGAGTGATGTAGTGGAAGTAATTCAGGCCGTATTCCATATCGGTGTAATAGCTTCGATTCGCTTCCGGCATAATGATCGTACAGCCATATTGCGCTGCATACATCTCAATTGTGGTTAACCGTTGCCAGGTACTCGCATTATCGCCTGCCCCGTGCAACAGATATAGTGTACCGCCTGAAGTCTCTCCGGAGTCACTGGACACAACATGTATGCTGGTATTCATGCATAAGGTTGGCGATCCAGTTTCGATCGTTATATGTGCCATAAATGTAACTCCTCTCATCATCGCCTGCTGTCTTTACTCATTCGTTTCTCTGGCGTTGGATTGCAGGCTGTTGTAGATTCCCTTGTATTACGATGGGTTATCGAAACGATTTTCTCGAATCGTTTCAAAACATAGCCAACGTTGATTCACATGGACTTCATTACAACACTTTTAATGTGGAAGCGATTTCTTCGAATCGTTTCGAATAAATCATAAGCCCGATGAGTAAATCCTGTCAATAACCTTTTTACAAATTTCGCGTTTTTTTCTCGAAAAAATGCTCTTTTAAGTCTAAATTTGCGTCCAAAGACACTATTATTACGAAAAAATGAAAATTTAGTAAGTACTATTACAACTTTAATTGACACCAAACCAGGTTTATACTAACATGGGTTCTGATTTTGCATTCGAATTACGGAAACGTTTCACCAACCGATTTTACTCAGGTTTCACCTGATATTAGGGAGGTTAATATGTCTGAGCAACTCAAAGGTTTCATTCATACGATTACGGAGCAACAATTGAACGTTTTTTCCATTCGCATATTACAAAAAGGGCATCTGCTTGCCCATTGGGACCGGTATAAGGATCAGCGCAGGGTACAACATTCCATCAGTAAATCCTTCACGTGTATGGCCGTTGGTCTTGCTCTTGAAGAAGGTCTGATACATCTGGATGCGACACTTGGTGATTATTTCTCTTATGATCATGCACCCGTTGCACAACGCAATCTCCCATCGCCGCAAGAATTGAGACTGCGTGATCTTCTCCGAATGACTTCGGGTCATGACTCTCCCCCTCTTTGGGCTGATGAGCGAGCTTCATTGACCGAAAAGGACTGGGCGAAATATTATATGTCTCTGCCTCTGGACCGGGTACCTGGAGAACAATTTACATATAGCAGCGGGGATACGTTTATGATCTCAGCCATGCTACAGGCTGCTACCGGCCAAACCGTGAAAGATTACCTGACTCCACGGTTATTTGATCCGCTTGGCATCCATGATGTAGAGTGGGAAACCTCTCCACTCGGCGTAACGCTTGGCTGTGCAGGTCTTTGGATAAGTAATGAGGAACTGAGTCGATTTGGACAGTTACTGTTGCAGGAGGGCTTTTGGGAAGGCAGACAGATTGTACCTGCGGATTGGATTCGACAGGCTACGTCCCAGCAGATCGAAACGACTGGAGACGGAGATTGGGGAAAAGGTTACGGGTATCAGTTCTGGATGTGTTCTCATGACGCTTACCGCGCCGATGGGGCCTATGGTCAGTTGTGTATCATAATTCCCTCAAAGGAAGCTGTCATATGTATTAATAGTGAGGAAGAAAATATGCAAGGCATCCTGAATGCCGTGTGGAATGAGGTTTTACCCCTTTACATCCAGGGTTAGTATACGTATTTTATCTTTTTTTCAAATTGCAATTATGCCATTCAATTGAGAATAAAACAAAAAAAACGCCACGGGGTCAATGGACCCCATGACGTTATTTCTTATCCGTGTTGTGGAAGCTGAGTCATTTCATCTAAACATTGTGCGCATATGTAACGCTCCTTGAACTCGTTGACTTCCTCGATGGATCCGCAGAAAATACATTTTGGACGATATCTCTCCAAGATAATATGGTCCCCTTGTACTAAGATTTCTACAGGATCTCCCTCATTCATTTGATACCTTTTACGCAAAGATTTAGGCAATACGATCCTACCTAATTGGTCAACTTTGCGAACTACTCCAGCTGGCTTCATAGCTACGGCACACCTCTCCTATCTTACTCTAAATTTCTAGGTACATTTGTACTATGTTTATAGATTCGCCAAGATTTTGTCGAATCCTGCTGGAAATAAACATTTTTTGTCCTTTTTTTTGAAAAATGTTTTTTTTCCGAATTCTAGCCGTCATTTATAACCAAATTTTATCCTTCTAACCCCGGGAAATTGAGCTGGCGTAACGCTTCATATACAATAATTGCTGCCGAATTGGACAGATTTAATGATCTAACGTCACCAGTCATTGGCATTTTCATGCATGTATCGGGATTCGCAGCAATTAATTCAGGTGGCAGGCCTTTAGTCTCTTTACCAAAAACGAGGAAATCCCCATCCTGAAAATTAAAATCACTATATCGGTTCTTGGCCTTCGTAGTTGCATAGAAGAAACGACCTTCCGGATATTTTTCCTGAACCTCAGCAAATGAGTCGTGGTATTCAATATGGACAGCATGCCAGTAATCCAGCCCTGCACGTTTCAATGTAGCATCATCTGTTCGAAATCCAAGTGGGCGTACGAGATGCAGATGGGTACCGGTTGCCGCACAAGTACGCGAAATATTGCCTGTGTTCGCCGGAATTTCTGGTTCAACCAGAACGATGTGTAAAGCCATATGTGTTCAATCTCCTTTTCATTTCATGTTGACGACAACCCTCTAATCTTAAAGAAAAGCCCTCCACACGTCAATGTGGAAGGCTCTGGTAAGGCACAGGATAAGACACAAAGGTCCATTACACCGTACCTATACTTAATTATCCATTTGTCTTCTGGAAGTGGCTCATGAAGTCTGTCAGTGCCTTAACACTTTCATAAGGAGCAGCATTATAAATGGAGGCACGGAGACCACCCACACTGCGATGTCCTTTCAAACCTACAAATCCTTCTTCCTCCGAAGCCTTGATGAACTTTTTCTCCAATTCTTCAGAAGCAAGACGGAAGGTTACATTCATGAGGGAACGATCTTCTTGTTCCACACAACCACGGTAGAAATCACCGGAACCATCAATTGTGTTATAGAGCAATTCCGCTTTTTTCGTATTTTTTTGCTCAATACCAGCCAGTCCGCCCTGTTCTTCAATCCATTTCAATACTTCATTCACCATATATACTGAGAAGGATGGTGGCGTATTGTACAGGGAATTGTTATCTACATGTGTGCTGTAACGAAGCATGGTTGGAATCGTTTTAGGCGATTCGCTCACCAGTTCCTCACGAGCAATTACAACCGTAATTCCGGATGGACCCAGGTTCTTCTGTGCACCCGCGTAGATCATGCCGAACTGATTAAGATCAAATGGTTTACAGAAAATATCACTCGACATGTCCGCAATCAGAGGTACTGAACCGGTATCCGGGAACGACTTGAATTGCGTACCTTCGATCGTTTCGTTGGAAGTCAGATGCACATAAGCCGTACGTTCTGGCAAACTCAGATTCGAAACATCCGGCAATTTCATAAATTTCTCTGCTTCCGAAGATGCAGCAACATGTGTCTCGCCGATCAACTTCGCCTCAGACAGAGCCTTCTTCGCCCAGCTGCCAGTCATCACGTAACTTGCAGTCTGCCCTGCACCGAGCAGGTTCATTGGCAACATCGCGAACTGAGTGCTTGCACCGCCCTGCAGAAAGAGAACCTTGTATCCTTTTGGACTGCCTAGAAGCGACAACAACCGCTCCTGAGCTTCATTATGTACAGACTCATACACCGCTCCACGGTGAGACATCTCCATAATCGACATGCCTGTATTACGAAAATCTACAAATTCCGCCTGTGCACGCTCCAGTACCTCAAGTGGTAACGCCGCAGGTCCTGCATTAAAGTTATACGCTCTTTTTGTCACAAAATCCCCCGCCCTTTCCATCCGTAACTCTGACATACAAACAGCATTTTGCACAATTCGATTAGAATCGCTCACGGGTATAAGAGTTGGACAGGAAGAAGCATCCTGATCCAACCAACGTATAGACAAATTGAAACATTTTGATCTATATCTTACTTATTGAAAGTCGCTCTATGGATTTGTGCAAAATGCACTCAAAGTAAATATTATCGCTATGATATCAGTATTCTCTATCTGCTTCAAGGGCAATATGCACTGGAATGTTGAATTCAGGTCATCAAATTCCTTTATCACCCTGCAAAGTTAAAGCACTACATTGTTTAATTCAAGGAAAAGCCTCCGAGAGCGTGTCCCGGAGGCTTTAAGTTGGAACAAGGACTGTTCCGACCTCGACCGATTAGCAGTCGAAGTAGAGGCTGTACTCGTGCGGATGAATGCGGATCGCTACTGCTTTTGCTTCATCACGTTTGAGGTTGATGTAGTTTTCAATGAATTCTTTTGTGAATACGCCGCCTTCAGTCAAGAACTCATTATCAGCTGCCAATGCATCAAGTGCTTCTTCGAGGGAAGCTGGCACACTGCGGATGTTTTCTTTATCTGCATCAGACAGGTCATAGATGTTTTTGTCGAGCGGACCATATCCAAGTTCAGTTGGGTTGATTTTACGTTTGATTCCATCCAGACCCGCCATCAACATTGCGGAGAATGCCAAGTATGGGTTAGCTGTGGAGTCTGGTGTACGGAACTCGATACGACAACCTTTTGGCGTCACAGCTGCAACAGGAATACGAACTGCTGCGGAACGGTTACCTTTGGAGTAAACCAAGTTAACTGGTGCTTCGTAACCAGGTACAAGACGTTTGAATGAGTTTGTACTAGGGTTAGTCAAAGCGATCAGTGCCGGAGCATGGTACAAGATACCTCCGATGTAGTGCAGAGCCATTTCACTCAGGTTAGCATATCCCGCTTTGTCATAGAACAATGGGGAATCGCCATCAAAGATGGATTGGTGAACGTGCATTCCGCTACCATTATCACCGAACAATGGTTTTGGCATGAATGTTGCTACTTTACCATATTGACGTGCCGTGTTGTGCACGATGTATTTGTATGCAAGCAGGTTATCTGCTGTTTTCTTCAGTGTATCAAAACGGAAGTTGATTTCGGCTTGACCCGCTGTCGCCACTTCATGGTGATGACGCTCGATAGACAGGCCCGCTTCTTCCAAAAGGCGACACATTTCGCTACGAATATCTTGTTGTGTATCCACTGGCGCTACTGGAACATATCCACCTTTAGTGCGTACTTTGAAACCAAGGTTTCCGCCTTCTTCCTGACGGTTGGTATTCCAAGAAGCTTCTTCTGAATCTACGAAGTAGGAAGAGCTGTTCGTGCCGCTCTCATAACGTACATCGTCGAAGATGAAGAACTCGGATTCAGGTGCGAAGAATGCCGCTGTACCTACACCGCTCTCTTGCAAATAAGCTTCTGCTTTAACAGCGATGCTGCGTGGGTCACGCTCATAACGCTCGCCATCTGGAGTGAAGATATCACACATAACATTCAATGTAGGGTGTGCAGTGAACGGATCGACATAAGTCGCTTCAGGGTCTGGCATCATAACCATATCGGACTCTTCAATTCCGCGGAAACCTTGGATAGAAGAACCGTCAAAAGCTACTCCATTTACGAACGTGTCTGCATCAACAGCCGAAGCTGGCAACGAGATGTGATGTGCACGACCAGCTAAATCTACAAAACGAAAATCTACCCACTCGATGTTGTTCTCTTGAATTGATTTCAATACGTTTTCAACCGACATGTATTCGTCCTCCCAAATATTCCGAACATTAAACAACCCCACTAAGAAAATGTCTAAATTCGAATTTTTTTCTGTCGTCATTATAAATTTTAAAACATAACATCGTCAATACTTATGTAAGGTATTTTTTGAAGGGATGTTAGATATACTCACACTTTATAAATAACATAAATTCATATAACAACTATTTTTATATACATTTAACTGGTTTAATGCGGTAAAGCGACCCCTATTTTAACCTAAATCATGGGAAAAACTTCACATCATAAATGTTTCTTATCACTATTGATTAATAAATACGTTCAAAACTGCAAAATATGCAAAAAACCGAGCATCTATCTGATTCCGTTGCAATGAACGAGATCAGAGGAGATGCCCGGATGATGATCCAGACCTTGACTATGAAATTCTTATTAAACGCCTACACGTGCCGGGAAAAATTCTGCCGGCTGTTTGGCTGTGCTGAATGATTTACCCACGATTGGTGCCAATTTCTCCAGATCCTGCAATAGGTTAGCGAATTGGTCAGGGAACAAGGATTGCACACCATCTCCTGTCATGGAGTTATCCGGATCGGTATGCATTTCAATGATCAAGCCATTGGCACCCGCAGCAACGGAAGCTTTTGTCATCGGTTCCACCAGTTCACGTCGTCCAGTACCATGGCTCGGGTCAGAAATAACCGGCAAATGGCTCAGAGACTGCAGAACAGGGATCGCGGACAGATCCAGCGTATTCCGTGTGTAGGATTCAAACGTACGAATACCACGTTCACACAGCATAACATTTGGGTTACCACCCGCAAGAATGTATTCAGCCGCATTCAACAATTCATCGTATGTCGCACTGAAACCACGTTTCAACAATACCGGCTTGCCACACTCACCCAATTTGCGGAGCAGGTCAAAGTTCTGCATGTTACGTGTGCCTACTTGCAGAATATCTGCGTACTCGGCGCAAATATCCACATACTCAGGTGTCATGACTTCTGTAATGGTCAGCAGATCATGTTTCTTGCCTGCTTCCGCCATCATGATCAATCCTTCTACACCCGTTCCCTGGAAGCTGTAAGGACCCGTACGAGGCTTAAATGCACCACCACGTAACACTTGCCCACCAGCAGCTTTCACAAGCCCTGCAATCTCATCAATCTGTGCAGCGGATTCAACCGCACATGGTCCGCCCATGACAACAAGTTCTTTTCCGCCGATATCTACACCTTTGATGGAGATCACCGTATCTTCCGGATGGAAGTCGCGACTTGCCAATTTGTAAGACTTCGAGATTTTAACGACATTCTCGACACCTTTCATTTGGCGAAGATGCTCTTGCATTTTAGGTTCAACTTTACCAATCAAACCAATGATAGTACGATCCTCTCCGCGAGAGATATGCACCTGAAGCCCTTCTTTTTCAATAACTGCAACGATATCCTGAATCTGTTCCTCCGGTGTAGCTTTGCCTGCAATAACGATCATATTAATTCCCATCCTTCCTTGTATGAGAGCACAATCATTTCTTAATGTGCGTCTGATTAAATTTAAAAACTCTGTCTCGCTTAAACGCTTGTTCGCTTTTAAGCTTTTATCCGTTAAAGTGAATATACCATAGTTATCTGATTGCGTCAAGGTACACATTCCTTATCCATATACAAAAAGAATCCTGCTCCGCAGGCTCCGACATTCGGATCTGCATAACAGGATTCTTCTCAATCACATCTCGTTTTTAATTCAGACTTACTTTTACATTTCCTTTGCCCTAAGGTGTACGTGTTTTTTCTCTAACTGGAGGCAACAGTTTGCTCATGTTCACGGTACGTTTGATCTCCCACGTCTCCGACTTGTCATGTTCATACTGTTCCAGGTAAAGGATGACTTCTTTCGTGATCGGTGTTGGTGTTGATGCACCCGAAGTAACCGCCACCTTATTTACACCTTTCAGCCATTCTTGCTGAATCTCGGAAACATCAGATACACGGTAGGCCGTAACACCCGCAATCTCCTCCGACACTTGTGCCAGACGGTTAGAGTTATTGCTGCGAGGATCACCCACCACGATAACCAGGTCCGACTGACCTGCCTGTTCCGCAACAGCTTCCTGACGAACCTGAGTTGCAAGGCAAATCTCATTATGAATCTCTGCGCCCGGAAACTTCTCCAGCAGACGGCTCATAATGTGTTTGATATCCCACTGGCTCATCGTTGTCTGATTTGTAATAAGGATTTTGCCTGGAGATACGTTCAGCTCTTCGATCTCTTCTTCCTTCTCGATCAGATGAACGAGATCTGGTGCAACACCAACGGCACCTTCTGGTTCAGGGTGATTCTTTTTGCCGATATAGATGATCTGATAACCTTCTGCCGTCTTCTCCCGAATGAGATCATGGGTCTTGGTGACATCAGGGCATGTTGCATCCACTGTTGTCAATCCTTTGTCCCGTGCCAACTTGCGCACTTCAGGAGATACACCGTGAGCTGTGAAAATAATCGTGCCACTCTCCACTTGGCTCAAAATATCCATCCGGTTCGGACCATCCAATGTAATAATACCTTCATCTTCAAAGGAATCCGTCACATGTTGGTTATGCACAATCATACCCAATATATAAATAGGTCGTGGTAAATCCAGATTGCGTGCCGCTTGACGCGCGAGCACCATCGCATCCACAACGCCGTAACAATATCCCCGCGGCGAAATTCGTAGTACTTCCACTTGGTTGCCACCCGCTTTCTTTCTCGGCAACGTTGCCGATGTAATTGCAGTCCTGTCTATTATACCTTTATTCGATAGGCGGAGCAAAGACAACCGGCAACCAGATAATAAAGGTGGTTCCTTCTCCACGTCTGGTCACAACCTCAACCGATCCATGGTGTTCCTCAATAATCCACTTCGCAATCGAAAGTCCCAGACCTATGCCCGGTGTAGCCCCGCGGGATTCATCTGCCCGATAAAAACGATCAAAGATGAACGGCACTTCGTCCCGATCCATCCCAATACCGGTGTCGCTAATGCGTAGTCCCACCTGGCCCTTGTATAATACGGCATCCAGCGTCACAGAGCCTTCAGGTGTGTATTTAAACGCATTTTCGATGAAAATAAACAGCATCTGTTGCAGATAGTCCTTGCTACCATTCACATAAATGCCGTTCAGGATGGAAAAATCTCCTGGAAGCCAGTCTGCCTGACGATCCAGAAATTGTGCTCTGCGTGCTACTTCCTGTACGAGTATCTGCAGCGGGATCGGATTCAGTTCAATTTTCTGACCCGTATCCGCTCTCGCCAGCGATAACATGTCGCTGATCAGCCTGCTCATACGTTTTCCCTCGTCCGCCATATCTTCAATGGCTTCCAGCGACATTTGTTTGACAGTCTCCTCATCCAGATTCGGTCGGTCGCTTCCTTCCTGATCCCACAGCTTCTTCAAGAAGTCTACGTTCCCGCGAATGGTGGTCAGCGGCGTACGCAGTTCATGCGATGCATCGGATACAAAGCGGCGCTGGGCAGCATTCGTCTCCTCCAAACCACGGAATGACAATTCTGTACGTTCAAGCATATTATTCACCGTTTCAATCAGACGCCCGATCTCATCCTTCGGCCCAGCATATTGAATACGTACACTTAAGTCATCTCCAGATTGAATCTGATTGGCGGCATCAATGACAGTCACGAGCGGACGCATCGACTTGCGAGCCAAGACGAGACCTGAGGTAATAGCGAGGGCCATCGCTACCAGCCAGCCAAAAACCAAAATATTAAGCAACGCTTCCAGCAAGCGCTCTTGTGAACTTACATTCGCACCAACCTGAAGAATTCCACGTACTTCATTGGTACCCTGAAGAGAAAGGGGAAGCTGATTCACCAGAAACGGTGTACCATCCACATAGATCTTGGATATGCCTCGCTTTTCAAGAATTTCATTGGCTTTTAATACCGGAAACTGAATCTCCAGTTTTTTCATATTGCCGGAAATTATGCCTGAGCGACTCTGATAATCCCAGAGTTGAATGTAAATTTGTGCCTCCTGAAGCTGGCTCTCTGTAAATGGGTCCAGATCCAACGACTGCGAAAGAGGATTTACACCAATTTGATCCGTAATCCGGGCACTTTTCACCTTTAATTGCTGTTCGACTTCCTGATAGGAATTAAAATAAACAAAGGCATAGATGACAACGCCCCAAAAAATAAGCACGGCGGCCAGAATACCAGAATACCATGCGGTTAGTCTTAACCGAATGGACATGTCAGGAGTCACCTCTCAGAATATAACCGGCTCCCCGGATGGTCTGGATTAGACGTTTGCCACCGTATTCTTCAGTCTTCTGTCTGAGCATGGCAATGTATACTTCAAGCACGTTAGACTCACCGCTGTAATCATAACCCCAGATTTTATCCATAATCAGATCACGGGACAGTACCCGTCTTGGATTTTGCATGAACAGATTCAACAGTTCGAATTCTTTGGCAGTCAGCTCCAGACGCTGCCCATCTCGCAATACTTCACGTGAGTCATTGTCCAAAATGATATCTTCATACATTAAGCGGTTGTCCGGCGTACCCGCACTATCTGACTTGCGGCGTAGCAATGCACGGACACGTGCCAATAATTCTTCCAGCGCAAAAGGTTTTACAAGGTAGTCATCGGCTCCTGTGTCCAGTCCGGTCACCCGGCTCTGTACTTCATCCTTGGCCGTAAGCATCAGCACAGGCACTTTGCTGCCTGCTTCTCTCAATCTGCGACATACCTCAAATCCGTCAATCTGCGGCATCATCACATCCAGCACAACGATGTCCGGCTCCTTGTCCATCAGTTTGCTGAGGCCTTCGGCTCCATTGGAAGCCGTCTGTACCTCATATCCTTCAAAAGCCAGCCCCCGGCGGAGCATGGATACAATTTTTTCGTCATCATCCACAATCAAAATAGTTGAGCGCATGGTGGTCTTTCTCCTTTATCCTAACGTTTTATCCCATTGTAACAGGCAGAAGCACAATCTGCATCTTCAAGTAGGCGTCTCCAATCCGTCCTGGTCCATTGTAACCCTGCTTCATCAGGGCAAAAAAACGGAAGGGCCTTCAAACCCTTCCGTTGTGTTAATCCTTGCCCGATATTTATGGTTGCTGCTGTTGTGTATCTGTGGTTTGTGAAGTATCAAAATCATTTTTGTTGCCGATTTTGATTTTCAAATCCATCTTTTTACCATCACGCACCACGTTCAGTGTAACTTCACTACCGATTTCCTGTTTCTTGATAAAATCAATCAGATCTTGACTTGTCGCGTACGGCGTACCATTGGCACCTGTGATGATGTCATATGCACGAAGATCTGCTTGGTAAGCCGGTGATTGGAAGATCGTGCTGGCTACAACTGAACCTTCGGTAACGTCTGTTCCCATTTGTTTAGCAACTTCAGGCGTGAGAGCCATCAGAGACGCACCGATAAAGGGTACTGGCTCTTTGGGAACTTCTTTGTTCTCTTTAAGATATTTAACGGCTTCAGAGATGACGCTCGACGGGATTGCAAAACCAATTCCCTGTGCATCTGCGCTTACTGCAACGTTCATTCCGATAACTTCCCCATTCAGGTTAAGCAACGGACCACCGGAGTTACCCGGATTAATCGAAGCATCTGTTTGCAACAAATGGCTGTACTCACGTGTTTTTCCTGTTTCTTCATCTGGAATGCTGATCGTACGTTCTTTGGCACTCAGTACACCTGCTGTAACCGTGTGTTCGAATCCTTCAGGATTACCAATAGCTACAAGCCATTCACCGACTTGAGTACTGTTGGAATCACCCAGTGGAGCTACAGGGAACGCATCGTCACCACTGTTTTTCTCAATTTTCAATACAGCCAAATCCAGATCAAAGCTGCTTCCCAGCAATTTAGCCTCATAAGGCTTGCTGTTGTTCTCCAGGGTTACCTGGATTACATCTGCACCCTGAACAACGTGTTGGTTCGTCAGGATATATCCTTCTTTGTCAAAAATGAACCCGGAACCAATGCCCATAGGCACAAGCTGATTACCGCTTTGTGGTTGCTGGCTTTGGCCTTGATTGCCTTCCGTTCCGCCCCCATTACCAAAGAAGTATTGGTACAGCGGATCACTTGTATTTGATCCACCCTGACCCAATCCTGTACGTGAGGACTGCTTCGCGAGTGTTTCGATTTTGACGACAGCCGGACTTGTACTTGTTACTACGGAAGACACATCTTCTTTGCCTGTTGGCAGTAACGACGCTGTGACATTGTTGCCTCCGCCTGTGTTTGTAGACGCTTCCTGTCCTGAACTTTGATTGTCTGTGTTCGTAAGTGCCGTCTCCGGTGTGAACATGTTTGTTCTATCAGCTGTGTACATGAGAACGGTGATGACCAGCATCCCGGCAATAAAGGAAAATAGAAGTGATCTTACGGAAGAACGTGGCTTGCGGTTATTATAGTTCCAGTTGCCTTTGCCGCCATTCCCTTGATCTCCACCGTTACCTGAGCCGTTTCCGCCGCCTGCTGATGATCTTTTCGCTTGTTCGGATGGTTCACTATTATAGTAAGTAGGTACGGGTCTCACCGGATCAGGTTTTGTAATCTCTACATTTCCTTCTTCACGCTGATTAGTGCTTCCCATGTGATTTGCTGTATCTTCCTGATTCACGGACTGAAAAGGTCCATAAGAATAATAATAGGAGGATTCGTCCGTTCCGGAAGAATTGCGATTCTCCGTTTGTTTGGTTTCGTTTTCCTCGTCTTGACGGTTCGATCTATAGTTGCGTTCGTCCATGCCTCTCTACCTCCCAATCTCTTATTCCCAAGAGATATTCTTTAACTGTCCTTATTTTGTACTTTAAACCTTAACCGTACCTTAAAAACAATTAAAAAGGAGATAAAAGCACATAAGAATAGACTCTTTTCCCCGTCACGACAGCATTTTACCCTTTCGTTTTCACCCATCCCTGACGATGAGCATAGATGGCCAACTGTGTACGATCGTCCATCTCACATTTCATCAGCAGGTTACTTACATGTGTTTTGACGGTTTTGATACTGATATGTAATTCTTCTCCAATGTCTTTGTTGGTCTTTCCCTCTGCAATAAGCAGCAGCACTTCCTTCTCCCGTTCAGTCAGACCCGATTCACTCTCTCTCGCTGTACGTTGTCTGATTCCCCGGGTTAACGCCTGCGAAACATCACCTGTCATAACAGGCATGCCTCTATATGCCCCTTGCAGAGCATAGATCAGTTCTTCAGCAGAGACTGTCTTCAGTACATAACTTACCGCACCCGCTTCAATCGCTTGCACAACCAGATCATCCTCCAGGAAACTGGTGAGCATCACAATTTTCATCCCTGGAAATTCAGTCATGATGGCTTTTGTTGCTTCAGCGCCATTCATTACAGGCATCATCAGATCCATCAGGATCAGGTCCGGCATTTCACTATCATTTAACTTACGTAACTGATCAAGCGCATCTTGCCCGTGGCCCGCTTCTCCCATCACATGAAAAGTAGGTTCCAGCATCAGATATGTTTTCAACCCCATGCGCACCATATCATGGTCATCCACAATCATCACGTTTACTTTACCACTCATTGCGTCTCCCCCTCTGGTTCACTCAGCAACGTTCGGGAATTTCGGGATCAATACCCGTACCGTCGTTCCCGCTCCCGGTTTCGATATAATCTGAACTTGCCCCCCAAGCTTCTCCGCCCGTTCACGCATGGTAGATAACCCGTATGAACCCGGACGCTCCGCTTGCTGTAAAAATCCCTGACCATCATCGCTGATGCTCATGCTGATCTGATGTTCACTCTCCCGTATGGACAGACTAACCACTCCCGCTTCTGCATGCTTCACAACATTGGCAACCGCCTCCTGAATAACAAGAAACAGCTGGTGCTCAATGGCATCCGAGATTCCGCCATCCAGTTCCAGCTCTTTCACACCTTTAAGACCATTCTGCCTGCAATAATCAGGAAACCAACTATCCAGTGCTGCGGTGAGGTCACGCCCTTCCAGCTCCACCGGTCGAAGTTGGGCAATCAGTCCTCGCATCTGACGCTGTGCAATATGTGACATCTGGATTAACTGGTCCAGTACTTTGCCACCATGTTCCGGATTCATCTCCAGCAGTCGCGGTAAGGACGAAGCCGACATATGCATGGCAAACAGCTGCTGGCTAACCGTGTCATGGAGGTCCCTTGCCATTCGTTTGCGCTCTTCAAGCACAGCCCGCTCCGAGGCTTGCTCCTTCTCAATGACTTCCTGCTCACCGAGGCGCTGAAGCAGTCTCATCTTTTTCTCAATCGAATCCATCATGACATTGAACTCCTGATAGACACGACCAAACGAAGCGTCATCCGCTTCAGGCATGCGCACCGCCAGATTACCCTTGGACACTTTCAACATGTTGAGATCAAGCAGGTCGATCTTGCGTTGGAGTCGTAATGCAGCGATATATCCGGTGATAACGGTGGCCAGCACAACAACAGCAACATAGGTCCATGCCCGCTGACGACCAGCCCCCATCAACACCTCTCCATACAATAGATAGAATCCGCCCAGCGTAATCAGACCAGTTAGCGCAA
Organism: Paenibacillus sp. FSL H7-689; assembly: GCF_000517905.1. Classification (NCBI taxonomy): domain Bacteria; kingdom Bacillati; phylum Bacillota; class Bacilli; order Caryophanales; family Paenibacillaceae; genus Paenibacillus; species Paenibacillus sp. FSL H7-689. The sequence goes on from NZ_ASPU01000015.1 coordinate 471,564, forward strand.
AATACATCATCAGTTCCCATTTATTGGCCTTGAGAATTGTTCGAATCATGCATTAACCCACCTTATTCACTTTGACGTCTCCGATAAACACACTTACAATAATCCGTACTTTTTTGCTTGCTTCATGGTAATGGGCAGTTTCAGCCTGGGCACTACTCAGGAATCCGCCGCGTTTCTGGTTCAACAGTGACATATCTCCAATGAAGGAATTTGTCGTCACCGTCACACCCAGATCCATATCTTCTGGTACAAATACTTTCACATCCCCAATAAATGAAGAAATGACAATCTTCGTCTCCCCATAAGGAATCTGTGCCTTGGTCAAATCAATTACAGTATCTCCGATAAAAGCCGAGATGTTCATTGGTTTTAACGAGAACACTTCCTGCCCCATGTACAGATCACCGATGAACGCCGATTTATTAATGGTATTGCCACTGCCATAATCCCCATAACCATTTCCGTAGCCATCATCATAATGTTCTCCATATCCCGTATCGTTAGAGTTATACGATTGATGTTTCTTCTTATATTGATGCCCTTGTGATGATGAATCCGTTGATCCTGTGAAGTGAGGGCCATGTGCATCGTTTTTCTGTTCCTGTTTTGGTTTGCCAAATGTTTTCTCGAACTGTTCGTCAAACGACGACGGCATCTCCAGATCCTCCGGAGCCAACGGTTTATAAGGTTGCTCAGGTGCTGGAGGTGGCTGCATCTTGTCATGATGTTTCCGATCACGACGTCGTGGCCCGATCAGTACGAACAATCCTCCGCCAATCAGCATAACCGGGATCAGATAACGAATGAACTCCCCCATGGAGTAATCAATCCATCCCAGGTTACGGGCAAGAAAGTAACCACCAATTGCCAGTACAATTACCGGTCCTATAAAGGCGTAACCCCCGTTGCGACGAATCTCGGAGATTCCTTTGACCCCCCACCAGATTAGAAATAACGGCCAATATGTTCTGAAAATATATCCTACATCAATGTCATATCCCAATTGTCTGAACAAGATCATCGCACCAATAGCAATAAGAGGTATGCCAACCCACCAGCGGTCACGCGTCGATCGTTTCATCGCTCATGTCTCCTTTGTCTGTATTATGTAATCAGTGTAACTCAGACAAGACAATGAGAACAGCGGCGGCAGGTGGAATTCATCTCGGTCTCGAGACTGAGATGGGAGGATATTAATGTAAAAAACTTCGCATATGTAAAACACCCCGGAGCTGCTGCTCCAGGGTGCTGAATCATCATTTGATTAATGAATCTTCAATTATTTTTTGTATTTCGATGCTTTGCCTTGACCTTGGCCAGTTTGGCCTGTGTTTTCTACACCGAACTCGGCATTGTATTTTTCATCAGGTGTTTGGAAATTATCTTGTACTTTGTTTTGAGCGGATTGCTTCACTTTTGCTGCTGCATTCTCTTCTCCAAACTCTGCATTGTACTTCTCGTTTGGCGTTTGGTACCCTTGTGATTTTTTAGCCACAACGAATCACCTCTCTCTTCATATTTACGATGCATTGCTGCACCGCGGGGTTCGTCCCCAGTCAGTATTATGTGAAGAGAGCACTTCAGTTATTCATGTTCAACATGTGAAATTAAATGGCCTTGTCCAACCACGAATCCGGTACAGATTTGTACACATCGATTGCATCGGCCAACTCGCTGAGCATCTTCTCTGTACATTTCCCAGCGCCTTGCCTGATCACCTGTACCTCCACATCTTTTTTGCCCCACTCTTTGTACACTTGCTTGGTTGTCGGGAAATACAGATCGATTTTATTACCTTTAATCGCTGAACCCGTATCTGCAACAATTCCGTAACCATAGCCCGGAATGTACAGAATGGACCCCATTGGGAATAATTTTGGATCAGCTGCAATCGTGGAAACTGTTTCTTTATCACGACGTACTTTGACACCGGAATACGTAATTCCGTATTGAGGATGTTTGGGTCCTTTTCCTGTAGACTCAACACCTGCCGTATATCCCGTTGCTGTAACCTTTTGTGTACCCAGGATTTGTTCTGAACGCGGAGCAAGCACCGGCATAGACGGATCTGCCACTTGTTTCTCTGGAAGCTCAGGTCTTGGAATGACCATTGGTTGTGGTGACCACAATAAAGCCATATACACCATGGTCGTCAACTGAGCCTCATCGCTGTATTGATGGCTAACCTGTTCCGGAAATTCTTGATCAGACTTGCTCGAAGTTTCAATAATTGGACCTTCAATGCCGCTGCTCTGACTCTCGACATGCAGTACTGTACTTTCCTCTTCAAATGTATAGGCATCCGCCTGATTCAGGTTGATCATCATCCCGGCGAATATTACACAGCCAACCAATAAACCCCGTATATGTTTCTTTTGAATTGAGAATTGCTTTTTCATTGTATAACCTCCCCCTCACTGCAAAGGTTTTCCAAAAAGCAATTAATCTATACTTTTTACTGCAAACACTACGAAAAAACGCCTGAATAACATAGGTCAATCCCATGTCATTCAAGCGTTATGCAGAGTGATCAGCGCAACTTATGCACTGGTTATCTGATAAATCATTTGTTCATTTATACCAAACGTGTTGCAATTTCTTCTTTCAATTGAGCGATAATTTCATCGACCGGTTTCATGCCCAGATCGCCTTCTCCCCGCTTACGCACGGATACGGCTTCTGCATTACGCTCATTCTCACCAACAACAAACATATAAGGCATTTTCTCAAGCTGCGCCTCACGGATTTTATATCCAAGCTTCTCGTTCCGCAGATCGGCTTCAGCAGAGATTCCCGCACGTTTCAGTTTCGCTTCCACTTCACGCGCATAATCGTCGAAGTTTCCGGATACCGGGATCACTTTTGCCTGTACCGGAGACAACCACAATGGGAAAGCTCCTGCAAAATTCTCCAGCAAGAATGCTGTGAAACGTTCCATTGTACTAATTACACCGCGGTGAATAACGACTGGACGATGTTTCTGTCCGTCATCGCCCACATATTCAAGTTCAAAGCGCTCAGGCAACAGGAAGTCCAGTTGAACCGTAGACAATGTCTCTTCTTTGCCCAGAGCTGTTTTGATCTGTACATCCAGCTTCGGACCGTAGAACGCCGCTTCACCTTCAGCTTCATAGAATGGAAGGTCAAGTTCTTCCACAACTTCACGCAGCATGCGTTGGGACATCTCCCACATCTCGTCGTTCTGGAAGTATTTCTCGGTATCCTGCGGATCACGATAGGACAGACGGAAACGGTATTCGTTAATACCGAAATCCTTATAGACTGTTTGAATCAACTCGATAACACGAGCGAACTCTTCTTTGATCTGATCCGGCCGTGCAAAAATGTGTGAGTCGTTCAGTGTCATTGCACGTACACGATGCAAACCTGTTAATGCCCCCGACATTTCATAACGGTGCATCATACCAAGCTCTGCAATACGGATTGGCAGATCACGGTAGCTGTGCATGCTGGACTTGTACACCATCATATGGTGAGGACAGTTCATTGGACGGAGAACAAGTTCCTCGTTATCCATTACCATTTTCGGGAACATATCTTCCTGGTAGTGCTCCCAGTGTCCAGATGTTTTGTACAATTCCACGTTACCCAGAACTGGTGTGTATACATGCTGGTATCCCAGGCTTTCTTCCAGATCCACAATATAACGCTCCAGAGTACGGCGCAGCTTCGCACCGTTAGGCAACCAGATTGGCAAGCCTTGACCGACCAGTTGGGAGAATGTGAACATTTCCAGCTCTTTACCCAACTTACGGTGATCCCGTTTTTTAGCTTCTTCGAGGAAGTGCAAATGCTCGTCCAGCTGTGCTTTTTTCACAAAAGCCGTACCATAGATACGTTGAAGCATTTTGTTTTTGCTATCTCCACGCCAGTAAGCACCCGCGACATTCATCAGTTTGAACACTTTGATTTTGCTAGTTGATGGTACGTGAGGGCCACGACACAAGTCGAAGAATTCACCTTGCTCATAAATCGTAATCACGCTGTCCGCTGGCAAATCACGAATCAACTCAAGTTTGTAAGGATCGCCCACTTCTTCGAACGTTTTGATCGCGTCCTCGCGGCTAACTTCCTTACGTACAATTGGCAAGTTCTCATTCACAATACGTTCCATTTCCTTCTCGATCTTTTGCAGATCTTCAGGATTGAGCGCATGTTCGAGGTCCATATCATAGTAGAAACCATCTTCAATGACAGGGCCGATACCGAGGCGTACCTCTTTGTTACCATATAAACGTTTCACTGCTTGAGCCATCAAGTGAGCTGTACTATGACGCATCACTTCAAGTCCTTCTGGTGAATCCAGAGTTACGATCTCCACCAATGCTCCTTCATGAAGTGTTGTGGACAAGTCCACCACGATACCATCCAGCTTGCCGGCTACGGCATTTTTGCGCAATCCGCTGCTAATTGAAGCGGCTACGTCCTCAATGCTACTGCCATCCGCGTACTCACGTACCGAACCATCCGGTAATTTAATGTTCACTGCCATTTGTCTCATTCCTCCTGTTAATGTAACCTTCGTGTCCAGATATTTATGGACTGATTATCTATTGCTATTCCAGTCATTTTGCAAAGGAACGCAAAAAACACCCGTCCCGGCAAAGGGACGAGTGATATATACTCGTGGTTCCACCCTAATTCAGCTGATTCATCCATATTCGGAAATACAGCCCTCATTGGCATGACGATAACGGGCATGACCCGGCAGATCCTTACTCGCGGATAATCCCCAATAAAGGCGATATTCTAACTCCACTTTCAAAATTGCAGCTACAAAGGGGTAAACCATACGTGATATCCGGAGGAAATTTCAGCCTAGGTTCCTCTCTCTGCACCGATCTTGCGTGTGGTTGTTGTCTTTGTCAACGCTTTTGGTTCAATGGTTCACATGAAAAATTCATGGATCAACAGTTATTATAATTGCCGAGATCACTTGCGTCAAGACCTGTCAACAATCCTGAGCGCAACACTTCGCATTCCGGGCAATGATGACATATTTGCACTTTGTCTTCAAAGATCTGGCATATGGTCGAGATGATTGGCAGATCCGGGGTGCGTGTATGGAGCATGACCTTCTCAGGAGAGATTGAGATGAGTGTACTTACAATCATATCTTCAATATCCATCTCCAGTTCAAGACCCGGCATTTCCACAACGACCTGTTCATCCTTTTGCACGGGTAACAGATTAAGTCCAGCATCCAGGACCTGAAATTCATGCATTCCCTTGTGTACAAGATGAACCAGAGGTACTTTGGCTTCTTGAAAAAACACAAAATATTTTAACAACCCCATAAACTCTTCATACTGCCGATCCATCCAGAACTCATCCAGCGCATACTCCACTAATTCCTGAAGCTCCTGCTTATATGGCCGTATGCGGAAGTTGATAATGCCTTCAAGGTGAAAAAAGTGAACATCCTCTAGGTCCTGCCGTAGTCCACTGGCTAACGTAGTACGACGGCGCTCTCGAAGTCCGGGCTGATCCAGATCACCATTTAATAGAAGTGGCATGCAGATTCGATTGACCTTTTCCACCTCATGCTCATCCATGACAGAACACGCCTTGGCGATCATATCCTCCACCATGCTCCGTTCTTGTGTCTCCATAATGAAGTCGGCGAGTCCAAGGGAGAGCAGATCACTGATCCGGGGAAGCCATTGCTGGAAGTCTTCGTGATTCTCATTCCCTCTGCACACCCAGGTTGCTCTTCCATCATTATGTTTGAAGGTGAGCCGAAATCCTCTTTTACTTATATGTAAACCTTTGGTTTTTTCCTTGACACAACGATAAAATTGATCCGCTTCCTCTTGCCCCGATACATCGGTCCATACAGCAAACAGTTCCACAAGAATCACTCCTTTCCTTCCTGTTCAAAGTATATGGCAAGGCCGATGGGGATATACGAAGCGGATTGATGGAAAGCGTGTCATGATTTCTCAGTATATTATAAAGAGGTTTGGAGTTAAGACAAAAATGTGTTATTATTTTAATAACAGTATATTTCACGGGAAAGGAGGGAAGCCAAAATGAGACAACAACCTAGAATACTCCACTACACTATCATTATCATTTTGTGCGTTTTCCAAGCCTTGTGCTTCCCTATTCCGATGCAGTCCGAATCTGCCGTTGGGGTGTCTGTAGAAGCAACTTCCAACAAGGAAGTGCTGTTGCAAATACCCGAATCCCAGCAGAAACCTGTCATTCGCAAATATCCACAAGTTATGTCCAAGCTGATTGCGGTTACGCATAATAAGCCTGTCTTTCTTGTCCTCGCATTGTTATTGATGCTGCGAATCCCTACAACGGGTCTGTCCTTTAAACCGTGGTATTGTCTGTTTAAACGCAGATTATTTCTGCTACCTATTAAGTTTACCAGCATGTATGTATCCCTCACCCCTATAGCACCAAAATACGTGAACGCTCTTCACTAGCCGTTACGACGTATTTACAGGTTGCTTTTGCATGAAGACACCTCTGTAATGAAAGACGGTGCGCTTGTGCATAACTTATAACCCTTTTAGCACACGTTAGATAAACCCATGTTTATGACAGTACCTATTTTTGTTGTACCCACACCGACAAATTCAAATCATATGGCTGTGTCAGGAATTTCTGGCTCTGTTTACCCGCATCTTTTGATGTTCCCTTGAGCAGCAGATTAATCATTTTCGGGAAATAAGCCTGTCTTCTGTGGCCAGCCCCTAATTATAAGGAGGCAACAATCCATGGATGTACGCGAAACAGACTTGCCGGGAATCGGCAAAAAATTTCAGATTGAAACAAGCAGCGGTGATAAAATTGTCATTATTATTCACGATGACGGTCGCCGGGAAATGTACCACTTCGAGTATGATGATCCCGATCAAAGCATCTCGATGATCACACTTGACGATTACGAAGCACGTCAGATCGCTGCTATTGTTGGCGGATTAACTTACAAGCCAAAACAGCTTGAAAATATTGAAGTAACGTTTGACGACCTGATTATCGAGTGGTACAAAATCGAACCATCCTTCGGAAGTATCGGTAAATCCATCGGTGAATTGGACGTACGTCAAAACTCTGGGGCAACGGTTATCGCCGTTGTAGAGAAAAATCACAAAAAACATATCAGCCCAGGTCCGGAGGTAGTTATCAGTGCAGAATCCACGGTGGTAGCCGTTGGCGAACGCAATCAGCAGAAACTGTTTAAATCCCTCCTCCTGACTGGAAGGGGGTAAATAGATGGATCATTTGATATTCGAAGTAGGTCTGGCCCTTGTGCTCATTGCAGCAGCCGGCCTTTTATCGGCAAAACTAAGATTTTCGGTCGTTCCATTTTATATTCTGATCGGGATGGCCGTTGGGCCACATGCCATGAAAATCTGGCATCTGGACTTCCGTTTTATTGAGAGTCAGCCTTTTATTGAATTTATGGGTCGGATCGGTATCCTGTTCCTTCTCTTCTACCTTGGACTTGAATTCTCGGTAGGTCGTTTAATTAAATCGGGTCGCTCCATTGCAGTAGGCGGCTCGATCTACATCGGCATTAACTTTACGCTGGGATTAATATTCGGTTTTGTGTCCGGTTTCCCAGTTGCAGAAGCACTTATTATCGCAGGTATAACTACCATCTCTTCCAGTGCCATTGTGGCCAAGGTACTCGTCGATTTGAAACGAACGGCCAATCCGGAAACAGAGATGATATTGGGTATTATTATGTTCGAAGATGTATTCCTCGCTGTATATATCTCGATCTTGTCCGGACTTGTGCTTAGTGATTCATCCTCCATCGGAGGCGTCATCATGTCCGCACTTATTGCCCTCGGATTCATGCTTATCGTGATTATCCTTGGACGCAAAGCAACACCGCTACTAAACAAATTGCTTAAAATTCGATCGAATGAACTATTCTCTCTCGTTGTATTTGGAGCCTTGTTCCTGGTAGCTGGTTTCTCTGAAACCATTCATGTTGCCGAAGCGATTGGTGCATTACTGGTTGGTCTGGTGCTTGCTGAAACAGAACACGCAAAACGGATTGAGCACTTGATTCTACCGTTCCGTGACTTCTTCGGAGCCATCTTCTTCTTCAGCTTTGGATTGTCCATTGATCCGTTGTCCTTGGGTGGCGATGCCGTATGGTTAGCTCTGATTGCAGTTGTTATTACATTGTTCGGTAACTTCCTGGCGGGTATGCTGGCCGGGCGCAGTGCAGGACTTTCACCCAAAGCATCGGCGAATATTGGATTAACCATTGTGTCACGGGGTGAGTTTTCCATCATCTTGGCCAACATGGGTAAAGCCGGGGGACTGTTGCCAATGATTCAACCATTTGCCGCGCTGTACGTCCTAATTCTGGCCATTCTGGGTCCTTTATTAACCAAAGAGTCCAAACATGTATTCCGTTTATTGGATAAAATATTCAAGTTCAAAGATCCTCGGAAAAAGAAAGAAGAACCAAAGGTGCTGCAGAAAGAAGGATAACACCTATGTCTGTACAGAACAGACATACTAACGTACTTCGCGGCTCTTACGCCGATCTTTCTGTGACTAACCCAGGGAGAATGGCTCGAAAGCCGCACTAAGGAGGATGACCTATGAAAGCACCTCTGATATCGGCTAATCCGGTGCCAAACACCGCCAAGACCAGGATATCGTCTACCCGCCGCTGGTTAAACCTGTTTCTCGTTATTGCGGGCGGAATTCTGGCCTCCGTGGGACTTGAATTGTTCTTACACCCCAATAAAATTATTATTGGAGGCATTACAGGCATTTCCTCACTCTTCGCCCACTGGACCGAAATGAGGATTGGATTGTTCCTATTTTTATTCAATGTGCCGTTTATATTTCTGTCTTACAAGATTGTGCAGAAGAAATTTGTACTGGTTACTGTTCTAGGTCTGGTTGTCTTTTCGATCGGTGCCATTGTGCTTCATCCCATGCCGCCACTTGTAGAGCATCCGCTGGCTGCTGCCATGTTTGGCGGATTATGCCTCGGACTCGGAATTGGACTCGTCGTGCGGTATGGCGGGACACTGGATACGCTGGAAATCGGTGATCCGTCTTCCCGCCCACCTGAACGTGTGTTTAGCGGAAAACGGATGCTTATCGAAAAAATAATCATGCTTCTTAACTTGTTGATACTGACAGCCGCTGGTGTTGTCTTTGGCTGGGACCAAGCGATGTATTCCGTAATCGCCTACCTTATTGCTTATGAAATGGTGTACATTGCGTTCAGGGGCTTCTCTTCCAAACGCAAAGTATGCATATTGACCACACAAAGCTCTCAAGTTGAAAAAGCTGTACGCAAACGGCTACGCCGTGAACCTGGAATTCTGGAAGCCACTTCTGACTCAACACAACTCGCGATGGCGGAAGGATGGATCAGGCAAATCCCGGGTGCACTTTATTATGAGGTACATGTGCTGGAGATGATCTGGTTGAAGTCCATTGTGCGTCACATTGATCCACATGCGGGTATTGTAACGAATCCGGAAAAATAAAAAAACGCTCTCTTACCCTATGGATGGACAGTATTGTCCACCAAGGTCAGAGAGCGTTTTTTTCTGTTATTATAATTAATTGATATTATAGTTCAACGATAGCTTTGACTACATGTGAATCTGGCAATAACCATTGATCTATTGCCGTAGGTAGCTCATTAAATTCCACTCGGTGTGTGATGTACCCATCCATACTTAGTTTCTTTTGACGCAAGGTCGACAGGACCTGTTCAAAATCTTCACGGGTTGCGTTTCGACTGCCCAGGATACTCATCTCCCGCTTGTGAAATTCGGGGTCATGAAAGATAATATCCGCTTTCACCAGTCCAACAAAAATGAGTTGACCACTATGCGCCACATATTGAATGGCCTCATTCATGGAATTCACGTTACCTGTTGCATCGAAGACAGCTGTAGCATAGTCGCCTCCCGTAATTTCAGCCACTTGTTGTACAGTATGTTCATTGGCCTGTACTAGGTCATCCGCTCCAGCCCAAGTCCGGCTAAGCTCCAGCCTGTCCAGATTACGATCAACGGCAATAACACGCGCTCCAGCCTGTTTGGCGAATGCCATCACACCCAATCCAATGGGGCCAGCTCCAATCACAACCACATGCTCACCAGGTTTAATTCCTGCTCTTCTGACGGCATGGGCTCCAATGCTTAATGGTTCTACCATTGCCGTCTCATCCAGCGTCAAACCTTCTGCTGAGAGCAGATGTGAGACAGGCACGCTGATTTTTTCTCTCATGCCTCCGTCTACGTGCACACCCATGACTTGCATGGACGCACAACAATTGGTTTTTCCACTGCGACATGCAATACATTGACCGCAGTGCAGATACGGAATAATACTTACCTGATCCCCAGGCTGTAACCCAGCCTCGTTCGGACCGATTTCTTCAATAACAGCCGCCAGTTCATGGCCCAGAACACGAGGATAGGTAAAGAATGGCTGGTTGCCTTTGTACGCATGCAGATCCGTTCCACAGATCCCAATCCGCCGAATGGCAACCAACGCCTCTCCTTCTGCTCGTTCCGGTTGAGGCAGGTCCTGGAGCTTTAATTGATCTATTTCTTCACATACAATGGCTCTCATCGTAGTTCCCCCTTGGATGCTTCTGCTGTCGTGTTGCTTGGCTTCGTATTATATTCAGGTCTTCCGCTTGACCATGTCTCGTTATGCAATGGAGCCAGAATGCGCAGCACTTCATCCAGCAGGCTCTGATCCATCGGTTCCTCTATCCAGGCTGCATTATTGAGGATATTGCGCTGGCTGGCACTGCTCACCAGTGTTGTCGGAATTCGTTCATTCGACGTGGAGAATTGCACGGCCAACTTGGTAATGTCACTGCCTTGTTCTGCACAGAAGCGGGCAGCCTTTAGGCAGAGCTCTTTCACCCGATCATCTGCCGGATGCCAGGCAGGAGCCCCTCGGGTACTCAACAAGCCCATAGAAAGAGGCGAAGCATTGACGAGGCCAATTTCTTTTTTTTCCAACAGGGGCAATAACGATAATAATGAGGTATCATTCAATGAATAATGACAATACGAGATGATCGCATCCGCATCGATCTGTGGCAGAACCTTCTCGAACAACGGCAAGGGCAATCCACAAATGCCCGCATGTCGTATAACTCCCTGCTCTTTCAGACGCAGCAACGTTGGAAAGGCTTCTTCTACGATGATCTCTGCTGGCACAAATTCAATATCATGCAGGAACAGAATGTCGATATAGTCTGTATGCAGTCGATCCAGGCTCTCTTGCACGCTATCCAGAATCCGCTGACGTGAAAAATCAAACTCATTTTCCCCATACCGTCCGGCTTTGGTTGATAACATATATGAACTGCGCGGCAAGCTACGGATGGCTTCACCCAACACGGACTCCGCTTTTGTCAGCCCGTAGTAAGGCGAAACGTCTATGTAATTCATCCCCGCATCTACGGCCGCATGTACAGTGCGAATCCCTTCGTCCCGGTCAATGTTACGAAATACAGAACCGAGTGAGGATGCTCCAAAACTCAATACAGGTACGTCCAGTTCCGTCTTGCCAAGTATTCTTCTCTTCATCGGTTTAACCCCTTCCAGCGTGTCTGACTACACAAGTTCCCTTTCATTGTAACAGTTCAATTTCAATATAAAATATCGGCAATTGCGTAACATGTACTGTTTGATGACCTCGAACCGCAGAAAGAAATCAAAAAGCCCGCCGTCTCTCCAAACGGAGTAGTCAGCGGGCATGGCTTCATAAATACTTATCTAACGATCAAAGTTTATAAAGAGTAGTATTGAATTAATTAGAATTAGTTCTGCATTACGAAATCTTCATGTACGGCATTTTCTTCGTCGAACATGCGCACAATCTCGTATCGGGTGTTACGTTGTGCCGGGATATAACCGGACTCCCGAATCAAACGGAGAATGGATTCAATGTTAACTTTGTAAGTTGCACCAGCAGCAGATACAACGTTCTCTTCAATCATCGTGCTACCGAAGTCATTACAGCCAAATTCAAGCGACTTCTTACCGATCTCAGGACCCATCGTTACCCAAGAGGATTGAATGTTCTTGATATTATCAAGTACCAGGCGGCTGATGGCTACAGTCTTCAAGTACTCTTCTGGAGTCTGACGCTCCAGCTTGAGGTTTGTATTATCCGGCTGGAAAGTCCAAGGAATAAACGCCAGGAAACCTTCGGAGTCATACTTGTTCGCAATACATTCGTCCTGAGCTTCACGTACACGGAGCAAGTGTAATGCACGCTCTTCCATCGATTCACCAAGTCCGATAACCATCGTTGCCGTGGTGTTCATACCGATGCGGTGTGCAGTTTGCATAACGTCCATCCAATCACGCCATGAACCTTTCAAGCGACTGATCTTCCGACGTGTGCGGTCATCCAGAATTTCAGCGCCGCCGCCAGGCAAGGAATCCAGTCCAGCTTCGTGAATGGCACGAACAACTTCTTCCAATGTAAGGCCATCGGATACTTCAACCATTTTCATAATCTCCGCTGGGGAGAAAGAGTGCATCGTGATGTTCGGGAAACGCTCTTTGATAGCTTTCAACAGGTCTGTATAATAGCTGAAAGGCAAGTTTGGATTCGTTCCACCTTGCATCAAAATCTCGGTACCATTCACATCTTCCGTTTCCTGAATCTTCTGGAAAATCACTTCGTCCGGAAGCACATAACCTTCATCCGAACCAGGTCTGCGGTAGAAAGCACAAAAACGGCAGTACACATCACACACGTTTGTGTAGTTGACGTTACGCCCAATTACAAATGTTCTGTATGGTTCAGGGTGCATGCGTTTCATAATGACATTAGCAGCTGCCCCGATTTTGTCCACTTCATTGGATTCAAATAACTGAATCGTGTCTTCCAAGTCCAAACGTTCGCCCCGAAGGGCTTTATCTAAGATACGGTCTACCGTACTCATCGTAAAAAAGCCTCCCTCATGAAGAGAAATTATATAACGATCCGTCCCAACTTGTTCAAGAGAAGCAAGTTCTGGTGGCAACATCGCATTTCTGTACTCCACATATCGTAACACAGGTTACATGTGAAAAAAAGCACCTTATGTACAGGTGCTTTAAAAATAAGTAAAAATTTTTACATATGGAAAAGAATTAGTTCGAACTTAAGTGATACACATCGGCGGATTCGGGCATCCATTTTTGTTAGGATTCCTGAAGTGCTTGCTCCAAATCTACAATGAGATCTTCGATATCTTCCAGACCTACAGAGAAGCGCAGCAACCCATCTGTAATGCCACGGTCACGGCGAACCTCAGCCGGCATTGCCGCATGAGACATCATCGCTGGGTAGGACAGAATACTCTCCACAGCTCCCAAGCTTACAGCAACAATGGGGAGCTTCACCCGGTTAAGAACTGCTTTTGCACGATCACCTGAACCGACGTCAAAAGAAACGACAGCTCCATATCCTGTGGACTGGCGCTCATGTGCCTCACGGCCCGGATGATCCTCAAGTCCAGGATAAAACACAGCGGTAATATCACTGCGCTCATTAAGCCATGCCGCCAGTTTGGCTGTGCTCCGTTCACTATGAGCCATACGAGCCCCCAAGGTTTTCATCCCGCGCATCAGAAGCCAGGATTCTTGTGCCCCGAGTACAGTTCCAAGTCCATTTTGCAACTGTTTCAGTTGTACGCCAAGTGATTCCGTGCGAGCAACCGCTAACCCTGCCAGTACATCACTGTGACCTCCGAGAAACTTCGTAGCACTATGTACGACGATGTCCACACCAAGCTCAATTGGACGCTGATAGTACGGTGTCATAAAGGTGTTATCCAGAATCGTGATCAGGTCATGTTCCTTCGACCAGTCAGTTACGGCAGCGATATCCGTAATTCGCAGTGTAGGGTTGGAAGGTGTTTCCATATAAACTGCCTTGGTGTTTGGCTTGAGTGCCGCTTTTACTTCATCTATATTGGTCATGTCTACAAAGGTTGTCTCGATCTGCATACGGCTTAATATGGAAGTAAGCAAACGATACGTACCTCCATATACGTCTTCCGTAACAATCATGTGATCCCCTGCGGAGAACATCATGAACACGCTGGATATCGCGGCCATTCCCGATGAATAGGCGAATCCTCGTGCACCGCCCTCCAGCAGTGTGATGTAATCTTCCAAAGCCTGACGTGTCGGATTACCCGAACGACTGTAATCATGTTGAGGCGGATTGAAGATATCAAAATGATGGAATGTTGATGCTTGGTAGATCGGTACACTGGACGCTCCAGTCGTTTTGTCAATCTCATCTCCAAAATGGAGCAATTTGGTATCAAATTTTAACTCGGATTTGGGCTTGTTGTTGGACTCACTCATGAGTGCACGCCTCCTTCCACTTCCTGTTGTGCAACTGTCAGAGCATTGCCGAGATCTGCAATCAGATCTTCGGCATGTTCAATGCCTACGGAGAACCGGAGCAGACGGTCATCCACACCTACGGCTTCACGAATTTCAAGCGGAATATCCGCATGAGTCTGTACTGCTGGATAAGTCATGAGTGATTCAACTCCGCCGAGACTTTCGGCAAAAGCAATGAGTTGGATATGACGTAGCAACGGTTCAACATAACGTGCATCCTTCACTTTGAAAGAGAAGATACCTGTGTTACCCGTGGATTGTTTGTTCTGTATCCCATACCCCGGATGATCGGATAGACCTGGATGATACACTTCAACCACCGCTGGGTGCTCAAGCAAGTATTTGGCAATAGTAATTGCATTGTGCTCATGACGCTCCATGCGAAGAGCCAGCGTTTTCATACCTTTCATCAGCTGATAGGAGTCACTTGGAGATAATACCGCTCCAATGGAATTATGCAGGAACGCCATCTCAGCAGATAACGCCTCACCTTTGGTAATAATTAGTCCGGCGAGCACATCATTATGTCCGCCCAGATATTTGGTAGCGCTATGAATGATGATATCGGCACCCAGTTCAATCGGACGTTGGAAAAATGGAGTCAGCAACGTGTTGTCAACAATGGTCAACAGGTTGTAACTTTTCGCCCAGGAAGCGACAGCTTCCACATCTGTGATCATCATCAGTGGATTGGTTGGTGTCTCAATAAATACAGCTTTGGTATTCGGCTGACGAACCTTCTCCAGTGCTGCCAGGTCATTCGTGTCCACATAACTTGCAGTTACGCCGAAACGGGACAGAATACGTTCCAGCAGACGATAGGTTCCACCATACAGATCCAGCGATACAATCAGATGATCCCCTTGACCAAACATGGCAAAGATCGTTTGCAGCGCGGCCATTCCCGAGCTACAGGCAAACCCTGCATCACCGGACTCCAGCGCTGCGGCGGCTTCTTCCAATACTTTACGGGTTGGATTAGTCGTACGAATATAATCAAACCCCGTGCTTTGTCCAAGCTTCGGGTGGCGAAACGCAGTGGATTGATAGATCGGAAAGTTAATGGCGCCTGTTACCGGTTCATTAATGGACCCAATTTGTGCTAAGCGGCTTTCGATTTTCAACTTGTTGTTGTCTTCCATTGCTGCATCCTCCTGTAATCTCGATTAGATTTGCGGGCCAATATCGTAAGGTGTTTCTTGATACACATAGTAATTGAGCCAGTTAGAGAATAATAAGTTGGCATGAGCGCGCCAAGTAGCTGGTGGCACACGGGAAGGGTCGTCATTCGGATAATAATGCCTAGGCAATGCGATATCCAAACCTTTGGCTGCATCCCGGTCATACTCCCACTTTAATGAGAACGGGTCATACTCGGCATGTCCTGTGGCAAAAATCTGTTTGCCGTCTTTGGTAGCAACCAGGAAGATCCCCGCTTCCTCAGATTCAGCCAAAATCTCTAAATTCTCATTCTTTTCAATATCTTCGCGTCTCACTTCCGTATGACGGGAATGTGGAACGTTGAATACTTCATCGAATCCACGCAACAACGGAACATGTGGTTTATTGATGGTATGTGGGAAAACGCCAAAACACTTTTCATCAAGTGCAACCTTGGGTACGTCAAAATGATGGTATAAACCTGCCTGAGAAGCCCAACATATGTGGAGGGTTGAAGTCACATTGGTTTTGGTCCATTCGAAGATCTCCTGGATTTCATTCCAATAGTTCACGTCTTCGAAATCCATCTGTTCCACCGGGGCACCCGTAATGATCATTCCATCGAAACGACGGTGCTCAATCTCATCAAAGGTTTTATAGAACAGATCCAAATACTCTTGAGACGTATTCTTCGACGTATGGGATTTGGGATGTACAAGAACGACATCCACCTGAATAGGCGTGTTTCCCACCAGACGAAGCAATTGTGTTTCGGTCGTTTCCTTTGTGGGCATCAGGTTTAATATAGCGATACGGAGTGGACGAATATCCTGCTGATATGCAGAAGTTTCATCCATGACGAAGATATTCTCTCCTTCAAGTACTTCTTTTGCTGGTAGCGTATCGGGTATTTTGATTGGCATAGTAAGTCTAACTCCTCCTTGTGCATAGATAGATGCAGCCACCCTTGGCTTGATGTCTTCACATCAATACAGTTATAGACTGCCTTGAGCTTGTAAAAACATTGAATTGCTCTTTCATCCAACGTTACAAACAACCTCAAGTTCCTTAGCGAAAATCACTGCTGAGAAGTCGGGGCATATGACAAAGACCTTCCTCGGATTTCGAGAAAGGTCATATGTAAAATAGATATGCGCCTCTCTCATCTCTCAGTTACAACAGTGCCACCTGACACTTAGTCGCTGCAAGAATTAGCACCGTGCGGTATACCGCCGGTTGCCGGGTTTCATCGGGCCAGTCCCTCCACCTACTCTTGATAAGATTTCGCTGTATTAGATTGTAATTAAATATGGTTCACCGTCTACTTTATTACATTAATGCCCTCACGTCAAGTTGCAGTTCGATGTCTGCTTCCCAGATCGGAACCGTTCATCATCCGTTGTCATACACTGCCTCAGGGCGCGAAATAGACACATTTTTGCGCTTGAAAGCACCTTGTACCAGCGGTATACTAAACAAGGTGTTATAAACCCTTATGTGAGAGGTGACATATTAAATGGATGGCGACCCGAGGCCTGACTGGCAGCCGAATTCCGACAAACTGCATAGAGAACTGACATCAGCATGCCGGCAGCGGGACGTGACTTCCGTTTGATTATATAGTGAACGCAGCCCTGATCTCCAGGCTCCGCTGCCGACCGGCTGATTTGTTCTTTTTGCGCCCATAATGATAATATCCGCCAAGTTGGCGGGTGCAGAAGGAGTAGATTAACGATGAAAATCCGGTTGGTAAACAACGGTGTATTTATTCCGGTGGACGACATTCAGCAGGCGCTGACTCCACCAGCGGAAGGATTTTACTGGATTGATGCAGACGTAGACGATTTGGCGGTACTTCAGCCGCTGTTCTTGATGCATGATCTGGCTGTAGAAGACTGTCTTAGTGACGAAGAACAACGTCCGAAGATTGAAATTTATGAGAACCATTATTTTATTGTGATTAATAGCATCCGTTTTGATGATGAAGAGATATTTCTACGTGCGGTCAACTTATTCCTTGGCAGACATTTCATTATTAGTGTTACCAAGCACAAGATCAGCGAATTGCGCACACTGAAACCGATCCTGTGGGAACAGGAAATCAGTACACCGGATCGTCTGCTGTATTTGCTGGTTGACTTGATTGTTGATAATTATTTCACCGTAGGTGACCGAATTGAAGCACGAATCGAGAAGCTTGAGGAAGACATTCTGATGCACACCAAAAAGTCACATTTGAGTGAAATTATCGGGCTGCGCAGTGAGATTCTGTGGCTGAAGAAAGTGCTCGGACCTCAGAAAGAGGTCATTAATACACTCAACAAAAAAGATCTGCGTCTCATCGATGATCAACTGCAAAAGTATTTCAGTGACATCTATGAGAATGCTGTAAAAATATCTGAAACCTTTGAGACTTATCGCGACCTGATGGGCAACTTGCGAGAAGCCTACCAATCCAGTATTGCGAACCGGGCGAATGAAATCATGCGTGTATTTACCGCCATTACCACGGTCTTCATGCCGCTGACGGTCATTACCGGTATATACGGCATGAACTTTACGAACATGCCAGAGCTTAACTGGAAATACAGCTATTTTGTTGTGATTGGCCTGATGGTTACTCTGGGCCTGAGCATGTTCTTCATTTTCCGCAAGAAAGACTGGGTATGAACTCGTATGAAATAACAAAGACGAAGCGCTCCTCCGGGAGAAACGCCTCGTCTTTTTTCATTTCTGATTATTAACCAACATTCTTCTCTGTCTCTGCGTGCCGACGGAAGCGGATTCGAATCATGCGCAGTCTTTCATAGACCTGCTCCAGACTTCCTCCATCGGGTTTCTCTCCTCCATACACCTTATGTAATACTGGCTTCAGGAACGTATCTCCCAGCTCCTCATACGCACTCCATACGGCCTCTTGTTCGTTCTCTGGCATCACTGCCAGCTCCACATCAAGAAGACAATCGGTGTCATAACCTTCGTGATCCAGTGCCTCTAACAGCTCAACCAACTCGCGTCGGGATAATCCAGATCGATTAACAATCTCCTCTAACGTATGCCCTTCCTTCATGCCTTCAAGCACCTGCTTACGCGTGGTGAACTTATCAAGTTCCTGCTTGTACTTCTGCTCTCTCTGCTTGTATAACCAACTCTCATACTCTTCTTCCTTCAGCGCCGTGTATACCCAGTCCAGCGGGAATGTCGTTGAACGCTCCAGTCCGGTTGTAATCTCCATCCATTCCGCACCATACTCAGTTGCTTTGCTCTCTCCTACGCCCGGAAGTTGCATCAGTTCATCCAGCGATTGCGGAACAAAGGCACTGATCAAACGCAGCAGACGATTCGTTGCAATAAAATACGGTGCCTTCCGGTCAGACACAGCTCTCTTCCTGCGCCATGTGCACAGATCCGTATATAATTGTTCATTGCCGTATAACTCACTGTAACAATGGAGCCGCTGTCCACCATAACTGCGTGACTTCAGATCATCATTCTCATGAAATAACCCCTGCAACTGCGGTCGGTACCCCTCACTCATCTGTATGGTAAGCTGATGACGGTAAATATGAAGCAGCTCCTCCCAAGAAGTCCCTTCATACCAGATGCTGTCCTCACGCTCTCCTTCCTCGTAGCGACTCCATCCCAGCTGCCAACTATCTTCCTCTTCCCCAATCCATAACTGTGCATACTCTGCATTCTGATCTGACATTCTGGACAATCTGTTCATGAAAATGACTTCCATTTTCGTTCCCTCCCTTTGAATATTCAGCTTATACGAGTTAGAGATACTACCTATAGGCAGCACAAAAAAACACCCCTCCTGCAAAATCCATGCAAGAGAGGTGCTTCCTCATTAACCGTACTATGCTGTTGCCCATATCATACCACAATGGTAAAATTCGTCAATCCCTTAATGACCTACTTATTCAATGCCAACTTGGCAAGCGCCAGTGAACCACACAGACCCGCATTGTCACCAAGTCCTGGTGAAACAACATACTGGTCAATGTCGGATTGAAGTGCCGGATGCTGAACGTATCCAGCCAGCAACTCCTGCAGTTTGCTACGAACCATCGGGAACAGGTGCTCCTGCTTCATTACTCCGCCACCCATGACAATTTTCTGCGGAGAGAGAATCAGAACATAGTTCATCAGGGCGTGTGCCAGGTAATGTGCTTCGATCTCCCAAGCTTTATGATCTGCAGGCAGTTCATAAGCCGGTTGCTCCCAACGTTTGTTAATGGCCGGTCCTGCTGCAAGGCCTTCGAGGCAGTCACCATGATACGGACAGAAACCCTCGTATGTATCCTCCGGATGTCTGCGTACAATGATATGTCCCATCTCTGGATGTGACAATCCATGGACCATTTTACCGCCAACCACAGCACCTGCACCAATACCTGTACCCACAGTGATATACAGACAGCTCTCAAGACCTTGTGCAGCGCCCCAGGTTGCTTCTCCAAGTGCCGCACCATTCACATCCGTATCAAATGTCATCGGCACATCAAAATGCTCCTTGAGCTTGCCAATCACGTTATACTGTCCCCAATGTGGTTTCGGTGTTGTTGTGATATAGCCATATGTTGGGCTTCCTTCAATCGGATCAATCGGACCGAATGAGCCTACACCCAGAGCTTCAATGCCTTTGCCTTCAAAAAATGAAATCACTTGAGCCATGGTCTCTTCCGGTGTTGTTGTTGGAAAACTTACGCGTTCCAGAACTTCTCCGTTTTCTGTGCCAATACCACATACAAATTTGGTTCCTCCTGCTTCAATTGCGCCTAAGATCGTCATGTTAGTCACACTCCCAAGTTAGTTTAAAAAGGAATTCGAATTGCTTTACTTGATGACACGATAATTACCCTGCTACTTGTTCTCCAGCTTGGACAATCGTTTCATTAACGTTTGCCTCCAGCTGTCTGACAGCGCAGGAATGGCCAGCAACGCCTGAATACCTTCGACATTTTCTTTCCCCTGATGCATGATTCGATTGGCTTCAAGAACCGTCATTGAGGCTGGATCGGTGCTGATCCGTCGAAATATCGATAAAGGCCCTACCTCACCTTCTTGCAGTACACGAAAGTAAAAGCCGGTATATCCACTCTCCTGAAAATAAACAGGCAGCTCCTTATAGTCATACCTCGCACCCAGCTTGAAGCAAGGTTGTCTGGGCTGACTGACCTGCACTGTGGCTTCGCCCAACTCGTACACATCACCAATCCGTACGTCTTCTTCGGCACAGCCTTCAACCGTCAGATTTTCTCCACAAGCTCCCCAATCCAGCTTGCGATTCATCAGTTGTTCCAGCGCCGGATAACGACTGTAATCGTATACACAAACGGCTTTGTCCGGGCCGCCATGATGCACCAGATCCGCCTGCGCGTCCCCTGTCATTCCAGTGAATGACAGGAAAACCGCGTCGGATACAGGATGTTTCACAATGCCGCTCAGCACTTCACGCTTCTGCCCAGGGAGCGGCCGCGGCAGTCCTACATTAATGGCCAGAACAGCTGTATTGCCCTTCCCTGGCTTTCGATCAGATGTGAGTGTCATTTGCGTCATACCTCCCATAATCACTTTCTTTTAACGCACAGAGCCGCCAAATACGAGTGTATTACTCAATAGCCGACCTGGAGAAGTCAGCATTTTGCCCCCTGCATACATACCCGAGGAAGCACCGCCATCCAGATTCATGGCCTGTTTGGCGCCAAGCTTCTGCATCACCGCTGCCCACTCCTTGATTGTTGCTCCGGAAACGGTAGCCAGCATAACAGAACCGTCCGCCATGATCGCAATACCACTTCTGGCTCCGGAAGCATTAAGAATCTTGGCATCCTTGAAACCTTCGCTCGTCGGATTGACAGCTACCTTGCCGTCTTTTACCAGACGGGGTCCTGCCCCAACAGCAGTCACTACATCTTGCCAAGGGATCTCTTTGCCTGCTGCGTTCGTATACTTATAATTCATTTCTACGGTCGAACCAACGGTGAAACGGTCCGAAGAAGACTTCTGATTACCTGTGAAGACCAGTACCGAGCCATTCTTAGGAATCGCTACATTTGTATTGGGCACTTTTTTGGTCACGATACCTTTCTCCATGACAACCGCAGTGCCACCTTTGAATCCGACTGTGGCACCTCGTTCAGGCGTATACAGCATCGTAATGCTTGCGTTCGCTGAAGGTGTTCGATTAATAAAGGTTGCATACCAACTCCGTGATTTACCTTTTGTATCCGTTACTTTACCTGTCAAACTCACCTGAAGTGAATCCATGATCGCCGAGCCGTCTTCCTTAAATCCGATGGATGTTCCGTATCTTCCAATATGTATGACCTTACCATTTGCTATTAACATACCGTATGGATCTGGTGCTCCGTTATATGCTTCAAAAAATGCTCCGTTAATGGCTGCTTGCGCACCATAGGCTTTCACAATCGATGGCAATGTTGCCGTCTGGCCAACTTGCTTCTTCGCGAGTCCCACGGTAACCGATGTTCCCTTTGGAATCGAAACGGTCTGTACGGTAAAATTACGTCCTGCTGCTTTTACTTTCTGTACTTTGGTGTTAATTGCTGCTTTGGCATCCACTGTCTGTGGTGCACTTACTGCTCCCGAAAGAATTACGGGCAAGGCCAGGACGAGGGCCATAGCCCCTGTCCACCACTTTTTGCCTGTTCGTACGTTATTCATGTTGCTCACCCTATTGCCACTCCCATCCAAGAGCCAAGGCTCTTCATCTCAAGTTGTTCAAACTTGTCCATCACCATATCCGGATCAAGACGCAATTCACAGATATCCAGCGCGCAGGCAACCGGAACAGCACAATGAATCTCTGCCAGTTTGCGGGACAGATGAAGCATGTCCAAATCATTCTCAATCTTGTTACGCACCGAAGGGGTCAGTTTATCCATGTTGCTCAGAATCCCTTCAATGGAGCCGTATTCCTGTACAAGCTTCAACGCTGTTTTCTCACCAATTCCCCGTACTCCCGGATAATTGTCGCTGGCATCTCCCATCAGACCCTTCATGTCAATCACTTGACGAGGTGTCAGTTGTTTCTCAGCCATGAGCGTTTCAGGGTTGTACACCATGTAGTTGCCATGGCCTTTTTTCATAATAATGATACTTGTGCGGTCATTAATCAGTTGCAACATGTCGTGGTCACCCGTCAGTACCATAACATTCATATCGGTCTCTTCGGTATAATACTTCGCAAGCGTCCCGATGCAATCGTCGGCTTCGAATCCTTGTGCACCTATATTCGGAATACCCAGGCTATCCATGACTTCACGAATCAGAGCAAATTGGGGAATCAGGTCATCCGGAGCTTCGGCTCGGTTGCCTTTGTAGGCTGCATATTCTTCACCGCGGAACGTCTTACCGCCCATATCCCAACAACATACGACATGACTTGGCCCAAAAGTCTGAACCGCATCCCAGAAATAACGGATAAATCCGTAGACTGCGTTGGTAGGCAATCCTGCCTTTGTACGTCTGATATATCCGCTTGAAGATGTCGCATAAAAAGCACGGAACAACACCGCCATACCGTCTACCAGCAACAAAGTAGGTTCATTACGTTGATTCACTTGAATTTGTTCTCTCCTATCTAAATCTAGCATATAAAATATCGAAACTAATTCTATCATTATAGCATAGTTCCGCCAACCATCGTTCAGCCAAAAAAGCCCTGAATTTTGAACAATTCAAGGCTGATATTCAGCGCGTTTATGCGTTATTCCATTCCTGCTCGTACGTTTCTTCCTTGAATCCAACCGTCACCTTTTCTCCATCCGTAACGATCGGACGTTTGATCAGTCGACCATTGGAAGCCAGTAAACGAATCTGTTCATCAGCGGACATGCCTGGAAGCTTGTCCTTCAATTGTTGTTCTTTGTATACTTCCCCACTCGTATTAAAGAACTTTTTCACTTCCAGCCCACTCTTTTGGATGAGTTCTGTTAGTTCAGATTCTGAAGGCGGTGAGTCAAAAATAGGGATTAACTCCAGCTCATGTCCTTGAGCTTCAAGCCATTTTACAGCTTTGCGGCATGTGCCGCATTTGGCATATTGATATACTTTTAAGTTACTCATGGTATGTGTTCCTCCTCTGCTCCGGTTTCGACTTCTCACTTCCCTTGGTTTGCTTTGCAAATCCAAAAGTCGCTCCAAATCGATACCATCGCCATGTAATTTTACTGACTTTTGCGAATGAGATCAAAAACTCACATTCGGCTATATTTTTTCGGATCAAAATCTTACAGCTTTTGTATCCTTAAAAGCTTTTGAGATTTGAATTCTTGAAATATTTAACATGAAATGGGTAAGCATCAATACATTAAACCATAAAGATTAGCCTACGGTATGTTGTTCGGGTGCATAAAGCATCCCTCACACAAGTTAGCCAACTAGCGTTGACTGACAAGCAGGACGGGCTTTGCACAAAACTACGGCAAAGCCGTCATTTCTTAGGGAAGTGCTTTGGCGCTTTCTCCTAGAGCATCTCCCTTGGAGCTGCCTCATCATTCAAACGCTTCTCTAGCGCGGCCATATCTGCTGGAAAAGGAGCTTGAAACGTTATGCGTTCCTTTAGAATTGGATGTTCAAACGTCAGCTCACAGGCATGTAATGCCTGGCGTTCGATCCAGGTATCCCGTTCTTCTCGAACAGCCATGGTCTGCTCATCGATATCATGCACAGGTAGTGTCTTGTACATTCGATCACCGATTAATGGACAGCCGATGGACGTCATATGTACCCTGATCTGATGGGTTCTGCCACTTTCCAGCTTGAGGCTTATCGCACTGGCGCTGCCCCCTGACCAACGTGTTACGGTCGTGTACAACGTTCTTGCAGCGTAGCCATCAGGTGTTACGATTCGGCGGTGTGGCTCTTCAGGATCGCGATCGATCGGTCCATCTACTGCCCCCTGTTCCGGGACAGGACTGCCGTGCACAAGTGCAATATATTTCTTGTCCACTGTTCCTGCAATCATCTGTTCAGAGACATGTTGATGCACATAAGGGTTCTTGGCTATGGCGAGCACACCTGACGTTTCCTGATCAAGTCGATGAATCGGTCTGAACCGAAAGCGCTCGCCCTTGGTTTTCCAGTAATGAACAACGCCATTTGCCAAAGTACCCGTATAATGTCCATGTGTCGGATGAACGATGATGCCCGCATCCTTGTTAACAATAAGCAAGTGCTCATCTTCATACAGGACGGTAAAGGGAATAAGTTCAGGCAAAATATCATCCGATTCCTCTTGCTCCATCCGAACTTCAACGACATCACCCGCAGCTACCTTGACGCTAATGTACACGCGCTCTCCATTAAGCATGATACCTTGCTCCGTCAGCTTAATTTTGGACAAAAGCTTACGCGACACCAGCAGCCGGCGCTGAAGCACGGTCTTCAGCAGCCAGCCATCTTCTTGTTCGGTCACCGTGTAGACAATCGGCGAATAATACTGGCTCATTCTTTGCGGCGGAAGACTTTTTTGCTCCGCACATATTCAATATCCGCCACCTGTTGTCTCGCGTTGGCCGTCCGTGCAACCACGAAGAAGTAATCAGACAGTCGGTTTAGATACCGTCGTACAGACGGATTAATATCTGTATGTTGTCCAAGTGTTACCGTGCGACGCTCTGCGCGACGACATACAGTACGGCACACATGAAGAGCAGAAGACAGCTGACTGCCACCAGGAATAATGAACCGTTCCACTTTTGGGTTCTCTGCATCATACTGGTCGATCCATTGTTCCAGACGTGTGACCATTTCATCTCTCACCTTATATTTGGTCTCACTAATCTTCACAAAGGCCAGATCCGACCCGCAATCAAACAGTTCCTGCTGAACTTCCAACAGGTGTTCACGCAGATCTTCAAATTCCCCTTGAGCCGAGTCAATAAGGCTGATCGCCTGGCCTACAAAACAGTTCAACTCATCAATCGTACCATAAGCCTCAACTCGGTCATCATCCTTGATGACGCGTCCACCGATGACCGAAGTCTGTCCTTCGTCACCTGTTCGTGTATATATGCCCATCGTTATCCCTCCAATTGGTAATATAATAATGAATACGGGAATGCCATTTTTTCAGAAACCCGTCTATCGCTTTACACGTATATAAGAATTGGTGTGCTCTGCCGAGTATACGACAAATCAAAGGAAACCAAAAGTAAAGGAGACGATTATGCAAAACTGGATAACCGATTTCATGGAACAATACGGCTACATAGGCATTGCACTCATTATTGCTCTTGAGAACGTATTCCCCCCGATTCCATCCGAAATCATCTTGCCGTTTGGCGGATTCATGACCACCTATACCAGTCTCACTCTTCCGGGAGTTATTATCGCTGCAACTATTGGTTCTGTCTTTGGTGCTGTGATCCTGTATGGTATTGGTCTACTCATTGACGTCGAACGCCTTGAGAAAATTGTGGAACGCTGGGGACATGTTCTGCGCATCAAAAAAGAGGATATTCACCGTGTCGATGCATGGTTTGACAAATATGGCATGTGGACCGTATTATTCTGCCGAATGGTTCCCCTCGTTCGTAGTCTTATCTCCATTCCCGCAGGCATGTCCAATATGAAATTTGGTTTATTCCTTCTCTTCACAACCATTGGTACATTGATCTGGAATGTCATTCTAGTCTGCGTTGGTGCTGCGCTTGGCGCATCATGGGAGAGCATTTTGCACTTTATGGACGTCTATTCCATTGTAGTGTATGTCATTCTGGCCATCATTCTCATCGGATGTATCATCTGGTGGATCAGACGTAGCAAAAAGCAGAAATAAAAAGAATAGCTTAATAAATAAAGCCTCCTCGCCACCAATTCGTGGTTAAGGAGGCTTCTTTATATCACCCGTTTATGTCATCTCGCTATCGTTCATCTTCATTTCGCATGCCCTGACTTTTAAGATCGATAGCCAGACCAGATACCAGCAAGTACATCTTTTCAGCATGTATCTGCAGCATCCGATTAACCGAAGCCATTCTCGCTGTAAATATTCGTTCTTCCTCGGTAGGATGCAATGTGCCATGCATTTCATTGGTAATCACAAGCAACTTCCCCTGATAAGACAATAATGCATCAAGCAAAAGCTGTGTCTCTGAACGCTGATGATCCAGATCCTTTGTTGCCCTGAAACCGGCAGCCATCCAGGAGGTCAGACTGTCTACAATTACAATTCGCTGATCCGCCAAAAACAGATTGGATTCCCGATTAATCTGGGTGATCACCTCTGTCAGATGCTGACCGTTCCCGGCATGAATGGCACGATAATGAGCGGATGGCAATTCGGGAATAACGGGATCATGATCACCGGTGGATAAATATACACCCTCCCGGCTAATCCCGGCTGCGTACTTGAGGGCAAACCGGGTTTTACCACTACCTATGCCGCCTGTGACCGTAATCAGCAATCCGCTTCCCTCCTTCCATAGCCATTCTGAATTTTCTTTACTCTGTCAGCGCCTTCAGCACTTTTTTGGATTCTTCGACATTGGAAGATGACACTGGAATGGTAGCGAACAAATTGCTCGCAGCATATTCTACATCTTTAAACATTTTCATATCTTCGAGTGGAATGCCGTAAAGATGTGATTCTTGCTTGAGATCTGAACCTCCATCTCCTTCACCCTTCTCTACCAATACTCCACCCTCAAATACACCCCGTTCAAACTTCTTGGGATCAAAAGTATCATCCAGCGGAACATTGGAGCCATTACTTCCGTATTGTTTCATGTCGGATTCAGGCAAAATAAAGATATCATGTCCTCCAGCCGCATATTCTACCATAATTTTCTGAACATCATACATCGCACTGGTGATCACTTCTACCTTGGGTTCCTCGCCCAGTTTCTGTTGCAGATTGGCCTGTAACTGCTCTGAGATTACAGATGGATTTCCTTGGTTATCAATGATGAATATGGAAAAACCATCTTTACCTCCACAACCAGCAAGCAGAAAAACGATAGAAATGATTGCAGTAAGCCCCCAAAATCTCTTCATTCCAGTTCCCCCTTTAGTCTCCTATGTCCAATATATCACAATTGTTCCACGCAAAAAAATAACCTGGCTTATCGGGGGATCACCCTGCCTTTACACACAAAAAAAGAAGACCTTCTCAGGTCTCCCTTTCTTTACTTTCTAATTCGATTAATGAAACGTTTCAATCCAGCATAAACGTTATTTTGCTTTAATCGGGTTAGCCTTCATATATTCATTAATCTTTAAATCCAGCAAACTGCTGATCTCAATTACAATATCGGATGTGAATGATTTCTCTTCGAGGAAGATCTGTTCCATCTTGCGACGAAGCATATGAATTTCATCTTCCAAGGAAATGTCATGCAAAGATGCGTTATCGGGTTTCACCGACCATCGGTCGCCATGATCGCCTTCTGCCAGATAGTGCCCACGATTCGTCGGTAAATCATATTCAACACAAAACAAAGCTAACCCCTCCTTGGAAAAATGGTTTCCAAATTTATGAAAACTTATTTCAAATTGAAATTATATCACATTATTTTGTAAAAGAAAGTTATTTTTTTCCAATGATAAAAATGTAACTTTTGTAAAAAGATTCTACTTTAGTATTAACCCTCTTTTTGCAGTTTGTAAACAAAGTTTCCGATTCGTTCCAAAGCTTCATTTAATTGGGTTACAGAAGTAGCGTAAGAACAACGCAAGAAGCCTTCACCCTGAGGGCCAAAAACATTGCCCGGAACAGCAGCCACTTTATTCTCCGTTAACAATCGCTCAGCAAACAGGTCTGAACTCATACCCGTCTTTTGAATGCTCGGGAATGCATAGAATGCTCCCTGAGGTTCATGACAATCAAGTCCAATATCTCTGAAGCCCTGCACAATTAAACGTCTACGCTGATTATACGATTCTACCATCCGATCTTTCTCACCCAAACCATTTGTCAACGCCTCAAGTGCAGCAACCTGACCCATGGCCGGCGCACACATTACCGTATACTGATGGATTTTGAGCATGGCTGCAATAAGCTCAGGATGACCACACATGTAACCGATCCGCCAACCTGTCATTGCAAAAGCCTTCGAAAATCCGCTTACGAGAATGGTCCGCTCCTTCATGTCAGGGATAGCTGCAAAGCTAACATGTTTTTGCGTATACGTCAATTCAGCGTAAATTTCATCCGCGATCACAATCAGATCATGCTTTTTAATCACTTCAGCAATAGGCAGCCACTCTTCATACGTCATGATGGCTCCAGTGGGATTACTCGGATAACACAGAATAACCACTTTCGACTTCGGTGTGATACCAGCTTCAAGTGCTTCGGCCGTTAACTTGAACTGATCTTTCGCGTAGGTTTCAACACCAACTGGTATACCGCCACCGATAGAAGCGATTGGTGAATACGCCACGTACGAAGGTTCAGGAATGAGAATCTCGTCGCCAGGTACGATTAATGCGCGCAAAGCCAAGTCAATCGCTTCACTGCCACCCACGGTAACAATAATCTCATCCTTGGGATCGTATTTGGTATCAAACTGAGTATCCAGATATTCACTGATGGCTTCTCTCAACTTCGGCATACCTGCGTTGGATGTGTAGCTGGTCATACCTCTTTCCAGCGAGTATACACAAGCTTCACGCATATGCCAAGGGGTAACAAAATCAGGTTCACCCACACCCAATGTGATAATATCCTTGTTGTCTCCAACCAGATCAAAAAATTTACGAATTCCGGATGGAGGTATCTGCTGCACGAGGGGTGCCAGATAAGATGTCATTTTCTTGTTGTTCCCGGTTGTCTGTTCATTCACTATCATGACACATCTTCCTTTACGGCGAGATCATGAGACGGTTGTCTTCCTGATGGTCTTCAAAGATAATCCCGTCCTGCTTATATTTTTTAAGAATAAAATTCGTTTTGGTTGAAAGTACAGAGTCTATCGGAGACAGTTTCTCCGACACAAAATTAGCGACTTCACGCAGGTTGCCACCTTCCACTTCAACGAGCAGATCGTATGCACCGGACATGAGATATACGGACTTTACTTGCGGATAGAGATAAATACGTTCGGCAATCCCTTCAAAACCACGACCACGCTCCGGCGTGATCTGCACTTCAATCAGGGCCGTTACTTTTTCATCATCTATTTTGCTCCAGTTCACGACGGTTGCGTATTTCACGATGACGTGGTCTTGTTCTAGCTGTGCCACGGCGTTCTTGATCTTGTCTTCCGACTCCCCCAGCAGCGTCGACAGCAGTGCGGGAGTCCTTCTCGCGTCTTCCTTCAGCAGATCCAGAACTTTTAATTGCAGATCGTTCAAATCTTTCATGGTTTTCCCTCCAGCGTCATCCAGGTTCCTGAAAATGAATTAATACTTATATTACATGAATTTGACGTTGATGCATAGACAAAAGACCGCCTGCCCTGAATTCAGGCAAGCGGTGGTATGGTCCTCTAACGTTAGGTGCTTCAAACCTCTTTTGCAAAGGTTACATGTAATAAGGGTTACCGTAATTCGGTTGATGCTGAGACACATTAGGAGCTTGGCTATATGAACTGTTCTGCGTATTCTTTTCCTGAATGAATTGCTGACACTTTTGTTGGGTCTGGTGGGCGGACTGAATTTGCTTGTCCACGTCCTGACGAAGTGCCTTGGACGAGACAGAATACATGTTGTTTTGCTGCATCAGATTGAACAGTTCCCCTTGTAATCTTAGGGTATCGTTTGTCAGGTCTGTGAACATTCGACGTGTCATGGGGCAGGAAGCTTCCGTTGTCGCAGTCGTATATTCGCGCGAGGTTCGTCTTAAATCTGCAAGAATCGACTTCAGCAGATCCTGCTCCTGCATAAAAGCGCCATTAGATGATAAAGATTGAGAATACATGCGTTTTCCTCCTATACAGTTAGAGTTGTCTTCAATTACTGACTTGCGCCGGTGCAAGAGACTGATGTTGCTGCAATGCATTGACAAGCGTGTTCAGATGTTGTTCATGTGAGCGAACATAGTGATTCAGAGCTTGTTGAATTTGTGGATTATGTGTGATGGAAGCTGTGGCTGCACACTGCTTAATCAGCAGTTCTTCATTGGTGATAGAGTCCGCAATGTAGTTCAATTCCTTAGGACTCAGCGCTTGCATAGTATGATTCTGCATGTTTCGATGGCCTCCTCGGCATAAAGTTTATGCGCAATTATTGTTAACCCGGTCACACAAAAGTATACAAATTTAAATTATAAAGGAGATGTTTCTAATGGATCTGGTCTATGGCACACCTTTCTGGCCCTCCACTTTCAATTCAACATTTAATTATTCTGCTCTGCAAGAAGACATCTCTTGTGACTGCCTCATCATTGGTGGGGGCATGGGGGGCGCATTGACATCTAAACTACTCACGGAACAGGGTGTTAACACTGTTGTGATTGATAAGCGAGACATTGCCAACGGCAGCAGTTCTGCCAATACAGGTCTTTTACAATACACCAATGACAAGACACTAACCTCATGTATCCACACTTTTGGTGAAGCAAAAGGCGTACGTTTTTATGAGCTTTGTCGTGAAGCCATGAAACAACTTGCTCAAATTGCAGACAGCCTGGATACAGACCCTTGGTTTATCCCACGAACAAGTTTTTGTTTTGCGAGCAGTGAAGATGATGTGGCCCTATTGGAGGAAGAATATCAGACCTTGAAGCGTTATGGTTTTGAAGCTGAACTGTGGGATGCCGACAAAATAAGCCAGCATTTCCCCTTCAGCAAACCCGCTGCACTGTACACCATGGGAGATGCGGAAGTGAACCCCTATCGTTTTGTTCATGCCTTGTTTGAATCCGCCAATAAGCGTGGCGCTCGAATCTATGGTCAGACGGAGATGATACACTGTGAATACGATGAAGATGGTGTAGTCTGCCACACTGCCAACGGTAAAATCCGTGCCAAGAAAGTCATATTTGCTGCCGGTTACGAGACACAGGACATCAAAAAGGATCGCGGAGCCTATCTGAAAACGACCTACGCGATTGCTACCAAACCGTTGTCTGATCTTAGTGAATGGTTTGAACACAGCATGATTTGGGAGACAGCTCGCCCATATTTGTATATGCGAACAACACCGGACGGAAGAATCATCGCAGGCGGTTTGGATGAAGAAACACCTCGAGAGGATCAACGTGAAATACGTTCAAAACACCGGGGAGATACACTACTGGAAGAGGTCCGTTCCTATTTCCCTTTAGATGATCTTGAAGTCGATTATGCCTGGGGCGCTGTGTTTGGTAATACGTATGATGGCCTCCCCCTGATCGGTACACATCCCGATTATCCGCATTCATATTTTGTAGAAGGATATGGAGGTAACGGGACCGTATACAGCATGATTGCTGCTTCCTTAATTGTGGATGCTATTACTGGCAAACAAAACCCTGATATGGATCTGTTCTCTCTCACACGTACAAATAAACCATCTCCTGTATAACCAACAACTGAATCAATACAACTACAAACAGGGTACAGCACACGGAAAGTTCTCTTTTCCCGCCGCTGTACCCTGTTTATATAAGCCTGCTAAGCCGAGGGCTCTTGTCCTTCCGTTCGGTTCAATAACTTGCGCATAAAGATCCATCCAATTAGCGGAGAAGCACCAAGGACAATAATAAGCCAGGTCAACATGCGTAGAGACGGAGCATTTAAGACCGTCACAATAAATATGGCCAACCCACATAGTCTGCCAAGCATCAGGCATAACTCTCTCAAAACGACAAGTTCAACCCTTTTCTCCACATTTTCGCCACTTGTGCCCATCATGTCGAATCCCGCTGATATCATCGGTAATACATATAACGGCATCGCAACAGCACTCCCAATCCCCATGATTAACAGCGTACCATAGGTCACTTTCCAGAGAAGAGGAAGAAGCACAACGAGCAGAATGAGGGCTCCAATGAACATGCCTTTTGATCTATACTGTGGTTTAAACCATTTCCCGGCTGCCCAATAACTTACTAGTGCCACAGCAGAAGTGATGAGTGAGAACTGCCCCAATTTGTACTCCTGTGCGGTAGCCAAATATACAAGCAGTGCAATCAGGAAGGCAAAGACACCTTCACGTGCACCCTGAGCGAATAAACCCAAGCCTAAGGTCCTCCAGGGACTATCCCGCTTGGATAGCTGTATCCAAGGTTCCGACCAGCGGTATGTACCGCTCACCTTTCTTTTTTTCAGAAAAAAACTAAAAACTACTGCTATGACATAAATAACGAGTGATACCGTGAAGATGAGCCGATATCCCGTGTTGTCTGTCATGCGAGTAATAATCAGACCGGAGAACCATGGACCTATAATTCCTGTCATCGAACCAAGTAACCCGACCCAGCCATTGAATAAATCCCTGTTTTCCCGATCCGTTATTTCAAAATACACAACATTAAATGCAATCCAGAATAACCCCAAGGAACAACCTAGTAGCATACCCAGAGGCCATATCCAGTCTACAGCTTTGGAACCAGCCCAGAGGACTATCATATAAAATATGCCGGACAGCGCAGTACCTAGTCGTAGTGCACTCATTTTATTGTGTTCCTTGACCCATTTGCCAGCAAGCCAGAATGTCAGTCCAATGGCCAGTTGCTGGCTGAGAGTGAACCACCCCAACATGGCATAATCCGGACGGCTTTTCCACAGAAACACATTCAAAAAGGTTCCCGACAGCGCTCCGGCTAACGCAAACAATCCATTCACGCCCAAAAGCAGAATGGATTGTCGGCCTAAAGTAATCTTCATCTGCTCCTCCTTCATCCACCTGAATTGAACTATGTACAGGTAGGTCTTAGGGTTAACGTGCCCCAAGCAAGAGGAAAACATGATGAATCTTCAGGATTGCTATGAAATTGGTTAGAATCTCCAAAATGTTTATTCCTGCGTACTCAGGTTCTTGATCAGACGCAGACGATCTTCCTCAGACAAACTGTATTGAACTTGGAAACATCCCGAGCATACATAGGTCAATACTTTAAACGGTGATGCCAATAGTGACCCTTCGCCTGAAGCTGCGTTAGCAACTGGTGTGAAGTTATCCTGCGTTGCAACTTGTGTACCTGCGAGAATCATGAATTCCCGGCAATTCGGGCACTCCGGTACTTCTTCTTGATGATCAAGTTGCTTCTGTACACCTTGTTCATACTGAATGAGATCATTACCTTCATCCGCGTATTTGGTTAACGTTCGCAACTCCGGCAATTTGAGTTCAACTTCATCCCCCCACAGATCTGAAAGATCCGTAGTCTGTTTCTCGTTCGTTACATCGTCTACATCATAGATGTCGTCCTCAGCTTCATCGTTCTCTTCATCATCGATGTTAATGTTGAGTGTACGGTATCCTTTTAACTCATTGTGACAATAAGGACACTCTTCTTCAGGACCGAGTTCCTCATCCCATACAATCTCCGTCTGACACCAAGGGCATACTGTTGTTTCCATATTGATCAACCTTTCTCTTTCATATAATCATGTATTCATTACATAGATGACACCGATGGCAAAAAACACGATCGATGCCGCAAACAGAATCCGTATCAATATCTTCATGACCAGTCCCCCTAGATAATGCTCGCGCCAATAACAAACGACAGCGAGACTGAAATAATCATGGATATCAATCCGACAGCTCGGTTATCCGATTCGATCTCCTTGTCAATGGAGAACACGGGTGTCAGGAATTCGAACAAAAAGTAGGCAATGAGCAGAAGGATAAACCCTACGAATGACCATGTCATGGCTTCATATACCGAAGATTTCGCTTGTATGCAGAACCGCAATACGTTGCAGATCCCGAAGATCTTACCTCCTGTAGCCATCGCAACGGCCACATTGCCCTTCTTGATCTCCGTCCAGCATTTATACTTGGTCACCAGTTCGAAGCAAGCCAGAAATACGAGCAGCTCCATAATCGCTACCGAGAAAAAACCGAGTACCATCCCCAAGGGATGAGACAGCAATTGGTCAATGCTTTCTATCACGCACCGTTCCCCTCTCCCATCTGCGACCTTCATGAATAAGGTCGCAGAATATCATTGATTCATGGACCGGCTATTCCAATTCTGCGACGGTCACACCGTTCCCGCCTTCTCCGTAATTGCCCAGCCGATAGCTTTTAATATGTTTATGCTTACGCAGGTAATCCTGAATACCGGAACGTAAAATTCCTGTACCTTTACCGTGAATAATATAAACTTGGCCCAGGTTGGCAAGGAAAGCTTCATCAATGAACCGGTCTGTCTCCATCAGGGCTTCTTCCAGGTTGGTACCACGCAGATCCAATTCACTTTTCACATTGTCATCACGTGTGCGCTTCATACCCGTTACCGGTTTTTGCTTTGGTTTGACTGCGGGAGCCGATTGCTGCAGTTCCAGGTCATCCAGGGATACTTTCATTTTCATAATCCCCAGTTGTACCATAGCGTCTTTGCTACCCGCCATCTCTACAACATGGCCTTTTTGATTCAAACTGTAGACAAGCACTTCATCACCAGGACCGATAGCACGAGTCTTCGGCGCTGTTGCCGTCTTCTTGACCGTTTTTCTGCGTTTCTCCGGTTCAGCCTCGTCCAGCTGTTTGCGGGCAGCAATGAGTTTGTGCTCCTTCACAGAAGCACCTTCTTCCATAGCCAACAGGCGAAGATCTGCTATAATCTTCTCCGCTTCCGCGCGAGCCTTGTCCACAATGCTGCGTGCATCTTCTTCTGCTTTTTCAATCCGGCGATCACGCTGTTGTTCCAGCTTCTCCAGTTCGGTCTGATGACGACTGCGTAATTTCTCCATATCCTGGCGCAAGCTCTCTGCCTTCTCACGCTCTTGTTCGGCCGTAAGACGGTTCTCTTCAAGAGAAGCAATCATGTGCTCAATCCGTTGATCCTCTTCCTTCACTTCGCCACGGGCGTAGTCGAGAATGTAACCCGGCAGTCCCAGTCGCTCTGCAATGGCAAATGCATTACTTCGTCCAGGTACACCCACCAGAAGGCGATAGGTTGGACTCAGTGTATTGATGTCAAATTCCATGCTGGCATTAATAACACCTTTACGCTCATATGCGTATGCTTTCAGTTCACTGTAGTGAGTGGTTGCAACCATGCGACATCCCGTCCGGTGCATATGCTCCAGCATGGAGATCGCCAGTGCGGAACCTTCAGCCGGATCTGTCCCTGCGCCAAGTTCATCGAGCAATACCAAACTTTTTGGTGTCATGTTTTTCAGAATACGAATGATGTTGGTCATATGACTGGAGAAAGTACTCAGATTCTGCTCGATACTCTGCTCGTCCCCAATGTCTGCATAGATCGCATCAAATACACATAACTGACTGCCATCCTCAGCCGGAACAAATAAACCGGACATGGCCATCAGGCTCAGCAATCCAATCGTTTTGAGCGTTACCGTTTTACCACCCGTATTGGGACCTGTCACGATAATGGATGTGTAATCATTGCCCAACTCTATGTCAATTGGAACCACGTTTTCAATCGGAATCAGTGGATGACGGCCTTTCTTGAGCTTCAGGAACCCGCGGTCATTCATGCGAGGCAATGTTGCTTTCAGTTCACGAGCCAGACGTGCTTTGGCAAAGATAAAATCAAGTGATCCCAGCAAGTCGACATCATACAACAGCCACTCTCCCTGCTCACTGACAAGTGCCGTCAATTTCTGCAAAATAATTTCTATTTCGCGTTCTTCCCGAATCCGGGTTTCACGTAATTTGTTGTTCATTGCAACAATCGATTCCGGCTCAATGAACAATGTCGCACCCGAACCGGATTGATCGTGCACAATCCCGCCAAAGTACGAACGATATTCAGCTTTCACCGGGATAACAAAACGGTCTCCTCTGATGGTGATGAGCTGATCCTGAAGCATCTTGGATACGGTAGAGGATCGAATCATGGAATCCAGTTTTTCGCGAATCCGCGCTTCTCCGCCTCGCAGCTCACGACGAATCTGCGCCAACGTAACGCTTGCACTGTCGGCAACCTCTGCATTATCGTCAATACAGATTTTGATTGCATCCTCAAGCGTTTTTTGCTCTGACAGTTGATCACTGATATAGAACAAAGATTCGATGGGCTCATCTTCATGCAAAGTACCAATCTGACGTTTCAATCGCCGCGCTGCAAAGGTTGTATTGGATATTCCCAAAAGTTCGTGAGGGTTAAGTGTCCCTCCAATTTCAGCACGTTTGATGGAAGCCGTAATATCTACAATTCCCCCAAACGACGGTGAGCCTTTCAAGCGATCAAATGTGAAGGCTTCATCGGTTTGCTGCAGCAACCGCTTCACTTCTTCAAGTTCACTGCTTGGTTCAAGTTGCTCCGCTTTCTTTTTTCCCATGGTCGTCTGGGCAAAGCTAAGCAATGTATTTAAAATTTTGCGATATTCCAGTGTGTGTAAAATTTTCGTGTCCAAGTGTACAACTCCTTCCAAACTATATCTGTATTATAACGAAAGAAACTTTCTTACGCTATTTAACGAATCCTTCCACACATAACTTCAACCATAACACCACAAACTACAGGTGTCAGGATTGTGCAACCTCTCCATCCCCTTGGAGTTGCCCTGCTCAGTTCAATCCGAATAAAAGGAGGTAAACACCATGAATTTCCTGGGACATGTCGTGCGATTTGTCATCGCTGCAATTGTATTAATGGTGGTCAGCTGGATCGTTCCCGGATTCGCCGTTGGTGGCTTCTGGAGCGCTCTGTTGCTTGCTCTTGTCATTGCCCTGCTCGGCTGGATCGTTGAAGGTATCTTCGGCAAAAGAGTCAACCCGTTTGGTCGCGGTATTGTCGGATTTATCGTTAGCGCACTGGTGATTTGGCTTGGTCAATATGTTGTAGATCATGTTGAAGTCAGCCTGCTCGGTGCCATTCTCGCTGCGCTGGTTATCGGGATTATCGATCTATTCATCCCGGTATCCACCCCTTTTGATGCCGGACGAAGCTCCAAAAGTTAATCTCCACTTCACCCTAACGTCCCCGTGTATTCTCCTAAACCTCTGAAGGCCCTGTGCCGGAAGGGGTTTATTTCATTCGGGCAGTACACACGGCTCTGCCGTGCACGTACAATTTTCAAAAAAA
Organism: Paenibacillus sp. FSL H7-689; assembly: GCF_000517905.1. Lineage (NCBI taxonomy): Bacteria > Bacillati > Bacillota > Bacilli > Caryophanales > Paenibacillaceae > Paenibacillus > Paenibacillus sp. FSL H7-689. The sequence goes on from NZ_ASPU01000015.1 coordinate 509,262, forward strand.
CGACATACGCAGCGTGTACAGGCATCCACATATTGCGGTATGATGACTGGAGCAATCATTCAAATTTTATCCATATCACGCTTTAAGGAGGCACATGATGAAGAAAGGCATAACATGGCTTGCTGCCTGTATGTTAATTCTGGTCCTCACTGCATGTGGAGGAGCAAAACAGTCCGCAGAATCTGGCAGCAATGGATCCGATGCTGATGCTGGAGTTACAGCCAGTGAAGAATTGGTCATCAAGGCAAGTAACTATGAATTCGATCAACCTGAGTACCATCTTAAAAAAGGCGTTCCCGTTAACATTGTTTATAAAAATGAAAACGGAAATCACGGTATCCTTGTGCCTGAGCTGAATCTTCAACTGGATACCAAAAATAGCTCCAAAGTCATAACCCCGGACAAAGTTGGTGAGTTTGAAATGTCCTGTTCTGTCTTCTGTGGTTCAGGACACAGTAGCATGATCTCCAAAATTATCGTTGAAGAATAGTATTCAAGACAAGGAGCCCCCGCAGCGACGGGAGCTCCTTCTTTTAGTATAACAAATTGTACCAGAGTACGTTGCCCACGAGCCAGTTCTGCTGCATTCATTCCGCTAGGTCTGGTCCTGTTCAATCAATTCAATCCATTCGTTATATTCCGTCTGCAATTTCGTATATTCATCATGCAACTGACGATATTCCGTGTTCAGCTGCTCTGCCTTCTCCTGCTCCATTTCACGTTCAACCTGTAACAAACGTAATTGATTGGCCGCTAGTTCGTAACGCTCCCCCATCTCAAGCAGTTCAGTTTCCATGATCTCTTTCTCTTGGGTCGCTTCTGCACGTAACTTGTCCAGCTGCTGTCGTTCTTGTTCCAGTCCCTCCAGCAACTCACTACTTGCCGCACTTTCTCTCTTCCAAACCGTCAGTTCATTCTCAAGTGTAGCCCAGCGTTCCTGCCAGGATTGTTCCTGAGCCGCCCATTCATCTGCACGGCGTTGCCACACCTGGTCGTTCTGCTCTGCTTGTTCAACGCTTGAGCGAAGTTCTTCTTCACGTCTTGTCAACTGCTCCAAACGGGATGCCAACTCGGTCTGTTTGGCTGACAGTTCTTCGTATTTGATCTGCCATTCCAACGCTTCTTCCTCAGTCTGGGCTAGCCGGCTCTCTTGCTCAGAGTAACGCTCGGAAAGTTTAGCCGAAGACTGTCTCGCTTCTTCAAGTGCGCTCACAATCTCTTGTTTCTCCTTGCTCAATTCATCCAGCTTGGAACTGTAATTCTCTTCCCGTTGTAATGCATCACTGTAATCATTACGGATTTGTTTATAGTTATCCTGAAGTCGGTTCAGCTCTTCCCGAACAACATTTAGCTCAACTTCAAGCTGATTGCGTTTCTCTTCCAAAAGCTCTGCATCCTTCTGGTATTGCACAGCCTCTTCATGGTTGAAACGAGACTCTTCCTTCACCACGGACAATTCATCATGAAGGGATTGCACACCAGACTCCAACGTTTCATTTTGTTCAGCAACTTCAAGAATCTGATTCTCCAGGTCTCCGATTTCAGCCAATCGCTGCTCAGCAAGATCCTTCAAGGACTGCTCACGTTCCGTAAGCGTCCCGATCTCATTCTGCAATGTACGCACCGCAGCATGAGCCTGTTCAAGCACTTTTTGCAGTCTGCGCTGTTCCTCTTCCGACTTCACTTCAGCCTCACGAAGCTTTTGGGCTTCCTGTTCAAGCTGTGCATGTTGCTCCTGAAGTTTGCGTAGCTGCGCTGCGAGAGAGGTTTCTCTATCCACAGTTTCATTATACTTCTGCTTCCATTGTTCCTGTAGATCACGGGATTGCTGGGCAGCCTGTTCCGTTTCACGCAGAAGCTCCTGCAACTGGGAACGGTCCTCTTTCAACTGCTCCAGTTGTTGCTCCAGTTCCGTAATTCGACGAGTCTGAACTTCCTGTTCCTGTTTACGGACCCCATGCTCATGACGTAACGATTCCAATTGACCACGCTCATGCTGAAGCTGCTGTTCTTGCTCTGCAACCAAGTCCTGTGCACTAATGAGCTGGGTCATTACTTCTTCTAATTGTTCTTCGACATCTAATAGTCGAGCCTCCGCCTGTTTACGTTGTTCCTCAAGTTGCTGCTTGAGCTTGCCCTGTTCTTCTTGCAACAAGGCCTCTGCCGCCGCTTCGGCTTCTTTCGCCTGGGACGCTGCTGCTTCCTTGGCTTGCTGCAATTGTTCCTCGAGGGCTGCTTCTTTCTCCATCCATTCGAGTTCCAACTGCTCGGATAACGCCTTGAACTCCGCATTCAACTGATTTATCTCAGTCAGGCGCTTCTGCTCCGCTTGTTCCTGCAAGTCAGCCCGTTCCTGATTCGCCTGATCCGTGAGCTCTTGTGTCTGTTGCAGCGCTTTTTCTTCAGCCTGTTGAAGACGAAGTTCCATCTGTTGCTGAAGTTCGTTATATTGCAGCGCTGCCTCTTCCTGAGCTTTCTTCAGATTGCTCTCTGCCTGCTCCAACTCTGACAAAATGGCCGACTCGGCTTCTTCCTTGGCTGTCTGGACCTGCTGCGCAGCCTTGGCTTCAATCTGTTGACGTTCTGCAACGGCACGGCTTTCGGCTTCTTTTAATTGAGCTGCAGTCTTGTCCTGCAACTCTTTATATTGCGCCGCAGCTTTGGCCTGCGCCTGCTGCAATTCGGCTACAGAACGGTTTTGAGCTTCTTTGAGCTGGGAAGCAGCCTGTGCCTGTGCATTTTTAAGCTGGTTAGCCGCTTTCTCTTCCATTTCCTTCAGCTGTTTCGTTCCCTTGGCTTCTGCTTCCTTCAGTTGTGCTGTCGCTTGGGCCTGCAATTTCTGCACTCGCTCCGTTGCTTGAGCGCGTTCTTGCTCCAGCAGCTTATTCAACTTGGCTATCTCTGAATTTTTGTCCGATTCGGACTTTTGCAACGCCTGCTCTGCTTCAATCTTCAGCTGTTGCAAATCAGCAAGAGCCTGGTCACGCCGTTCCAATTCTTGTTGATGTTCATTTTGTATGGCGTTCAACCGATTCAATTCGTTTCTCAGTTCTGTACGTTCTCCAGTGAGCATCTTCAGTTCATTACGGATTTCCTGAGTCTGAAGAGACTGTTCAGCCATATGTACAGCCGCCAGTACCGCAATACGCGGAGTATCCAGACGGGAATTTTGCTTGGAGATTGCGCCCATACGCTCATCCACCAGGTTAGCTACTTGTTTCATATAGTCGGCACTGCTGCCAACCAGTTTATAGGAAGTCCCGTAGATCTCTACGGTGACGCGTGTACGATCAGGTGTAGTCACAGTTGTGCCCTCCTTCAAGTCTGTATGTTGATTCTAAGCTGTAATCACAAAAAAGTCACATCGATCCTCTAATGCTAAGGATTCGATGTGACTTCAAACAATTCCTGCTAATCTTTGTTCAAAAAATCTTCTTTTGTCCTATTTACGCAATTCCGCTCCGAATTGCTCTTCCAGACGAGCCACTACACGGGCGTGAACTTCAGTAACTTCCTCATCGGTCAGTGTACGTTCACGATTCCGGTATACCAGTGCCATCGCCACGCTTTTCTTGTTTTCACCCAGTTTACTACCAGTAAACACATCGAACACCTGTACAGTTTGTAACAATTCACCCGCCGATTCACGAATGGTGCGCAGCATATCTACCGCTTCAATATCCTCATTCACAACAACCGCAATATCACGTTCCATGGCTGGGAAACGCGGAAGTTCACGATAACGAATGTCAGCGTCTGCTTCATTGTAGATCGATTCAAGTGCAATCTCTGCGATGTACACATCATTCAGATCATACTGCTGTTGCAGTTCCGGATGCAATTGACCCAATGTACCGATCAATGTGCCTTCCCCGCCATCCTTACCTTCCAGGTAAACCGATGCGGAACGTCCCGGATGGAATCCTTCAGGGCTGTTTGCTACCAAGCGAATGCGTTGTTCAAGCCCCACATAGGCGAACAGATGCTCAAGAGCACCTTTCAGATCGAAGAAGTCTACTTTCTCCGCTCCAACATTCCACTGCTGGCTTGCACGATTACCAGTGAGCAACAAGCCCAGTACCGGAATCTCATGTGGTTGCTTGGTCAACTGATCTTCTTCAGTGAAGAACACATTGCCCACTTCAAATACAGCCAGTGAATCCTGTTTACGGTTCATGTTATACACCGCTGCATCCAGCATTTGCGGCAAAATACTCGTACGAAGCACACTGCGGTCCTCGCTCATAGGCATCGCGAGTTTCACGGCTTTACTTCCTTGTGTCAACGCCGGAAACAGGGTCGCTTTATCCGGGTGTACAAAGGAGTAACTGATCATTTCCTGCCAGCCACTGCCTGAGAGCAATCCACGAATCGTGCGGCGCATTGCTTGAGAGCGTGTATATGCCCCTGGAGTCGTCGGTCCTTCAATCCATGTGGTTGGAATGTTGTCGTATCCGTACAGGCGTGCAATCTCTTCAAACAAGTCTACATCAAGCGTAATATCCCCTCTGCGTGTTGGCACTTCCACATCCAGCAATCCTTGATCAGCATCACCACATGCAAAGTGCAAGCGAGCGAAGATCGTTTTTACCTCAAGCAAAGACAGATCGGTTCCCAGATAACGATTCAGTCGGTCCAGCGACAATTGAATTACACGTTTCTCCGCAGCTTCTGCTCCAGCTTCCACGATTCCCTGGTGCACTTCACCTTCAGCATAACGCTGAATCAGTTCAGCCGCACGATCCAAAGCCGTAATGACCGCACCCGGGTCTACTTCCTTCTCAAAACGCATGCTTGCTTCGGAACGCAGCCCCAGTTGGCGCGACGTTTTCCGAACGGTTCCGCCATCGAACTTGGCGGACTCCAGCAACAGATTCACCGTGCCTTCCGATACTTCGGAATTCTCCCCACCCATAACCCCAGCGATGGCTACCGGTTTCACGCCGTCTGTGATGAGCAACATGTGCGGCTCCAGCTTGCGCTCTTGGCCATCTAACGTAACAATCGTTTCGCCTTCGTTGGCCATCCGCACTTCAATATGGCCCTTTTCCAGCTTATCCGCATCGAATGCATGTAGCGGTTGACCGTATTCCAGCATGACATAGTTCGTGATATCAACGATGTTATTGATTGGGCGAACACCTGCCGCCATGAGACGGTTTTGCATCCACAGCGGGGAAGCACCCAGCTTAATGCCAGTTACATAACGAGCTGCATAGTGAATGCATTGCTCCTGTGCCTTGATCTCTACAGAGATATGATTCGCGGCTGCATCACCAATTTCAACCAGTTGGTCTTTGGGACTTGGCAGCTTCACTTCACGACCCAGAATGGCACCCACTTCATAAGCTGCACCACGCATGCTGAGACAGTCGGAACGGTTCGGTGTCAGGTCCAGTTCAAGCACATGATCGTCAAGACCAAGAACCTGACTGATTGGCGTGCCAACCTCTGTTTGTTCCGGCAGAACGAGAATACCTTCCTGCTGATCTTTCGGCAGCAATTTGTCGTTCATGCCCAGCTCTTTGGCGGAACAGATCATGCCAAGGGAGACAACACCGCGCAGTTTGGCTTTTTTGATATCCAATCCACCAGGGAGCTTTGCTCCAACCAGGGCTACGACTACTTTTTGGCCTGCATCCACATTTTTCGCACCACACACGATCTGAAGATCTTCTTCCTGACCAGCATCAATGACACATACATTCAGTTTGTCTGCATCGGGGTGTTTCTCCTTGCTCTTCACATAACCTACAACAACTTTATTGACGCCCTTGTTGCGGTTCTCCACTACATCAATTTCGACACCCGCACGGGTGATTTTCTCCGCCAATTCCTGTGGCGTCACACCTTCAAGGGAAATATAATCAGACAGCCAATCTGTCGATACTCTCATGGACGTTCACTTCCTTCATCTATAAATTGGTGTTCCCTGTTCATTCTTCATCCGCTTGCTCTATATGGTTAATCTTTCTTGTCTTAAAGTTACAGCCGTCCAAATTGCTTCAGGAAGGTCAGATCGCTATTGTAGAAGTGACGGATATCATCGACACCATACTTCAACATCGCAATACGTTCTACGCCCATTCCAAATGCAAAACCACTGTATTTCTCCGGATCATAACCACCCATTTCCAGTACTTTCGGGTGAACCATACCGCCGCCCAAAATTTCAAGCCAGCCTGTTTGCTTACATACCCGACAGCCGCTGCCGCCACATTGTACACAGGTTACATCCACTTCTGCACTTGGCTCTGTGAACGGGAAGAAGCTTGGACGCAGACGAATTTCTGTGTGGGAACCGAACATTTCGCGTACGAATTGCAACAGGGTTCCTTTCAGATCGCTCATACGAATGTTTTCGCTGATGACCAATCCTTCAACCTGGTTGAATTGGAAAGAGTGCGTCGCATCGTCGTCATCACGGCGGTATACTTTACCTGGGCAGATGACTTTGACAGGCACTTCGCCCTTCATGCTCTGCATGGTACGTACTTGAACCGGAGATGTATGGGTACGCATCAACAAGTCTTCGGTAACATAGAAGGAATCCTGCATATCGCGCGCCGGGTGATTCTTCGGCAGATTCAATGCTTCAAAGTTGTAATAATCCATTTCGACTTCAGGACCTTCTGCAACGCGGTATCCCATACCGATGAAAATATCTTCGATCTCCTGTACCACTTTGGTCAGTGGATGCAGTCCGCCTTGACGTCCACGACGTCCTGGCAGAGTCACATCAATTTTCTCGGATTGCAGACGCTTCGCCGTCTCTTCCTTCTGGAACTGATCCTGCTTGCTGTCGATGACTTCCTCAATGGCAGCCCGAACATCATTGGCTACTTGACCAATAACTGGACGTTCCTCCGCACTAAGCGCACCCATACCACGCAAAATCTCAGTTAATGCACCCTTTTTCCCCAAATACTTTACACGCAGATCACCGAGCGTCTGCGGATCATTCACACCAGACAACTGCTCCAGCGCTTCGATCTTCAATGCCTCTAAACGTTCTTTCATGTGTAATTGCCCCCTTTTTGTGGTGTTTTTGCAACAAAAAAAGGCCTTCTCTCCCCTGAAGGGACGAAAAGACCGTGGTACCACCCTTGTTAGACATCCATTGCTGCGTGGCCCTTCTGGCCTGCAACTGGTTCTGTCTCACTTTGTACGGAATAACGACCGTTAACCGTTTGCCCCTACTGTTGCCTTTGTGTCTGCACACAAACAGGTTCAGGGAACCGCTTCGGAGTGAATTTCGGCAGCCTTGTTCTACAGAAACGCTCTCAATCTACGGCGCTTCCTCCCTGTCCAGAGGCACTGCTTACTTATCTCCATCATCACGTTTGCTTTTAAGTTAAACCTCTAGAGGTTGTCAAAAAGTCCGCTTTTGATTACGAATGATGCCTGACGGCATCATCAGCGTCGAATATGGCATTCAGCCGAATAAGCAGATGCTTACGAAGTATGTTTCCTTCGGAAACATTGTAGTTGCTCACGTAGTTTCCTACGCTCCGCTACTCCATTTCTATCTTCATCCCATCTTCTTGGTACTGAAAACCGATCTTTTTGAACACTTCCCCATATCGATGTAATCATCGATGATCGTTCATAATTATATGCAAAATAGATCGAAATAGCAAGCCGTCCATATTCTAATTTATGCTTGCACCCTTATCTTTCAATTGTTTCAGGCGCTGCTGGATTTCCCGAATCTCAGCTGCCTCGACTGCTCGCTCATTCGAATGCTCGGGCTGTGTCAGACTGTCTTTTCCAACAGTGCTCACAGGAGACAGCAACTCCGATAGGCGCATCTCCAATCGTAACCGCTCGTCATCGGATTCCCGGGTCTCCAGCGCCACCTCCCGAAGTTTGGTGGACTGCTCCCAATCCGACACACCTCCTTCAAACAGAGTTGCTGTGCCACCAGCCTCCAGATCGCATAACCGATTCGCGAGCGACTTCGTCAGCATCCGGTCATGGGATACAAGCACCAAAGCACCTGAAGCCTGTTTTAATACATTCTCCATGACTTCCTGGGTATCGATGTCCAGATAGTTGGTCGGTTCGTCCAGCACCAGCAGATTCGCTCCGCCAAAATACAGTCTCAGAAATGCCACTCTGCACTTTTCCCCCATGCTCAAATCCCCAATGTGCTTGAATACATCATCTCTGGAAAATAGGAAACATCCCAGAATGGTCCGTGCCGCACTTTGTGTCATGGATGGAAGGGTAAGCAAGCTGTCCAGCAGCGTCAGATTTTCGGGAAGCCCTTCCAGCTCCTGTGAAAAGTAACCGATTTTCAGCTGTGGATGCCGTGTGACCTTGCCTTGCGAAGGTTCCAGTTCACCAATCATCAACTTCAGCAGTGTTGTCTTGCCCGTTCCATTAGGACCTCGTACAGCAAGCCGATCTCCACGTTCCACAGCAATCCGAAGATCGCGCAGCAATGGTTTGTCGCCCGTATATGAAAAACTCACCTCTTCCAGCGCAAGCAGCTGGCGTGCAGCCAGTGGATTCATCTGTAATTCCATGTTCAACTTTGCAGCTTCACGAGGTTTATCCACCCGTTCCCGCTCTAAACGTTCCAGCTGTTTTTGTTTCGCATGGTAACGTGAAATATTTTTGTTGGCTTTGGCTTTGTAGAAACTCTGGGTGATCTTCACCTCCACATCAGTCGCCGAATTATGCGCTTTATGGAACCATTCCTGATAATTTCGAATCGTTTCTTCCAGCGCTTTACGTTCCAACTCCTGCCTGCGGTAGATCGTTTCCTGTTCCCGTAATTCACGCTCTTTGTGGATCTTGTAGTCGGAGTATCCGCCCTTGTATTTGGTTAGGGCATCTGGACTAAACTCAATGACTCCTGTTGCCACCTGATCAATAAACGTACGATCATGTGATACAAATAACAGCGTACCTTCATATGAGGATAACCACTCTTCCAGCCAGCGCATGCTTCCCTCATCCAGATGATTCGTCGGTTCATCCAGGATCAGGAATTTGGGTTTGCTGACAAGCAGCCCCGCCAAACGAGCCTTTGTTTTTTGTCCACCACTCAAGGAATGATAGGGTCTGTTCCAATGCTCTGCGGATAATCCAAGGCGAGTCAGTACCTTCTCTACCTCAGTCTCCCACATATAACCGTTCAACTGTTCATATTGCTCCATCACTTGTGTATAAGCTGCAAGCAGCTCTTCATCCGCTTCAGTGCTCATGCTCAACCGTTGTTCCAGTTCTTCCAAGTTCCGTTTCACTTCATAGATCTGACCGCTCTCACGCCGGACCGCATCCAGTACATTCATCCCGGTCTCAATCTCCGAGCGCTGGCGCATGAACCCCCATTCCTGCTGAGGGCTATGACGTTCGATCCGTCCACCACCATGCTCCTCACCCAAAATGATGCGTAACAACGTTGTCTTGCCGCATCCGTTGCGACCCAAAATGGCGAGTCGTTCGCCCTCATTAATCTCCAAATTCAATCCTGTAAACAATTCAATACCGTTCCACTCTTTTGATACTTCATGTAAGCGTACCAATGTCACCATGAGGCCTCATCCTTCCTGCATCCTTTTTGCCGAACAAAAAAAACCGCTGGCATCAGCCGGCGGTTTGGCAATTCAGGGTTGGATCAAGCATTCAAAGACAGATCTAAGGTAAGCTACGGCATGAACAAAGAAACCCAAAATACAGGGTACACGTAAACCTCAATGGCTTACTTGCTCCATACCTTTTCCCATAGCTGAATTTGGACACACGAATCCCCTCATTGCTCAGCCGCTCTGGCTGACTGCGTCATAAAACCGTCTGCAGTTAACTGGGGTTCAATTCATGTGTTTTACTTCATGGGACGTATGGTTACCTCTCATTCATGTGTAGTATCAATTTCTCCGTTATTGTACCAGATCATTGTAAAAAAGCAAAGGGTATATACATTAAACTAAAGAATACTTACTTACTCGCCACTCCGAAAACAGAACAATCTTCTGATCGCTGTTACCACGAGATTTCTTTTAAGGTAATAGAAAAAGCCCCTGCATCGCAAGGGCTTCGGTACTGCTTCGTTAAGCGGGTGATGGGAATCGAACCCACGCTATTAGCTTGGAAGGCTAAAGTTCTACCATTGAACTACACCCGCATGATTGAAGATATATTGTTAAGTTCCTTAGGAATTTAACAGTGATTTTACAAATAATAATATACCATGATCCTCTATAGCATGCAAGTCATATTTTCCATTTTTTTCATTACGCATCCATCAAAAAAAGCAGGAGCACCCTCGCGCCCCCGCTGTTCCCTATCCTGTAGGCTTATCCACATCTCTCAAAAACTGCTTTTCAAATTCAGCGGCTTTAATCGGTTTGCTGAAGAAATAACCCTGAGCCTCGTGACAGTGTTGATTGCGAAGAAAGACCATCTGATCTTCGTTCTCCACGCCCTCAGCTGTGACTTTCAGTTGTAAATGATGCGCCATTGAAGTGATGGTAGATACGATCGCTGCGTTATTGCTGTCCTCCATGACTTCATTCACAAATGAACGGTCAATCTTAAGCCGATCAATCGGCAGATCCTTCAGATAGTGCAACGAGCTGTATCCCGTTCCAAAATCATCAATACTGATATGCACACCAATTTCTTTGATTTTGCGCAACTGTTCGAATGACCGGTCTTTATCAAATGTCATGCTCTCTGTAATCTCCAGTTCAAGCCATACAGGCTCTAGTCCCGTCTCTTTGAGAATGCCATTGATATTGTCCAACAAATGGGAGTGCCTGAATTGTCTCATCGACAGATTCACCGAAACACACAGTTTACGATAACCGGCTTCCTGCCACTGTTTGTTCTGTGCACACGCTTCACGAAGCACCCATTCACCAAGTGGCACAATGAGCCCACTCTCTTCTGCCAGAGGAATAAAATCCGCCGGAGATACCGAGCCTCGCTGCGGATGCTGCCAACGCACCAAAGCTTCCATGCCAACGATTAGCCCACTTTGCAGATTAACCTGCGGCTGGTAGACCAGGTAGAACTGACCTCGATCCAACGCCTTGCGCAGATCATTCTCAAGCTGCAAACGCTCCTGTGCCTTCATCTGCATCGCATGGGCAAAACGATTCAGTTCCATTCCTTGTTCCTTAGCACTGTGCAAAGCCGTATCGGCATTTTGAATAATCTCCAGTGGTGACTCCCCATCATGTGGGAAAATGGCCATCCCAATTCCAAGTGTCAGATGATACTCATTGCCATCAACCAAGACGGGCTTCTCAAAAAGTTGCAAAATGGATCTTGTCCGACGCAACGCTGTATCGGTTGAACTGAAATCTGTCATCGTTAATGCAAACTCATCTCTTCCCAATCCAAAGACTTCTTCTCCTGGAAGGGACAATTGTTTCAGTCGTTGACCTACCTGACGCAAAACACGGTTAGCCGCTTGCTGTCCAAGCGAATCATTAATGGTTTTGAACCGATTAATATTCAGGACCAATACACCAACAAGCTGTTCCTGTACCACGGCATCATCCATCATCTTTTTCAACTGCTGTGAAAGGCGACGACGGTTTGGAAGTCCCGTTACATCATCATGATGAGCAATATAGTTCATCTTGGCTTCCGCGACCTGCTGTTGCAGGAAAGGTGTGTCCACTACGGACGTATACAGTCCTTTTTGGATGAAAAAATATGCCATACAATTACTCAGCAATCCTAATAACAGATTGAGATCGTTCACCCCAGTTGCTGAAACAAAATAACATTCACCAAAAAAGAAACACAGAATGCCACATAGAATGGTTGGTAAATCACTGTCTTTGGTTTTTTTCCATTGTACAAACAAAAGAACTGCAATAATGCCATAGAGCAATCCAACCATAAGATGAACTCGAGTGAAGATACCACCAAGCACTTCCCCATCAAGCATACTCGGCAATATGCTCCATTCCTGAATAGCCAGTATGTACAAAATAACAAAGGTACCCAATGTCCCACTTAACAGTAAGAATTTGCGTGGTAATGCAAACTCTTTCTCATTTAAGGTATACACGAGCAGTAAACCTACGGAACATACCAAAGATCCCATGGTTGACATCATTAAGGAAAACTCCGATTCCATCATGGCTCCATTTGGAATCTCTTCTGCAAATGAAACGATATGAACCAGTTCAAACAGACCAATCAATAAAAAGAGTGTTGTCAATAATGTCCTCCGAAGCGTTAGCTTCTGTGTCCGAAACAACCAGCTTTGATTATAGATGCCGATACAAGCCGCTACCGCAGCAAATCCACCCAAGAGTGTCAAAACCGGGTAACCCGATATGATCAGATCAGAGCTTGAAGAAGAACGAAACCATTGACTTGCGAGGAAACATAATAAGCCGCCCACAGCGACCCAACTTATTTTTCTCTGATCTTGCAGATTAACCTTCATGCCGTGTTTTCCTTCCCGGGATCACCTATCCTGAATTACATTAACCAAACTCAACAACTTACTACACGATTCGACAAAAAACATATTAACCAACGTTCAATTCACATGCATACACATGCTATCTGGTACATAATAACATTTAATTTTGTATACGTGAACTAAAAAATAGTTACTCCTAGGAATATTTATTCACAAATATAGAGAAAAACAAGGCATTAAGAACTAAAAAAACATGGATCTCCAGTTAGAGTCCATGTTTTCCTATTTTACAACTGTATTTCAGACTATATTACTTCTCAAAATTCACTTCTGGTGTTGTTAATTTATCATAAAAATCAACAACCTTATCCTTGTCTTCCGATGAGCGAATCGCCATTGCTGAACGTGGATGCTCGTCCAACGCACCTGTAATCATGTAAGGCAGAATGTAACCCCATTCTTCTTTTTCTCTGAGCGGAACCATCAACTGTTCCAATACACCAAGTACTGGACGCAGATTGTATTTTGTTCCTTTCAGATGAGCTACGAGCAATTCGGTTGGACAGTTTCCAGCAGCACGGCCCATACCATACACAGAAGCATCAAGCAGTTCGACGCCAAGCTCTGCCGCAACCAATGTGTTAGAAAACGCAAGTTGCATATTATTATGTGTGTGAACACCAAGACGTTTGTTAGGCAAGTGAGTCTTGAACTTCTCTACCAGATATTTCACATCATTATGGTCCAAGCTACCGTAGGAGTCTACAATGTAAACAACATCCACAGCGCTTTCTTTGATCAATTCAAATGCTTCCAGCAATTCATTCTCCATAACATTGGAGAGTGCCATAATATTAAGTGTAGTTTCATATCCACGATCATGGAATGTTTGAACCAGTGCAAGTGCCTTGTCTACATCTTTGCTGTAGCAGGCAACCCGGATCAGATCCAGCATGCTCTCACTGCGAGGCAAGATATCATTTTCGTCCACACGTCCAACGTCAACCAGTGCAGACAGTTTGGTATTGCCTTTTTGAGGAATAACTTTACGCAGGAAATCATCGTTCAGGAAACGCCATGGTCCTGCTTCCTCAGCACCTTTAAGCAACTTCGGAGAGTTCTTATATCCAATTTCCATATAATCAACGCCGGCTTCATTCAATCCAGCATATAGCTGTTGAACAAAGTCCACGCTAAAGTCCCAATTATTCACCAATCCGCCATCACGGATCGTACAATCTACAATTTTGCAATGATTTGTCTTCATTAATGTCTGCTCCTTTTCTGACCAACTTGTGTATTCCTCTCATGATACTTGAACGTGACAAGAAAAGTAAAGGGATTCCGGACTTATTTACTTCGATAAGATCTCCAGATTCGGTCAATCTCAACCATATCAGAACGATCGGGAGCTTTCTCTCCATAACGAACGGCATTATACGTATCTGGTAGTCTCGCAGACAGCTCATCTTCTTCTACCTTCACACCATTCTGAATAATGGTCTGTGCAGCCTCCAGCGGAGTATGCGTCCCCTGTATTTCCACGCCTCGATGAGCTGCTCTTTCAATCCAAGTCCGATAGTAATACCGAACACGTTCGGCATCCTGTGCAGGGGGCGCCTCTTTCTTGCGAAACCAATTCTTTCGGACTTTTGCTGGCGCATCAAGCGTCTCACTGACATCGATATACTCCGTCCGTGGTTCTGCCTTCTTTTCACCTGGTTGTAACATCCCCTTGAATCGGTCCATAAGTCTGTTTATCGTTTTTTGTCCCAACCTCAGAAGCAGCCACAGAATTGCTCCTGCTACAGCACACATCACTACCCATCCGAGGATGTTCCAGAAGACTGAGGGCTCGGATGGCGGCTCTCTCCAGTCATTCGGTATATTTAACTGCTGATTGGGGTTGTCCATTGGTAATCGTGGCTCCTCGCCGGAAATCGGACCAAACCATCCCCTGATCCATGCGAGCAAGCGATCACGTAGCGGTCCCAGCCAGGCAGCCAGACTTGGGAAAGCACCAATCGCTACGATAACAATAAACATCCACATGAACCGCTGATGATTCGCACGTGCAAAATCTCTTAATACCAATCTTCTCTTGCCGTCATTGAGTATTGCCTGATCCAGTTGTAGCATATATCGTCCAACCAGCCAAAAGGCAAAACTGATCACTCCCGCAATATAGATCCATAGGGTATAGGTTTGTATCGGCTGCATGAATTCCAACGAATTCGAAGCAATCATAAGCACGATTGCACTAATTACACCCATAATCTGCAAGCGCCATAACAACACTGAATGAAAGACTGGCTGGAAGGTCAGACCTGTATAAGCCGATATGACTCCACACAGTACCAATGTGATGATATCCGGCAACGGGAGAATAAGGCTCATCCCAACAACGAGTGCGAAGAGAAATCCTATGACGAGTGCCGTTAATCCACGAATGAGTGTGCTTTTCTCGCTAAAACCTGGAATTTTATGCTGAATGAACTGTCCTAACCAACCTACAAGAACAACCAGGATGAATAATGTGTACGGCAAATGTTCCATTGCGTAGAATGAAGCAAGCGTAAATATCGGAAAAAGGTATATGGCAGCCATCAAGACGGCAAGCATTGCTATGAGTCCTGTGGTCGTCGCTACCGGTCTGTTCCTCATGCACTCACCGCCTTCGTATTACCCTTCACGTCCTCTACCGGGAGAATCGTTACACGATGTCCTTGTTCGTGCAGACGTGCAATCTCGTGCTCCATAGCGGCAGATACATAGGATGTAATCAGCAGATAGCTGCGGATTTGCTGTGCTTCTTCATTCAGACGTACTTCATCATTCAGGAATTGCTCCATGGGCACCATGCATTTCAACTCTGCCTCAGCCATAGCTTCCAGTAACCGTTCCAGATGGGGCGTGCCATAATCCGGTTCAATCCGAAGTGTATCGCGGCCTCCACCCACATGATAACCATTATGGGCGAAACCTGCTGGCAACCCTCTACCGATGGCATCCACTGCAGCCGTGGCAGCGTAACGAAGTGCCCGCTCAATCTTTTCCGGTCGAGTAACAACACTCCACATATCTGCAGATTCCTGAATGTTGACTACTATCCAGGATTGCGGATCAGCCGTCCATCCCTGTTTGTAGACTTGTAATTCACCTGTACGTGCACTCGCTTTCCAGTGAATACGATTCATGGGGTCGCCTGCACCATAAGGCCGAACACCCAGGATCAAGAAAGGATCTTCAACGATCCATCGTGATACTTCCACTTCTCCCTGCCATACCTGATAAATTGCAGGAAGATCCTCTGCATTCACTAATGAAGGATACACGATCATAGACATTTGCAAAGGAATCGGTTTGGTGGAACGCCACACGCCAAAGAGATCCCCCCCTGTCATCGTTGCTGTATTTAATGGATAAATCCCACGCTGAGTACATGTAAAAGGATGCTTGCGCGTAATACGAGTAAACGGTTTTAACGTAAAAATACTCTTATGGTTCTGATAGATCTCGCCTTGACTAATATCCATACCTGAGCCGGAACGAAATACAAACGACACTGGCATCATCGATTCAAGTCTGAGCCACGGTACGGAGACTCGTTTCTCATTCGATATCGTCTCCACCATCTCAAGTTCATCTCCAGCGTAACAACGCAGCTTGCTGAATTGTCTGCTGTACCTGAGTTTTCGCAGTGCAGGTCGTCCAAACCACACACCATGTATAACAACGACAATGCCTCCAACAAGGACAAGCCATAATAATGCCATAAGATTAACGCCCGCTTGTAGCGAGATTCTCCGTAGGCACTTCTGTCTGATTCAGAAGTTCCTGGATGATACGCTCCGCCAAGCCCTCTTGTTGTCTGATCCGGTTACGGAATACCAGTCGGTGGGCCAGCACAGGTTCCGCCAGTACTTTAATATCATCAGGCAAAACAAAGTCTCTGCCATGCAGTGCAGCCCAGGCCTGACTTGCCTTGAGTAATGCCTGAGCCCCTCGTGGACTTACGCCAAGCGAGAGCTCGGGATGTTGCCTTGTCGCTTCGGTTAACTGAATGATATATCGTAGCAAATCTTCATTGATTTGCACTGTTTTATACGTATCCTGCGCCTTCAAAAGTTCTTCACGACTGATCACTGCCGAGAGATCATCAACAGAAAGACTGGCTACCGTACGTCTCAAAATTTCTACACTCTCTTCACTGCTTGGATAACCCATGCGAATTTTCATCATAAAACGATCCATCTGCGCTTCAGGTAGTGGAAAAGTTCCCTGGTTATCTACAGGATTCTGGGTGG
Source organism: Paenibacillus sp. FSL H7-689 (assembly GCF_000517905.1). Taxonomy (NCBI): domain Bacteria; kingdom Bacillati; phylum Bacillota; class Bacilli; order Caryophanales; family Paenibacillaceae; genus Paenibacillus; species Paenibacillus sp. FSL H7-689. The sequence continues at coordinate 525,969 of NZ_ASPU01000015.1, forward strand.
CGATAACGATGAATGGCCGTTCCAGCTGTCTCGTTGAACCGTCGATACTGATCTGGCGCTCTTCCATACACTCCAGTAAGCTTGATTGTGTACGCGGTGTAGCCCGGTTAATCTCATCGGCTAGTACAAGATTGGCAAACAAGGGGCCGGGTCGGAATTCAAAATCCCCTTCTTTTTGATTAAAAAAATGAATCCCTGTTAAGTCCGAGGGCAGCAAGTCCGGTGTAAACTGTATCCGTTGGAATGTGCAGTCCAATGAGGAAGCTACCGATTTGGCGAGCATCGTTTTCCCAGTACCCGGTACATCCTCCAGCAGCACATGTCCTGACGCTATGATCGCTGTCATCACCAGCTCTATCGTATGCTCTTTTCCCACAATCACTTTTCCCACATGATCCATCAGTTGTTGATTCATTCGTTCCATTCCTTGGATTTCCATCTGCATCTCATCCTTCCGTTATGGAGCTTATGTATTCGCATTCATTACTAACTATAACCGTTATTGGCAACATAAAACAAAGGAGTTGGCAAATGGCCAACTCCTCGACTCCCCGCTTTTCTCAATATACCAAGGGTAACATAATTATAAACCGCGTGCCTTCGCCCTTTTTGCTATCCACAGAGATGGTGCCTCCATGGTTCTTGATGATTCGGTAACTCACCGAAAGTCCAAGCCCCGTTCCGCTCTCCTTGGTCGTGAAGAATGGATCAAACAGACGTACAAGCGTGTTATGGTCCATCCCATGACCGTTATCCGCAATGGAGATCTGCACGAACTTGTTTTCCGTGGCGGTAGATATTCGAATTAGACCCGTATGTTCTTCGCCAACTTCCTCAATGGCATCCATTGCGTTTTTCACCATATTCAAAATAACCTGCTTAATCTGTTTGACATCAATGGACACATTCAGCGGGGCATCCCCTTCATCCAGTACGATCTCGCATCCCTTCATCAACCCTTCGCTTTCGGTCAGCAAGACCACCTCTTTGAGCAAAGAGTCGACGGATATCACGGTCTTCTGTGGAGCTGACGGTTTGGAAGAATTCAAAAATTCGTAGATGATGTCATTCGCCCGATCAATCTCCGTCAGTATGATTCGAGCGTACTCGTCTTTGCCGAGCTGCAGCAAATGGGGCCTGAGCAGTTGGATGAACCCACGGATTGCAGTCAACGGATTACGAATTTCATGAGCAATAGATGCTGAAATTCGCCCCAGCATCGCAAGTTTGTCATTTTGATAAGCGGTCTGTTCAATTTGTTTATAATCAGATACATCTTTGACGCTGAACAAGAAGTCGCCATCCATCTGATCACCGTACGTCACAGTAACCAGCCAATGCCTTCCGTATTCATCAATCAATTCATGATAGCGCTTACGGTGAAAAATAGTTTCCCGATAGATACGTAAAATTTTCTTTTTCTTGAATCGGCTCATCTGCGGATGATGCAGCATTTGCATCAGGGTGCAGCCGCTCAACAGACTTCTTGGAAGTTCCAACAACTTTGCCATCTGAACGTTAATAAACGTCAATACACCGTGACTGTCAAACAACATAATACCGCTATCCAGATGTTCCAGTACATTCTCGTACTTGTTGTTATCCAGATGCACAGGCGGGAAACCATCCGTTGGTTGAGGCACTGTATCCTGAAATTCACTAATCATGTCAGGTTCCTCCTTTTCACGTAAATGATAAACTTGCCATTCGGACATCATATCATCACAGAAACAGGAAGGGCCGATTTTATTGTTCATTACCGGTGCCCTTTCGTTGGGGGGCTGAGCCGAAAATATGGATGGCATGGCCGGAACTCAAGCTGGTCTATTCCCGGTAACCAACAGTCGATCCGGAAAATCATATACGTTTGTTCCATTCTGACCTTCTCCTATTCCCAAACACGAACATTTTTTGCTCCGCCTCTTTGCAAGTCTGTTTTTATCATAGACAAGTTTATAGAAGAGAGTCAATCGGAGAAAGTGTCGAATGGAAATTATTTTTAAAAAAACCTCGAATTAGTTCCAGAACACAGCACAAAAACGAAGCCGTTTCACCCAGTAGGCAAATCAGCTTCGTTTTTAATATCTTTAATTGGTGATATATCCGAGAGCATCTATAGTCCGGTCTTATTATGCTGAATTTTCAGTCTGCGCTGACTCATCACAGCTAATCGACGTTTAAGTTCGCTTTCCCACTTCTCGTCTTTGGTTTCCTTGGCGAGCCTGAGCAAATCCAGAGCCATATCAATCTGGCGCTGCACAATGACCATGGCATCCTCGCTCTCACGGTTTACACAGTTTTCGAAAATGGCATCCTCATCTTCTGTAACATAATCTTGAAAGTCGATCTCGGATGCACCGTCTCCATGCGCATATTCAGCCAGGATTTCGTATTCGTTTTCCACTTTATAATGCACCTCAACCCGGTGACACACCGGGCAAAACAGCAGGGGAACATTATGAACCTGGGTGCGGTAATGCTTCAGCGTGCCCTTCGTTCCAACCATACTTGCCCCACAACAGTAACTCATTTTTGTTCACCCTCCTTATTACGTGCCGGGACTTTTTTGTTAAAATGCAATCCCGTACACTTACAGCACTTCCAAAAAGGAATAGTTCCATCAGTGTATCACATTCATGTACAGATTATAAATGCAGAGCACCGGAATATTTACCGGGTTTCCATACCCTATTCGCCTTAAAGGCCATCAATTCCTCTTTCAACAGATAAAAAGAAGACTTTCTTCTAATATATTATTAACACGCTTAGCTGCTTGTTCAAACACTTTTGATTAACTTCGTGATAACTTCCGGCAAAAGGGTGCAAAAAGCCCTCAATCCCTAACGGGATGAGGGCTTGAACAAAAACCGTTCAAGTTAATCTGGCTTACAGGTTAGTGTCGCCTGGTTTCCAGTTCATTGCACACAATCCGCCGGATTGCAGTGCTTGCAGTACGCGAAGTGTTTCTTCAACACTACGGCCTACATCGTTGTGGTTAACCACTTGATATTTCAATTCGCCTTCTGGATCGATGATGAACAGACCGCGCAATGCTACGCCTTCTTCTTCGATCAGAACGCCGTAATCTTTAGCCACTTGCTTCGTGATGTCAGAAGCCAGCGGGAAGTTCAATTGACCCAGACCATTGCTGTCTACAGGTGTGTTGATCCATGCTTTGTGGCTGTGTACGGAGTCTACGCTCACGCCAAGAATTTCTGTATCCAAAGCTTTGAATTGCTCGGAAGCAACGCTCAAAGCTGTAATTTCAGTTGGGCACACAAATGTGAAGTCCAAAGGATAAAAGAAGAATACAAGCCATTTGCCACGATAATCGGACAGTTTAACGGAACCGAAGTCTTGTCCGTCTCCCGATACTGTTTCCATTGCGAAATCCGGTGCTGGTCTACCTACCAAACGTTCTGCCATAACTAAAAATTCCTCCTTTGGGATTATGTAAGCAACCTTGCGGATTGCTCATCATCAAGAAAAACGCGTACGCTTTTCCTGTAATTAAAATAATTTAATACTTGATAACAAGTACAAGTAAAATGTTATCATCCGGACTTCCCAAAGTCAAGATTATAAACATTATTTTTTTATAATCATTATAAATAAGGGTTTTTCGTGGCAAAAATGATAAAGGAACAGCCCTCTGTACATTCCATAACTGGAAACAAAGGGCTGCCTGTAGTTGGTAATATAATTACGCCTGTTTCTGAATAGCCGCCACGATCAAATCGCCCATTTCGGTCGTGCTGATCGCTGTGCTCTTGTCTACAGCAATATCACTCGTGCGGTGTCCTGCATTCAATACATCCGACACAGCTGCTTCAATGGCATCCGCACCTTCTGTATAACCAAAGGTTGTACGGAACATCAACGCCAAAGAGAGAATGGTTGCAATCGGATTAGCGAGGCCTTGACCTGCGATATCCGGTGCGGAACCGTGTACCGGCTCATAGAGTCCAAAGCTGCCCTCTCCCAGTGATGCAGATGCGAGCATACCGATGGAACCTGTCAACATCGCTGCTTCATCACTCAAGATATCTCCAAACATGTTTTCCGTTACGATGACATCGAAGCTGGACGGACGACGCAGCAATTGCATCGCGCAGTTGTCTACCAGTACATGCTCCAGTTCAACATCCGGATAATCCGGTGCTACCCGGTTCACGACTTCACGCCAGAGACGGGAAGTTTCCAATACGTTGGCTTTGTCTACAGAAGCCAGCTTTTTGCGACGTCCTTGCGCAATTTCGAACGCCTGACGAACGATCCGCTCCACTTCTGTTACATTATATGCACATGTATCCACAGCCTCTTCGCCCTGTGCACTTTCACGTCTGAACTTCTCTCCGAAGTAGATACCACCTGTCAATTCACGTACCACCATCAGATCTGTACCTTCCAGTACTTCAGGCTTCAGAGTTGAAGCATCCTTCAGGCAATCAAATACGACAGCCGGACGCAGATTGGAGAACAATCCAAGTGCTTTGCGAATACCCAGCAGGCCTGTTTCCGGACGAAGCTCCTTGCTGTTGTTATCCCATTTTGGACCACCAACCGCTCCAAGCAGGACTGCATCTGCACTTTTACATACGCTCAGTGTTTCTTCAGGAAGAGGTGTACCCTTCTCATCAATCGCGATTCCGCCAAACAACGCATGCTCTGTCTCAAAACGATAACCGAATACTTCCTCCGTACGTTTAAGAACTTTCTCAGCCTCAGCTACGACTTCAGGGCCGATTCCGTCACCTGCAATAACTGCAATTTTTTTTACGTCTGCCATTGGGTTGTCCACTCCTTATATTTCATTCATTAATTATTCATAAAGTAACGTCTCATATTAACTCTCTCTTTTGTATCATATTCCAAGGTCATTTGACCAAGATATACAATCTATGACTTTAATAGATTTTACCTATAAGCCAATAGAGATTGGCCTTTCCAAGTTGTTCTGACCTCCCGGCTGGGTTAAAATATAGCTGAATTCAAATCAGGTACGCAGGAGGGATAAGCAATATGCAATATTCGTATTTGGGTAAATCAGGCCTCAAGGTCAGTCGAATCTGTCTCGGTACCATGAATTTCGGGCCTGCTACAGATGAAAAAGAAGCTTTCCGCATTATGGACGCAGCACTCGATGCAGGCGTGAACTTTTTTGATACCGCTAACATCTACGGCTGGGGTGAAAATTCCGGCCTTACCGAAGAAATTATCGGACGCTGGTTCAATCAGGGCGGGGGCAGACGTGAAAAAGTAGTGCTGGCCACCAAAGTCTATGGCTCCATGCATGATGATACAGATGGCCCTAACAACGAAGCCGGCCTCTCCGCCTACAAAATCAGACGACATCTGGAGGGTTCCCTCCGCCGCTTACAGACCGATCATATCGAGTTATACCAGATGCATCATGTAGACCCTGCCATATCGTGGGACGAGCTGTGGGGTTCGTTCGAGAATGCCGTTCAACAGGGGAAAATCGGTTATGTAGGATCGAGTAACTTTGCTGCATGGCAGATTGCAATCGCTCAAAGTGAAGCCAAGAATCGCCATTTCCTCGGCCTGGTTTCCGAACAACATAAATATAGCCTCAACTGTCGTTTGCCTGAGTTAGAAGTACTGCCCGCAGCCAAAGAGCTGGGCCTCGGCGTCATTCCATGGAGTCCACTGGATGGTGGATTACTGGGACGTAACGCTCTGCAGAAGCTGGAAGGAACACGCAGCGGGGGCATCGCTGGACGGATTGAGCAGCAGCAAACTCAGCTTGAAGACTTTGCCGCACTGTGTCGTGATCTCGGTGAACCACAGGATACGGTGGCTTTGGCTTGGGTTGCAGCCAATCCGGCAGTGACCGCCCCGATTATCGGACCGCGTACGCTGGAGCAGTTTGAGACCGCACTCAAATGTTTGGACGTGACTTTGGATGAAGCCGTTCTCAAACGTCTGGATGAGATTTTCCCGGGTCCAGGTGGACATGCACCTAATGCATACGCGTGGTAATAGCTTGATAGCGTAAGCCAATACAATAGGTAATTGTAGAAAATGTACTGTGTTTTACTGCCATAATTATATAAATCAGCATTTTGCATAATTCGAATTATACCGCTCACGGGTACAAGATATAGACGAACAGAATCATTTCGATCTATATCTTGCTGATTGGAAGACGCTTAGAGGATTTATGCAAAATGCTCAAATACAAGCAAAAGAGTCTGACCCTCCACAGGAGAGTCAGACTCTTTACGTCCCTCACTGAACGTAACAAAGCAAGCCGAACGATCTTCTATATCCATTAAATTAAAGATAGATCATTCTAGCAGCATACATGTGTCTCAGCTTAAAGTTCAGTTCAATGAAAGGTGCGTGCTTCTTGCATTGGAGCCTACAGATTAACGTTTACACGGTTCGTATATGTCTTGCGCTTCTCAATCAATTGATTCAGGCCGTCTACATAGGCACGTGCACTTGCACCCAATATATCTGTGCTTACGCCACGTCCTTGTACCGAAACCTGATTCTGAGTCAGCACAACATGTACTTCACCCAATGCATCCTTACCATGTGTTACCGATTTGATGGAGTAGTCAGACAACGTTACGTCTTCCCCACTCACTTGGTCAATCGCATTGTAGATTGCATCTACCGATCCGTTACCCTCTGCTTGCTTCTCAATCGTATCCCCGTCAAGCGTTGCAATGCGGACTTTGGCCGTTGGTACCGATTCATCTCCGTACGTTACAAAGATGGATTCCAGTTTATACACCTCAGGTGCATCCTGCAATTTCTCTTCAATTACGGCAAGCAGATCTTCGTCAGTAACTTCTTTTTTCTTATCAGCCAGATCTTTGAACTGGGCAAATGCCCGATTCAATGCTTCTTCTTCCAGCTCATACCCCAGATCAATCAACCGTTCACGGAAAGCATGTCGCCCAGAATGTTTACCCAGTACAAGTTTACTTTCCTTCAGACCGATGGACTCTGGAGTCATAATCTCATACGTTGTTTTTTCCTTCAGCATGCCGTCTTGGTGAATGCCGGATTCATGTGCGAAGGCATTTGCCCCAACAATGGCTTTGTTTCCAGGCACAACCATACCTGTCAAACGGCTAACCAAACGACTTGTCCGTGCAATTTCAGACAACTGCAGAGATGTTTTCGCCTGGAAAAATTCCTGACGTGTCTCCAGTGCCATAGCAATTTCCTCGATCGCCGTGTTTCCCGCACGTTCACCAATGCCATTGATCGTACCTTCGATCTGATCGGCTCCGTTGAGAATGGCTGCAAGTGTATTGGCCGTCGCCATACCCAAGTCATTATGGCAGTGGGCACTCAGCTGTACCTTTTCAATACCGTGTACATTCTCCTTGAGATGTTTGAAAATGTTTCCGTATTCATATGGGCTCAGGTAACCAACCGTATCCGGAATATTCACGACGGCTGCACCTTCTTCAACAGCCATATTCACCATTTCCACGAGGAAATCATACTCGGTACGACCTGCATCCTCAAGGGAGAATTCGATCTTCGAGAATGTTTTCTTTGCATAACGAATCGCGGAACGAGCTGTATCCAGTACCTGCGCTTTGTCCATACGCAATTTATGTTGGCGGTGAATAGGTGAAGTTGCCAGGAAAACGTGAATGCACGGGTCCTGTGCACCTTTAAGTGCTTCCTTAACCGCATCAATGTCTTGCTCTCTGGAACGGGACAAGCCAATTACAGTCACATTTTTGACCGCATTTGCTACTGCATTGACAGCTGCCAGGTCACCTGGAGATGCCGCCGGGAAACCCGCTTCCATCCGGTCAATGCCAAGCCGCTCGAGCTGATGGGCAATTTCCACCTTTTCACGAGTGTTCAGATTGACTCCCGGGGATTGCTCTCCATCACGCAGCGTTGTGTCAAATACATAGATTTTACGCACGCTTCGCACCTCCTGTACTTGTTATATATGTTTCTCTGAACCAGCAATAGCGGCTCACGCATAAGCACGGCCGCTATTCCCAGTTAAAGCTCTAAGTTTACTTGAATACCTTAAAGTGCATGTTCTAGAAGTTAATGCTTACTTCTTGATCCAGTGCATCATCTCACGCAATTGTCCGCCAACCACTTCGATTGGGTGTTCAGCTTCGTTACGACGAGTTGCTGTCAAGAATGCACGTCCGGATTGGTTTTCCAGAATGAAGTCGCGTGCGAATTTACCTTGTTGGATATCAGTCAGGACTTCTTTCATTGCTTTCTTCGTATCTTCAGTTACAACGCGAGGTCCAGTTACATAGTCACCGTACTCAGCTGTGTTACTGATGGAATCACGCATGCTTGAAAGTCCACCTTCATACATCATGTCAACGATCAGCTTCAGTTCGTGCAGACATTCGAAGTATGCCATTTCAGGAGCGTAACCCGCTTCTGTCAATGTTTCGAATCCAGCTTTTACCAATGCACTTACACCACCACACAGAACAGCTTGCTCACCGAACAGATCTGTTTCTGTTTCTTCACGGAAGGAAGTTTCGATAACCCCTGCGCGTGTACAACCGATACCTTTAGCATAAGCCAAACCGATTTCTTTAGCTTTACCCGTTGCATCTTGCTCAATCGCGATCAGGCCCGGTACACCAAAACCTTCCACATAAGTACGACGTACCATGTGACCAGGGGACTTAGGAGCTACCAGCAATACATCGCTGTTTTTTGGAGCAACGATTTGACCGAAATGAACGTTGAAACCGTGTGAGAAGAGCAATGCAGCGCCTTCTTTCAGGTTTGGTTCGATTTCGTTTTTGTATACAGAAGCTTGAGTTTCGTCTGGCAGCAAGATTTGAACTACATCTGCGCGGCCTGTTGCTTCAGCCGGGGACAGAACTTCAAATCCGTCATTTTTTGCAGTGTCGAAGGATTTACCTTCACGAAGTCCGATGACTACGTTCAATCCACTATCACGAAGGTTTTGAGCTTGGGCGTGGCCCTGGCTACCATAACCGATTACCGCGATCGTTTTTCCTTTCAATACGTTAAGCTCTGCATCCTGTTCATAATAAGTAGTTACTGGCATGTTTATAAGTCCTCCTTTGTATTGTAAAGAACCCTTCATTAATGAGCGGGTGTCTCAAGGGACCGCCTCGCTTGGAGTGTCAAAAGCATCTCTGGTCTGATCCGTTCAGACACCCGCCCATTAATGCGGGAATGAAGCTATATTTTCAAGCGTTACATCACTAAAATGTTAAATTACAACTGTTAAGGGACTGACACTCACATAAGATCAACTGTATATGTTAGCTAACCGTCGTCCCTCTTCATTCATTATAACTTTATACGTTGCCGCGTACCAATGCAGTTATGCCTGTACGGGACAATTCGCGAATGCCATATGGCTTGAGCAATTCAATCATAGCATCAATTTTGTCCGTATCTCCGACTACCTGCACAATCAGGCTACCTGGACCAACATCTACAACGGATGCGCGGAATGTTTCTACCACACCCAGAATTTCAGGACGCTCGGAAGGCTCAGCTTTCACTTTAATCAAAGCGAGTTCACGGGCTACCATCGGTTTCAGGCTGAAATCAACCACTTTAATAACATCGATGATTTTGTACAATTGTTTCTCAATCTGCTCCAGCGTTTTATCGTCACCAATGGTGACAATAACCATCCGGGAGAGTCCAGGTTCTTCCGATTGACCTACGGTAATACTCTCAATGTTAAATCCGCGTCGACCGAACAACCCTGATACACGCTGAAGGACGCCTGGCTGATCGTTTACCAATATTGAAATCGTATGTCTAATCATTCGTCAGCATCCCCCATCAGCATTTGATCAATTGTTGCTCCCTGCGGAACCATTGGATACACATTTTCATCCTTGCGTACTACGAATTCTACAACGACTGGTCCTGGTGTATCCAAAGCTTCCTGCCAAGCACGCGCTGCTTCTTCCTTATTCGTTGCACGCAATCCTTTCACGCCATATGCTTCAGCCAGTTTTACAAAATCCGGGCTTCCTGCCAGATCAATGTGGCTGTAACGGTTCTCATAGATGAGTTCCTGCCATTGGCGAACCATTCCAAGTACCTGATTGTTAATGATCACAATTTTTACCGGTATATTGTTAATGGCACAGATTGCGAGTTCTTGGGAACACATCTGCATTCCGCCGTCACCGTTAATGGAGATAACGAGTCTGTCCGGATTGGCCATCTGAGCACCAATTGCAGAAGGGAATCCAAAGCCCATCGTTCCGAGACCACCCGAAGTTACCCATGAACGTGGTTGATTAAACTTGTAATATTGTGCCGCCCACATCTGATGTTGTCCCACATCCGTAGTCACAATCGCTTCACCTTTGGTTGTATCATTCAACATTTCAACAACCCACTGCGGTTTCAGCACTTCGTCTGAATCCGTATAGCTGTATGGCTTCTCTTGTTTCCACTGTTTGATCTGGTCTCTCCATGCATCTGCACGCTCTGCACGTCCAACTTCTTTGTTGGCTATTTCAAGTACGGTCTTCACATCACCAACGATTGGAATATCGGTTGCAATGTTTTTACCAATCTCAGCCGGATCAATATCGATATGAACGATTTTGGCATGTGGAGCGAATCCGTCCAGCTTACCTGTTACCCGATCATCGAATCGTGCGCCGATATTAATCAGCAGATCCGACTGTTGGATGGCCAGGTTGGATGTGTATGTTCCGTGCATTCCTGGCATCCCTGTCCATAATTCATGCCCACTTGGGAATGCACCAAGCCCCAGAAGGGTTGTCGTAATCGGAATGCCTGTCTTCTCAACAAACTCGAACAGTTCTTCATGTCCTCCCGAGTATACCACACCGCCACCAGCCAGAATCATTGGACGTTCTGCTTCCTGAATGGCCTGAGCCAAACGGTCTACCTGCAATTTGTTTGGTACTGTTCGTGGATTGTACCCTCTTAATGTAACAGGTTCAGTACTCGGTTCAAACAAGGTTTTGTTGGCTGAGACATCTTTCGGAATGTCGATCAGTACAGGACCTTTACGGCCGGTGTTGGCAATATGGAATGCCTCATGAATGATACTCGACAAATCCTTAACATCTTTTACCAGATAGCTGTGTTTGGTGATCGGCATTGTAATCCCGGTAATATCCGCTTCCTGGAAAGCATCCGAGCCGATCAGGCTGGAATTAACATTTCCCGTAATGACAACCAGCGGCACAGAATCCATATATGCCGTGGCTATTCCAGTAACCAGATTGGTTGCTCCCGGCCCGGAGGTAGCGATACAAACACCAACTTTGCCGCTTGCACGTGCATATCCGTCAGCTGCATGAATTGCACCTTGTTCGTGACGGGTTAAGACGTGTTTGAAATCCTCGAAACCATACATTGCATCGTAAATGTACAACACTGCGCCACCCGGGTAACCAAATACGCAATCCACACCTTCAAGCAACAAGCTTCTCAGCAGAATCTCGGAACCGCTAATGACCTCCGGCTTCATCCATTTTTCACGTAATTCATCTGTCGATCGTACTTCTGGAATTTGAGCTCCCATTAGTCATCCTCCTCTCGGAATTTACACCATTCTGACATTTAAAGTTACAAAAAAAACCTTCCATCCCCTGCAAACAAGTTCATGCTTGCGAGGGACGAAAGGTTATCGCTTCCGTGGTACCACCCAACTTTGCCCGAAATTTCGCAATAACGGACCTTACCAGGTACAACAAAACGAATAGCTCAAACGAACATAGTCGTTTCCCATACCTGTTGTCTGTAACGCAGACATACGATTTTCCCTAATACGCGAAAGGAGTGACATCCAGTGCTTTTCAGGAAAACAGCTCCGAGGTGAGCTCGTATATAAGGGGTAATGGTGGTGGTTTCAGCAATTCCAGCCACTCTCTGAGCAAAAGAGCCCTTAAAACTTCGTCCTCTTCATAGCCGATGAAATATTCTCGTTAAATGTTAGGAACATTATATGATTCCTCCAACCGATAAGTCAATACCTGTTTTGCATAAAAATTCAGAGAACCTTCTTTCCTTCCTCTTCAGCCTATAAGGTTGCCCTAATCCCAGCGCTTCATTCAGTCACCTTTTATCTTGCTTCGGGCATAGGATATACGAGCAGCACGACTGGTCCTGAAAGGAGGCTCCGCATGGTGATTCGGCAACGCACATCCAAGCTGGATGATGGCGCCATCATGAAGCTGATTGACACTCAACTTGTTCCTTTATCCCATATGAGCGAAAAGGAAATTAATAAAATCCGCAAAGAAATACCCCTGCGAATGAACAGGGGCATGACCTTTGTTGTCTCGCCGGAGCCAGACAAAGCTGCTGTGGCATTCATCCATTTTCTCATGCATGGGGAATTGCTCTATGTCGATATGATGGCCGTTAGTCCGAAAGAACAACGCAAACGTTACGGGCAAACTTTGTTGCTCAAAGCAGAGAGCTTTGCGGTATCCCGGGGTTGTCGAAGATCTAAAGTGATGGTGGATGAGGGCAATACCAAAGGGCTTCAGTTTTATCAAAAAAATGGATACAGCGCGATTCGATACATCATGATAAGCCGCTGCTACGAATTGGAAAAAACATTATAGAATGTCCTAGAAAAATCCTGGTGGGCGTGGACCTGGACCATAAGGGCCGAATCCAGGACCAGGTCCATATCCGCCACCAGGTCCTCCAGGTCCATATCCCGGTCCGTAGCCTGGACCATATCCAGGCCCTGGTTTTGGTCCAGGTCCATATCCGGGACCACCTCCATAAGCATAAGGCAGTGTGGCAATAGCGAGCAGATCAAACAATACCAGTGGCAGAATCGCTTTTGTACGTACTTTTTTGCCATTCAAACGCTTGAGTACCAGTTTGTTGCCCGATACTTTCAACAGCTTTCCCGTAACCCGAGTGCCGTCTTTTTTGATTGCAACAATATTTTTGCCTATTAATTTCATCGCTTCATCACGCGTAACTTGTTGTTTCATACTTTCCCCTCCTCCTCGGATCGTTCAAAACAGTGTATTCGTCCATCACTGAATTCGCCTGTTTCTTTGTCCCTACCTGAAAATATGGGTATCTGCACGAGAACCAAGTTAAGCGTGTAAAAGTCGATGGGCGTTCAAGAAAACAAAAAAAGGCCCGCACATGGCGGACCCTTTATCAGAACTCTGAATAGCTAAGCTGATATGGAAAAGGTTGTTACCTTTTACCCGGATCATAAGCTTCACCGAGTGCAGACGGAGCCGAAGAACGTCCAACCGCTGCAACGAGAACGATGATGGTAAGCAGGTAAGGCAACATGAAAATAATTTCCTGGGGAATACTTTGTGACCATTCAAACAACTGTACATAGTTTCGGATCGCTTGTGAGAATCCAAAGAAGACAGCCGCACCAAAGGCACCAATCGGATTCCACTTACCAAAAATCATAGCTGCAATGGCAATATAACCTTGGCCGGAAACCGTATTGTGTGAGAATGTACCCGTAGTCGTCAACGTAATCGCAGCTCCACCAATAGCCGCAAGCGCACCACTGATCATAACGCCAATATAGCGATAACGAAGCACTTTAACACCAACTGTATCAGCCGCACTTGGATGTTCACCTACAGAACGAAGACGCAGACCAAATGGCGTTTTGAACATGATGTAATACGTCAGGAATACGAACAGAATGGCCAGATATGTTGTTGGATATACGTTCTTGAAGAAGGCTTCTCCAAGCAAAGGAATGTCTTTCAACAATGGCACATCAAACTTGCTGAAACCTTGAACCAACGGTGAATCACCAGAACCTTCAAACAACAGTTTAACCAAGTACAACGTACTTCCTGCTGCCAAAAAGTTAATGACGATACCACTGATAATCTGATCTGCTTTAAATGTGATAGACGCAACGGCATGAATCAGAGATACCATTACGCCCAATACAATCGCGAGCAAAACCCCCATCCAGGCCGATGTCGTTCCGCCCATGCCCGCTTCTTGAGCATAATGCGCCCCGATTCCAGCTGCAAAGGCACCAAAGACCATAAAACCTTCAAGTCCAAGGTTGGTTACACCTGATTTTTCCGAAAAAATTCCGCCGAGTGATGCAAAAATCAATGCCGTAGCAAAGACAAGCGTCGTATTGATAATTTGCCCAATTGTCAACAAGTCCATCTACAACACCTTCTCTTTCTTACGCTTCGAATAGAACGGTTTAAGTATCCAGCGCACGATGCCTTGTGCCGCAATGAAGAAGATAATCGAACCGATCACAATCCGAATAATCTCAGGCGGAACATCCGCAGCAAAACTCATACCTGCAGATCCGTACGTGAGGGTACCAAACAATACCGCCCCCAATAACACCCCAAATGGATGATTCAAACCAATCAGGGCAACCGCAATTCCGTCAAAGCCTGTTCCCGGTGAACCCGACATTACGGTTTGGTATTGGAACACACCAAGAACCTGGAATGCACCACCAAGACCGGCAAGCATACCACTGATAAACATCGCTTTTACGATATTCCGGTTAACATGCATACCTGCATATTCAGCCGCATTAGGGTTGTAACCTACCGCGCGGATTTCATAACCTTGTTTTGTTTTCCACATATAGATATAAAAGAGCACAGCCATCACAAGGGCAATCAACGTCCCCATGTGTACACGCGAATTGCCCATCAGTTCAGAGAGCCATGTCAAACTAATCGAAGCCGATTCGCTGATATCCACGGAACGATTCTCGCCCTTCAACAGCAAGAATTGGCGAACGATAAGGTTGGCGAGATATAGACCAATCCAGTTCAACATGATACTACTGATAACTTCATTGACCCCACGTGCCGCCTTCAGATAACCAGCAATAGCGGCCCACAGACCACCAAACAATGCACCGGCAATCAAAGCCAGTGGCGCATGAAGGTAGATCGGCAAACCTGCAAACTTAACACCAACAAATGTTGCAGCGGTCATACCAACGAGAAATTGACCTTCTCCCCCGATATTAAACAACCCCGCACGTGATGCAAATGCAAATGCAAGTCCAGTCATAATTAGTGGTGTCATTTCCCGTACTGCTTCACCAAAGTTGTACATGTCGCCAAATACCTTGGTGAACAATGCACCATAGGCTTCAATTGGATTGTAACCACCAATCAGCATGACAACTCCACCGAGAATAAGACCCATAATAATAGCTACTACAGGTAAAATAAATGAATCTCGCGTAAACCATTTCAATACGTTATTCATGCGCAGTACCTCTCTTTTGGGTGCTGCCCGCCATCATCAAGCCGAGCTCCCTGTCATTGGTTTCTTCCGGCAGCACCTCGCCAACGATCTGACCTTCATAAATAACAGCAATTCGGTCAGATACATTGATAATCTCATCAAGCTCAAATGAAATCAGCAGAACAGCCTTCCCTTGATCGCGCTGTGCAATCAGTTGCTTTTGAACGAACTCAATAGCCCCTACATCCAAACCACGTGTTGGTTGCGCAGCGATAAGCAGTTCAGGGTTTTTATCTACCTCACGGGCGATAATGGCCTTTTGCTGGTTTCCTCCGGACAAGGACCGAGCTTTGGTCTCGATGCTTGGTGTACGCACGTCAAATGCCTCAACAAGCCGCTTCGCCTGCTGTTTGATGGCATCGAAGTTAAGGAACCCTTTACGGGTGTATGGTGCTTTATAATACGATTCCAGAACGATATTTTCACTCACTGAAAAATCAAGTACAAGTCCGTGTTTATGTCGATCTTCCGGAATGTGGGCTACACCCGACTCCGAGATATGGCGCGGAGAATGATTGGACAGCTCCTTGCCCTCCAAAAGAATCGAACCGCTCTCTACTTTACGAAGTCCGGTAAGGGCTTCAATCAGTTCACTTTGACCGTTACCATCCACGCCTGCGATTCCGACAATCTCTCCTGCACGTACGTTCAGGTTAAGTTGGTTTAGAACCGAAATACCTTCTTTATTCTTGGCCGTTAATTTACTGACTTCGAGCACATTGGCTCCAGGTGTAGCCGGTTTTTTGTCCACTTTGAATGTGACATTCCGCCCCACCATTTTCTCTGCCAGCTCATTCGGATTGGTTTCCGATGTTTTAACCGAATCAATTACTTTACCCCGACGGATAATCGTTACCGTATCGGAGATTTCCATGATTTCTTTCAGTTTGTGCGTGATCAAAATAATGGACTTTCCTTCAGCTACAAGCTTCTTCATGATAATCATCAGTTCTTTGATCTCTTGAGGAGTCAATACGGCTGTAGGCTCGTCAAATATCAGAATGTCTGCACCGCGATACAACGTTTTAACAATCTCTACACGTTGCTGCATTCCGACAGAAATATCATGAATTTTGGCATGAGGATTCACCTTAAGTCCATACTGTTCGGAAAGACGCTGAACTTCAGCGGCTGCTTTTTTATAGTTAATATTGAGACCCTTCGTTGGTTCAGATCCCAAAATAATGTTCTCTGTTACCGTGAACGGCTGTACAAGTTTAAAATGCTGATGCACCATGCCTATGCCAAGATCGATCGCTCGGTTAGGGCTGTCGATGATGACAGGCTTGCCATTCACTTCAATGGAACCTTCATCTGGCTGATAGAGACCAAATACAATATTCATCAACGTTGACTTACCAGCGCCGTTTTCGCCCAGTAGCGCATGGATCTCGCCCTTACGAAGCTGAAGGCTGATGGCGTCGTTGGCAACAATGCCTGGGAAACGCTTCGTAATTTGTTTTAACTCAACGACGGGGGTTGCTGCACCCATGTAATCACCCTTATAACTGATATAGTGTGGTTCCGCAAACGTAAAAAAAAACGTCTATCGACGTACTTTCAAAAAAGACAGACCGCGCTTAGCTGAAGTTTTTCTTGCGATAATCGAATGGTTCAACTCATTAAGAACAACTCAATTCCATTATCTTAAGAAAAGCTCCTACCGGAGCGTTGGTGCACAGTGACCTTGTACAATTGTTATGATGACTTGATCAAATGTTCCTGTTCTTGCAATCATAAGGCCGGTCAAGACCGGCCCCAATGATTATTCATTTGCGACTAAGATCAAAATTACTCCGTAGGAACTTTGATTTCGCCGCTGATGATTTTTTCTTTGTACTCTTCTACTTTAGCAAGTGTATCAGCAGGTACATTGGCAGTAGAGGTATCAGCAATACCTACGCCGTTTTCTTTCAAAGTCAGGTTCTCGGAACCACCAGCGAATGTACCATCAACTACTTCTTTGTTAACGCGCTTAACTGCTTCGTCAACTTTTTTGATCATGGAAGTCAAAGTGATCTCATCACCAAACTCAAGAGATTGGTCTTTGTCTACACCGATAACCCATACATCTTGACCTTGCTTCTTACGAGCACTTGCTTCGTTAAACACACCGTTACCTGTTGCGCCAGAAGCGTGGAAGATAATATCTACGCCTTCATTGTAAAGTGTTGCTGCTGCTGCTTTACCCAAGTCAGGTTTATCAAATGCACCTGTGTAGTTAGAAATGAATTGAGCATCAGGGTTAACTGCTTTAACGCCTTCTCTGAATCCTACTTCAAACTTTTTGATCAGTGGGCTTTCCATACCGCCTACAAAACCAATTTTGTTGGATTTAGTTGTCAGACCAGCCACAACACCAACCAGGTAAGATCCTTCTTCTTCAGCAAATGTTACGGATTTAACGTTAGGAGCATCAACAACACTGTCGATGATCGCGAGTTTAGCATCAGGGTTTTGCTCAGCTACAGTTTTGATTGCATCAGCCAATTGGAAACCGATACCCCAAGTCAGATCATATCCGCCTTTAACAAATTCGTTCAGGTTAGGAATGTACTCTTCATCGGATTTACTTTGCAGGTATTTAACAGCAGTACCTGTTTCTGTTTCGGTCGCTTGCAAAGCTTCCCAAGCGGATTGGTTAAAGGATTTGTCATTAACTCCACCTACGTCAGTAACCATACCGATTTTGAGATCGGATTTCGCTTCAGTGGGTGTACCACCTTTATCTCCTCCGGCATTTGTTTCTTCTTTCGGTTTGCTACCGCAACCTGCGAGCATAACCGATACCGCCAGCAACATTACCAAAGACAAGCTGAGCATCTTTTTCATTTCTCTTTTTCCCCCTTAATGATATATCCCTCATTCCAATCCAGCCTACAATTGAACGGTTAACAGATAGCAGGAATGACTTTTATGCAGAATGTATGGTTTCTTCGACATTAAAAGCGCATTCTCACCCTTAAAGCATCCTATCATCTGTCGAAAAACCGAACATTATGACATGGAGAGAAAAATCTAGGACTAGCCTACTAGAGGTGATTATACAATCAACCAGTGTTAAAATCCAGATGTTTCATCACCAAATATCACATATTTTTGTTCTTTTTTTATTGAAAACGCTTAATAATTTAGCGATTTAACACACTAACGTTACAACGATGTGATGTTATATAACAAAAACATATCGCGAACTTTAGTGATGAGTGGGATTTACCTGTTTTTATTTGTATTATTTCACCGTTCGTATTTTATGTATTCCCATGGATCGTTATTCACCAGTTATCTAGTTTCATTGTTCCCTTCCAGACTACAGCCTATTCGCTCTACTCATTCAGAGATTCATCTTCGAATTTCTTCCAAGCCGTAAAAAAAGCCGCCATATAGGTACGGCGGCTTGTATCATACAATTTAAGCGTTGATTTTGCCTTTAGCTACAGTAGCCAAAGAGTTGAACGCATTGATGTCGTTAACGGCCAGATCAGCCAACATTTTGCGGTTCATGTCTACTCCAGCAAGTTTCAAACCATGGATCAGTTTGTTGTAAGACAAACCATTCATACGTGCTGCAGCATTGATACGAACGATCCACAGTCTGCGGAAGTTACGTTTCGTGTTGCGACGGTCACGGTATGCGTATACCAGGGATTTCATTACTTGCTCGTTAGCTGTTTTAAAAATACGGTGTTTGGAACCGAAATAACCTCTTGCCAGTTTCAAAACCTTTTTATGACGACGACGTACTACAAAACCGCCTTTTACTCTTGCCATATTAAAGAACCTCCCAAATAAATATAAATGTATCCGTGGTATGTGTACGGCCGTAGCCGATCCCCCATACGGAATGTACTAATTAAAATTAGCCTTTCAAGTTAGCCAAGCCTTGTTTCAAACGTCTAACATCCCCGGCAGCCATAACTGGGTTACCGTTCAGAACGCGCTTAGCACGTTTGGATTTGTGGGAAAGCAAGTGGTTTTTGTGAGCTTTGTAACGAAGGACCTTACCGGAACCGGTAATTTTGAAGCGTCCTTTCAAACTGCTGTGTGTTTTCATTTTAGGCATTTTGTGTTTCCTCCTCCAATGTTATCAGGCTTTAGGAGCCAAAATCATGATCATACTGCGGCCTTCCAATTTCGGTTGACGTTCAACAGTACAAAGTTCTGCAACTTCTACCTTAACGCGCTCCAAAATCCGTTGACCAATCGCGGCATGTGCAATTTCACGTCCGCGATAACGAACAGAACATTTCACTTTGTCGCCTTCGTTCAAAAACTTAACTACATTACGAAGCTTCGTTTGATAATCGTGCTCCTCAATATTGGAACGGAACCATACTTCTTTAATATCAACAATTTTCTGGTTCTTACGGGCTTCTTTATCTTTCTTTTGTTGCTCATAGCGGAATTTGCCATAGTCCATAATACGACACACCGGCGGTTTAGCCTGTGGTGCCACATTGACCAGATCCAAATTCAGGTCAATCGCCATTTGCAGTGCTTCGCGAATGGGCGTAATCCCAATTTGTTCTCCTTCAGCTCCGACAAGGCGTACTTCCTTCGCCCGAATCTCATCATTAATCATGTGATCTTTACTAATAATCGTCCACCTCCAGGTCATTTTGAATATCCAGTTAAACAAAAATAAAAGGGATGCCGGTCAAGCTACCGACATCCCTGTAATCAACACAATTCTTCATGAGTATACACTTCATAAATTATTGGGATCGTTGACCAGCCAACATGTTTGTTGATCAGGTGAGAAGTCGGACTTCTGCTTGTGATTCCATTGCTATTCGCTTTAAGGCACTTGAATACTATATCACCCATGAAATACATTGTCAACATTCTTCACAACTTTTTTTTCGTGAATTACCCATTTGTGATATCAGATGTCAACAAAGTATCGCATGCATGTTCCTTACCCTTGTTTGCTTTGCACCTCATCCAACCGTACAACACGTGTATGTTGAGTGTGGCTCCACTGTTTGTTGTTCTGCGTAAAGAAAGCGTAGAACGTAATCGGGTACCAAGACAGCAGGTAGATCGGGAACAAAATCAGATATAGATAAACTTTGGCAAAGGTAACCTTCTCCAGCGCCATGGACAACAGGAACGTCAGAATGTTCAAACCAATAGCCACGAACCCAACCCATAACGGGAAGTATCCATAAATATTAGCAATGTGCGGACCACTGAATATAGCCATGTCTACCCACATCACAGCCGTCATCAGGAACGTAAGCAACACCACATATACATTGGCTCCGTAGATAGCAAGGTCAAATTTCACCAGGCTTCTTTCCTTAATGGACTGCCATAGCAGCGGGAAGAAGTATCTACGCGCAACTGTAAAGTGACCTTGCATCCAGCGCAGACGTTGTCTCGCTGAAGCTTTGAAGGTTAATGGCTTCTCATCAAATACTTTGGCGTCATAGTTGAAAACAGGATACACATTACGTTGCACACTGCGCATCGTAAACTCCAGATCCTCAACCAGACTTGTTGCCCCCCAACCAATTTCCTTCAACAGGTTGGTCTCAAAGCACATTCCGGTTCCTCCGAGGAAATTCGCCATATTCAAGTTATGACGAGACAATTGCCACAGACGGTTGATGTACCAGTAAGATACACCGTAAGCTGCAGTAATCCAGGAATCCTCCGGATTTTTCGTATCAATGTATCCTTGGATAACACGCGAACCATTGTTCAAGTCATCATTCATCTCAAGCAAGAAGTTACGGTCAACCAGGTTATCCGCGTCAAACATAACAACTGCGTCATACTGACGTGGCAATTTCCACAGGTACTTAAGCATCCATTCGATGGCGTACCCTTTACCTCTTAAATCGGCATTGGTACGCACACAGGCGTTTAATCCATGCTCTCTGACAATTTGAGCCGTTCCATCCGTACAGTTGTCACAGATGACAAACACATCGTACAGATCTTCCGGATAATCAAGTTGTTTCAAGTTCTCCATCAAGGCACCAATGACTTGTTCCTCATTGTGTGCTGCGACGAGTACAGCGAATGACTTTGTAGCCGGATAATGTTTCTTTTTCTTTTTCTTAATCAGACCGAACAGCGAAAACGTGAATTGGTACACGGCTAGCAGTGCCAGAATGACCTGCATCGTGACGAATATAGCGTCCAACATCGTTCTCTGTTACCCCCTTTTTTTCAAAACCCAGTTTACTCAAGCATTTCTCTTCCTGATTCTGCAATTTATTTTTTTTTTGATCTGCAGAATATGACCCTGTTCTTTTGTGTACTACGTGAATATATCAGGCAATGTTTCAAAGCTTGGTTGCTATCAGTTGGCTGCTTTATCGATTCTGTATCCTTTTCAGTCATTTGTCAAAACCCCAATTCCACTTTTTGAAGCAGAAATGTGATCTTTAAACGCTGAATAGACACTTCGTGATACCACAACCTCGCATTCATGCCTGTTATATCTTATTTTCAGCCGTTTACTTGATTTTTATTTCTAAAGTCCCTGCTTTTTTCATCAGCATGTTATTCTTCGTCAGAGGCTCTATAACAAATAACGCAAACAGACCTCAAAAAGTTTGAAACAGAACTCACATTTTTTTTACCTCATTTCAGCCATGTTGAATCATTGTATCTTTTTTGGCTGACCCAAGTCAAAAAGTTAAGATGGGTATATATCCACTCTTTAACATGAATTTCACTTTCTTTACATGGGTTCTTCTTGAAAAGGACAACATTTAAAAATATGATAAACATATACCTGAAATAACCTCAAGTTCATGAAAAACGGTTATATACTAATCAGGACGAAACCGGATGCAGAAAATCACCGGAAATAATGCCGCCATTACGGGCGGCCTGACTGGCAGGAGGCCAATATGAGCCGTTTATTCTTAAAGTTTCAAGATTATGATCGAAATGTTTTTATGTGGATCAACGGCCGACTTCATAATCGTTTTATGAATTTTTGGCTGTATTATTTCACCCATCTGGGTGGAGCAACTTCATCTATTGCAATATCGTTGTTAATCTGGCTGCTTGCTCCAGCTCCATGGAGCACAACAGGACTCCAGGCATGTATCGCCCTTGCGGTCAGCCACATCCCTGTAGCCATCGCGAAAAAATTGTATCCCCGCATTCGACCTTATCTGGCCTTGCCGGATACAATTACGTTCCGTAATCCCCTGACGGATCACTCGTTTCCTTCAGGGCACACAACTGCCATTTTTTCGGTCACAGTTCCCTTTATGACCACTGATCCGATCTTATTGCTAATATTGTTGCCTGTGGCCCTTATTGTCGGATTCTCTCGAATTTATCTGGGGTTACACTATCCTTCCGATGTTCTGGCGGGTGCCACAATAGGTACTTTAGTCGCACTTGCAACAGTTGCATTCTGGTCTTAAAGCCGATATGTTAGACTCAGAAAAACCTAGCAGGAACAGGTGAAGTAAGCGTGGAGAAAAAAAGAGTATTACTATTATCTGAAGGCTTTGGTACGGGTCATACTCAAGCCGCCTATGCACTGTCCAGCAATTTGCGAAAGCTCTCGCCAGACGTGCAGACAAAAGTGCTTGAACTGGGAAGTTTCTTAAATCCAAAGGTTGCACCTCTGATTATAACAGCATACAAAAAAACGGTTACCAACCAACCCAAACTTTTCGGATACGTATACAGACACCAATATAAAAAATCATTGAACAGGCTGACCACACTGGCGTTGCATAAACTGTTCTATACACACACACGCAGCGTTGTGCGCCAGTTACGTCCCGATGCGATTGTCTGTACACATCCGATTCCAAGTGCTGTCATATCCAGACTGAAACGTCTGGGTGTACAGGTTCCCCTATGCACAGTCATCACCGACTATGATGCACATGGGACGTGGATTAACCGTGAAGTAGACCTTTATCTGGTTTCTTCAGATGAGGTTAAGTCCAAACTAATGCTACGAGGCGTACCTGCAGACAACATTCGAGTCACGGGCATTCCGGTGCATCCAAATTTTTGGGAGCATCCCGGACGAGAAGAGATCCGAAGCAGATTTAACCTCAAGAACATGCCTACTGTACTGGTGATGGGCGGCGGTTGGGGAATGCTCAGCGACAAGCTGGTCCATCCGCTGCTGACACGTTGGCATGAAGATATTCAGATCATTTTTTGTCTGGGTCGCAATGATAAAACACGGATCAGCATGGAACAGAACCCGATGTATCGCAAAGAAAATATTCACATTATGGGGTACACCAACGAAGTGGACAAATTAATGGAAGTATCCGACCTTCTGATCACCAAACCTGGGGGAATGACATGCAGTGAAGGCTTGGCGAAAGGAATTCCCATGTTGTTCCACAACCCTATACCTGGTCAGGAAGAAGAAAACGTCCATTATTTTACAGCAAGAGGGTTGGGAGAACCCATAACTTCGCCCGACGTAGTGGTTAAATGGATGAACAAGCTGTTGCATTACTACCCGGATGTTGTACGCAAACGTCATTTGGCGGAAATCGCCAAGGTTCATCCAATGCAGAGCGCTCAAAGTATTATCGATCTGCTGGAGGACGTTCGTCCTTCATCCGCAGAAGAGGCCCATTTATGAATTTATCCCATTAGGATGTCGCTTCCTGTATTCTTCGTCCAATCACGCCTCTAACCAACGGCTTCAAACAAGCCTGCAACCACATTGAAAAGGTGCCTTCGAATTTGAAGGCACCTTTTCTTTATGAAGGAAAGTACAAACTATTGTATGCCTGTAGACTTCAAATACTCCTGCCACTGCTTGGTGTATTCTGCCTGAATTTTTTCCAATCCTGCTTGTTTAGCCTTCTCCATAAATGTGTTCAATCCAGCCCCTACGTCTGCCACCAAACCTACATTAAGCGGATACAGATATTGTTTTTCCACTTGTTCCAATGCAGCCTTCTCGGCTTGGTACGGTGTCCAGTCTTCAGCAAATCCGGTATAAATATCCGGCTTTTTGATTTTGTCGAGATCTTCAAACATGGTCAGCACGTCATCAAAGGTTTTATCATAGAGCATGAATTCCGGATTACGCCATGCCCAACCATTCATACCCTCACGTGGGAAGCCGTTGGTTTGTGCATCTCCGACCATTTTGTAGTATCCATTATCTACCTCGAAGTTTTTGCCTTCAACGCCGTATTCAGTCAACCAATTATATCGTTTGTCTGTCACCAGTTTCTCATAAAATGCCAATGCTTTTTCCGGGTTTTTACTGCTACGCGGAATCGCAAAACCATTGTGGATCGGGTGAACCGGTTGTGCAAACCCTTTCGCATTCGGGTACGGGAAATAAGCCAGTTTCCAATCTGGATGAGTAGACTGCACCTTGATAACATCTGCATTAAATTTGTTCGGGTTCTCCCCGGACAGAACAACAGCCGCTTTTCCATTTTGCAGCAATGAGTTGGAAGTATCCTTTACATTCAGTACGTTTTTCGGGAAAAAGCCTTTATCCATCCAGCGTTTGTATGTTTTCAGGTCTTCCAGATGTTGCGCCGATCCCCAGTAGGACGTCACGGTTGTTGGTGTTTCATACATAATATCCAGTCCATATGGAAGTTGACCTGCTGTATTAACCAGCTTGGATGTCAATTGACGAATACCATGGGTATGGTTGGCATTGCTATCCGCAATCGGAATCATATTGGGTTCGTTGGCTTTGATGCCCTCCAGATACGCTTCTAGCGTCTCCAAGGATTCCGGTTTTGGAAGATTGTACTTCTCGCGCAAGTCCTCACGGTACGCAATTCCCTCGGTTACATACTCAATCCAAGTTGATGGAACAGTATAGATTTTGTCATTGATTTTGACAGCATTCCACATGTCATCAGGGACATGAGCTTTCAGCGCCGGCGCTGCTGTAGGCAGCATTTCATCCAGTGGCAGGAACGCGCCCTTCTTGGCATAGGACTGGTAGAATGTCCAATCCGCTGTGAAGATCAGATCGATCGGCTGCCCGGAAGACAGCAACAATTTATATTTTTGATCCCAGTCGGTCCATGAGGTGTAGTTGAATTTCACATTGACGTTCAGATCAGCCTCAGCCAGCTTATTGATCTCGGATTCAATAACAGGTAGATCTTTCGGAGCATCCCCAAGCATGTAAAATTGGAGCGTGACTTTCTCGCCTTTGTTCCCGGATGTTCCTCCCTGCTCGCTTCCTTGCGTCGATCCCCCCGAATCGTTATTACATGCGGCAAGTACCCCGGCGAACAACATCAGGGCAAGTACCAGAGACAGGTGCCGAATTGTTTTGTTACGCATACGCATCCTCCCTTTTTGTGGTGAACCTTTATATGTTAGCGCAGACTCGCCATGTTTCAGACCTGAAATGATATCAGTGGCCTGACGCCCACAGCGCGTTCACGTTCTAACCTTTCACTGCACCAATGGTGAGTCCTTTAACAAAATAACGTTGTACAAACGGATACAGGAACAAAATCGGTCCCGTTACAACGATAGCCATTGCCATCTTGGTTGATTCGGTAGGCACATCCTGACTGAGTGTGATCCCTGTGCCAA
This sequence comes from Paenibacillus sp. FSL H7-689, assembly GCF_000517905.1. Classification (NCBI taxonomy): domain Bacteria; kingdom Bacillati; phylum Bacillota; class Bacilli; order Caryophanales; family Paenibacillaceae; genus Paenibacillus; species Paenibacillus sp. FSL H7-689. The sequence continues at coordinate 551,781 of NZ_ASPU01000015.1, forward strand.
TCGCCATCTGGTCAATGAATGTGATCGTGTTCATCGTGTTGTAGAGATAAAATTGCAGTTGGTACATATCCGGGTTGTTAATGAAGAGGGATGAGGTAAACCAGTCATTCCAGTAACCGAGTGCCAAGAACAGACCTACGGTGGCGATACCAGGCATCGCCAGTTTCAACACAATGCTGAAATAGATGCGGAAGTCATTCGCTCCATCAATTTTGGCGGACTCAATCAATTCATCCGGCACTGCCGAGCGAATGAAGTTTTTCATCAGGATAATGAGGAATGGCGTCATCAGCCCCGGGAAAATAAGTACGGTGTACGTATCTGTGAGATTGAAGTAGTTCGCCAGCATAATGTACCAAGGCACAAGTCCCCCACCAAACAGGGTTGTGAAGTAGATAAAAAACGAGAACGTGTTCCGATATTTAAAATCCTTACGTTGGAGCACAAATCCGGCCATCGTGATGAGGAACAGCCCTAGCGTAGTCCCCACCACCGTTGTAAAGACCGTTACCCCATAAGCTTTGAGTACCTGAGTCGGGAATTTGAACACCATTTTGTAACCTTCCAGGGAAAAGTCCGTTGGAAAGAGGTGATAACCATCCCTCACAATGGACTCGTTGCTGCTGAATGAACCGGATAGAATCAGCAGAAACGGTAGCAAGCACATGATTGATAAAATGATGATGAAGCTGTAGGAAATCAGTTGGAACATGAAAGTGAATTCCGAATCTCTGAGACGAGTATTCGTACGAGTGTGAGTATTCATTGGCGTGTTCATGATCGTTCTCCCTCCTGCCCTGCGGGCGTTCTAGAACAAGGCGTAGTCCTCATTTACTTTGCGGATAATATAGTTGACGGTCATGATCAAAATGAATCCAAACAAGGACTGATACAGACCAGCAGCCGTTGCCATCCCGATATCAAACGTTACTTTCAGTGAACGATACACATACGTATCAATAATATCTGTAGCGTTGTACAACACCCCGTTGTTGCCGATCAGTTGATAGAACAGGTCAAACTGCCCCTTCATAATGCTGCCGAGTGAGAACAACAACAGGATGACAAAGGTTGGCTTCAGCATTGGTACCGTAATGTACCAGATCCGCTGAAATATATTCGCCCCGTCGATTCGGGCAGCTTCATAATACTCGTCACTGATACCCGTTATGGCGGCCAGATAGATGACCATGCTGTATCCAAGATTTTTCCATAGATAAAAGATGATGATCAGGAACACCCAGATCCAGGGTGTGTTATAAATGTCGACCGGGCCGGCCTCAAAACGTTTGAGCACCGTGTTCACAAAACCCGACTCGTAGTTGAACATGTTGTAAGCGATTACACTTAATAGTACAAATGAGATGAAATACGGCAAGAACATGACGGATTGCGTGATTTTTTTGAATAACCTGCCCCGGATCTCGCTAAGCATGATCGCACAGAAGATCGCCAGACCGTTTCCTAATATAATGAAGGCGAGATTGTAACCCACGGTATTGGTTGTGAGCTTCAGCAACATTCCGGATTGCCATAGGAACTTAAAGTTCTCCAGACCGACAAATGGACTACCAAATAATCCGCCTTCAAAATCATACCGGGTGAACGCATAATAGATGCCGACCATCGGAAAATACGAGTTAATCAGAAAAAAGATCAGCGTGGGCAACAGCATCAGAAACATGATTTTGTTTTTGTTCAATTCTTTGAGCATGGCTCGATCCCTCCCGAATTTCTTGCGGTGCTACGTGGTGGAGCTCTCTTTTTATTGTAGATGCTCTCTTCACTCACGGATACTGAAGCTTCCCTTCAGAAAATGAACGATTCTGCGAAATGAACTATGAACAAAATGAACGAACCATGAAATGAACAGACATTCACATACATCCGTTCACAAATGTTGATATCGTGCATAGGCTACACCTAGTGAACAATCCAGCGAAAGTTGAACTTTATGTAGAGAAAACAGGCAAAATGGCCTGTCCAGCATTGATGTAAACGCATACATAATATATAATTCAAGTTACTCTTGCTCTTCTGTACATCGATATATGAAGCCTCACATATGTATATGAAATTCTATGTTGTTCACCCAAAATAGGAGGTCTGAGGGGGAAACAGAATGCGTAAACGTTCAGAGGACAGTCAGAAGGTCTTCACACGGATTCTGATCGGCATTATTATCAGTACCGTCGCTACCTTACTTGTGGCTTCTTCTATTTTGTACGTCAACTATAATCGAATTGCTCTTCGTCAGGTGTATCGTACAGATATGAACAGTCTTACTCAAACCAGCCGTGAAGTGGCCAAAATGACCGAGACTGCAAAATCATTGTCATATCAGATTTATCAGGACTACACCATCTCTTCATTACTGCTCTATTCCAAACCAAATATCTATGAAATCACATCGGCGATGGAGCAGCTCGACAACTACCGTATGTCCCTTCCCTTTATTGAATCCATCTATGTATATAACTCCAAAAGTAATGAATTCTTTATCAGTTCCAACGTGCGCAATGGGCAGCAGTCCATCTCGGAGATCGATGATCAGGGGATTACAAGCATCCTCCAACGCTTCCATGACTATAAACCTTTTGTGCCCATCCCGCGTACATATCAGGTCGGCTCTACCGAAGCAACAGAGGTTAACAGCTACACCTATCTCTGTTATGACACGATTAATGATAACGCGAAGCTAAACTATGCTGTCATCGTTAATATCAAGGATGATTGGCTCAGTCCCAATATGAATGCTGTGGATCAACCAGGCAAAACCTTTATCGTGAATGAGAAGGGAGACCTTTTATCTGACTTTGGCGACCGTGCATTGATGAAAAATCTCTCCAGCGAAGCTTTTATGAAGCCAATTATGCAGGATACGGGGCAATCAGCTTACTTTACCGAGAAGGTCGACGGAGAAAAATCTCTCATCACCTATACCGCTCCCGATGACCTGGGTTGGCGTTATGTGAGAATAACACCTTATGATCTGATTACTTCAGATATACGGAGTATGCGCACACATACCGTTCTGTTTTGTGTTGGACTTCTCTTCGCAGGGTTGCTGCTCTCTTACCTTGTGTCCCGCAAACTATATCACCCTATTGATAAGGTGCTTGTTCGTTTACGTGTGATGGAAGCAGAGCGACGTGGCAGTCTTCATTTGTTACGGCAGGATTTTCTACGAGGGGCCCTGCAAGGCCGCGAAACAGTAACTGGAGGTATGCTGGAAGAACGGATGAAGTTCTATGGTTCCTCCATTGATGTTCAGCGTGCATCCAGGCTGGTATTGCTGCGTATTGACCATTTTACCGAATTCTGCGAAACGTACCGTGATGAGACCCAGCTTGTAAAATACGCCATGATGAACATATGCACCGAGACAGCCGATCTCCACTACAATGCGGAAGCTGTCGACATGGGCGGTGATCTGATCACACTCGTCTTCAATGAAAAAGAGGAAAGCGATGAACTTGGACAACCTGCTCATAACCGGATCGAAGAGCTGCTGCGTATGATGCAGGCCGCTGTAATGACCCATTTGAAATGCTCCATCTCCTGTACGATCGGTACGGAAGAAGATTCATTGGAAGACAGTATTGCATCCTACACCAGATCAGCCGAAGCCTCACTGCATCGTTTGTTCATGGGACCGGGCTGTCTGATCTATACCTCTGACATCATGGCTTATCATGCCAAGGAGTACGCATTCCCAGCAGGTAAGGAAAGACAACTTGTCGATCATCTAATGACAGGCAAGACGCGAGAAGCAAAACAAGTCTATGCAGACATCGTCGGCGAGACAGCCGATTATCCATTTACCGTCTTCCAACTAGCCTTATCCCATCTGACGATGACACTGAACCATGTACGAAATACCCTCAAGAAGAATAATCAACTCACGCTTGATTCAGTCTCGGATGGTCTAATGCTGCCTGTCAAAGACGCGGAAGACATTAGTGAAGTACATGAACACTTCTATCGGATGTTTGATGAGCTTGGTTCCAAAGTTGAGGAGAAACGCACGCTGAAGCACGAAGAGTTGATTCGCAAAATCAATGGCATTATAGAGCGGGACTATGCGGACCCCAATCTCTGTCTAACTTCCATTGCAGATGAGTTGGGCATGTCGCCCATCTATGTGAGCAGGCTCTACAAACAGCTCACCCTGAAAGGGCTCACGGACGTGATTAACGAAACCCGCATAGCCAAGGCTCAGCATCTGCTGGTGGAGACGGAGAACTCCGTTGCCGATATTGCCGAGAGAACCGGCTTCACCAACAGTTCATACTTCTATCGCATGTTCAAAAAGTTCAACGGGGTTACACCAAACGATTATCGCCGCAAAGAATTTCATTCAGAAAACTTCTGAAATCATCCCAGACTTGAGTTTATGGAGTAATGCACATCGATTGTTAATGCAAAAAAAGAGCGACTTATGAGAATGAATCATTCACCTCATGTGTCGCTCTACTTAATTGAGTTTAAATTAGATTTCGATTTATTCCTGTTCCTGATCTTCGCCAGACTCATCCGAAGCTTCACGAACTTTATACTTGTCCAGACGTGTCTGCTGATACTCACGCAAGGCCTCTTCACCCACAATCACTTCAACCCGGTGAATGTTCATACCTTTACCCATGAATTTCTGCTCGTACTCCGTCATCACATGTTCTTCATTCAAACCATCACGATGCAGATTCAAAGAAATATTGGTCATTTGCAGGCCGAAGTCGGCAATGGCGTTGAGTGAGAAATCAAACAGCGTCTCCGAATCGGTTTTGAAATGAATCTCACCTTTGGGATTAAGCAATTCCGTGTATTTCTTCAGGAAGCGCGGGTGCGTCAAACGACGACGTGCATGCTTTGCTTTTGGCCAAGGATCACTGAAGTTCAAATAAATGCGTTCCAGTTCTTCCGGTTCAAAAACTTCTTCGATCTGTTCAATATTCGCCAGCGCAAGCTTCAGGTTCGGAGGTGTCTCCACATCAGCCTGACTCCACGCATTACGAGCTTTCTCACTGGCACGACGCACCAGTTCATCATACATATCAATACCGATGAAATTAAATTCCGGATATTTATAACTCATTTGGCTGATAAATTGACCTTTACCCATACCAAATTCCACGAAGATCGGGTGATCATTGCCAAACAGTTCAGACCATTTTCCTTTATGTTGCTTGGGGTCCAGTACAACAAGATCAACTTGCTGCTCCAGATTTTCTCTTATCCCTTTTCTGCCACGTAAACGCATTTTATTCCTCCGTTTGTCCCATACTTGTCTCAGACTTATTTTGCCGAAGAACTGGCAAATTGTAAAGAGCAATGAAAAGGGAATCTTCGGATCTGCCACTTTGGGCAAATCTCAAAGATTCCCTCTTCGATTTATTTGGAATTGGGGTCCAACTACTTTAGTAGTTCATAGTCTACCTTATCTTGGTGTGAAAAATCAAATGTCTTTTCGAAAGCATCGCGAACTTTTTGTCTTGCAGCCGCTTTCACTTTCGGATTTCCATTAAAACGAACACCTGTTAAAGCCAGTGCTTCTTCTGCCGTCAATTCAACAGACACATGATTCAATTCATTGTTTTTAACTTGGGAATTCATTCATATCACCTCACGGTATAGTATGGTCCATGACGTCAACGTTGATTCAAATGCTATGATGAATAATACCCATTAGATGGTGTCTGACGCTGATTTAAATATAACATAAGGTGTAAACTATAGCAAGGAGAAAACCTTGATTTTACGGCCTATTTTTGCGTTTCGATTCCCTTTTTTTTTAGTTTTTTGATACAATGATAAAAGTTCATGAAGACACCTATAATCGCTATCCATCGTCTATGACGGAAATCGCATAGCGCTTCTTCTTTTGTTCACGTATGATTACGGTAATTCGACAGCCAAAGGAGTACCCTGAAGATGAATGCACCTGCATTACAGTCCCCTCTGTTGTGGGGAGATAAACGATTCCATACCTGGAATTATGAGATGCGAGATCAATTTAACAATAAGGTTTTCAAAGTGATGCTGGATGCTGGATTCACCTGTCCCAACCGCGACGGTTCCATTGCCAAAGGTGGTTGCACCTTCTGCAGTGCGCGTGGATCAGGCGATTTTGCTGGCAGCAGACGTGAAGATCTGGTCACTCAGTTCAATACAATTCGAGATAAACAGCACCTCAAGTGGCCTACAGCCCATTATATTGGCTATTTCCAAGCCTATACGAATACGTATGCTCCGGTTGAGGAGCTGCGTGAATATTTTGAAGAAATTCTTGAGCAACCCGGTGTTGTTGGTTTGTCCATCGCCACTCGCCCGGATTGTTTGCCAGATGACGTTGTTGATTATTTGGCTGAACTGAACGAGCGCACCTACCTGTGGGTTGAGATGGGGCTTCAAACGATCCATGATTCCACATCAACATTGATTAATCGCGCGCACGACACGAAGTGTTATGAAGAAGCGGTTGAGAAACTGCGCAAACGGAATATACGTGTGTGCACACATATCATATATGGTCTGCCTCAAGAGACACATGAGATGATGCTGGACACTGGACGGGCAGTTGCCAATATGGATGTACAGGGAATCAAGATTCACCTGCTGCATCTGATGCGCAAAACACCAATGGTGAAGCAATACGAAGCTGGTCTTTTACGTTTTCTGGATCAGGACGAGTATATCAAGCTGATCGTAGATACACTGGAGATGCTTCCACCGGAAATGATCGTACACCGTCTTACAGGCGACGCACCGCGTGATCTGTTGATTGGACCGATGTGGTCCATGAACAAATGGGAAGTGTTAAACTCCATTGATCGTGAGCTGCGAGAGCGGGATTCATGGCAAGGTAAGTATTGGAGGCGAGCATAGATGGGCTTTCTTTCGGTTCTCAGCTGTGCGCATCAGTGGATTGCTTCCCGTCTGCAGCCAGGTGATCTGGCGATAGATGCAACGGTGGGTACAGGAGCAGACACACTATTTTTGGCACAACAAGTTGGCCGGCGTGGTCAAGTCATTGGATTCGATATTCAAAGTGAAGCCCTCACGCTGGCACAGGCCCGGATTCGAAAACAAAATGATGAAGCCAAGCTTGGCTCCATCTCCATGCTTCAACTAAGCCATGATCGAATGGCAGAAGCAGTTCCTGAGTCATGGCTTGGTACGGTTGGTGCAGTTATGTTCAATCTGGGGTACCTGCCTTCAGAAAGTGCAGATTCCTCCATCATCACCGAGACTGACAGCACGATCGCTGCACTCGAGGCTGCACTGGCTTTATTACGTCCTCGCGGAATTATTACGGTTGTGCTCTACCCCGGTCATGACGGAGGGGCACAGGAAGCAGAAGCTGTATTGGACTGGTCCTCTGCCCTTCCGGTGGAACAGGCACAGGTTGTGATCTATCGCCAATTGCAGCGAGAAACTTCTCCTTTTCTGATCGGAATCGAGAAAAAATAATTTCCTTTGTTCACCAAATACAATAAACTAGACACAATCGCAAGGCGAGCTATTAACGGCTTTTTCTTACTGCGATCTGTGTTCTACATCTACATATGCAAACGTATTCACTTGTTTGCTCATGGCGACTACATACCCATGACTGATTAAAGCGATCCACCATTTCATATACTAGAGGAGAGATTACTGATGTCTACGCCATACCCATTACAATTCCAACCTGAGTTCAAAGAACGTGTGTGGGGCGGTCGTGCGCTGGAGCAATTCGGCCTTACGCCCCCTGAAGGACATATCGGAGAAGGATGGATGATTGCGGATCATCCCAACGGTACAACCAAGGTATTAAATGGAGCACTGGCTGGCAAAGGTCTGGATGAAGTTCGTGAACAACTGGGCACCGAATGGCTTGGAACCAAAGGTGTCTCTGAAAAAGGCGGCCGTTTCCCCCTTCTGATTAAGCTGCTTGACTGCAACGATGACCTGTCCGTTCAGGTTCATCCAACAGACGATTATGAGGCACTTCCTCCAGGCGAGCTTGGCAAAACAGAAATGTGGTATGTACTCGACGCAAAACCGGGCGCACACATCATCTATGGCTTGAACGACGGCGTTGATCGGGCAACATTAAAAGAAGCATTGGAAAACGGCACGGTGATGGATACCCTTCGTCAGGTACCTGTAGAGGCCGGCGATACGTTCTTTATCCCTGCGGGAACAGTGCATGCGCTCTGTGCAGGTGTCGTTGTCGCTGAGATTCAGCAAAACTCGGATACGACGTACCGCATATACGATTATAATCGTCCAGGGCTGGATGGCAAACCACGTGAGTTGCATGTTGAAGACTCATTAAATGTCACCGCCTATGAGGGCGCAGGTGCCTCAACGATGAAAACAAATAACGCTACTCCTGGTGAATGGCTCAAGCTTGCGGAATGCCCTTATTTTGTAGTTGAAAAAGGTATTGTGAATAAACGTTGGGAACTCTCCACCAATCCTGACAGCTTCACGATTCTCGTTGTCTGTGAAGGAGAAGGAACTTTGGAGTGGGCACATGCTGAATCAGACAGCATTGAATTGAAAGCTGGACAATGTTATCTCTTGCCAGCCAATCTGGGTTCTTATACATTGAACGGGAATACCACTGTTCTTCGCTCTTATCTACCCTAAATCAAGCTTATATGTGACCTGTGAAGGAGGAATTACACGAGATGCAGGAATCTACCTTTGCCTTGGTCGCTAGTGAAGGTACCCGTATTCATGTGTACCGCTGGCTTCCCGATCCGGATTGTAACGTTAAAGGTGTAGTGCAAATTGCACATGGCATGGGCGAAACGGCAGCCCGATACGCCGAATTTGCCGACATCCTTACCCAAAATGGCTATGCGGTTTATGCCAATGACCATCGGGGTCATGGCAAAACTGTGGAGAATGCCAAATTGCTTGGTAATGCTGGTATCGATGCCTTCCGCTGGATGGCGAGTGATATGATCAATCTGGGCGAAGTAGCCGCCAAGGAGAATCCTGGGGTGCCCCTGTTTCTAATGGGACACAGCATGGGCTCATTCTTGGTACAACATCTCATGTACGCTGGTCATGAGCAGTACCATGCCTTTATTTTATCCGGGACAAACGGCAGACGCGGTCTGCTCCGGTTTGGAGAGAAACTCGCCTTTTTACAATGCGGCATTCAGGGGGCTACCCACCCCAGCATGCTGCTCAACGCGATTGTATTTGGTGGATTTAATCGCTCTTTCCGCCCTGCAACTACACCGTTTGATTGGTTGTCCCGGGACTCACAAGAGGTTCAGCGATTCATTGATGACCCCCTGTGCGGAGCCGTCTGTACAGCAGGCTTTTTCCGCGACTTTTTCAAATTGCTGCTTGAAGTCCATTTTCCACACAATATGGAGCGCATACCCAAACACAAACCCGTATACCTGTTCTCAGGTGAGAAGGACCCTGTCGGACTTCATGGCAAAGGCGTTCTTAATCTGGTCTCGCAGTATAAGAAACTTCACCTGGAGAATATTGAGTATCGCCTTTATCCGGATGGACGCCATGAAATGCTGCATGAGATTAACCGAACAGAAGTGGCCCAGCACGTTGTGAACTGGCTAAAGCGGAATACCCCTGACTCGAATACACCCCCTAGTCCGTTGAACCTGACTGAGACCGCTGACTCTATATAATAGACTCGGAGAACAACATATCAAAAGCCAAAAGAAACCCCTGAATCGGATACACAGCTCACGCTGCACTCCAGTTCAGGGGTTTTCTTGTTAAGCGATATGAATAATAGCTATAATCAAACGTTATGGATTAACCTTCAATTAACAGGGATTCCGGGTCTTCAAGCAGTTCTTTCACGGTCACGAGGAAACGTACCGCTTCACTACCGTCGATAATCCGGTGATCGTAGGACAACGCGATGTACATCATTGGACGGTTCTCCATCCGCTCTGCATCAATCGCCACTGGACGAAGCTGAATCTTATGCATCCCCAGAATACCCACTTGAGGTGTATTCAGAATTGGCGTAGACAACAAGGAACCAAATGTTCCACCATTGGTTATGGTGAACGTTCCACCTTGCAGATCAGATAACGCCAGCGTGTTGGAACGAGCTTTGGATGCCAGGTCCGCAATGCTCTTCTCGATCTCGGCAAAGCCCAGACGATCGGCATCACGCACAACCGGTACAACCAGTCCTTCCTTCGCAGATACGGCGATGCCGATATCATAATACTTTTTGAGTACAACATCTTCGCCATCAATCTCTGCGTTAATTGTAGGGAATTTTTTCAGAGCCCCCACAACCGCTTTGGTGAAGAAGGACATGAAGCCCAGGTTAATCTCATGTTTCTCTTTGAACTTGTCCTTACGGCGTTTACGTACATCCATGATCGCAGTCATATCAACTTCATTAAACGTAGTCAACATGGCTGCTGTCTGCTGAGCCTCTACCAGACGTTTCGCAATGGTTGCACGACGGCGAGACATCCGCTGACGCTCCACTGGTTTGGTATAGGTAGAACTTCCAGCTGCTGGAGCTTTACTCGCAGGTGGAACAGCAGGAGCAGGCGCCTGATTGTTATGGCTCTTCACATCATCCTGGTATACCCGTCCAATCGGATCTTTGCTCTGGACCTGATCCAGTTCGATACCACGTTCACGTGCAAGCTTACGGGCAGACGGTGAAGCCGTCTTGGCACTATCAGATGACTCTGGCGCTGCCGCAACAGGTGCCGATGGTGGTGTTGGAGCTTCAGGTGCAGGAGTAACGGCCTTTTTCTCTTCAGCTGCTGGTTCGGAAGCGGGTGCACCGCTTCCTCCTCCAGAACCAGCTGAGAGTGTACCGATCGTTTCACCGATCTCGACCGTCTCTCCTTCCTGACGAATGATCTTCTCCAGCACGCCACTTTCTTCTGCGCTGATCTCAATATTTACTTTATCCGTTTCCAGTTCAAGAAGTACATCACCCTGATTAACGGTATCCCCTTCTTTAACCATCCATCTGGATACAGTTCCCTCAGTTATTGACTCACCCATTGCAGGTACTTTAATTTCACTCACAGCTGTTACCTCCCCAGTGGAATATTATTCTTCGTCGTTTGTTTCAACGCAGATGTAATAATCTGTTGCTGTTCCATACTATGCACAAGCTGATAACCGCTGGAAGGACTTGCGTGTTCCGGGCGACCTTCGTATCTAACGGTTGTGCCTTCAGGGGCAACTTCACGAAGACGAGGCTCCATGTATGTCCAGGCACCCATGTTTTTGTTTTCTTCCTGTACCCATACCAGTTCTTTTACATTGCTGAAACGTGCGAGTATGCGTTTAATCTCTTCTGCCGGGAACGGATATAGCTGTTCCACTCGAATGATGTGAAGCCATGACCAATCAGCTTTATCTTTTTCAAAAGCATCTTCCAAGTCAATGGCAATCTTGCCACTGCACAAAATAATGCGCTCTACGCGATCCGGCTGTGTACCCAGTCCGGCTTGCTCCAGCACAAGCTCAAACTTGCCTTCACTGAATTCGACTGCCGGTGAAGCAACACGCGGATTCCGAATGAGACTTTTCGGTGACATCATCACAAGTGGACGAGCATCTTCCGTTTCAGTCAAGGAAGCTTGACGACGCAACAAGTGGAAGTACTGAGAAGCACTCGACAAGTTGGCAACCGTCATGTTGTCTTCTGCACAAAGCTGCAGGAAGCGTTCAAGACGAGCACTTGTATGCTCAGGTCCCTGACCCTCATTCGCATGTGGAAGCAACATGACCAGACTGGATTTCTGAGACCATTTGGCACGACCCGCTGATACAAACTGATCAAAGATAACCTGTGCACAGTTGGCAAAGTCACCGAATTGAGCTTCCCAGATGACCAGTGTATCGGGTGAATATACGTTATATCCGTATTCGAATCCAACAACGGATTCTTCAGACAACGGACTGTTATAGATTGCAAAGGATGCTCTTGCCTGTGGCAAGTGATGTAATGGGCAGAACTTTGCTCCATTTTCCGAATCATGCAACACCAGATTCCGATGAGCGAATGTAGCACGCTCGGCATCCTGTCCACTAATCCGAATTGGCTTGCCATCTGCCAGAATGGTTGCAAATGCGAGTGTCTCCGCAAGGCTCCAATCCACTTTTTCCCCTTCGTTCAGGGAAGTGCTCCGGCGTTGCAAAATTCGCTGTAACTTCGGATACACATTGAAGTTCTCAGGCCATTTCAGCAGATCGGCATTAATGCTGCGAAGATTCTCAAGCGGTACCGCAGTCGGAGTAATCGTAACAGCCTCCGGCTCACTGATTTTCCGCTGATAATATTCATGTACTTCATTTTTCTTCATCTGGTCATAAGCTTCTTTTAATTTGTTCGTTACTCCATCGCGAATGCTCGTAATGGATGCATCATCGATAATCGATTCCTCTTTCAACTGATCCTGATACAAGTGGCTTACCGTTGGATGGTTTTTCACCTTGTCATAAACGATAGGTTGAGTTGTTTCGGGATCATCGGTTTCGTTATGGCCGTAGCGACGATAACCGATCAAGTCGATCAGGAAATCCTTTTTGAAGCGATTGCGATACTCGGCTGCCATACGAATGGCTGCAATACAAGCATCCGGATTGTCCGCATTCACGTGTACAATCGGAATTTCGTACCCTTTAGCAAGGTCACTTGCGTAGTACGTTGAACGGGAATCACTGCTATCTGTAGTGAAACCCAGACGATTGTTGACGATAATATGGATGGTTCCGCCATTCTGATATCCTGGCAGAGCTTTGAAGTTAAGCGTCTCTGCAACGATCCCTTCTCCAGGGAATGCTGCATCACCGTGCATCAAAATGGTAGCTGCCTTCGTCACGTCTTGCTTCGGATATCCAGGGTCACGACGGTCATCCTGAGCCGCACGAGCAAACCCTTGTACAACCGGATTAACGTATTCCAGATGGCTCGGGTTATTCGCCAGAGTAAGGCGTGCCTGCACAGTTTCCCCGTCTTTCACAAAACGGTTGGCACCCATATGATATTTGACATCCCCCGTCCAACCGTAGTTGATCCCAGTCGAACCTTCCGATGGAACCAAATCTTTGTTCGGAGCATGATGAAATTCAGAGAAAATCTTGCTGTACGGTTTGCCCAAAACATGAGCCAGTACATTTAACCGTCCACGGTGGGCCATACCCATCAGAATGTGGCTTGATCCGGCTTCTGCCATGATGCAAACTGCTTCATCCAGCATCGGCACAAGCACATCGTTACCTTCGATGGAGAAACGTTTCTGCCCAACAAATGTTTTGTGAAGATAATCTTCAAATTGCTCGACTTCAACCAAACGTTCCAGCAAAGCCTTACGTTCTTTCGGCGTAAGTGGAGCCGGTGATGTCCGAGATTCCGCACGACGATTCAGCCACTCACGCTCTTGAACTTCGTGCACATGACTGAATTCGTAGGCCATGGGTCCAGTGTATATCTGACGCAAACGTTGAATTGCATCCCATCCGGTTGCTGTCTGCCCATCTGCACCTTCCCAGATCAGGGAAGCAGGCAAAGCTTTCAGATCTTCTTCGTTTAATTCAAAATGCTGAGGTTCCAGCAAAGATGTGTCTGTATCTTCACTGATTCCAAGCGGATCTATATCTGCAGCAAGATGACCATAGGTGCGGATGTTCCATACCAGTTTACCCGCTGTAACCGCTTTCTGTAATAGTTGAATGTCTACGCTTCCGGAAGCCGATTGGGCGTTGCCGGAATTCAAGGTTGTGCGTGCATCCCTACCAGACATCGGCGGTGCACCCCATTGTTCAAATAGTTCACGATAAGCCGGTGTAACCGAACCAGGGTCTTGAGTGAATAATTCATATTGTTCCTGTACGTATCCCATATTGGGGCCATAGTAACTTTCCCAGGGCTTCTTGTTGCCTTCCACGATCGTCATCGACGTTCCCTCCGTCTTGATTTAGTCATAAGTTTTTGACGGAAATCATTGACTAAGCCGTAATTTGCGTTCGTTCAACATTTTAAGCGAAATTTTTCATGAAGTCCAATAATCGTGCTGTTGGTGGTAGTAACGTTAGTCCGACGCTCCCGTCAAGGTTTGTCTGCGTTTTCAAAATCAAAGTAAAACAATGATTGTATATACCGTCGCACAGATGTCGAATACTGTCCTGATCCGTTCGAAGGTTACACTTTCTCCACTTCTTCAAGTGAAGTCCATGTTCTACTATCTATTCTATAAACTTTTACGCTCAGGAGCATTTCCTATTTTTAGTTCAATTGATGCATAAATTAGATGAATCGAATAAATCGATCAATTTGGGTAGAACAACGAACGCCTAATTACAACAAAATAGGCATACGATCTCCCATTTTACCTCCTTAATTGAATTGTGGTCCATTATGTGCAAAAACAAACCGTCAAGTTAAACATTAACCATTTGACGTCACATTCAACAAATAATTGGGGTTTTCTTCAGGAGACCCACAGCAAAAAGCTGGCCCAGACATAAATTATCCGAGCAGCTTCTTTGGATTCATCAAATTTAAGTTAACAATAAAGTTGAGGATGCACATCAAGATGTACTTTTGCTAATCATATACTCTGCAAACGGCGTTAGGGAAAGATCTCTAACTTGCTCCAGTGTAAACCAGTCCGCGCCCAACGAATCTTCACCATCGGGTTCTTTTTTGATATGATCCGGCTGACTGGCTGCGGTCAAAACAACATCATACAACATCCCGATATGGTGCAACTCTTCCGGCTCACCTTGATACACCCATTCCAGTACCGTAGACTCCGCAGAACGAATCATCACTTGTAGATGGGTCAGGCCCGTCTCCTCTTCAATCTCACGATGAAGAGCAGTCTCTGGCTGCTCGCCAAATTCCAGCCTTCCGCCTGGTAAATCCCATTGCCCCTGATATGCTCCGCGAGCCTTATGAATCAACAGGAATTGGCCCTCCCAAGCTACCAAGCCATATACCCCAATATGTGTATGCCGATTCACTTAAGGACTCTTCCTTTCGTTTTCATCCTCTGTAACAGCATCCAGATCTATGGCCATACGGATCATATCCACACAGCGGATACCATCCTCTATAATCTCTTCCTCATAATGCCTCACAAAGAAGTCACGATCAACCCCGATAATGCGGAAACCGCAACGTTGGTATAACTTCAATTGATGAAAGCTGGAGTTGCCCGTCCCAATCTCGAGAATTCGGCATCCCAATCTACGTGCAGCTTCCATCGCTTCCTTAATCATGTGTTTGCCTACACCTTGTCCCTGCAGTTCTTCCTGTACGGCAATATTAACAATCTCCGCAGTCTCTGGACGAGTCTTCAACAATACGAACTCCCCAACCATCTCTCCTTCATACTCGGCAATAAAACAAACACCCCGACTCAGGTATTCATCCACAATTGCTTTTGAAGGATCAGCCATCAATAAAAGTTCGTAGGGTCTCTCTTCTTCCCAGTCCAAAATCCGGAACGACAATTTCATGCCAATCTCCACCTTTTCATCGTACAATATTCATTTACGTTCTGTTTGCAGAAGCCTATGTATGGCAAATCCACAAATATATCATTCTTCATTTCAACAAACTAGTTTACTAAATCTATTAATCACACACTATTACCCACAGACTAGTCATCTCCTATAAAAATAGTAAACTTCATTATATCATAATATTTGGATATAAATATATAGATATGGATGATACATTATGAGGCATTATTTTTTATCCTAACCCAAGCTTAAATGCTCATGGATTAATTTCCATTCCCCATCAAGCGTCGCCGCACTGTATCCTTGCAGGGCATGCTGGTATCCCATGATTTTTACTCCTTCTGACGGTTTAACTTATTGGGTCTCACTCTGTTCAAGTACGGAATCGCTATACACCATAAATGTTTCTTGCAACGTACGTCCGGATGACTTCTCCCAGATCACACTCCGCTCAAAAGTGCCTTTTTGGAAAAAACGTGGGAAACGTTCAGCGAACCAATCCTGCATAGGCAGCTCAAAAACCCGCTTCATCGGCACCCATAACAGCTCGCCTTCGGGCGGATCTTGCAATAACCGACCCTCGAATGAAGTCGCCAAATAGTTAAATACCATGTACCGCAATCCTTGTTCGGGATCACAGAACTCATCAAGCCCTTTATACGTAATCTCATTAACTATTAGCCCCGTCTCCTCCAGAACCTCCCGCACGGCGCCATCCACGATACTCTCCGGAAAGTCTACCTTCCCCCCAGGAGCAATGTATCCCGGAAATCCTTTGCGGTCCGGCCGATTCATTAACAACACCTGATCATTCATTTTGTCCCATACCATACACATCGTTAATATTTCTATCCTAGTATCCATATTCGTCCTCCTGCTAACATGCGCTTCTCTGCTGTACACTAACATTTCTGGGAATAACCTGTGTTTTCCTTCTTTATTCCCACTCTGATTCATTCGTATTTTCACCGGTCTCACAGTATAGTCTATGATGATATATATGCATACGAAAGGCGGACGCCCTGTACACCTGTACATCAGAAGCCCGCCTGTTTTGTTATATTCTATGCTGCTATTTCCTCAAGCCTGGAGTTTCCAGTTCTCAGTTCAATTCCGTAATCAACACCCGGCGTTCCTTCCATTCAGCCCGGCGATAAGCCTGTTGCATACCAAATTTGCGGATACTTGCCTTTGGTACCGATTTATATGGTAAAACGATCGTAAAGTCCTCATCAAACGGGAAAAAAGACAGGCCTACTTTTTCATTGGATAACCACTCTGCCTGAATCGGTTGTCTGGAACAGGCATCAAATGTACAACTGAGTCCTTCTGCAAAAAAATCATAACGCGCAGCAGGTGTTCCAGGTTCCTCCATACAGAGAAACAGACTGAGCTGATCACAGAAAAGCATAATCTCCACATCACTTTGCAGCCTCTGTTTCAGTGCTTCAGCATCACCACCAAGCTGTTTCTCCCAATCCAGCTGACGTTCGTGTTCTTGTTGCAGATAATCTCGGATGTCATCATCATCCTGAGCATTGGCCCCCAGATTTTTCTGAAATAGCTCCGTGTACATCAAGCTACACAATAATCCGGCGTAGAGGTTTTTCTGACGAACTTCTTCAATCCCTTTATGGTAGAATACAAAACGCGGACGCAATGGAAAGTCACGAAACGAATACGGCGATTGACTGTAATCATTCCAGAACGGAGATGAATCCAGTTCAATCCAACCACGGTCATGTTCCTTGGCCGCTAGAATCAATTCATCCCGATGCGCAGCATCGGATAATAATTCATTTTTCCAGTGGGAAGCCATCTCTCCGGCTACTAATCCATGCTCATGCTGTGCGGTCAAAACAAAATCATGCTCTCTCTCATATACGATCATGTACTGTCACCCTTCCGCATGGTATACGTTGACTTTAACATAAATTGGGTTAAACTTTCCTAGTAAGTTGTTTTTCGCTCCATTTTGACGAAAGGCATTATGAAAGGCACAATGTAAAGGTGTTGTCAGTTTCCTGAAATTTGATACACTAAAGGTTGTGTCCACAATTATATTACATACAGAAAGCGGGATCTCATGAATTTATACTCTCCTTACATCGAGTTTAACCGCAAGGAATGGGCTGAACTTAAAGAACATCAGACCACTCTTCCACTGACGGAAGCCGAATTAGAACAGTTAAAGGGATTGAATGAAGAGGTATCGATTCAAGAAGTCGAAGATATATATTTGCCTCTTACCCACTTTATTGACCTATATGCAAGAGTTTCACGAGAGCTGAATCAACTGACGGCCTCCTTTATGAAAAAAGAAGCCCTCCCCACCCCCTACATCATTGGAATCGGGGGTAGTGTTGCCGTGGGCAAAAGTACAGCGGCCCGCTTGCTACAGGCACTGCTCGCCAGAGGTAAGAATAGCCCGAAGGTTGACCTTGTCACAACCGACGGTTTCTTATATCCCAATGCGGTGCTACAAGAGAAGGGCATCATGAACCGCAAGGGATTCCCGGAAAGTTATGATATCAAATCCCTGATTCAGTTCATGGGTGATGTGAAATCTGGCAAACCCGAAGTGAAAGCACCCGTCTACTCTCACCTCGCCTACGATGTCATTCAAGGAGAAGAGAAGCAGATCTGTCAACCGGATATTCTCATTATTGAAGGTATCAATGTACTTCAGATCAAAAAGGAAACGCCTTTGCTGGTTAGTGATTTCTTCGATTTTTCCATCTACATTGATGCGGAAGAAGAACATATAAGGCACTGGTACGTTGAGCGTTTCAAGCTACTCCGCAATACAGCGTTCCAGAACACAGATTCCTTTTTCCATCAACGATTCGCCAATATCGATGAAGAAGAAACCGTGCGTACGGCCAACCAGATCTGGCAAGATATCAATGCCAAAAACCTGCATGAAAACATTTTGCCAACCAAAGGACGTGCCAGACTGATTCTGAAAAAGGAAGCCGATCACTCCATTGGGCAGATTCAATTGCGCAAACTGTAGACAACACTCGTGCAGTAAACTTTGATGTTATATCTAATTACCCTTAAAAGGAGAGAAAAACACATTGCAAACCCTGATTATACTCGGCAGTATTATGATGTTCCTGGCTGTTGCATTGGGTGCTTTTGGCGCACACGCGCTCAAGCGCAAATTATCCGCTGACATGATCAAAATCTATGAAACCGGTGTTCAATATCACCTCATCCACGGACTTGGCATCATCCTGATCGGACTGCTGGCAGACCGTCTTGAATCCTCTTCACTCGTCATGCTTGCCGGATGGCTGATGTTCGCCGGGATTATCCTGTTCTCTGGCAGCCTGTACGTTTTAAGTGTGACGGGTGTTCGCAAATTGGGAGCCGTTACCCCACTTGGCGGAGTCGCATTTTTGGCTGGATGGGTTATGATCATGATTGCTGCATTGTAATATGCCCCGTGGATAAACGAAAAGAGTGTTCTGGCTGATATAATATCGCTGGAGCACTCTTTTGCTGTTTAATCTGTCCAGATTCTTCGAATGGTGGACAGCCCTGCATCCGGTCGTTGTCTCTCCAGCACATACACATCCGGGTTAGACAGTTTGGTCCACTCTTCATAACCAAAGGATGGTTCATACTCACGAATAAGCAGTGATAACAAGTTTCCATGTGTAACCACGGCCGCGTGCTGTTCCGGTCTGCTCCACAACTCTTCCAGTAGTGCCAGCCCCCTTGCAGCCGCGTTTCTCGAAGATTCCCCGCCTTCTTCCATCCAATCCACATCATCGTATGTACGTTTCAGTACATCCATCCAGTTAGGCAGATCAAGAGAGCTAAGTACCCTCTCCTGAAGACGTTCATCCGTATGTATATGTTGCATCGTTGCTATGCCCAGTGGCATAGCCGTCTGAACGGCCCTTTTCCATGGACTGGAGACAATATACGTTATGGAATGATGAGCCAAGATATCTGCAAGTTTTTCAGCCTGCCTGATCCCTTCATCAGTAAGCTCTGCATGGGGTTCCTGCCCTGTGGCCTTGGCGTGACGGATAAGATAAATGGACTGCATAGCTATCACCTCCTATGGTGTAACTTACTTGGAGTTCATCTCAAGATATTGAAGTGCACTGTACATCTTCTCCTGCTCTTCCGGTCGGCCTGATGAACTGAGGAAAGTGACCTGTTCCCCTGTTCTGTCTCCATGTTGAGCCACCAGTCCAAGCCGCTGCTTCAGATGGTTCACTGTGCCTTTACTGCCATCAATGATCTGTATATGATCGGGCAGAACCGTGCGCAGAATGGACGTATAGAATGGATAATGCGTGCAACCAAGCACCACTGTGCCATACCCATGAACATCAACATCTGCCAGCTTGAACCGGAAATAATCAGCGATTTTGCCCGGATCAAAATCCAGCTGTTCACACCACTCCACAAGTTCCGGCAACGCAATGGAATCCACACTGTGGTGATCATCAACACGTGATACCAGTTCGTTATACTTGGTTTGGCTCAAGGTGAGGGCCGTAGCAAATACAAGCACCCTCTTCCCACTGTTGCGATTCATCTCCACGGCTGGTTTCACTGCAGGCTCCATGCCAATGATCGGGATATCATACTTGGCGCGCAGATCCTTCACAGCCAGACTTGTTGCTGTATTACAAGCAATCACGATGGCTTGAACATCCTCCTGAACGATGGCTTCCACACAATCAAAAATATGTCCTCTAACCTCATCCGCAGACTTCGTTCCATAGGGGACATGCAAGGTATCTGCGTAATACAGAAATTTTTCTTCCGGAAACTGTTGTAATGCCTTATGCAAAACGGTTAAACCACCGATGCCTGAATCAAAAAAAGCAATTTTTTTAGTCAAGGATTTCACCTCTATAATGTATTCTTCGGGTTCCAAGAACCTCTCAATGCTGCTCATGCTGACTGGAGGTGAGGTTTGTACTTCCGGCTCATCACACACTACAGTGCTTGACGGCTTGCGGGAACCATTCCGGTTACGGATCGTTCTTCTGATCGGAGACAAAGGCGAACGCTATCGCTTCTTCAGAATCGATTCCGCCCCCTCCATTACTTCCGCTAAGTCAGGTACTATAGAGAAGATAAGCCATTATTCTACGCTCATTTTATACTGTCTGAGCCAGTCCTTGCCACTATGCCACGCCTTTACAGGGTTAAGCTCTCCAAGCAGTTCAGTACTTGCCTGAGCCATGATCCATTCCTTGAGACCATTATCCGGACTGGATTCGAGCTGCTGTAGCAGGAAAGGCAGTCCTGCCTCCCCCGTATTCAAGATGTCGTCGTAAGCCTCCCGGTTACCAGCAATATAATCATTCGGATTGCTGCTGGTCAGGAGGACAGGGTCGCTAACCATCTGCTGCAGGTTGCTTTCAATCGATGCTGTTAATGCTTGGTCTTCTGTCCGAATCGAACATGCTGCTACCGTCAATGCTGTGCATACGGATAACAAACCCAGAATCAGTCTTCTCCGATTCACTGTACCACTCCTTTCAACAACGAGAGTTATAGAACAAGTTCCCATTGTTCTTCGGTAAGCTCCTGACCTGACAACATCTGCTTGCGAACTTCCTTCACTTCAAAGCCCACAGATTGATATAATCTACGCGCGCCGATCAAAGACTCATTGGTCCACAGGATCACGGATGTGTAGTCCTTTTCTTTTGCAAAAAGAATTGCCTGTTTGATAAGCTCCCCGCCCCATCCTGCACCACGTGCTTCCGGTTCGATCAAAAACCAGCGAAGTTGAGCCGTATTTTCATTCACCTGAGTAAGTCCTATGGAGCCAGAAGCTGTCTGATCTAACTCAACAATCCATAACATCTCCCTCGCGTGATTGCCTTTAAGTCCAAACGAATTCACCGCGTTGGTGATAAATTCAGCAAAGCTATGATCATAATTATACTCGTTTCGATAGATTCGGATATGTGCTTCAATGACATACTGCAGATCCTTTTGTACGAAAGTGCGAATCATCAGACATCACAGTCCTTCCTCAAATCCACAGTTGTGATACTGAAATCCACACCGAACTGAATTAATCCGAGTTTACGGGCAACTTGCTGTGAAGCAAGATTATCCCAAGATGTACTGTAGATTGGCATGCGTCCACGCTCCTTGACATAATACTGCCAGCACTTTACTGTCTCCGCTGCATATCCATGTCCTCTATAACCGGGTGCCGTATACAGACTCGCTTCCGCCCCATGATCGGAAAACCTTGCGGAGCAACACACTGCCACAGCAGAATCCCCAATAACATAAGCGGCAACAGGGCTTTTTTCATACAAGTAGTCTGTTAATTCAGGGAAATGCTCTGCCAGCAAATAACGCTGCTCCTCACCAATCAACTGAACCTTCTGATTCCACTCGTGAGATAACTCAGGAAAAGCATAGGCAGGTCCCATCCACACACGGTTAACTGGCTCAAAGGTTTCCACCTTGCGAATCAGTTTTGGAATATCCAACGGAAGCTCGAAATCCTTACCCAACTCATTCATTAGATCCGGCGGTAACTGCTCATGATAATAGATCAGTGAACCGGCAGAAGTCATGCCAATAAAAATGGCTGGAGCCTGCCCACCACCCGGCTCGTTAATGCTTAATAGACGCTGCTGCTCATTGATTGTATACAACGTGCTCACCTGTATTTTCAACATTTCCATAGACGACAGGTTGGATTTTGGAACCATAACTATGAAGTTAACCTTTGCAATAATCGTTTGCCTACACTGCCTTTACCAGCTTCCTGCTGCTCCAGAAAATCGGATAATTCACGTAAATCAGCTGGGCGATATCCAGCCCCGCACCCGCAATTATGATAGGTATAACCATGACGGTACAGCATCATTACTTTGGTCCATTGTTTGGTATCATTTTGCTTGGGCGCCTGGAAATCCTGTCCCATGCTGACCATAGAAGTGGCACATTGCGGGCATTTATATTCAAGTTGTGCCACCACCTCAGGGCTCAGGTCATGTCTAGAAACTTGTTTAAATGATTTGCGACAAATGAAACATGCATAGATGTCTTTATATGGTCCTGACAAGGCATATCTGCACATCATCTGCACCCCCTTAATAATTTCCATTATACGGGATTTCACACACACTTACGAATGGATTTTGCATATTTGCGAAAATTCCACCACTCACTCATTGACCTTTAATCGCAGCTTGTTTCCAGGCCTCACCAAGTTCCGCAATCGATGCGTACCGCTCGGACCGATCATCGCTCACTGCACGTATCACAACCTGATACAATGCTTCTCCGGCATCCCATCTGTCATAGGAACGATCTTTCTCCCCACCAAGCAACCCAAACGCCATTGCCCCCATGTTGAATACATTGGTAACCGCATCTATGGGTGCACCCAACTCAAATTCCTCAGGGGACATAAAGCGGGAAGATCCCCACATGCGCCCCATGGTATTGGTAAAAGAGCCCTTCCGATACAAGTCGATATCACAAATTTTCATAAAGTTTCTGTCAAAATCATAGATCAGACTGCCATCATACAAATCAACAGCCACATAACCTCTTCGTTCCACCTCGATATGAAAATTCAGAATCTGCTCCATTGCCTGAATGCGTGTCTCAACAGGAAGCTGTCTGAACCGATAGTAGGGCGAACGCGGATCTTCATATTTGGCCGGAGGCGGAAAATACCAGTGGGAATGCAAACACTCCCCATCCACCCAATCGAATACACAGGCATACCCCTCATCCGTTGCAAAATGATCCGTTAGTCGAATCAACGTGTCATGCGCCAAATCTTCGTAAACGGAAACAGATGATTTCAGATTAAGAATGGCTTCCGGGGGACTTCCCGTATGATTCGCATGAATTGTATGTGCTCCCGCATACTTTACGAACAATCTCTTTCCATCCTTTTGCACAATACCGAAGGAGATATTCCCCGAATCCTGCTGATCGAATACGCGAAAGACCGTACCCAATGGCTGTAACCAATCGAAAGAATGAGACTCTTTTAAAACAAAGGAAATACCATCGATCTCGAGTTCAACTTGATCTGTCATCGGACTCCTCCTGTGCTGGTATCTTCATTCAATGTTGAATGCTCCGTATAAAAGTAATTCATATGCGCCTCATCATATCCCTGACCGTTGACTTCCAATGCGTTACGCTCGATGCCGTAGACTTCAAATCCATATCGCTCATATAAACGTCGGGCTGATTCATTTGTTGTCACTACACTCAGATTAATCTGCTTGATACCTTCCAGATGTCTTCCCCGATCCAGCACCTCGCGGAGCAAGCGCGAAGCCAGCCCACTTCCCCGATATGGCGGAGCAACATAGACGCCCCAGATCATACCTTTGTGCCTGAGTTTCAGGCCGTGTTCCCTTTTGAAACCCATCATTCCCGCCAAAGTTCCTTCTTCTGTATATGCGCCCAGAATATAATCATCCGGTTCATTATGTATGCGCTCCTGCACTTCACTCATGGGGAGTTGAATGGACAACTCGAACGAAGCCCCAAAGGCTTCAGGATGTGTTTTCAGTGCTTCCAGTCGCAAAGGCCAGTAAATGTCTGCTTCATCCCGCTGAATATTGCGAATGATATATGTCTCTTGCTTTCGATCTTCGTTCATTCTTCGACCACTCCCTGCATCTCATAAGGATAATCGATCTGAAGTTTTACACTCGCTGCCGCTTCCTGTCCTGCAAGTAACCCAACAACATAAATCCCAAGGTCAATGGACGTGGCTACTCCACCAGCCGTAATTACATTTCCATCTTTTACAATCCGCTTCTGAATCACCTCGGTGACATACGGCTCAAGCAAATTATATGCACGGGGATGTGTTGTTGCTTTTTTGCCGGATAAAAAACCAGCCGCACCCAGCAGCAGAGAGCCTGTGCACACGGAAACCTTCAAAGGCACAGACTCAGCCTGTTTCAGCCAACCTACGAAGGCCTCGTCATATCGAAGCTTACGCGTTCCCATACCTCCAGGGATAAACACGAGATCATATTCCGACAGGTCAGGCTTCACTCGATCCACTTTCAACGTTAGACCAGACTCATCCGTGACCTGATCTGTCATTGCACAGGTTTCCCACGTCGTTCCTTTGGTAGGTTCAAAGAAATTCAACCGATTGATCACATCATAAAACCCTGCAAAATCAAGGAAAGTCAGTCCATCAAACAAAACGAATGCAATTTTCATTGGTAACCTCCGCTTTTTAATTTGGAGCATCCTGATTATGTTTCTGATTCCGATCACGTTCCATTGCTTCCTTCACCCGGTCACGCGCTGGCAGCTTGCTATTGATATGAAAGAGCAGACCCACAATCGCAAGAAGTAAAATAATGACGATGAATTCGAATATGGCTAACCCCTCCCATTCGCAAACTGTACAATTTTGGCTCCTGCCTAATCTCTATTTTAAACCACGGGCGATAATCCGCTCCAGCCACTTCCACGGTAGCAGTGCTTTACCTATGATGAGCACACGCGAACCTTTTCCGAGCGCATATCGAAGTCTTGGTGCACGCATCTGCGCAATTCGGCCAATCAGATCTGCCACTTCCTGTGGATCAGGTGCCGTCTCGCTCGCATGTTTGGAATAACGAAGAACCGCATCCAGCTTATGCTTATATGGGGAGTTCTCGCTCCGGTGAATCTCACCCAAACCTTTATTCCAGATCGGCGTGCGATAAGAGCCAGGCTCAACCAATACCACCCGAACACCGAACGAAGACATCTCATGCCGCAGACTTTCCGTGAATCCTTCCACAGCAAATTTGGAGGCAGCATAAGGCGCATACCCTGGAAAACCGGACAAACCACTGACACTGGACAAATTAACAATTAACCCCTGCTTCTGTTCACGCATCACAGGCAGGACCGCACGTGTCACAGCGATTAATCCAAATAGATTCGTTTCCATCTGGCGCCGCCAATCCTCCATCGATACTTCCTCAATGAACCCGCCCACCGCAAATCCCGCATTGTTCACCAGCATGTCGATTCGGCCATTGTTGTGAAGTACGTTCCCCACAGCTTTCTGCACCGATTCAGCATCGGTTACGTCCAGTTGCACATATTGCAAACGTTCGGATATCCCTGCCTGTTCAGCCAACCTCACCAATTCTTCTCTTCGACTCAGATCACGCATTGTAGCAACAACAAGATATCCCTGCTTGGCAAGGGTGATTGCCGTAAGCATACCAAAACCACTGGAGGTACCCGTAATTAAGGCCACCGGAGCGTTCGCTCTCTCCTTTGTCTTCTTTACTGCACCAAGACCCATGTTAATTCGTCCCTGCCCGTCCTTTGTTAAGTGTTCCTCTGCTGTCACGGTGTGTCCTTCTTTCCTCGGTAAATTACTTACTTCCGTTTCTACCTATACCGCACGGCCCCTGCTGCTTAATCCGCCACTCCGTTATCTTTTCTCTCCACCCTGCGCAGCTTCGTGATTCCCGGTTCGAACGTATACGGAACAAATCTGATCTCAGGTAAGGTGCATTCCAGACGCTCTCCCAGCTTCATCAGCTCACTCCGTACATCCGTCTCGACCTGCTCCAGCACTGCGCTCCCGCCAAGCCGAAGGGATACTTCCATTGTTCCGTCTCCTTGCTGCACCACACGATAATGTTCAATATCCGGCGAAGCCGCAATGACCGAACGGGTAACGAAATCCGGAAAGACCGGTACCGCCTCACCCGTATGCATGTTTGAAAAATAAAGCGTGTCATCACAGCGGCCTTCAATCCGCTCAATGGCGGTAAACGGGGAACCACAGGCACATGGCAGCGCCGCCTCGGTCAGAATATCATTCAGCCGATATCGGATAATCGGCTGTGATGTTCTGGAGAAGTCTGTGATAATGGGCACGAACCGCCGGGTGGCGGGATCAATGAACTCTTTTTCAATATGCACAATGTCTTCGTTCAAATGCAGTGTGCCGTAACGACAGGTCGCACCCAGGAACCCTTCTGTACACTGATAGACTTGATGAACGGTCTGTCCGAAGACCTGCTCCAACACCTTGCGATCCAGGGGGTCCAGCACCTCGGCAACAGAGATGATTTTATCCGGTACAGCAGTCAGATGGCCTGCCACATAGGCGTCCGCCAACAGACGCAGCATAGAAGGAGGAGCTACCCATACGGTAGGTTGGTAGGTTTCCAGCCGATTGACCAAGGTCTCCACACGCTCCAGCAGATCAAAGTACTGAAACTGCAATTTGCCACGTTGCACGGATTCATACAAATTACTATTGGCCCGCAGGAAAAACGCAATCTTCGCAGGTTTCCACAGTTCACCAGGCAGCAACTTGGCCAACACCGTACCCGTCCACGCATCCTGCTCCCGATCACTCACCAGAAATATCCCCCGGTTCCCTGACGTGCCCGAAGACAGTCCAACCGTCACACCTAGAATGGAAGGTTTGAAATCACGTGTTTCTTCACTTTCACCTGCAAGAGTCAGAGCTTTGTCCTTGGTAATACCCACCGTGTTCAGTGTATCAAAATGTTCCATCATGGTTGATTTGTCAATCAACGGAAAGCTTCTCCAGTCGGTTGCGTCCAAGCTACCCCACCACTTCCGGTAAAATGGAGATCGGGCACGGATCTGATGAACATGCCGAATAATCCGGCGCTCTTGCCAGCGCTCAAGTTGTTCTCGTGTTTTCCATGTTCGCAGCCCACGTGCGAGTGCATAATGAACCACAATACGAAAGGTATTACTCATCGTTTCGGCCCTCCTGTACCCCAAGCGTCCAGTACATCTCGACAATGACTCGGCACAATCCGAATGTGGGGAAATTGCTGATGCAGCTGAACCAGCTTGTCAAAGTTACGATGGTATTCCTGTCGATTCGACATAATGATTCCAGCAAGAATATTCGGTCTGCGCTGTTCACGAAAAGCCCGACTCGACCATACCGCGTCCGCACAGAGAAAATAGTCATGTTCTTCTGTACGCAACAGGAGTCCCATCATGCCTTCCGCATGACCGGATACATCCACCCCAAGCAGACTGCCATCACCAAAGATGTCGTAGACCTCATCAAAAGGGAAAGCTTCCCCCGCTCTTATCCATCGCTCAGGCTCACACGTAACTGGCAATGATCTGACTATAAAATCCTCGGGCAACAGCCCCGCAAGAAAACCTGCTTTTACAGCCGCAATCGGACCAAGTGAGCGCACAGCATCATAGGCCCTTGGCAGATAAATGAATTGTGCCTCTGGGAAATCTCGTACACCCGCAATATGATCGCCGTGAAAATGAGAGAGGATGATATACCGAATATCCGATGCTTTCAGTCCAATTCGAGCCAAAAAATGAACGGCACTATCCTCTTCACGATAGACCACTGGTGTAATATGACGATACATTGCATTAGGCAAATGAGCCGTTCCCTCAAAAAAGCGGGAACTATATCCCGTATCCAAGAGGATCGGTCCATGTACGGGATGAATGATGCAGGCAAATCCTGCCGGGAAATGTACTGGACTCAATCGACCACCACGCAGCGTCAGAAACTCTGGATGTGTACAGTAACCCGCCGCACCCAAATATAGTTTCACCGGAGTTGTTGTCAGCATGATTCAGCCCTCCACCAGTCTGCAAATTGTTGCAATCCCTCTTCAATGGACACCCGAGGGATGTAGCCCAATTGCTCCCGTGCATCCGTAATATCCAATGTCTGTGGAATAGATAAGGAGCCGACTGTATACCGTGTTAATGCAGGTTCACCCAACGCAGGAATATAGCCATGAACTCGCTCCAGCAACGCTGCCACACCATATGCCATCCGATAAGGAATGTTTCGACGACGCAAGGGCATATCCAGCATGGCAAACAGGCTGCTCACCAACTCACTGAACGCTCTCGGATCGCCATTGGAGATATTGTAAGCTCTGCCGAGTGCTGCGGCATCAACATCACGGCATAACAACAAGGCATCCACCACATTATCCACACAGGTCAGATCGATTAACGCCTGTCCACCACCGATCATGGGCACGCCTGATTTTGCGTTTGCTGCGACAATTCTGGGAAATAACGTCTGATCATACGGACCAAAAATGGCTCGCGGTCGAATCATGATCGATGGAAGTCCCTTCGCATGCCCCTCCATTACAACTTGCTCAGCGAGAAGCTTCGTGGCTGCATAATGATTGGCTGGTTTGGATGGCAACGGATCATTCTCATGTACGTTATATCGCAGATTGTAATTAAAATATATACTCGGAGTTGAGACATGTATGAATCGCTGTACCTCATTATGCAGGCATACATCTACAAGATTCTGCGTCCCTTCCACATTGCTGCTATAAAAGTCACGATATCGGCCCCATGGCGAGGATAGAGCTGCACAGTGAAACACCACATCCTGTCCCGTACACGCTTTGTTCACTGCAGCCTCATCCCGTATATCTCCATTCAGGAATCGGATTCCTGCCAACTCAAGTTCTGCACCAATCTTTGGCTGTCGGCCCATGCCAGTGACTTCCCATCCCTCTTTGGCAAGTCGTATCGCGAGATGCCTGCCCAGACATCCCGTAGCTCCTGTAACCAATGCTCTATTCATTGTTGTTCACCGTTCCATTCTATGTCATGAGTCAAAGCTTCAGTCAGCGAGCACTTCTGCGATCTTGCCAGACGCCATGCGGCTAGCACCACTCCGAATTGTTCAAATACAGGCTGGATATCCTGCCCTACATAGACCACATCCCTAGCTCCACGCCACGCAGCTATCCATGCACGGAGCTTCCCTTTGCCTAAGATCTGCTGCAACCCGCTTCCCAGCATGGGAAGCATGAGCATGGCTTTGGTGCCACGTGCGGGAGTGATCATTTTTCTTTCTTTTACCAACGTCTCCGGTTCAGTTAGTGCACGCACCAAGTCATCTCCGGGGTGAAACAGATGAATCCCACTTGTTGCCCTCGGATTACACTCAATCGCGTATACTTGCCCATCCGGACCTTCTATAAAATCAAACCCAATCTGTCCACTAAAACCCGTTGCATCAACAAATTGTCTCACCCACGCAAGGGCACCCTCATGTTCCACCTGTTCAAAAAAAACACTGGCTCCCACGCTTCCTGTACGATAGCGACTGTCGTAAGTGGCATGTGCAACCAGTTGCCCTTCATGCGCTATGCTGTATGTACATAACATCTGACCAGGAATGTAGGCCTGTGCAACCCAAGGTGCAGCAACGGATAACTGCCCTTCTTCTGGAGGGTCGTTACGGAAATGTCGACGTTTCTTTTCGCTTAAGTTTCCTTCCTGATCCGTCCCTGCCCCAGCGTCATCGGTCATGAGTGTTGGCATGCGAACTTTGGCTGCAAAGCGGGAATACACCGGTTTCCACACCCAATCTCCTACTTTTTCTATAACAGACTGGGCTTCCATCCATTCCTGCCGACTGTGGATCAGACGTGTATCCGGAACCGAAAGACCGAGTGACCTTGCAAGCTGGATAAATTCATATTTATGGTGCAACTCATGCAGCTGCTCCAGAGTTGTAACCAGAACACGGCAATATTCACGCAATCTGTCTGCCCCTTGGGCAACATAGAAGACTTCTTCACACATCGGAATCAACAGGTCGATCTGCCAATCCTGTGCCAACCGTTCCAGCTCTGCCAGATACGCACGTGTGTCATGACGTGGCGACGGGACCACAGCGCACTGTTCCACTGCACGAGATAATCTGGTCAGATGCCGTACGGCACTCTCCGCGACATAGACCCGATGGCCTGCCCGATGAAGCATGCGTGCCAGATCCAGCGTTACGGGAGCCCTTCCTCCTGTAAGCAGCACACGGAGAGAAGCAACTGTACGATGTCTGGTTTCCCCAGATCTAGTAGTCAAAAATGAGTCCTCCCAATGATAATCCGGCAGCCGTGCCAATCATCAACACCCGATCACCACGCTGAATACGCTGTTGTCTAATCGCTTCATGCAGACCCATCGGGATCGATGCCGCAATCGTATTGCCGTGATTTCGTGTGATGTCCATAAACCGATCTTCAGCAATGCCAAGCTTCTTGCGAATCAGTCTCATCGCCATGGCACTTCCCTGATGGGGAATGACCAATTGGAAATCCTCCATTCGATTCCCGGTCGCCTGCAGCATATCACCAATGAAGCCAGGCAAAAGTCTGGATGCCATGCGGAAGATCGCCTGTCCATCCATATGAAAAAGGTAGGGTTCAGGCTGATCCGCCTTATAATTCGAAGCATGCAGCCGTGTACCTCCACCTGCAATCTCCGAGAAGCGAGCACCTCGGCTGTAGGTTTGAAGGGAAGCATGTACAATCTGAGAGGATGACCCTTCAGGCGAACGCTCAATAATAACAGCGGCCGCTCCATCTCCGAACAGGGCCGCACTTTCTTTATCCGACCAATTCAGTCCGGCTGAGGCAATCTCAGTGGCTACGAGCAGTACTCGCTGGTAACGTCCAGCATCTACCATATAGGAAATCACATCCAGTCCGTTCAGGAAACTTAGGCAGGTTGCATCCATATCAAAAGCAGGTACGCCCGAATCTTGCTGCCCCATGGCCTGCTGGATAAATACCGCCGTACTTGGCAACGGTTGTTCCTTCGTGCCACTGGTACACACCAGACAGTCGATATCACTAAATTGTAATCCTGCATCCGCCAGTGCAGCTTCCGCAGCCCGTGCGCCCATGAAAGAGGAGGTTTCTTCACCCGAAGCATAATGACGTACACCTACGCCTGTAGCTTTGCTAACCCAGCCCGCAGGCACGTCCAAGCGGCGATCCAGTTCCTCATCGGTGACTTCCTGTTCAGGCAGGTACTTCCCTGTCCCTACGATCCTTACTCTTCTAAGTTGCATTTCCCCAACCTCTTTCTGTTCATCTGACTGATATAATATAAGCTCGTATTCAAAAAGACCGGTTTTCAGTACCGAGAAGATGGGATGAAGCTAGAAATGGAGTAGCGGAGCGTAGGCAAACTACGTGAGCAACCACAATGTTTCCAAAGGAAACATACTTCGTAAGCCTCCAGCTTATTTCGGCTGAATTCCATATTCGATGCTGATGATGCCGATAGGCATCCTTCGTAATCAAAAGCGGACTTTTTGAAAAACCTCTATAAGTTCAGCTAATTAGTATTTACACAGACACTGCGATGACAGAACAACTTTCCGATCGCTGTTATCCCCAGATTTTTTTGATTCCCTTCTTAAAAAGGGAAAATCCGGGGATAAGCATATGCTTCCGGTGCAGCTTTCTTTCAGAAAGCTTTTAGGCGAACGCTTCGCTTCTTCAAGTTATTTCTGTCCTCTCCGTTATCGTGTAAATGTTTAGTTGAACATATATAACAAAAGGGCAGATGCCTCTGCCCTTCCTGTTGTATTTTCTTTTGTTATGAAGTGTTATTTCTTCTTATTCAAAATCTCGGCAAGAGCGGCATCTAGCGTACCGTATGTGAACGTGAATCCTTCCCTCTCCATTCGCTCAGGAATTACCCAACGGCTTTTGAGAACCAGTTCCGTCTCGGTCTGAATGAAGCGTGCGCCCAGTTCAAGCATCCAGCGAGGAGAAGGTAGTCCAATCCGCACCCCCATCTGTTCTCTCAGACGCGCCATTAACTCCCGATTCGTCACCGGATGCGGAGAGGACGCATTGAACACACCATTCAAGTGTGGATGCTCTTGCAAATAAATTACCATGCGGAAGAGATCCTCGATATGAATCCAGCTGAACTGCTGTGTTCCTGCGCCTTGCGATCCTCCCAGTCCAAAACGGACGAGGTTCGTCATGGGCACCATCACGCCGCCCTCGCCCAGCACAATCGCAATCCGCAGTGCAATCTGACGTGTAGACGGCAGACTGAATTCAAAGAAAGCCTGTTCCCATGCCTTGGCAACGTCGACCGAGAACCCGGAGCCAATCTCGCCCTCTTTTTCCGTCATGGGACGATCTTCAGCATGTCTGTATATGGTTGCTGTACTCGAATTAATCCATAATTCAGGAGGTTGATTACAAGCCAGGACGGCTTCGCCGAGAATGCGCGTTGTCCGGGTTCTGGATTCCAGAATGACTTTGCGATTCTCCTCCGTATAACGGCAGTTCACCGATTTACCTGCCAGGTTAATCAACATTTCTGCCTCTTCCAGTGCCCCTATAATTCCCGCACGATCCTCCCAGGCAATATGACCGGGCTGACGCGAGATAATTAACACCTCATAACCTAGTTTCTTGAATCTTTGGGCAAAATCCTGTCCGACAAATCCCGTTCCACCAGCTAATACAACCTTCTTCACGGTATCCCCTCATTTCCCATACTGGGTAAAGAATTCGCAAGATATAGATTGGAATGTTTCTATGCATGCAAAATACAGATATTAGATTAACACCGCCGGTGACCCGTTGGTTTGATTTATTTCGCACCCAGAGCTGCGTACAAGCGATCCCGCTCTTCGATAGCCCATGCGTTTGCAGGGTTTTGTTCCAGCTGATATCGGAGTTCATCATAAAAATCATGGATCATGAATCCATCTGGCAGATTGCCAAGCATGGCTGTAAAGTTGTACTCGGGCAGTGTTCTCTTTCCTTCACTGATCTGCTTCAGCCAGTCCATCCACTTTGCAAGAGTAAGCACTTCCTCCTGCCATAACTCAGCCTGTAACCCAAGCGCATCCTGAAGTTGCTCGTACGCCAATGGATCAGCGAAGGCGCGGCAGGCCTGAACAGCCAGTTCATACAACTCGGTCACTGCACGGCGTACCTCATGTTCAAGTTCGACCTCCAAGCCACCCATGTAATCCTGAACCTGGATGCCCTGTCCATCATCATATAATAGCGGTGCCTGCGCCAACAGGCGTACAATCTCTTCCATCGCTTGCATTGAAACTCGCTTCTGCTCATAGAGAGCAGGTAATTGATATGCTGTAATGATCATTCACTCCTACATCGTTCTTCTATTAATGACCTATATTATAACATGGTTTGGCAATCATCTATCAGGATAACTTGACTATCCACTACAAGTTGTAGTAGTTTATACGTACTACGTAGTGTAGTAATACGATCGTTATGGACGCATAACGATGTTAAGGAGTGTTCACTGTGAACCAGATTCAAAAATTATCCGAAACAGAAATGGAGTTAATGGTTGTTATATGGTCATGCGCCCCACCGGTCACCTCCACAGAACTATTAGACATATTTGCTGAGAAGGGGAAAGCGTGGAAAGCGCAGACCATGTCTACCTTTCTGTCACGGTTGGTGGATAAAGGCGCACTTACCGTCACGAGACGTGGACGAACCAATGATTATGAACCTCTTCTAAAGCCCGAAGATTACAAACTACAGGAAACGCAGCACGTTCTTGATGGACTCTACCAAGGTTCAGTTAAAAATTTGGTTTCGGCCATGTATGACGGTGACAAGCTTTCAGACGATGACATTTCAGAATTGAAAAAATGGCTTTCGGAAAAGTAGGTGCAGATGATGAATATCTTTTTTGAGATTCTGTGCAGCCTGACCGTGGCGGGAAGTATCGTTTCTGTTTGTATTTTGGCACTACGACTTATACCCGTATCTGTTTTTCCGACCAAGTGGCTCTACAGACTCGGTAAACTGGCTATCTTGTTTTATCTCTTCCCGGTATCTCTTGGCCTTTCATGGCTTTTGGATATTGCATTCCAAACGACATCAACTATACCGGGTACGGAGAATGCAGCAACTTCGGGCGTACTTGCAGGAACATTTATCCCGGAACAAACCATTTCGGTAACCACAGCCTGGTTCTTGTTATGCGTCTGGGGCATTGGAGTCATTGGTTTTTCGGCATGGCAGGCGTACTGTTATCGAAGATTTCTGAATGAATTATCTCGTACACGTACCCCAGTCCTCTGTCATAGTGAGGCAGCTGTACAGCTACCATTAATCAAAGAGGCTTTGGGTCTCAAACGTAATATCACGCTTGCTCACAGCACGCTAGTACGAAGCCCTATACTGGTTGGCTTGTTTAAACCAACGATATATCTGCCACCCGAAAATACGGTGAAAATGGACATCAGCATGGTAATTCATCATGAGTTGGTACATCTAAAACATAAAGATCTGTGGGTCAAAGCTTTGACCTTGGGGGTTAGTGCCCTGCACTGGTTCAATCCCCTGATTCATATCATTCGCCGGGACATTCATACCTGGAGCGAGTTGGCTTGTGATGAAGATGTGGTGAAAGAGATGTCCCACGAAGAACGAAGACGATATGGTGAGACAATTTTAAATGTGATGGCGGGAACCAAGAAAATGCCTGCTCAATTTTGTTCGTCCCTATCGGGTGAAGGCAAACAATTAAAAAGGAGATTGATGATTATGTTTAATGTAAAGAAACTGAAAAAGAAACATTGGATGTTAAGTATGGGAGCCCTCCTGCTTATTACAGGTGTAAGTACGTCCACCGCCGTATGGGCATCAAACCACACAGTTAAAGTGGAGGCTGAGGCTTCTGAAGCTGTGACTGTTCCTTCTACGGGTGGATCTTCTGAAATCGCAGCTTCTCCCAACAAGGTTGGAATTTCCGAAGCTGTAACTGCTCCCTCTACTTCCGAAACTCCTGAGATCGTGGCTCTCCCTGAGGATGAAGTTTCCGAAGCTGTGCCAGTTCCGTCTGCTACTGTACCTTCTATTACTGTTCCATCTACTACTGAACCTTCTGAGGCTAAAGTTGTAGAATCAGCCACTGTTCCTTTTACCGGTGAATCTCCTGAAATGGTAGCTCTCCCTGGGGATAAGGTTTCAGTAACTGTACCTGCTCCTTCAGAAAAATAACCTATCGTTAAGAAGCAATAGCCATCCTTATATGGAAACAGGACGAAGCATAGATCATAGATCTCCGCTTCGTCCTGTTTCCGTTTTTCTGTCATGTGCATTAGAGAAATGTTTTGATCGTAGCAAAATATTCGCGGATCATGTTGACGGGTTTCAGATAACCCGGTGACGGAGCCGATATGCCGTATTCTGCTGCATAACCGTTCTTGGCAGCGATATACTTGGATCGAAACATATGATAGTCACTGGTGACAATCATGATCTCGGGGTGCTCCAGCCCGGACTCATTAATGATTTTTTTGGAAAAGGCCAAATTCTCCTGTGTACTTGTGGAGCGATCTTCCATAATCACTTGGGCAGGGTTAATCCCCTGTTCAATCAGATAGTTTTTCATGGCGAGCGCTTCGGGAATCGATTCCCCAGGTCCCTGCCCACCCGATACAATGACGGGTGTCTGAGGGTGACTGCGAATGTAGTCCAGACTGGCATCCAACCTTTGCTTCAAGGTCAATGACAATTCCGTTCCACGGATGCCTGAACCCAGAATAATGACATAGTCCGCTTCTTCCGGATCATTCGCACCAAGCTGTGTGAATACAAGGGCTTCAATAATGACAAAAGAGACGGCAACCACGCCAAATCCGGTAAGGATAATCCGTTTCAGAATAACATGCTTCTGATAGTCAATCCGTCTTAGTACGATAAAAGCCACCGTGATCATTCCAAAAAACATGACTGGGAATCTTTGGCCCCAGAAGGCCAGGAACGCCACAAAACATGCCAACAGGACAAGATCAATGATCAGTCCATATTTTTGTAAGAACTTTTTTATCAAATCCGTAGACACTCCTTCTTGTACCCATTATTCCGCAAATCACTTATTATTCAATATTTACGAATATATCCTGCACCTATGTAACTTTGAGGCAAATGGAGACTACGAACTCTCCGCAGGTCATGCATTAATTGCTCGTGTTGGATGATCGTCTGAATGAATGGGTCCTCATATAACATATCTGCCTCCTGCGGTTTACCTCATTGTCCTCTTATAGCTGTTAACCTTCGTTCCAATATATCATGTTTACCTGGCTGCAATAAAATGAACAACGCTTGAACATCCTCTGTACAACTTCGAATCTCTAATTAATCACAACCAAATAACCCATAAACAGCTTCGGTTATCCGAATGTTTATGGGCGACAATGATCGAGTTTGAAACGGTTAAAATTTATTTAATCGGTATCCAGATTTGTGGCGGTTGATTGGGCCCCGGGTATACTTCCAGCTCCGGCATATATGCGTGCTCATAAGGGTTAGATGGAAACCATTCCGAAATAATCCGTTTCCACAGAAGCTGCATACTCTCCGGCATCGGGCCTTCTACCTCAAATACACTCCATTTGGAAGCAGGCATGGTGAAGCTTGATAATCCTTCCGGTACTTCACCATCGTAAGTCGTAGCAATCCAGTATTGCATCTGTTTCTCCTGGATTTCGCTCTGATCCACAACGACACCGAGTAAACCTGGAATATCCCCGTTGTTCAGTTCAAATAAACGATCCTCTGTACCGCTCGTCCACGCTTCCTGCCACATCTTCCCGATGCCTTGCAGATGTTCTCCATCTGCATATGAGAAAGTTTGCTCTACTCCGACCAACGTAAATTCGGGATATTCAACGATTTTATATTTCATCGGCTCTGCTCCTTTTAGACTCACTTGAATCACCAGACGATTATACGATTGGACAGCGTTACTATTCTTTCGAGCCTCACTGGGTGCGATCCCATGTTGTCTACGAAATGCTTTGGAGAAAGATTCCGGTGTGTCGTAACCGTATTTAAACGCCAGATCAATAATTTTGTGATCACTTTGAAGCAGCTCATGTGCCGCCAGTGTCAATCGTCTGCGTTTTATGTACTCGGCTACAGTAACATCAGTTAATAAGGCAAAGGTACGTTGAAAATGAAAAGGAGAGATATGGGCCTGCGCTGCAATCTGCTCCATCGTCATATTTTCGAGTAAGTGGTCTTCCATATATTGAATAGCGACCTGTAATGCGTTGATCCAGTTCATGTAATAATCACTCCTTGATGTCTAATATAACGGATAAACCACCCAAAAACCTGTCATGTTGTGCTCTCATATGTCCGGTTAATGTGCAACGACGTTATTCATATAACGCCCTGCCCAGGCTTTGAACTAACCAAAGACAAGAGGAGTCACAACATTTGACAATGTAAAAGATATATTATAGCCTACAAGTATAATGATCGTTCTATCTTATTTTGAAGGGAGAGTATCACTGATCATGAGCAGCAAAAAGGAAATGCTTTTGAACGTGGCTGAAGAATTATTCTACCTCCACGGCTTCCATTCTATCGGCTTGAAGCGGATTATCACGGATGCCGGGATTGCCATCATGACGTTATATAATCATTTTGAGTCCAAGGATGATCTCATTGTCCAGGTACTCTTGCGACGCGAACAGCGTTATTTAGAACAGCTCAGGCAATATGCAGACAATAAAGCACAACCTATGTTCCTCAATCTGGCTGAGGGACATGCAACTTGGTTGAAGGAACACGAATCAAGAGGTTGCTTATTTCTACGCGCCAAAGAAGAATTCGGAGGTCATGCAGACCATATCATCGTGCAGACAGTGAATGCGCATAAAAGACATATGCGAACTTTAATCCAAACATTGGCGCCTGTTGCAAGTGATCGAGATCTATTGCGATTCTCCCTGCTGCTGGAGGGTTCCACGGCACTTGCTGAGACAGAAAATGTAAATGACGTCTGCCTTGAACTGATCCATATGACGCAGACCAGTTTCAAATAAAGCTATTCCGGGTGAGTTAATATTTCAACTCACTTTTTTATTTATCAAGAAATATAATGATCGTTCTATCTAAAAGGCGGTGGATTTAATGAAAAAAATTATCTTTCCAGGCATTGCACTTATCGCTGTATGTTATGCATTCGGGCGATTCAGTTATGGATTGTTTATGCCGGAAATTTCGGAGGCCTTAAAATTAAATGATGCAGCCTCTGGCGCGATTAACTCAGGAACGTATATTGCCTACTGTCTGTCCCTTCTAACTGCACCACTGTTGATTAATCGCAAGGGACATCATTATGTCATTCAATTGGCAGGGATCAGCGCAGTGCTCGGATTAACCGGCATCGCCTTGGCTCAGAATGCATGGGTTCTTACATTTAGTATATTTCTAGCAGGTTTGAGTACAGGCTGGGCCTCTCCAGCCCTCGGTAACACGGTTAATGCCGAGCTTGCTCCCGAGCTACAAGCAAGAGGCAACAGCTGGATTAACACAGGGACCAGCTTCGGAATTGTAATATCAGGTCCACTCTACTGGCTGTTCACGGATTACTGGCGTCTAACCTACATCCTGTTTGCTGTAATCGGTGTTGTGGTTCTTTTGTGGAACAGACGTGTTATTCCGGCAACCAAGACACTGCCTTGTACCAAGTCTCTCTGGACATGTATGAAACCTACCAGACCAGGGTCTGCTCTGCTCATGGCTTGTCTGTTGACAGGTTTCAGTTCTGCAATCTACTGGACGTTTGCCCGGAACTTCCTCACAGACGAGAAAGGGGCCTCCGATTCGGAAGCCGTGTTGTTCTGGATTGTGATGGGGGTTATGGGGATACTCGGTGGATGCGCTGGTCGCATTATTGAACGGTTCGAGATTGGGTGGTCCTACCGAATAGGCATACTTTTATTGGCTATTTCGCTCGGGGTTATCCTTCTGCCTTCAATGACTGCCAGTCTCATCTCTGCGATCATATTTGGCAGCACGTATATTTTCCTGACCAGTGTATTTATCGTTTGGGCGACGAGACTATTCAGTCCAAATGTGTCCATCGGAATTAGCCTTGCCTTTCTCGCGCTGGGTGTTGGGCAATTTCTTGGCTCATCCATGGCAGGGTATACGATCGAAGTGTTTTCCAATACAACGGCATTTCTGGCCTTTGCTATACTCGGTCTGTTTGGAATGTTAATTCGGGTGAAATAAATGACAAAACAACCTTCTGATCCCTGTTATTTTACCCGGCGAACACTTCCGGTCACTCCATGTTGAAGCTGTACGTCTGTAAAAGTAACCGTGGTCCCTTGCCCAATGGGGGATTGGGCCACAATGCCAACTTTGATCTCTTCCGCGCAGTCGAGTCCGAAATAACGAACCAGCTTCCACTTCTCTCCATCCTGAGAATAATGGAAAGCAAAGCTGTTGCCTGCCCGGGCTACACGTAAATAAGGCTTATTAACGTCTACAGGTGCGGATACACAATCATCCGAGCTACCACGAGTAACAACACTAAGAATAGATGGCTGTTCTTCAAAATATTCAAAGCAGACTTTAGCCCAATTCGTATCGTCCACCCTCACCATCAGGCAGCCGGAGTCATACTGTTCTTTCATATCCACCTGTACTTGAGTGATGATGCTGAAATCTCCCTTGACTATCGTATGTAAAAATGGAGCTGAAGCTTTCACCGGCTCACCTCCCGGATCAATGAAAAAGTCACTGATCGGCGAAACGGTTATCGTTACTTTGCCGTCTTCAATGGACCAATCTGTTGGCTCGTTCAGCCATCCCAGGTTGGCGGATAATGTTTGACCTGAACAATGTTCGAATAGATTCGTCATGTGGCACACCCTTTGTGTTGGAGTTGGAGTTTAAGTTTTCTAACTTCTCTATTTGTATTCGATATGTAACATGGTTAATCCTGTAGGTTTTTCATTAAGTTCCCATCCCTGATATCAGTTGATAGAAATCGGAACTCTTTATTATTAATAAGGTAATTTTATCCAAAATATGATAAACTGGACATACGAGATTACTTCAATAATTTGAATCACAACAGGAGGTCATCCTATGTTTGGTGTTAACGTGAAAAAAGTAGAAGATCAACTGGTTATCCGGTGGCAGTTTTCCAAAATTGAAATTCCTATCACACA
This sequence comes from Paenibacillus sp. FSL H7-689, assembly GCF_000517905.1. NCBI lineage: Bacteria > Bacillati > Bacillota > Bacilli > Caryophanales > Paenibacillaceae > Paenibacillus > Paenibacillus sp. FSL H7-689. The sequence goes on from NZ_ASPU01000015.1 coordinate 592,084, forward strand.
TATCACATTGGTCACCCTGGATGATACGTACGGTGGAAGCGAACCATCCGCCATTCGGATCGGTCCAGTCAATGGCACAAGCGAGAGGATTCTGATCCGTACAGTGAATCAATCGTATATTTTATTCACTTCCAGCGTGAATTTATATCCCAATATCCAAGCTATGTTACACCCGTCAAACTAGATTCTTGTTCAACCGGATTCCAATGTTTCTCGGAAGAGGGGTTCCATTTACATACGTGCGCTACCAACAAATGAAGCGTTAGTATTCGCATGAATTCTTACAGCGAATACTAACGCTTCATTGATTCCAATTCAAGTTGGAAGTGGGGTTCTTATAACCAACTCCACTTCGGTAACTGATCGAGCGTAATGACCTCTTCGCTGTTATACACTCTCTTTAAAAACGCCACATCATTATGCGTCCCGTCTCTCAGGAATCCACCTGTCCAGGTACAGAACCAACTCCAGTGTACATCCTGTTCCTTCATCTGCTTAGGGTCAGGGATGGAGCCGTTCTCGGCCAGTGCAATGATTTTACTATCCTTCACAAGCTCTCGCAGGTTGGTGTAACGTGCCGCCAGCGGGCTGTGATCTCCCGCTTCCGGGTATACATCTACACTCACAATATCCACGATATCATCCCCTGGATACCATTCCGGTTTTTCCGAGTTCCAGACCCAGATAAGATTGTGCAGCTGATGTTCTTGAACCAATCGATCATACAACAAACGATACAACTGTTTGGCAGGTTCGGGGCCTTTCGCTCCCCACCAGAACCAGCCACCCTCCGCTTCATGAAGTGGTCGAAATAATACAGGCACACCAGCATCCTTCAACTCTTGCAAATGTGTAGCAATAACATCGATATCCCGAATCAATAACTGATATGCTTCCGATTCAGGATGCGCCAGCGCTGAACCCAGATCATAGGTGGTAGCATCCGTATAGAACCCCCGCCACCACTCTTTACCCGGTTCATCGATCAGATCCGTCGGTGCGTTCCAGTGCCAGCATAGTGTCACGATCCCGCCTTGTTTGTGCCAGTCTATCGCATCCCGAATCTCTTGGGAGACCGCACCGCGCTCTGTTCTTGATGGCGAATATTCCATGAGATCAAAGCCAATCACAGCTGGTTTCCGGCCTGTATTTTCATTAATCCAGTTTAGATTGCTATAATCCTGCTGGCCTGACAACATCCCTTTTTGATAACACTCTACCAGGAACGCCATCAGTTCTTTTGCTTCGGGAGTCGCTGCTTTATTCACCGGAACTCTGCTGATCTCACGCACTGTCATCTCTACACCTCCAATTGGGTTTACCATGTTAACCCACTACACCGGAACGTTCAATACTCTCCACGAAATAACGTTGCACAAACAGATACAAAATGATCAGGGGTGCAATAGCCAGCAAAATGCCTGTATCCACAATCATCGCCACATAGTTTGGATCGGCCTTGATGCCCGAGTTCGAGCCAAAGCCCATCAGTTGCGGAATCAACTGGTTCGCCTGAGCAGGTAAGGAAGCCACTTTCAGCGAGATCAGTGGACTTTCACTCATGAATAATGCCGAATAGAAGGTATCGTTATACTGCCATACAAACGAAAACAGAATAACCGTAATCAACGGCGAGATTGCATTGGGCAGCATGATTCGAGCAAACGTTTTGAATCCGCCTGCACCGTCAATCAGTGCAGCCTCCTCGATTTCCTTTGGCATGCCCTTGAAGAACTGACGGAAAATATAGATGAACAGCCCCGCCTTCAGCCCTCCCGCTGTAGCAGCCGTGATCATGGAAGGCCAATACGTATTCAGCAGATTGATACCATTTTTTCCAGAGAACAACTGGATGATGCCCATAAAGTCAAAGCTGCGGAAATGCAGATACATTGGCACCATAAGTGTGCTTGTCGGCACCAGAATCGTCAGAATCACAAGGATGAAGAGTACATTACTACCCGGAAACGAAAACCGGGCGAAGCCATATCCGGCAAGTGCACAGGATATCGCTGTCAGAAGCGTTGTGATGGTAACAAACAATAACGTGTTCGCCAGCAGAGGCAGGTAATCCATCACTTGCGCCGCTAGCCGGATATTATCCAATGTAAAGTGCTGGGGAATCATATAGATCGTTGGATTGTAGATATCCTGTTTATCCTTAAACGCAACTGACACTTTGAGAAATAACGGGTACAAAATAATAAATGAAATGCCGATGACCAGTGCATATCTGAATATGGAATAGAGAAGGTCCGATGTTTTGTTTCGCACCCGATGCATGTGATAATTCTGCTTCGGAACTACCACCATGCGATCTGTCCCTGATGCAGCCATAATCTGAAGCCTCCCTTAATGTTAACCGTCAGTTGTAGTGAACCCGCCGTGACAAGACCCATCCCACTACGATCAATACAAGACCAATCACCAGTGTATACAGCCAGGACATCGCCGAGCTTAAGCCAAAGTTCTGGGTTTTGAATGCGGTTTGGTAGATGGCCTGTGTGACTGGACTCCCGGCAAATGAATCAATGATCGTATAGATGACATTTGTCAGGATCAACGGACTGACCATGGGAAATGTAATTTTCCAGAATGATTCATAAGCTGTCGCCCCTTCGATCTTCGCAACCTCATACATCGATCCCGGTACCGATTGCAGTGCAGCGAGGAAGATCAAAATCTGAACACCTGAGCTGCTAATAATCTCATAGATCCGCATGATGGCTTCTACAATGTAATCCACATAGGCCATCGGCAATCCCACATCCGCCAGCATCCGCACAATGGACACCACATTGAACGAAGCCCCGCCATCTGCAGATGCATCGACCGCACTTGCATCTCCCATCAGATTGATTAATCCTGCAGACTCGGCTGCTGCGACTGCACTGGAAGCCAGAATAACCGGCAGGAAAAAGATCGCACGTGCCATCGTTCTGCCTCTGAACTTCTGGTTGAGCAATGTCGCCGTGAACAGACTGAAGAACAGAATCATCGGCACGTTCAGCAGCATCGCTCCAACCGAATCGACCAGAATCCGGTTGAACGTCGCGTCAACTAGAAGTGCATCCTTAAAATTTTTAAATCCAACGAAGTCCAGCACGTACCCACCCGGAGCAACGGACAGATTACTCAGACTGAACCGAATCGATTGCAGAAGTGGTGTGGCAAAGAGGAAGATGAAACCGATCAGCCACGGGGAAATAAATGCAAGTCCAAGGAGCGCTCTCCGTGACTTCAGCGATAATCGAATGGTTCTCATCGGTTCACTCCTCCCACCACATAGTCCGTCCCAGCAACCGTTGTTCCATCCACGGTTACTGCATCCGCATTGTAATTCACAAGGATGGATGTACCGCCAGTATAGGTGATCCGGACCACGCCATCCTGGATGCGTTCATGCTTCAGGATCTGCTCATTCTCCAGTTCTCCCAGCACTTCATTGGCCTGCTTATACAAGGCAACAGCGTCATCCACCCAATAGCCATACTCGGTCGCGTAGGCCGAATCATAATTCGTCAGCTTTAGCCTGGATGATGGTTCATAGGTCCATTGAAAATACGGAGCTGCCCCGAATTCCAGACTGCGCAGCAACTGTTTGCGGAGATCCTGATCCCCCGACGTGTTCATCGGAGATGCCGCATAGTTCATGTATCCATGAATGACCATCGCATAAAAAGGTACTTCTTCATCGGTAATATTGAACCGACTCGACCCTGCGGGTACATTCACAACATGTTGTGCACTTCCCCAAGCGTAGCTATTTGCGGCAGATATCATCATGTTCGGATAGGACTTTGCCAACTTGCCAAGTTGCTCCTTCACAATGTTTTTCGCCGTCTCCCGATGAATCACCCGACTATCCCGATAATCGGAAGTCAGGACCTGCCCAAGATCACGAAGGGATAATCCGCCGAGGTCCAGTTGATTGTACTTGTCGGCAAACTCATTCACCACATAAGGAAGCTTGGCCGCTGAGAGCAAATAATAACTGTCTCTACTCTGATCCATACGATTAAGTGCAGGATTGTACGGATACAATTCTGCTGTCTCCTTTGTTACAAACCGCGCTGCATCCGAGGAAGGAGCAAAGCGCATATCATCGTGATAAATGTGCTGGAAAGCCACATCCGGGAACAGAGCTCCACCCGACTGCTCCAGCTTGGTGGACAACGCCTGCAGTTCGGAACGACTGCCCACTTCACTGTCCAACTTCACCTGGGTTGGCATATGATGACTGATGCCACCGCCAAACCATCCTTGATACCGCATTTGTACACGTTCAACACCATCCTGCTGTAACTTTGCTGCCATTTCTGTAGCCTGTTCGTACGTGGTCATGGCTAAAGTGGTCCGATAGGGTACACTCAGGAACGAAGCCTTTTTGTCCACTGCACCAAGCACATCCACATAAAACGGCAACTCCGTCTGTTCTGGGAGCGACTTCAGTACATCCTGCTCTATCAACTGCTGCTGATACAGGCGGGCCATACCCGAGTAACTGGCATCTTCTCCATGAAGGAAATGATAACGGGCCTGAATATCTCCACGGTAAGGCTCTTCGCTAAGCAGCTGAATCTCCTGCATTTTCTGCGAGGTGTACATTTCCAATTCATCCTCCCCCCGCAGGGAGAAGGTCGCATGCACGTGGTTGTAACTATTCTGTCTGCCTCCAATATCCGCGGAGATACTGGCAATGCCGTCCCCTTTTTCAATGACTGCAAACCAGGCATTCTCCCCGTTCTTCAGACCAAACACAGGCATATACGCGGATTCACTCACCTGAGGACGACTGAGCGAATTATCATTTGGATCTGCGCCATAGACACGCTGTACATACTGCTCTTCTTGGGTTTTTCCGTTGTTCAGATGGATCAGACTGCCGGAACCATCAGGTACGAGCATATAACCCTCACCCTTTGTATCCGCAGCACCAAAATAAGCGAGCAAATCAATGTTCCGAATGCGGTATTGCCCACTTTCTTCTATTTGGCTTAGAGGTACAGTCACAACGAGTGCCCCCTGCTCAAGTCGATATTCCACAGAAATGACGAAGCTCGGCTTATCCGACACACCTCCGCCTTCGACTCCGTTCTCCTGATTGTCAAAAGCCAGATCGTCCGCCGTATACCCCGCCGTCTCAAAGGCACCCAGCATCTTGTTCAGCACAAGTTGCTTCGAAATCTGTCCATCCAGCCGTTCCAGAATATCCGGATTGCTCTTGGTTGGATAATATCGGGCAGATGTGTACCTTGCGACAGTAGCATCCAGCTTGGAAAGCACTCTCTCCTCCAGCCGCTGCTTGCTAATCAGTTTGGGCAGCGCATCAATGCCAAGTGACGTATCCCCAAGCGTATAGTTCACCCGAATCCCCTGATCGATGTGGCCCACTGTGAATTGTTTGTTGCTAATGCTGGAGCTGAAATTCGGAAAGTTCTCCAGTGTGCCCATCGCATCCCGGAAAGACACATTCAACTGGGAGGACAGCACCTCTTTTTCATACGCGGAAGCAAGACCGTCCTCAGCCCGTTCTTTCGGGTTGCTATACCAGATCTCTCCACTTTTCCCGTCACGTACTGCAATTTCCGTGGTCTCCTCGTTATAGTACAGGGCGAGTCCCTGATCTTCAGCGACCAGTTGCATACCAGGCACACCCTGCGAGGAGTCGCTAAGGAACTGCAACGGTTCTTCCGTGACGGGCATGGCTTTGGTTGTCGTATCCAGATAAGCCGCGGCTTCTACGGCAGGAACTCCCCTGTTGTTTATATACAGCAGCCCGGCTGCAATCATGATTACAGCTGTACCACCAGCCAGCACCGTATATAATCGTTGCCTTTTGTTCACGGATGCCGCCTCCTTTAGGTCCGAAAAATCAACTCGCGGTAAATGTTATAACCGAATTCGTACAACTGTTGCAACATGCTGAAGATCAGTGCGCCAAGGAATACGATAATGCCCATCACAATGAGCGTCAGCACCATCGTAATGATTGTTCTAATCACCGTGTACTGGTGTACCGTCATCATGCCAATGAACAGAAGCAGTACAAACCAGAAGAACGCGATACTATTGAACAGATAATAAAAAGCAGTCTCCTCCTGCACCATAAAACGGCTGATCACGATCATTGGGGCATAGATCAGAATAACCGGAATGAGCGAGTAACCTGTCGCCAGAACGATTTCCTTGAACTTGCCTTCTCCTTCCATCAAAGTTGTTACCGCCCAGTTGGCCATGCACCATAGAAAGAAAGGGACTGCAACCGTGGCGATCTCGATGATGCTATTAATCGTACGAGGATCGATGTAATTAACGAGGAATCCTGCGTACTGCTTTTGCAAAATCATCATGACAATAGTAAGCGCCAATGCTGCAAAAGCAACAAGCAGCCGTCCCCGGTTATCCGACTTGAGATCCCAGAATGCATCAATGGGGTGAAAAATGAGATGCAGCGGAAACTTAATGAAATCCTGCTTCACGATCAACCTGCCTCCTCCGTCTCCATTTAACTGCTACCCGGGTCAGGATCAGAATGACAATCAGCGCGATTGCAGCGGTCAGGAATGTACCAAAATGTTCCTTCATCATCTCCCGCCGATGCCTCTTGAACGCGACAGAATAACTCTTGCGGTCCATTCCAAGTTCGAAGTAACCTAGCGCTTCCTCGTTTTTCTTCTCCATTAATAAGGACTTGCCGATACCGATATAAGCGATGTCATAGTTGGCATTCAGCTTCAGCACTTCTCTCCATATATTCACGGCCTCCGTGTCCTCGCCCCGATAATGGAGTACCACCGCTTCATTCACACGGGCACCAAAACGGGTTGGCGCATAAACGACAAGGTTGTTCTTGCCCCGATCCAGAACCAAGTGATGCTCACCCGATTGTTCAATCGCGACAGGTGTTTTGAGCGTGCCCACCTGATTTCCTTTGCCACCGTATATGTAGAGCAGATGACCTTCATCGTCGTACGTGAACACCCGGTTCTGTGTCGCATCCAATACACTGTACATGCCGTCGCCCAGCACTTTCACATCGATCAGTTTGGATGGACCCGGATTGTTGCGGAACCGGATATCGCCTTTGACATCGTAATAACCAAACCGTTTCAGTACATCTTCACCAGACGGGTTAAGCCGCTTAATCGGTTCATTCGAGCCGGGATCAATATTCGTTGCATACACAAATCCTTTGTGGTCGATATCTGCATTGGAGAACTCCGTTGGGACAAACAGGACCATTTGTGCACGCTGGGCTTTGGTGGATAACATGCGCCAGATATATTCGCCGTAGTCCCGCTCCACTTTGTTCGTACCGACGTATCCGATAAATTTCCCACTCTCGTCAAACTGCATAATCCCTTCGTAGACCCCCTGCGCCACAACGTACACTCGGCCTACATGGTCCACCGTTAGTTTCAAAGGCTGGAACTGGAATTGGGTCGACAGGATATCTGATTCTGGCTTCGTGATGGTTTGAATCAGCGCCCCCTCTCCATCCAGGACAACCACACGACCGTTGCCTGTATCGGCAACGTATATGCGTTCTTGTTCATCTACAAACAATCCACCTGGAAGGTTAAAGGTCTCCTTGCTACCCTCCATCATGAATCCATCGATGACGTGCAACAGCTTAAAGTCTGGGTCCAATATAACAATTCGGCTGTTGCCGCTATCCAAAATATAGATCAACCCGGAGGGAGAAACGTTCACATCACCGGGGTCTTTGAACTCACTAATGCCGAGGTCACGGCCTGATATCGTACGCTCGGGCAGATAGGCATCTGGTGAAGGTACAGCCTCTTTCCAGTAGTTGTAGTTATAACTCTCATACGGCGCCGGGGAGGCCGCCGCAGGCACGGCATTCACCAGCAGCAGAGATACTGCCGCCAGGAGAACAAGCCATCTTTTCACTGTGCGTGCCATATCGTTCCCCCTTAATCCTTCATGCCCGAGCTCGCCATCGTCTCAATGATTCGGCTCTGAGAGAAAATAAATAGCGTGATCGGCACACTCATCAAAATCAGTGCTACCGCAGCACCCGCTCCTGCCCGGGATATTCCGCCCTGAATAATCTGACCTGCTGCATAATGCAGGGTCTTGAGCTGCTCGCTGTAGATGTACCCATTGCCATCACTGCCCCATAACATCTGAAACAGCAGTATGATCAATGTAAGCCAGGCTGGTTTCACATTAGGCATGACAATGGACCAGAAGATTCGGTATTCACTGGCACCGTCAATCTTGGCTGCTTCCAGCAGTGCATCCGGGATCTGCTCCATGAACTGTTTCATCAGATACAACCCGAGTGAATAGGCAAATGCCGGAATAATAACAGCCCAGTACGTGTCGATCCATCCGAGCCATGACATGATCATATAGTTTGGAATTGCCGTTACCGCAGGTGTGAACATCAATGACAGTACGACCACTTGGAACATGAATACTTTGCCCGGAAACTTGTGTTTGGCAAGCGGGTAGGCAGCTGCCGAAGCCAACAATACATGGCCTACGATACCGATACCTGTAATAAATACCGTGTTGAATATATAACGCGAGAACGGCACCCACGAGTCACTCAGCAGATTCAGCAGATCCGTAAAGTTGCTGAACGTGGGATTTTTGACAAATAGCGTTGGTGGAAAGGTAAAAATCTCATCCAATGGTTTGAATGCATTGTTGATCGCATAGATCAACGGCAGCACCATGAAGGCACCAAAAACGAGCAGAAGGGCAAACAGGGAGAGGCTTCCCGATAACGAGCGATTCACGCGTTTTTTGCCTGTCGCAATTGAAGCCATAGCTATTCTCCCACCCTTCGAAGCAGTTTCTGGACCAGCAAGTTGGTGCCCACCATAATCATGAACAGCACGGTGGCAATTGCTGATGCATACCCCATCTCAAACCGCGTAGTACCAAAGTCGATCAAATGGGTCACCACAGTCTCTGCTGCATAGTTCACACTTGGGAACCCGGCCAGCGCGATCGACACATCGGCCACGGCAAACGAGGTTGTCAGCTGAATGACTGCGCCGAACATCAACTGTGGACGCATCGAAGGCAGGGTAATGTACCATAGTTCCTGCCAGCGATTCTTGATCCCATCCACCGCTCCCGCTTCGTACAATGTCCGGTCCACCGTCTGCAAACCAGCGATAAACGCAAGAAATCCGGTTCCGAGACTCAGCCATAGCTGCACGAGAATGAGAATAGGCATAATGTAGGCTTCCGTCTTCAGCCACTGGATTGGCTCCAGCAGAAACCCCCATTTGATCAACAGCCCATTGGCAATACCATAACGATCTCCCGAGAAGATCATCAGCCAGATAAAATACACATTGCCCGAAATGGAGGGCGCGTAGAAGATCAGCGTCATGAACGCTCTCCATTTCGGTGTTAACTCATTAATGATCCACGCGAAGACAAAGCAAGCAATATAACTGATCGGTCCGGTAATGATGGCGAACAACAACGTATTCTTGATTGCAATCAGGAATACATCATCCTCCAGAAACAGGCGAGTATAGTTCTGCCAGCCAATAAAACGCGGGAATTCCAGCATGTTAAAGTAGGTGAAGCTGAGTATGATCGAGATGACAACCGGAATCACGGTAAACATGAGGAACAGGAGCATATAAGGTGCAAGCAGAACATAGGAATGTTTGCTGGCCTTCATTTCCTGGAGCTTCCAGCTCCACCACGATTTCATGCCCATCCTTGACGCTTTCTCAGGAGGACTGTTTTGTCCGTCTCGGAGTGATATTTGTGGCACGATTAACCCTCCCTCTACTTACGGAAGACCAAATTCATTACGTTTGACTCGAATCTCGTCCTGAATATATTGGGTATAATCCATGATGGATTCCCTGGCTTCCACTTGGCCAACAACGGTTTTGTAAAATGCATTGAACAGATGGCGGCCTGTAAAATAACCACCGGGTACTTCAGGAATGCCCTTCACCGTTTCGAATTGTGCCTTGAGATTGGCGTAATCCTCCGCAGGCCACGGCAGGGAATCCAGCGCCTTGATGTTGGCCGTTGGATACCGGGCAGCGGCACCCATCAGCCCTTCCATCTCCCGCCCGAATTCAGCTTGAATCGGTGTGCTGGTCCACCACTTCATGAACTCCCACGCCGCATCCTGATCTTTGGCACCCTCCAGCATCATGACTGCGCTACCTCCACCCGGTACGTCCCGATTCAAGGTACCATCTGCTTGAACGGTTCCCGGGACAGGAACGAATCCCCATAGTCCGCGAATCTCCGGTGCAAATACGGACAATTGGTTGTACATGGTGTAATCCGTTAGTCCGATAGGCATCTGTCCTGTCCGGAAACGGTTGGCAAAGTCATATTCCCGCTCCAGCTTGTAATCGGTATAGAATTCCGTCCACTGCTTGAACGTCTCAATTCCGATCCTTGAATCCAGATCCGACTCCTTGTCATCGTTACGATAGAAGGCGCCTCCGTTCTGAAGCAGCATCGTTGCATACTGCGAGTTCGGGGGGATATTAACACCCTGCATATTAGCTTGGGTCACAATCGGCATACCAAATTCCATATGATTTTTGCTCAGAATCGCGAGCAGAGCTTCGACATCTTCCCAGTTCTGAGGCACTTCAAGTCCGAGTTCTTCGAGCACGTCTTTACGATAAAACAGCATGTTAAAAGTTTGCGTTTCCGGCAGGGCATATACGCCTGAATCATAGGCATACGGCACGATTGCACTTTCCCTGAACTCCTGTTCCACGGTGCTATAATCACTGAATTGCGTCAGATCTACAGCCGAGTTCCGCATCGCAAAGTTCACCGGCAGATCATTGCCGATCTGCATCGCTACATCCGGACCTTCACCGGACAAAGTCGCTGGCAGCAAGGTTCCCATATTCACCAGCTTCAGATTGACATTGATACCACTGTCTGGTGTGAAGGTCTTGTCAATCATCGCTTTCATCGTATTCGCCTGATCACGTCCGCTGCCAATCCAGACGGTTACCGTACGCTGATCTTCAGATGTAGCTACATTACCAATCTGGTTATAATCAATGAAGAACGAATGATAGAATATCTTCGCTTCATGACCAAGCTTGGCAAGTGGCCCCATACCTGTTCCAGGAATATCGCGGTCAATCGAAGTGACGTACAGTGCATCGATTTCAAGGGGCTGCTCTCGTGCCTGCTGCACCCATGTGCCGAGACCGCCTGTATTGGTTTTATAAGCCGCAAGCCGTCTTGGAATGGTATCTGGCTTGTCAATCATCTCGTCCAGTTGCAGCGCCATCGTCTTAATCAGTGCTTCCTGATCGCTGGACTGTCCTGACAGAAGACGAAGCTGTGCGGCCACGTCCTTGAGGCGTTTACTTTCTCCGCTGAATACTTCCAGCAGGTTCGGGATCTGTTTCTCCACCCGGTAATCCCGGAATTCATCAGGCTTCGTGCCTGTAATCATCAGAATGCGTCGGTACATGGAGTTCAAGTTGTACAGACTGTCCTCCACATTGCGGATAAGCGGTGCAAAATCCCCAAGGCTGTTCTCCAGCCGTAGCACATGTTTTCCTTTTTCCATGTGAAACTTGTATGCTTCCTTGCCGCCCATCACGTCAATACGATAGTCACTTTGATAACGGAAAGGTGCTTGAGCCATCTCTGCAAACGGAACTTCACCATCGATGGTCAGTTTGCGTGTAGAATAGATGCCTTTGACAAAATTCTGCTGAGCGGTAAAACCGATATGATACAGTCCACTTTCCGGCACATCCACTTCCCATTCAATCCATTGTCCTGGCAGACGCCAGTTAAAGCCGCCAATCGTATTGATGCGTACCTGGGAAGCGCTATAAGGAGATACAGCAGAACTTGACCTTTCGCTGGTCGGGTATAACGTAGGTGAAGATTTGGCAATCGCGGCTTCTCCTTCAATGCGAATCAGTACATCCTTCGGCTGCCCAGAGGAGTCCGATTGTTGTGCCCCTGCAGTCTCTGTGTAAGGAACAGCTGTCTTCTCATTGAAAAGACGAATGGACCGAATCACCATGGGTTCACGCGATGATTTTAGCGTTAGCGTGTGTTCCCCTTTTTCCAAATAAAACTTGAATGGAGTCTGTTCGTACCCGTCGGAGTCCTGAAACATTTCTTCCAGCCAGCGTGGTTGCTCCACTTGTCTCGGGCGAAGGTCATTGCCTTGGTTATCCTGTTCAACGACATCTTTCTCATTCGCCCATACCCGGTCAAACTGCAAATAGGCGGCTTCCGCAAAAGGAAGTTCACCATCAATGTACAATGCACGCTCAATGGCCGAACTCTTGCCTTCTACGGGAAAATAGATTGCGGACAGGTTATACAGCCCGGTCTCCGGCACATTAATCGTCCAATCGACTTGTCCGGTCTCTCCGGTATGGAGAGATACACCATCCATTCCTTCATAATTAGTCAGTTTGCGGACGTCTTCACCTTCGGCTTTTATGTAATCTCCTGCTTCAATGGTGATGTCCACATTCGGCTGTGTAGCCTGATCCGTTCCGGATCGATACTGTTCGTATCCCTTTTTCTGCCGGGTCTGCTGCAAGACTGCATCCACTTCAATGGCAGGCAGACTGCCAGGTGGAATGTTTGCACTCTTTCCATCAGCGCCGGAAGTTACATATAGAATGATGCAGGCTGCCGCCACGATGAATACTGTGGACAATATCCATGTCTTACGTTGTAGAATTCCAGCCATCCTACGAGTCCTCCTCATCAAGGCTGATGCCAGCAATGCCGATTTGGTGGTTCAGGAAAAGGGGCTCCGTGCAACATTGCCGACACGAGCCCCCCTGCCTGAATCGTTTGCTGGTGATAAGTGTTGTTATTGTTTGCCGAGTTTATCAATTGCAGCTTGTGCCTGTGCCTTGTATTTCTCGGCTGTTGCTGTCACGGAAGCATTGTTTTTGATGATATCGTTCACATAATCCCCGAAAGGGTATCCTGTGTAGGCATCATCCAGCAAGATGCGGCCGGTTCCAGCGATGTGCTCGCGAATGATCGCAATATCCTTCTCGTCGGTATAACGACTCTCCAGATAATCTTGACCTGGATACTCTTCAATCTGCGGGATGTCGAAGGTCTCTTCATAGATTTGGTAGACGATCTTTGGATCTTCCACACCTTTTGGAATGAACTTCGCTGATGCTGCATTGTTTGCATACGTTACCTCTTTGCTACCCTGTGGCCCGTTCGGAATCGGCACAACACCAACAGCAAAGGTGAGATCGCCCAACTGCCATTCAGCAGCGGTGAACAGAGCTACATCTCCATCTTTGAACGTATTGCTTTCCTCCCAATTGGTTTTGTCGCCGGTTTTGACCTTCACGACATTTTCCACGTTATACAGGCGTTTGACGAATTCGGCAGCTTCAATCGTTTTCGGATCGGACAATCCTTCTTTGCTATTGGTATCATCCACGATCGTTCCACCATTGGCTGCGGTAAAATGACGAACGACATCAAGCGCCCAGCCAGAAAATCCGTATACGTCAGTTTTGCCGTCGTTATTGGTATCTTTGGTTGCCTGTTTGGCAAGTTCCATGAATTTGTCCCAATCCCATTTGCCTTGGTTATACAGTTCTTGAGGATCAGGCAAAGATAATTTTTTGAACAAGTCACGGTTATAGTGAAGTCCCAGACCAATGCTGGTTGGAGATTCGAAGGCATATTCGTTGCCTGCAATGGCAGGAAATTTTGCAATCAGGTTAGCCTCTTGGTTGATGTTATTCTCAGGTGTAGTGAATTCGGAGATGGGCAATAGTTGCCCTTTGAGGATGGCGGGTAGTGCGGATTTGTACTCCATCTGAACGATGTCGGCGAACGGTTCGCCAGCCAGTGCAGACGTTGTGAATTTGTTCATGTATTCTTCAAAAGGTACGTTAACAAACTCCAGTTTCACGTTGTATTTCTTCTCGACCTCTGCAATTTTATCAAGTCTGGCCTTATCGGAGGCCGTCTCTCCCGCCGGTTTCAAGTCCCACCAGGCCGCGACCTTGATGACACGCCCACCCAGATCAGGCACATTAACCACAGCTTCTTCCGCCTCGCCCTCTTTCTCTGTCTCAGCGACCTCGGTGCTGTTACCTGAGTTCGTTGTTCCCTCTGCTTCGGTCCCCGTCTGCGCTGCCCCCCCACCACTGCAAGCGGATACAAAAAGCATCACAGCCAATAACATCAGAGGTAGAACATTCCATCTTCTCATCATGATTTTAACAACCTCCCCGAATGTGTATACCAATCATGGTTCACCCTAAATCGTTAACCCCATTCATCAACCAATCGAAAATAAACAACCACCACCATTTGTTATTTATTTGTTTGCTTTAGACAAACAAAATTTAACACAGCAAAATGTAAGCGTCAACATTTTTGTTGTTAACATTTTCTAATTATTCTGATAAAATGCTGATTAAGCTGTAACATGCCTGTATCACAGCTTATTCAATATCCTGGACTCTAAGTACAAACATATTAAACCATGATTCTAACTTTGTTTATTTTGTTATTTTTATAAAATAACAAAATAATAATTAAGCAGACAAATTTCGTCATACTATCTGAAAATATGCTTACCGTCACGTTGAACGTTCATCCTAAAATACTGTGCATCACTAACATTTTGAATTCTCTGTCCGTTATTAGATTAAGAGAAATACATCATGCTATACTAGAATCGTTGGATATCGCTCCAAATAAGGAATACGGCAGAACTACGAGTGTAAGGATGGTATGATGAAGACAAAGGTAACAATTCAGGAGATTGCACATTTTACGGGTTTGTCGAAATTCGCGGTGTCACGAGCTTTGTCTGGAAAATCGGGAGTTAGCGATCAAACGAGGGATGTCATTCTCAAGGCCGCTGGCAAACTTGGATATTTCAAAGATAACAGCATGTTGTCTGGTGAACTGTATAACAGCCATGAACTTCAGGAACCTAAGAACACACGTTCAAGCGGAACGATCTTGATTTTGTTCCCCAATGTTCGGTACCAAAATCAAGACTCCGTATACTGGGGCCCCGTCTTTAACGGGATCTCTTCCAAGCTGAACCGAAAAGGGATTAATATTCTGACCTTAACGGAACCCTCAGCAGACCAGCTATTTACCCTGCTCAACCCGGATGCCATTCGAGGGATCATTACCGTTGGCTCTATCTCGACCCCGATTCTGCTTGAAATCAAACGGCTCAGTATTCCGGTTGTGATGGTGGATCATCTGGACCCTGTTTTTCACAGTGACAGCATATTCACCGATAACTTCGCATCCATGCGAGAGATCATGCTCTATTTGCTCCGCAAGGGTTTCAAAACATTCCAGTTCGTTGGCAATATCGGGGATGCTCATAGCTTCTATGAACGCTGGATTGCGTATACTTCTGTGCTTATGGGTCATGGGATGGAAATACATCAGATTCCCGAGCTGAGTAATCAGGCATTGGATGAGTTCCGCCAGACGTTCACTTCGGTGATCAGTGAGGATAACCTGCCTGAAGTGTTTGTATGTGCGAATGATTTCTATGGGCTATACACCATAGAAGCACTTGAGAGTATGGGTATTCGTGTACCTGATCAGTGTGTTGTCACGGGATTTGATAATCTATACGACAATATCCCATTACTTGCCACAGTTAATGTGAACAAGGAGTTACTCGGTGCGCGTGCAGTGGATCAGATGTTATGGCGCATTGCGAATCCAGAGAGCAACGTCGAGAAAAAGTTGATTCTTGCTGATGTCATTATTCGTGAACAGTTTGGCAGACATAGTGGGTAAAAGTATAATACATGTTGGTGAATATGTGTGGATATACATATTCACCATATATGGAATAACGCTTATGTCCACACAGAACAGCACACCAAATACCCCTTTAACCGTATTCGTGCGGCTATAGGGGGTATTTGTATTGTTGTATGTTGTGTAATCCCGTTTTACGTATCTGTACGCACATCATCCCAGTCCTGGTCCAGATAACAGATCAACCAGTTCAATGCACGGTGACGTTCATAAGCCACTCCACCATTCAGGCCAGCGGGAGGTGTTTTGTCATTCACACGACTATCCACGCACACCCAGTTATAACGGTAGATCAGATCTGCTTCATCCAGAATCTCGCTCTTGCTGCGCAGAGATGCATCGGAGAGAAAGTCGGTAAAACTATCCTTCTGTTGCAAATAACCGACATCCTTCCCTACGTTACACAACTCCGTTGGTGCACCCAGTTCCTTCACATAACCAAGCGCCCACAACATCACGTGGTACGCTTCATATCCCCAAGAGAAGGAGATGATCTCCTGCTGCTCTGCTCCTTGCTGGTCGATAAACCTCTTCTCTACGGGTGAGAAAAAGGAGTCAGCCACATACTTGTCGATCACTTCCTGAACCAGTGCTGCGGTATCATCCGCACTTTCGCCGGCTCCCAGACACTCACCCTTAAGCGCGGCAAGACATAGGGCAACCGCACGGCGCGCAACTTCCTCTTTACTCCGAATCGTGGTGTGCTCATCTCCGGCCCTTGCGGGCAAGTGCGCATTATACGGAATGCCTTGTTCAGTCAACAGTTGCTCTGAACGCGCTTTACGTTGAATGCCAGACTCCGACTGGGGGCTGTCACCGTCAAGGAAACTGGTGTGCGCTGTCACCGTGTAATCCTCTACCTCAGATTCTCCATTCACATCCAGCAATAGCTGACCTTGTGCGTTCAGCAGAGATCCACCTCCCCAGAAGATGACAGCATCCAGCGCATCAGCCAACCGCAACAATTCGCCGAAGAATTCTTCCGAGATGTCCTCTTCCGTCTCAATACCAACCACCATATTCAATGTGGAACATTTGATCAGTACCTTTTCCTGTAGCGAAGCATTGCGCCCTTTAATCTGACCCAAAAATCCAAGCATCCCCTGAATCATTGTCGTAAATTCCTCAGGATGTGTCTGGCTGGTCATGATATTAAAGCCTTTTGTTTTCTTACTGAGCCATTTTTTCTGAGTCACTTGAATATGGGTCTTGTCTTCCCGGCGTTCAATCGTACCCTCAGGATAAATGGATTGAATCAATTCAAACAGCTGATCCAGGTCAAACTGAGAGCTATATATCGCACAATTCCTCATGAAGTTCACCCTCTTTTCTAACTAATCCTTGTATGGATCGAATTCATTACCTCCGGCCATGGCGACACCAACGGGACGCAGCACATGGTTGATCTTCAACGTATTCGCATGTGCGTTCAGTACGTCTTGCAGTTTCTTGTACACAAACGGACTTTCGTCTGTGCCCGCTCCCCGCAGCTCGACACCATAGGCACGAATCGCCTCATGCATCTGTGCTTCGCTAATCTCGCCACCTATGCGTGTGCGCAGCTTGTAATTCATTTTGCCAGCCGCCTGGGTTCGGCTCATCGTGCGCCCTGCCCCGTGCACAGTGCTACGGAATGACTCGGTATTCTCCTCGCTATGGATCCCCTCCACAATGACCGAGATATCACCCATACTGCCTCCGACAAAACCGAGTTGCCCGGGTGCCAATGGCGTTGCACCTTTGCGGACCACCACTACCTCTTCACCCATGTGTTGTTCTTTCCAGGCAAAGTTGTGATGGTTATGAACGGCATATTCAGCACTTGCCCCCAGAATTCCGAGCACCTGTTCAATAACATAATCACGTCCTGCATAGGCATATCGGCCCGCCAAAGTCATTGCGTCCCAATACATATCACCCATTTCACTGTTCAGGTCAAACAACGTAGGCGGTTGATCCATCGATTCGCCCGGCGCTTTGCCACTGAACTGACGCCCTGCGGCAAGGTTAAGGAACCCACTCGCCACTTTGTGACCGAACCCGCGGCTGCCAAAATGATTTGCGATCCACACCTTTCCCGTTGCCTCTTCTACAAAAATATCCACGAAATGATTGCCACTGCCTACGGTTCCAAGTTGGTTACGTGCAAGTGTCTTCAGCTTATGTTGTAATCCCGGTTCAATGGTATCAAACAGCTTCCAGCTCGCGTCGTCGAACAGTTCATGATCCACGGGTGTTGGATTGTTGCGGCCCACGCCGAAAGATATGGTCGAATTGATGTTATCCATGATCGTTGCAATCTGATCCCGAATATCATCCCACATCAGATTCGTGCGCACAGCCTTGTTGCCACAGGCAATATCATATCCGACACCTGACGGACTGATCATATTCCGATAAGCGACAACACCACCGATGGGTTGCGAGTAACCTTTGTGATGGTCGGCCATCAGAGCCACACCCAATACATCACCATATTGCGAGCAAGTCACCGCCTGACTTACGGCGTTCTCCAGCGGTTCCCCCCAGACTTTAATGTTATCTACAATCCGCATGATTGTGTTAACCTCCTATGTACTTTTTTTTGAAAATACATCTTTTATTTCTATACTGTTGTTCTCATTAGTTTAACAAAGATTAGCGTGGCTCGAAACGTCGTCTTCCTTCAGTTCACCATTATCTGCACATTAAAAAAAGAGAGCTAGGCTCCCTTTTCTCACGGTTGGTTCCTATTCACTTCTTGCTAATCTTAAACTTGAACTCCCAAGTTGCTGTGTTACCAGAATATCGACCTCTGTTCTCGGTCACCACCACGGAAAGCGTCTTGTTGGTTGATTTGGAAAACGAAGATAGTTTGACGTTGGTGCTTTTATCCCCGTAATCGGGAATTTTGTCCTGTTCTTCGGCGATGGCCTCCAGTTTCAATGTACCCGTGGATTTCAGGTTTAAGGTGACCGATGAACCCTCTTCCAGATCTTTGCCGTTCACACTTGCTCCGATGGCCCACTCATTACCGACAGAGTTATTCTCGACAAGTTCTGCGCTCACCAGCGTAACGGTTACCTTAACCGTTTTGGCGGCAGCATAGGAGGTTGGGGAACATACGGCGAATACCAGGCTCAGAACCATGAAAACATTAGCCCATTTTTTGAACACGAGAGTGCCTCCCTCTTATTCGTTTCTTTTATTAAGACTATGCCTTATTCGCCGTGTTCCTTAAGTAATCCTTCCACTCGTGTAAGAAATTTTCACTTGAACCTGTCTGTTAAAGATGCTTCCGGTAACCCTGAACCTTCTCATCCTTGAAACCTAACTTCTCATAAAATATATGTGCTTCCTTACGCTGATCGCCAGACACCAGAATCATGTAACCACAACCCATATCTTTTGCAATCCGCTCAATCTGGAGCATTAACCTCTGCCCAATGCCCTGCCTGCGTACCTGATCCGATACAATCACATTCTCCACAACCATGAACGGTTTGCAAGACCCCACCAGATCCATACACTCAACCCCCATAACGGACCCGACCAGCTTGCCATTGTAAAATGCCCCAAGCACATGATAATGACCATTCTGCTGTATGTAATGGAACATCTTTTTCATCTGCTGCTCATTGGTAGGCATTCCCATCAACTCATTGTATAGCTGGCTTAGTGCAGGTAAATCTTCAAGTTCGATTCCTTTAATGGTAACCATGATAACCCTCCTGATTTTTCCTATTTCGCATGCTTTGTCTTAAGTAAGGTCCTTCTTAAAATAATAATGACTGTGTCCGGTCGGTGCATTCTCGATCGTTGTGATTAATTGGTAGCCATGTTTCTTGTAAAATTCCGGTGCTTGATAGGAGAAAGTGTTCAACATAACAAAATCACAAGATTTCTCTCGCGCAATTTGCTCAACTTTAAGCAACAACTGGGAACCATATCCCCGATGCCGTTGTTCAGAATCCACCCAAAGAATATCAACCTCCAGCCAGTTCCAGCAAAGTGTACTAAGCACACCTGCAACAATCTCGCCGGTCTCATTTTTGATATTGAAATTCAGTTCTTCGTACCGATGCCTTAATTCCTCGCTCACATGTGCAGCATTAAATGCGATAAGTTGCTGGCGAACATACTCTGAATCCTCTGAAGTACTTGGATTAATATTTATTTGGGACATCTCCTAATCACTCCTTTTATCTCAACAGTTTATAATTTACGATAATGTAATTCATTCCGGATAAGAGAGTAACGCCTGTTGCAACCCATAGCAATGCCACATCTACTCTGATATCAGTCAGCAAACTAAACGGAACATTGTTCAACAAAATGGCAATGATGGCTGCCACCTGAAGCACCATTTTGATTTTTCCATAACGATCAGCTGCAAGAGCAATACCCTGTTCTGTGGCTACCATTCGCAATGCAGTAATGACAATTTCACGTCCTATAATGATTACAGCAATCCATGAACTGATCATATTCTCCTGAACCATCATGACCAGCGCAACCGCAATCAACAGTTTATCCGCCAGTGGATCAAGCAACTTTCCCAGATTCGTGATTTGGTTATATTTCCTCGCCACATATCCATCCAATTTATCCGTACCTGCCGCTACTGCAAATATAATTAGTGCAATCATCACGCTTTGCTGATTGAGAAAACAGATCATAAACAATGGAATCAACGCGATTCTAGCCAACGTGATTTTATTTGCCAGATTCATTAGACATCTATTCTCCCCTCATCCATGTTGGCTAAGTGACCTTTTTTCCATTTACGTAATCGGGTCCGAAAGGATTTAAAAGGAGCTACCGAATTAATCTGGATCCACTTCACCATAGCCCATCCGGGCTTGGTCCCCGTCCACTGTCTTATCCCTTGTACAAATAATTCCTCTTCGCTCAGCGAGGCAATCCAGTTCTGCCATTGTTGTTCTGTCTCCCGAAACAATGAGCGTAACTCCTCCAACGTACAACCTGAATACTTTTCGTAAAATGATTCATTTAATGACCCTAGTTGGTTCCATTTATATCCTGGTGCCGGCATATGGAATTCATTTCCCAACTGTTCATTTCGCTCCCAATCCATCACCAGGTTCATCCATCCTAACTGGTAGGCGATCATCTGGGCAGGCGTCTTGTCCACACCTTCAACCCACTTATCTTTGTCGCTGTTATGGATGTCATTGAATTCACCCTCAAACAATTCATAGGTGAGTCGAATCGTCTCACTTAACTCTTTCTTCGAGGCATATAGAACTCCAGGCACGCTACTCCACTCCTCTCGTTTCACCGGTATACATGAATCAGAAGCATGGACTCTATCATCATTTCGACTCAATTCCATAATCATCCTTTTTTTCATG
Organism: Paenibacillus sp. FSL H7-689; assembly: GCF_000517905.1. NCBI lineage: Bacteria > Bacillati > Bacillota > Bacilli > Caryophanales > Paenibacillaceae > Paenibacillus > Paenibacillus sp. FSL H7-689. The sequence continues at coordinate 613,257 of NZ_ASPU01000015.1, forward strand.
AGGCATTATACTTAGAAAAAGAAAAAAGGGCAGTCTGTAAACAATACAGCTGCCCTTTACTCAACCTATTTTGCTATATCAGCATACTCCTGATCCCAATTCTACAAAGCTTCCTTAATCACCCGTTTATAGTACCACACAGACAACAGACCAAAGATCGAATATAACAATGTATAGACTATCATGACAATGACCGTAGGTGTCGCCAGCTCCGTACCAAAGAAAAACCAACCTGATTTCACGGCAAAGTAACTATGACTCAACCCCACCACAAGCGGAATACCAAAGTTAAACAACTGCTTGATCTGAATTCCATGCAACAGATTGCCTTGCGTAAATCCGAGTTTTCGCAGAATGGTATAATTCCCCTTCTCCTCTTCACTCTCGTTCATTTGTTTAAAGTACAGGATACATCCCGATGTAATCAAGAACGTCAAACCAAGGAAACCAACAATGAACATAATTAAGCCCATATTATTACGTTGGTTATTTCTGAACTCAATCTGGGAGAAGCTCGGTGCTTCCAACTGTAGCTCCTTATATACGGCATATGCCTCTTCAGCCTGCCCCTCATTCAGAATACGTACACCATAGTAATCCGCCCACTCGGATTTTTGCAGCTCGGGATCGAGATCCTGCCGCAACTGCTGGTATACCGTTTCATCTACTACCGCTACAGGCGTGCCCCCAGAATAGTATCCAGGAAGAACCCCCTTTTGGGTGGTTCCGATCAGTTGTTGTTCTAGCGTTCGCTTCAATCCATGCAAGACAATTGGACCTGTCTCCTGAATGGAAATCAACTGCTGAACGGCATTTCCGTATCCCATGAAGACCGCTTCGCCTGGTTGCAGATCAATGTTATCTACCATCTTGTCACTCAACACACTACTGAATAGGTACTTTTCCGTCATGGACTCATCCATCACTTTATGAGCATCAATTTCAATATAAATGGGCTGTCTATGCTTCTCTTCATATGGAATCTGTTTGTGTTCCAAATCCGTTACAAAGCGATTTTTCACATCAACCTGAGCAAAAGAGAAATCCTCCGGCAAGCTTTCTTTCGCCTGAGCCTCTGCGGAATAATACGAAATGTAACTGAGTGACAGCATGCCAATAGCAAGCGCCGATACGGTTGTAATAATTGTAAGCAGCAATGCATTGGACTTCATGCGGAACATGATTGAAGATAAAGACAACACCTCATGAATGGATAGGTATCCGTTTTTACTTTTGCGAATCAGATTAAAGATAAAACTTACCGAACCCTTATAGAACAGGTATGTCCCCAGTATGACCGAGAAGAGAATCAGGATCATCGTATACATCAACTGCTGCATATCCATTGCCTCACCGCTGAACAGCCGTGCAGACATGAAGTATCCATACACAATCAGAGCAATGCCCAAGACGCCAACAATCATCTGTCCGACAGACATCTTCTGCACCTGCTGCTCCGAAGTGGCCGACACCCGAAAGAGTGAGAGAATGCTCTGTCTCTTGATAAAAGTGTAGTTCATCAGCATGATGAGCAGATACATGATCGTAAAAACAATCACCGTTTGCATCAGTGCCATCGGAGAGAAGTACAGTTTCGTAATCGCATCCACACCGAGAATTTTGAACAATATCATCAATACCAGCTTGGACGCAAGAAACCCAATTAACACACCGATAGCCATGGAGCCAAAATAAAGAATACTATTCTCCGCACTCAAAATACCAAAAATTCTGCCTTTCGTCAGTCCGATCAATTGAAATAATCCAATCTCTTTGCTACGCCGCTTGATAAAGATCGTATTGGCATAGAGCAAAAAGATACCAACAATGACGATTAACAGTACCGAAGATGCGCCTATAGCCGCCGCACCTTTTGTTGAAGCAGCTACCTCATCCATGGAAGGATCATACTGTAACGTCACAAAGGAGAAATACAATGCCACACTGAACACAAGCGCAAATACATAGAGATAATAATTCTTCAGATTTTTTCTGAGATTGCGGAAGATAATATAATTCAAGCTCATTGCTGCACACCACCCAATACGCCCTGGGTTTTGATAATATCGTTGAAGAACGATTGCCGTGATTCGTCTCCTTTATTCAACTGGGTGTAGATCTGACCATCTCGAATAAAGATCACTCTGCTGCAATAACTTGCGGCAACCGGATCATGGGTAACCATAATAATAGTCGCTTTTCGTGCGCTGTTCATATCACTTAACTTGCCGAGCAGATCCGAAGCGGACTTGGAATCCAGCGCTCCTGTCGGCTCATCCGCAAAAATGATACTCGGCTCGTGGACAAATGCTCGTGCTGCCGAAGTCCGCTGCTTCTGACCCCCTGAAATCTCAGATGGATACTTGTCTTTCAATTCGTAGATTCCCAGTTCACGGGCGATCTGTTCAAACTTCCGGTGCGCCTCCTGCTTTGGAATGCTCGTAATCGAGAGCGGTAATAATACATTTTCCTTCACCGTAAGGGTATCCAGCAGATTATATTCCTGAAAAATAAAGCCCAAATGATGTTTGCGGAACTCAGCCAGCTGTTTCTCCTTCATTCCGGTGAATTCCTTGCCCTCAATATCAATCGTGCCCTGGCTCACCCGATCGATGGAGGAAAGTACGTTAAGCAGTGTCGTTTTGCCTGAACCCGAAGGCCCCATAATACCTACAAACTCTCCCTTACTTACCCCAAGATCAATCCCCTTCAGCACTTCCTGTTTATTCAGTTTATTACCATAGACTTTATGAATTTTTTTGGCTTCCAGTATCCACATATTACACTCACTCCTCTTAGATCTTCTGCAAAATGCTCATGTCTATATCATAGGCGGAATGTGCAGTGTTATCGTGTGATTCACCGAACAAAACCAAAAAGCATGTGACATTGTTGTCACACGCCTGCAAGATGCACCATGTCGTTTTTTCGCGGAAAAGTAAGTGTGACGATTGTGCCCTCGCCAAGAGAAGATTCTACATGAATGTTCATATGCAGCGTCTGGACCACCTGACGAACCAGATACAGCCCCATCCCGGTTGCCGCCCCATCCATTCTGCCTCGGGTAGACGTAAAACCTTTATCAAATATACGCGGCAGATCTTGAGTCTCAATCCCTCGCCCGTGATCCTGAATCATGAGTATGATGTGTCCATCCTGTTCCCAACTTTCAATGAGGATGTCCGATGAATCGCTATATTTCACCGCATTGCTCAACAACTGCCGGAGGATGAAGCCTAACCATTTGCTGTCTGTGAGCACGCGCGATACCATTAAAGACACATCAAAGCCAATGCCTTTGGAAATGCACCACGATTTCAACGCTCGTATCTCGCTATTCAATACTGGTTCAAGTTCCGTCTCTTCGATGAACAGATCATTATGCATAAACGGAATACGCTTCTGATGAAGCTGCTGATCCAGCAACTGATGAATTCGTAACCATTCATATGTCATTTGGCTCTGTAACTTGTCATCTGGCATGCGCTCGATCATCAGTTGCAACGCAGTCAGTGGGGTCTTCACCTCATGAATCCAGGACAACATCTCGTCCTTCTCCTGTTCCAGAGCGATAAAATGATGTGAAGACTCCTTACGATACCGCTGTGTCTGGGAACTGACGGCCTCATGTACAATCTGCTCATATGGACTTTCGGCGATATCAAGTTCTCCCAGATCATAGGTATGATCCCAGATGCTCAACTTTTTATAGAAACGGGTCTCTTTCAGGTATCTCGCCCAGATAAAAACAAGGCATACCACCACATTCAATCCTACGATATACACCACAGATTGGAATGGAATGGACGAGTCCAGGTAGGCCACCAATAAAATAATAAGTTGCATGCTTACCAGTAGCCATAACCAACTAGCCCTTTCTCGTATGTACTTTCCGATCATGCTTCTGCCTCTTCCGTTGCCATGTACCCCTGCCCTACTTTGGTTTCAATGTACCGCTCCAAGCCGATGGGTTCAAGTTTCTTCCGTAACCGATTAACGTTAACTGTTAGCGTATTGTCACTCACGAAATGCTCATGATCCCACAAGCTCCGGATGAGGTCCTCACGGGTAACAATCTGATTTTTGTGCTCCACCAGCACTTTAAGGATAAACATCTCATTTTTCGTTAACAGGACAGATTCATCCCCGCAGGTCAGTGTATTTTTCACATATTCAATAGTGGCACCGCGCCAGGTTCGAAGTTCAATATGCTCTGTATTATAGTTATACACCCTCCGCAAAGTCGCTTGGATCTTGGCAATCAATACATCGAAATGAAAAGGCTTCTGGATAAAATCGTCTGCACCCAAATGCATGGACATAACCATATCCGCAGGATGATCCCTTGAGGACAAAAAGATAATCGGCACATTGGAGTGCGAACGAATGATCCGGCACCAATGGAACCCGTCATATTGGGGTAACTGAATATCTATAATGACCAGTTGCGGCTGAATTACGCTGTACTCCTGCAGTACCTTTCCAAAATCCTGCACACCATACACATCATACGACCATTGGGACAAACGTTCCTTGATTTCACTGAATAACGACTCGTCGTCTTCAATGAGCATAATTTTAAACAAGAGACTTCACCACGTTTCTGATCTTCTAAGGTTGAATAAGGTAATTAGACTCCGTTGTTGAAGGATCACCTTTACCGTAACGTATCGTTCTTCCGATCGCTGATTCCAGTGTACAGGGAAGTTGGGCTTATATCAAAAGGTATCCATACTTCGTAAGAAAACGAGCTGAAAGAAGTATCGTATATCATATTAGCTCTCAACAGTGTGTATAACATGGCTTGAATCACTATTTTCGTCCATCCGCTCGATCAACTGCATCGCTACGTCTCGTGGCGATCTTAATTGTCCTGCTTCATATACTTGATTGAACATACCTGCAAGAGCGAACTCCTCTGCACTTTTGCCTCGTGCAACAGCCTGCAATTCCGTATCGACCATCCCCGGATCAAAAGCAATAATCTCAACAGGGTTCTGTTGACCCGTTTGTTCCAAAGATACGCATTGGGTGAACATGTTCATACCTGCCTTGGATGTACAGTACACTGCCATTGAAGGCGCGGGATAACTTCCCGAACCCGATGAGAGATTAACAATTTTACGTCTGGCGGACAGGTGATTTGTTTGTTGAATAAAAGATGAACTCAATATCATTGGTGCTGCGAGGCTGATGTTAAGACTCTGACTTATCTCTGCCGCACTGCATTGATCGATAGGTTTTAGAGGCTCCAGCATCGCTGCATTATTAATGAGTCCAATGAATTCAGCTTCTTGAGAAGGTATTTGGTCCAATATGCGTGTAATCAAATCATCGATCCCATTCAGGTCGGCAAGATCATACTGAACATGGCGGTAACGCCCGCTCCATTCCTCGCTTGATTCCAACAGATCCGAACCCCCGCGTGAAATACCGTAAACGTAATCCCCCTTAGCCAATAATAACTCTGCAAGTTGTAAACCGATCCCTTTGGATGTGCCTGTAATGATAAAGTGTCTTTTTCCTGTTTCTGTTCCCATTCCGATACCACTCCTCCTCTATTTTCAATGCATGTTTATTTCACTATTCTTACGAGTTTTTCTTTCTCCACAACGTGGCCCAGAGAAAAGGTACACCAAAATACGGTTCATGTTGCTCCAGCGACTTCATTGCACGGAACTCCACACATTCAAAGCCATCTTCCAGCATGTAGCGAAGCTTCTCCTCCGTGAACGCAAGACCACCGCGCATCGACTTCTCTTGATACACCTGCCAATCATTCATAACGATCTCAGGCCCACCAATATCGCCAAAACCAGGAGCAAAACAAGTCATTCCAAAGTATCCTCCAGGCCGGAGTGCATTGTGGATCATCTCTATGTAGGGAATGCGCTGATGTGGCAACAGATGGTGCAGACAACCCGAGTCGTAGACAAGATCATATTCTTGCTCTGGGGATAATTCGAACACAGATCGACATTCAAAATGCACGTCCAGTTGCTCCTCTGCCGCCCTCTCTTTAGCCCAAGCAATAGCTGTCTCCGAAAGATCATAAGCATCTACCTGATATCCTTGGCGGGTTAAATACAACGCATTTCTGCCCGGGCCACACCCCAGTTCCAGTGCCTTGCCGCCGCTCAGCACACCTTCGTTCACATGCGCTACCAGATTCTCATCCGGTTTGTTTGGGAAAAAGGGGATTGGTCTGTTCCGATCCTCATAGAAAGGTTCCCAAAACTGCTTGGCAGATCTGAAATCCGCATCGAGCATATCATATAGATCCTGTACACTTTTAATCGTCTTTTCCACAACCACATTCCTCCTTAACTGCTCCATTCAAACCTTCATTTCAGACTATTCACTCCTCGTCATTTTCAATAAATCAGCCACACTCTATTATAACATTTTTACCCAGTAGTTCTCTATTTTTCTTGCGTTTTTCTACTCCAAAACATAAGCTTTTTCCCAACAAAAAAACGACCGACATGAATGTCGACCGCTTGCAATGGTGCTGTTTTAAGTTGTAACTTACTTCGCCCGTTCCAAAACTGCAAAGTAATTTCCTTCGTTATCAGCAAAGTTGAAGACACGCCCCGTTGGCATCTCGACAATCTCTCCGACCGTTACATGTTTACCAGCCAAGTCGGCATATAACTGATCCAGATTTTCGGTGAAGAACATTAACGAAGGTGTGCCCAGATTTACACCCGCCGACATCCGCTCCACAAACTCCTTGTCATGAAGAATAATGCTCGTCTGCGAATTTGGGGTAGGCGCAATCTCAATCCATCTCATGCCCTCGTCAAGGTTTACTTCATCCACAATGTGGAACCCCGCAACTTCCGTCCAAAATGCCAGTGATTCATCCTGATTGTTGACATACAACATAATCTGGCCGACTTTGCTAAACATGCATCATTCACTCCTCTGATCATCTAATCTCTTAACATCCTGCTTATCATTCCTCAAATTCCAATAGAGTATAACATGCAAGACAGCTTTTTGATCATCTTTCTTTGCAAATACTAACTACACATTAGACTTATTGCGTGGCTTTTAACTTCTTCGTAAGATAAAGTACAACATCGTCGTCCACAATCGTTTCTTCACCCGGCTGAATGTAATGATCATGTTTGTGTACACCGTGACCGTCTGGTATGTACCCGCGATGGGCATATAGAACTTGCGCTTTGCCATAATCGGAGAACACACCTACACCAATGCCTGCTACATCCGTTCGTTCCAGAATAACTTCCTCTGCTCGGTCCATCAACCGTGAACCAATACCTTGGCGCTGGAACTTCATCAGCACATTAAAATCGTTAATTTCGGGAATGCCTTGTTCCCTGAAAGACGGGTAGCTGGAATTCCACAATACATTCACGTATCCGGCAAATTCTCCATTCAACTCGGCTACCAAGGTTACGCGTCCCCCATTCTGTTGTTCAGCCAAGTAATGAAGATACTGCTCAGGGGATCTCCCCCAACCCTGCTCCTGAAACGCCTTTGATATGATTACAGGATCGTTCTCATTTAATAGTCTGATATGTACACTCATTGATGAATCCTCCTTAAAAGATATTTCTAATAGCTATATTCCCAATCTATCCCGAAGCGATGTGATGTGAGCAACATGGTGTTTGCCGTGCCAAGCATACATGCCCAGATTGTAATCCAGTCTTGTCGTTTCTTCCGATGAGGGATGATAAAATTGTTTGGCATAATCTGCATCTGTCAGCGCGTTTAACAGAAACACCCAACGACGATGGAGGGCATCCAGAATCTGAAGCGAGAATTCGACATCCAGGTCTCTTGAATCACTCAGTTCAGCCCAGCGCTCTTCATAATAAGGCCGAATCGTTGGTGTATCCTCTGTCAGCGCCAACTTGAAACGAATCATACTGTTCATATGGCTGTCTGCCATGTGGTGAATAACCTGTTTGAGCATCCATCCACCTTCTCGATACGGTAGACTTAATTGCTCTTCACTCAATCCCTTTACCGCTTCTCGTGCGCGTTCAGGCAACTCAGCAATGTCCTGAATCCACTTCTCCCGTTGTGCCAAAGTAACTTCACCCGTGTGTACAAATGGTCCTATCGGAAATCTTTCATCCATCCATTATTCCTCCTTGTTTATATGATTCAAATAACTTTAAACAGGATCTACAGGGCATATTCCATAAGCCAACAGTCTCGCATCTGTCCTTCGTGTTGCTCATGTTTCTCCAACAGCTTAATCTTTTGGAAATCACATTTCTCGTAACAGGATATCGCCCTTAAGTTCCAGGATTGAGGGTCCATAACCACTTTACGGGCTTGTTTTTCATTAATCAGATAAGCAAGCATGGATTGCATCAACTGTGTACCAATGCCTATATTCCAGTAGTCTACCTCACCAATAAACTGATCCGTTCCATAGATGATCTCATCCGTGTCTCCATAACCATACTCCGTTCGCTCTTCTTCCTCAAGCTCATAGAACTGAATGTATCCAATCGGATGTCCTTCATACTCAACGATACAGCGGGTAGCATCATCTTTCTGATTGTAAAAATGCTCTCTCACCTGTTCCAGATCATGCGGCCGATCACGCCCTTCATAGTATTGAAGAACTTCCGGGTCTGACAGCCACTTCACCAGATGTTGTTCATCTTCTGTGTCCAAGAAACGTACGGTGATTTCATTCGATTCATATACATTCATCATTCTGATTACTCCTTATTGATCTCCAAATTCTCACTCGTAACCCAACTCAGATCCTTCCCTAACAAATGCTCGTTGTGAACATAATACACCACGGGATTCTCAAGCGGCTGAGTCGTTCCATCCAAAGATCTGAGCGTTAACCGCAACTTGTAGCTCCCAATCTCATCAGGTATCGCAAATCCTATCAGATTATCAGCTGATTTCATGGTTTTCCCCTGCGCCTTCAGATACTTTTCCAGAATGACTTGATCAAGATAGGAGCTACCAACAGACGAAGGCATGTACCACGCATCATCTTGTTCTTCAGTGAATGTGACTCCTTCCCATCCAGGGACAACGGGATACACCATATGCTGGTCCTTGTCTTCTCTTTTTCGCGTTATCTCTAACTCTAACTCAACTACATCCGTATCAATCTGCCTGATTGTGCCTGCCATCACAACATCCTTGGCACTCACACTTGGAATAACATAGCTGTATATGAGCAGAGTCACCAAGAAGATTATCGTTATTCCCGTAATCCAAAATATTGTACTTTTACGCATCTGTGTGATCCTCCCTTCTGGTTAATCATACTTCTGGAGTAGCTCCTCCTCTGTTAAAGATTGAGTTAACCTATCCAACTCAGGGGATGCCATCCAATCACTGGAGGTGTTCAATCCATGCTTGATGGTATGTATCGCGCTATGTGCAGACATGTATATATTATGATGGATTCCAGGTTGGACAATGATGTGCTCTCCCGCACGTATCACTCGAATCGAAAACATCTGATCGTCTCCATAACTGGCATACGCAATCCATCCGGTTTGCACCACATAAAACTCCGTTAGATTGATATGTACATGACTGTTTTGCCATGCTCCGTGGGAAGATGCAACGGTTCTACAATAGTAACTGCCATCTTCTGTTATCATTTTATATTTTTGTTCCCCATTCGCCATCTGCTCGAAGCTGGTTTTGACACCCGTTTCACCATATTTCTGTTCTGAAAATTCTGTGTTCAATCGGCTTCACCTCCTCATGGCCTGCCAAATATACTTGCATTCTCTTACAGCAATCCTACCATCAACCTGATTCTCCTTCAGCTTTACTTCCAGCTGTTCCCGGTACTCAGGCTGTGTATAATCCGGGTTTCCGGGGATATCGGAGAGAAAGATGGCAAACTCTTTTTCATCCGAGAAAATCATAAGTGCCTCGTTATATTCCTCAATCTTGATCTCCTTAAAAGCATTTCTTTCCAAACGCTCACGTACCTTTGTTATATCCGTATGAATACCAATCATAACTCCACCCTTTTGCAGCAATCTCCCATGCTCAATAATGGAAGTTGGACCTCTGCGATCATAGATCAGACCAAATTGCTTATCTTCAAATGGCATCTTTTCTTTTGTGCTAACGCAGACAAATTCTACATTTGTTATCCTGCTTGAATGAAGACTGTTCCGAGCTATCTTTATCATCTCTTCCGAATTATCAAACCCCATAATGTGATCGGTATATTCTGACATTTTCAACGTAAACTCCCCATGTCCACAGCCTGCATCGAGCACGGATGTATACTGAGGCAGAAGCTTAATCAACCGCTTTTCAAAAATATCTTCAGCAGTGTTACCTTCCAGCGTATACAAAGCTCTACCCTTGTATCCCCCATTACGTCGTGCAATCATATCGTACCATTCCATGCTCATAGAGTTCCTCCTGACAAAAAATCCCTTTATTTAAACATTCGACATAGGTAAGTCGATTCTCCTGTTTGGATATACGATATATCTTTGCTAAAATATGAAACGCTTCTCTTCCAGCTTCCGTATTAAGGTCGAAGCCGTATGTATCCCATATAATAAACCATCTAATCTGGAGGTCGAGCGCATGTCATTTTTCAAGAAAATGTTAGCCAGTGTAGGTGTTGGAGCAGCCAAAGTAAATACGGAATTGCATACACCAGAGGTCACGCCTGGAGGAATCATCTCGGGGGTTGTGTACATTGAAGGTGGAGATGTGGAACAGAACGTAGATCGAATCTATCTTTCAATCAAAACCCATTACATACGGGAGCACGATGATCGTAAAGTAAAAGAAACAGCCGTTATAGCCAAATATCTGCTCACCGAAGGTTTCACCTTACAGCCTGGAGCCAAATTGGAGAAAGACTTTTCATTTGACCTCCCAGAAAATCTGCCAATTACACTGCATCGTGCAGAGGTATGGGTGGAGACGGGCCTCGATATTTCAAGTGCTGTAGACCCCTCAGACCGGGACAGACTGCATGTTGTTCCTAGCAAAGACATGAACACCGTGCTCGATGCAATTGATATCCTTGGTTTCAAGCTTCGTGAAGTAACCAATGACTATGCGCCGAAGCTGGGCGGTAATCTGCCATTTGTGCAGGAATTCGAATTTGTACCAACAAACAAGTTTCGTGGGCATCTGGATGAGTTGGAAGTGCTGTTCTATCCCATGGGCGATTCGCTGGAGCTGCTATTACAGATCGATCGCCGCGCTCGTGGACTCAGTGGAATATTCTCCGAAGCCATGGGTACGGATGAGAGCTTTGTCCGCCTGCATCTGTATGAAAGACATCTGGCGCGAGGGGCGCATTCTGTCGCTCAAGGACTGGAAGAAGTCATATCCAAACATATTTAATCAATAGTTTGTGTAAACGAATAAAAACCGTCCTTTATCAGCAAATCTGATGAAGGACGGTTTTTCCCTTTCAAAAAGGGAATTAAAAAAAAGTTGGAGGATAACAGCGATCGTAAGGTTGTTCTGTACTCGGAGTGTCCGTGTAATTATCCATTAGCGAACATATATATTAATACACTTCGGTACTTTTCAGACTCAACGTTTCACATACAAGTTGGGCAAAGGCATCGAAGCTGCCACAGGATCGCAGGCTTTCCAACTTCTCCTCCTGCCGGATTAACTCTACAAACAGATCATAGATCCCCATCGCCTGTTCGTAATCCTCTTTGCAGATAGATAACATAAATACAGCATGTACTTCATTCTCCTCATCCCACGGAATCGGCTTCTCGAGCAGACATACCGATACGGTCGTACGAGTTGAACTCAGCTCCATGGGATGCGGAATCGCCATACCTCTTCCAAGCGCAGTTGAAGCCATCTTTTCCCGCTCCTGCACAGCTGGCCAGAACTGCTCCGTCACGATTCCCTTCTCCAACAGCGCTCCGCTCATCTCAGCCATAAGTGTCATTTTGTCAGGCTGATCGGACCGAAACATGAACAACGCTGGATCAAAGTAACGTAGTAGCGTCATTTCCTCCTGCTCATCACTAGTTCGCACCAGATGAGTGATCGTTGCCATGTCTCGTTCCGATGGAATCGCAGCAATGACAGCTGACGGCTTGCCTTTGAACTCCCGTAACCGGATCGTGGAAATGACCAAATCTTCGGGCACACTCCCCATCTCCTCGTACTCCCGTAGCGAAACTACACGTGAGACCTCCAGCTCTGCAAATAAAGAACGCAATCTGGATTCAAGAATACGGGCTGTGCCGTATCCTGACCCACAGACCAGCAATACGGATTTCCGTTTGCGATGAGGAATCTGGTATTTACGTTCCAAAGCTGCACCAATGTGAAGAGCCAAATAACCAATCTCGCTGTCATTGATTTCATGAGGTACGTATGTCTGTAGCTGTTTCACTGCACTGATCGTAATCTCATAGGCCAGTGGATAATATTTACGTATATGTCCGAGCAGTGGATTCCGCATATTCATACCATGTTCCAACCTAGTAATCATGGGCTTCAGATGGGCATACAGATCATTCGGCAAGCGTTCATCATCCCGCAGATCATAGGTGTACCGATCATAGATATGACCCAGCATCTGCTGTACAGCAACATATAATGGGTCACTTCGTAGTCCATTCCAATCGGTAGCGGTCATTTTTTTGCTAACAATGTGCAGCAGCAGATAATCTCGCTCTCCAACTGGACAGTGAATGGAATATAACAACTCCAGATCCTGAATAATCTGCTGTGCAAGTTGCTGATCCTGAACATTCGCCTCCACTTTCTCGAATCGCTCCAGTTCATGCCCCTGCTTAATACGTAATACCATAACAGCCAGATGCGTAATCAGATCTTTCAGGACCACATCTGCAATACGAACATTCTGTTTGCCTACATGGCGAATGACGATCTCGCGGATGTGTGCGGGTTCGATTGGGTACAACAAACGTTCCTGTGCAACGGTCATTCCTTCGGGGCCCAGTTCTTCATCTCGCGCATCGGCGTACTCGGCAAGGCAATAGCGAAACCTTTGCTCGTCTCCGACGACCTTCACACCATGTCCTGGCTTGATCTGAAGCTGAAGTTGGTAGTTCTCCAGAATCTGACGAATGATTTTCAGATCATTGTTCATCGTTGCACGGCTTATATACAGCTGATCAGCGAGGTCTTCCATCTTGATATGACCCGGTTCACCAAGCAGCTTGAACAATTCATACCGGATACGCTCATCAGGCGATCCAGGTACTGGTGCACCTTTTTGCCGATCATCCTTCCGTTCCTCCAACAGCTCAGTATACCGCTTCGCATCATGCACACGAATGGAATAACCCCGCCCACGCTTGGATTCCAGGCTCCCACCATGCCCCGCAAGGATATGATCCAGCTTTTTCAGATCATCCCGAATAGTACGTACCGTAACTTCCAGCCTGTCTGCAAGTGCTTGGCTCGTCCAAGCCTGTTCCTGTCCTTCACCATGAATGAGGTGGAACAGCTTTTTCAACCGTTTAGTTGGAAAAATCATACCCATATCCGACCTCCCTTCTGATCAGGATTATGTCAAACTAAAGTTCAGCTTATATGGATACAAGTACCGTCATTAATTTGCAATGTTCGAGTTCCGGCAAACGCACGACCTCTTCTCCATCGGTTAACTTCTGCTGAGGCTCCAGTGGTTGTTCAGCAAGGGATACACGCTCTGCATGTACAGGTTGATTAAAGTGTATGTTCACGTTTGCAGACTGCGTCAAATATGGATTGAAGACACGTACAATGTAACCCTCACTCTGCTCTGCTTTCTTGAAACTGCTTAACACCACGTTGGAATCGTCGCTGAACGACATCAGGCTGTAGTCTGTATCAAGAACACGTGCCTCATCGCGGAAAGCAAAAATCAGACGTCCATTCAAAAAGTCGCATAGCTGATAACTGCTGATCGGTGTCAAATATTCACGCGCAGCACGGGCCACATTCGCTTCGTCGAATCCAGAAGTCTGGATATGCAGGCCAAAGGTAAAGGAGAGCTCGCCAAGCAATTGCGCATCAGGTGTAGCCACAATTTTCTCACCGGAGGCCCGGCCAGGACGATACAACAGGTTTTCCTTACCCATGAAACCGAATGTGCGGAACAAGGTCAGGGCAATGGTATCCATTTGCTCGCCAACAATCTCGTACTCACGTACACCTTCCGTCATCACAGCCATACCATGCGAACCATTGTTCAACCCGGCATAACTCTGCATCGCTTCAATGGTGATCGGTTTCTCCTGCCATTGTTCGCGCTCCCATACGTCCACTTCTGGCAATGAGGTTGGACGAGCAATCACACCGAAAGGCTGGTCTGCAATGGATAGGGCGGAAGCAATTCCTGTATCAAAAAGGACACGCAGACGGTGGCTGAACACCTCATTCTGCACCTGAACCTGGAAACGGATCAGATTCTCTCCTATGCGAAGAGATATCTCCACTTGCATTGGCAATGCTCCCGACGTGATGCCTGCGGCGCGCTCTTCCAGATCGTAGGGGACATCCAGCGTGAAACGCAGGGATAGTGTCTGAGATACAGACGTTTGGGTGGTCGTTGCACTCATCTGGCTACCTGCCGAAGAAACAATCAGATCCCGCTCGGGAGGAGAATAATTGTAGGAATCTCCGTCATCCCCATTATCTTCAAAGACCATTTGATCTGCATACACTCGGCCTGATCTTTTGTCCGTAATTTGCAAAGTGCCGTTTGCTTGCAGCGCAATGATGAAATGTTCATTTTCAATCGTGTCCCCGTTACGCCGCTCCATGACGGGGGCAGCGCCCTGACTGAAATCAAAAACAATCTGGGTGTAGCCCAATGCTGGGACCTCTTGCAGTTCCACCAGCAATTTGGCGCGATATACCCGTTCTGGCAGATGCACTTTGCGGCTTGGATTGAGATCGATGTGCTGTCCAAGCACATAATCGGTCTGGTCTACTTTTTCCACAATGGTATAGGCCAGCTCGCGTCCCTTCGTGTCCCGAATCACAAAGGATTCTTCCGGAATATAAGCTTCAATCTCCGTAACCCCGCCTCGCACATACGGTAGCGTGTTGAACAGGGTGAACGCAAATGTCTCCTCCTGCTGTATCGTTGAAGCAATCATCCGCATATGCAGGTCGAGCAGATTGAGTGCGATATCATAGGCCTGCTTGTAACGAAACGCAACGTCCTGATTGGTTGTATCACTGTTACAACCACCGATGCTGTCATGTGCCGCATTCTCAAACAACAGCTTCCAGATGTCCTCCACAATGCGATGCGGGTAGTCATGTCCGAGAGAATGGCTAATGGCAAGTACAGGTTCGAGCGTGTTAGCAATCAGATTCTCAATTCGGTTATTCTGTTGCTTGAGATCTGCACGGGTGGAAAAAATGGACTTGTGAATCCGCATGTGCTTGGCTTCCATTAATTCACCCCGAAGTACAGGCAGATCCTGACTATCCGCTTCGATCTCCGCCAGAAAACGTTCCGGTTCATTCATCACATATTCGCGTTCTGTATCCAGCGCATTGAAGCGTTCAATCAACTCCGGCAGGTTCAACCGGACAGGCGCCTGGTCAAACCCATTAGGGAAATAGATATGCTTGGTCGAGGCTTTCCGTTCAAGCGCACCAATCTGTTTCTCCAAATAAGGGATCAGATCTTCTTCATTTTCCGGAATGTTACCACCGTAGTAATACCCGAATGGCATCTGTACAGCAAATACACGACTGCCATCCGACCCTTCCCACGTAAACTCGGTATGTGGATTCGTATTATCTGATACGCCTCTCCAGAACAGGAAACGTTCAATGCCAAACTCGGTATAGATCTGCGGCATCTGTGCTGATTGTCCAAACGCATCCGGGACATAACCAACCTTCATCGCATGTCCGTACTTTTGTGCTGTTTTCATACCATAATACAGGTTTCGGACCATGGATTCACTGGAAATAACCAATTGATCCGTCTGTGTATACCAGGGTCCAGTCATCAGTCGTTTGGCTGTAACCAGTTGGCGGATCCGTTCCTCATCTTCGGGACACCAGCGGATGTAATCATCCAGCAGAGAGCCTTGTGCATCCAACAGGTAATAATGAAATCCATCGATATTCTCCAGTGCGTTCAATACTTCCTTGACGTGTTTGACAAGATACACTTTGGAACGGGAGGTCGTAAAATACCATTCCCGGTCCCAGTGCGTATGTGGAATCACATGTACTTTGGTACGATTTCTTTCACTCATATCTCTATATCCCTCCAGATGCTTTTTAAAGGTTGTTCAAGATACTGAAAACCGATCTTTTTGAACATGTACTTTTAGTCAAAAACGAGTTCGATTTCTTCCCCGTTTTTCTTCACTGAAGCTTCCTGAGTCTTGGCAGGCTGTTTCTCTTCTTCATCACGGAAGTTCACCAGCATGGTGCCTCCCGCAACAATCAGTGCGCCGACGATGCCTCCGGCGAGGTACGCGATTGGGGTACCTACCGATACGGCTCCATATAAGCCGCCAATTGGTGGCATGATGATATGTGCTCCCAGCAGTGCAGTCAAGGCAGCGCCCGTTGCACAGGCAAACATGTTGACCAGAATCATCTTGGCAGGGTTACGCAGTGTGAACGGAATTGCACCCTCCGTGATGCCGATCACACCCATAATCACTGCACCTTTTCCCGCTTCCTGATAGGTTTTGGAAAAACGTTTCTTCATCAGCAATGTTGCCAAACCATAACCAAGCGGCGGAATGCAGATGGCAATATTAATGAAAATATTCGGCAGATACACACCGGACAGGAACAGGGCATTGCCTGCCATCCATGCCGCTTTGTTGACGGGTCCGCCGAGATCGAATCCAATCATTGCCCCTAGAATAATGGCAAGCACAACGGTATTGGTTCCGCTCTGGCTCATGTTTTGAACCCAAGCAATGAGATACTCATTCAGCGCACCCAGCGGGCCACCCAGAATGACTGCCATCAGAAATCCGGTTAAACCTACGGTAATCAGCGGTAAAATGATTAACGGTACCGAGCCAGCGGCCGGACCTGTAATCTTAACTTTGTTTTTGACCCACAAGGTGATGTATCCGGCAAAAAAACCGGAGATTAATGCGCCCAAGAAACCAGCGTTGGTCTGCTGTGCCAGCACCCCGCCGATCAGACCTGCGGCCAGCGCAGGTTTGTCAGCAATGGAGTAGGCAATGTAACCGGACAGGACAATCGTCAATAATCCGATGCCGCTCCATCCTACATTTTGCACGAGATATAAAATATGCAAGAATCCGCTTCCATCTTTGTACGGATCAAGATCAGTAATACCCATTGATAGTGCGATAATTTTGCAGATGGCAACGACCAGGGAACCCGCGATAATGACGGGCAGCAGATAGGAGATACCTGTCATTAGATGTGTTTTTGCTTCACCAAACCATTTTCTCATCGTACTCTCTCCTCATGTGGAAGGTGGGGTTAAGCTTGTGCGTTCACAGCCTCGACGGCTTTGGTTAATACCGCTTCTGCCTGACTTACGGCATGACCGATTTTGACACGTACGATTTTTTTATCGCCAAACCGATCCATGTCCTTCACCGTTTGATCCGCTGCAATCAGTACAAAATTCGCTGCAGCAATATCTTCTTCCGTCAGCTTATTGACTTGTCCCATGGCTCCCTGCTGTTCCACTTTGATCTCATATCCCAGTTGCTGAGCTGCTTTCTCCAATGCTTTGGCGGCCATCGGGGTATGGGCGAGACCTGCGATACATGACGTTACACCTACGATTTTCATTATGACACCAGTCCTTCCGTATATTGATGAAGCAACGTATATACATCTTCCGGCTGCACCGCTTCTGCGATGGCCTCTTTGAATGAATCTTCCAGCAATAAGGTGGCAAGTGAAGAGATAATTTGCAGATGGGATACGTCTACATGACCTTTAGGCACAAGGATGGCAAAAATATATTTTACCGGCTTGCCGTCATGAGATTCCCAATCAATGGGCTCCCGCAATCGAATGACCATCACTGCCGGACGTGTTACAACTTCACTCTGGGTATGGGGAATTGCAAAGTGATCCTGAAGTCCGGTGGAGTAGACACGTTCGCGTTCCCACAGATCAGCCGCAAGTTGTACACGGTTTGTAGTGATGCTGTAACGCTCTGCCTCCGCAGATATAAAATCAAATACATCCTCTTTACTATGCAATGTCTGATCGAGATAAATCTGATTGGTTGTAATCATGATCTCTGTCTCTCCTCCTCTCTCTATCCAAAACGATAAGCGCTTACAAGATCATTGTAACGGATTCTACCTTGACCTTGGATCTAGAAAATTTCCCCTTCGAAGCGGAAAAACATTAGCCATAGCAAAAACCCTGAGTCTAATAGACTCAGGGCAGTTGTAAATGAGTTTCAATTGATATGCTACAAAGGCAACGTAAGTAAGTACAGAACATGGACTCTAAGCGGATAAAACATCAAGAACGCTGTGTCCAACGCTGCATTCCTGATCGAAGACCGTAATATGCGGCGGCTAGCAAAATAAATCCGGCAACAGCCATAATCATGGATGTTGTATCCCATTGAACACGGCTTCCAAAAGCAATCTTGGATTGCAATGGGGTAACAGAAGAAGCGGTGTTCGTAAGATCAGGTACATAATTCATGGTCATGATCATGCCTTGAACGACATTCCAAGCTACAAAACCGATGATGAATAACAAGGTAACCAAAAAGGATTCCAGCGCTAATCGTTTGTTCATGATTGTCATTTTGCCTCCTCTTCCCACTCAATTAGACAAAACGTGTTGCATCTCCTGTTTCAAACGTTCTTTATTTTCGTCCACATATTGATACAGCAGATCAAAGCTTTCTTCGTTATCCGATTGCATGCTCAAATTCGCGGCTTCCAGTTCAATCTGCTGTAATACCTCATGAATCTGTTCCCCGTGTGTTTGCAGGCTTGTCGTGATGTCATCTTCGGACAGGCCATTCACATTATCTCGTAATTGCCCTTGCGTTACGCCGCTTTTGGACAACATCTGCTCTATTTTCTTCAGGATCACGGTATCTGCATCATTGCCGATCCGCTCCATAGCTGTTATCGTCTCACCCAGATACTGCCCGCTGGCATTTTCAAGGAAACCGGTCATCCCGTTCATGGACAGCTCGGTATCCAGATCAATGATTAGAATGATATCTCGCAATACTTGCGGAAGTTCCGACCCACTCTCTCGAATCGTCGCAAATTCAGCCCGATAAAGGTCCATGGCAACACTCCCCACCACTTCTTCACCTGACATCTCTTCAAGCTGATCAAGTGGTAACAACTCCTGCAATTCTTCTTGTAACTTGTTCATCTTTCTCTGCCTCCTGTATCTCTCTGTCTAAATAGGTTTGAACGTGTTTTTTACACTGGACCACTACGCGGTCAGAATAAACTTCCTATCGCTGTTATCCCCAGATTTTTTCAATCCCTTTATTAAAGGGTAAAATCCGGTGATAAAGGCGAAGTGTAAGCTTCCGAAGCAGCTTTCTTGCAGAAAGCTTTTAGCTCCGCTTCTTCAGTTTTTTTCTGCCCTCTCCGTTATCGTGTAAATTTCAAGTTCAACTACGCCGACACGTTATTACATCATAGCAGAATACGCTATACAAATTGAAGTTATGGAAGTTTACATGTTCGTGCCGAAGTCATTTTACAGGGAATATCGTCAAGTTAACATGCACTTGACCTCTGGAAAATGTTCCGCTGTTATGATCTTGGCATCACGAGTCTTGGGAGGGGTAATGATGCGCCTAGCCTTGTTCACAGACACCTATCTTCCGGAAACCAATGGTGTTGCTGGCACGCTCCACCGCTTGAGTAACCATCTGAACCGCAGAAGAATTGAACATCTGCTGTTTACTCCGAACTCCATCATTGAAGGAAGCCATGAGACTCAAGTCCGGTCGGTTGCCAACATCCCTTTTTTTCTGTATCCCGAATGCCGCATTGCTCTACCCAACAGAGCAGACACACACAAGCAGCTACAAACCTTTCAACCCGATCTGCTGCATATCGCTACGCCTTTTAATATGGGGCTGCTTGGTCTGAGGTATGCGCTCAAACACCATCTTCCGCATGTTGTCTCCTACCATACCCACTTCGATCGTTATCTCGAATACTACCGGTTGAAAAGTATGATTCCTCTCTACTGGAAGTATATCCAGTGGTTCCACCGCGCCTGTGATGCAACCCTAACTCCATCGCAGGAAACGTTAAACACCCTGCAAACCCAAGGCATTCAGCGTCTGAAACTTTGGTCTCGCGGGATTGATTGCAACCTGTACTCACCTAATAAACGCAGCTCGGATATCCGTGAACGATACCACATCACCGCTCCCCTTATTCTACTCTACGTTGGACGCATTGCCCCGGAAAAAGATATCGCTACACTCACGACTACCATGCAGCAGTTGCCCCAGGAAATGCAGTCCCGTGTACACTGGATCATCGTTGGCGACGGCCCATCTCTCCCGAAAATGCGTCTGCAATCCCCACCCAATGTCACCTTTACAGGTTATATGCATGGCGAAGAACTTGCTGTTATGTATGCTTCGGCAGATCTGTTTGTGTTTCCTTCCTCTACGGAGACATTTGGCAATGTGGTACTGGAAGCGATGGCTTCAGGACTCCCTGTGGTGGCGGCCAATGCTGGAGGTGTAAAGGATCTGATATCCCCTCACCGCAATGGTGTGTTATTCGAGCCAGGTCAGGCTGATGCACTGATTCGGGAGATATGTCTCTGGGGAAATCACGTGAACCAATTGAGGATGATGGGACTGGAAGGCAGAAAGCTGGCTGAGCAGCGGTCGTGGGAGCATATTTTTGATACACTGATCGGGGATTATGAGGAAGCGATAGAACATCGGAACAGACAAACGAAAGATCGAATTATTACAGCGTAGTCTGATGAAATCATCTTCTTCCAACAACCCATAACTACCGCCTCTGTCCTATGCAAAATTAAACCGGTTCGCTCGTTCAGGCTGTCATAGCATTTACACTCTGCTACGGTCAGCCTGAAACATGTTTCCAATACGTTTCATAACAAAATCTCCTTCTTGGAATGGGTTAAGCTATTTACACGGTATGTAGAAACATAGAAGCCGAAGTTATTGAAATTATTTAGAGTATTTTGAATGATTGTATATTTAGAAAAAGACATGACCTCATTGAACTGGATCATGCCTTATATTGCAAAAACTCTATTGGTTGAATTTACTGAACGGGACTTTGATATCTACAAACCCTTTAGCGTAGGGTGCAACCTCATAAGGGTGGAATCGGACGACAATTCCTTTATCATATAAAAAGAATTCAGATGTTTGATCAAGCTGAAAATCATAAATATTTTCTTCAAAAATAGAAACTCCTGCATTATACATGGCTAATAGACTGTTGGAGATTGATTTCTCCACCTTCTCCATATGAGTATCGTCTTTGACATACTCGCTTAGCTTCAGTTCTTTCCCCGTTCTTAAATCATAATTATATGATTTTGTCGCATCCATTCCATGTGCTCCGCCAGTGTACACATGATCTTCATATACCACAGATAACTTTTCCTTTGCATTGTATTTTACACTGGCCATGGTAATGTAGAAATAATTTTTGTTTGATTTCTTTTCTTCTTTGTCCAGGCGAGCCGCTTTCACTGCGTGGATTTTAAATGTCTTGTTCAGTTTATCCGTCACAGATTTATTACCACCTGTTAGATGTATGTATGGCTGTCCTTTGTAATATTGGACCTTCGTTTTCACTGTAATCGTGCTGCCTGCCTCCACATGACTACTCGGAAGAATGATAGCAATCAGTACAGTGATCAACAGGTAATTTATCCATCTCAATTTTTTTCTTTCCATTCTATATTTCAACATTATCGATTAACCCCCTTTGGCTCAAATGATATCGTTTCCTGCATTCTGTTCCATATTACCTGTGGAGTACCCTTTAGGTCTGTTCCGCTCTGAACGTTGCCAATCCAGATGTCTTCTGCTCCCGGGTGTTGTAAATAGTGCCTGAGCGTTGCTTTGATCAGAATAGACGAATGTAAGTCCAACACCTCATCCAGTGGTATCCAGAATAACTCGCCTTCATCCGAGGGCACAAAATGTCGATGCGTGGTCTCTCCGAAATATACAAACTGCTGCCAAATCTCACCACCGTTAACTTCCAACAGAATATACCGAAGCCGAAAGTGTTCGACATCCTCTTGCTTGAACCCGGTCTCTTCTTCAATCTCCCGATAGCTGGCGCTCATGGGTACGTTCAGTTCCCCTTGTTCCAGATGTCCGCCAATGCCACCCCAGAATTCAAAATCAAACAATCTGCTACCCGCCTTCTTCATCATCAGCATGTCTGAGCCATTGCTCAAAAACGCTGTAGCCATCTGTCTAATTTCCATATGTTCCTCGCTTTCCAAACTGGGGTTATAGTAGTCCTTATCTATTTAAACTGAACTAAAGAATATTTACACTAGCCACTCCGATGACAGAACAACCTTCCGATCGCTGTTATCCCCAGATTTTTTGATTCCTTTCCTAAAGGGTAAATCCGGGGATAAAGGCGACCGCTCCGCTTCTTCAGGTTATTTCTGTCCTCTACGTTTTGTGTAAATGTTATATTCAATTTATATAACCGCCTTCTACAGCAATTCCTTTAGCTCACTTAGATGCTCAATCGTATGTAAAGGACTAGTCGTAATTCTGTCCTGCCACGGCTGGTTGACCTTCATCCAGATGGTGCTTATACCTACGCTTGCTGCTCCCTCAATATCGTTCACCGGATGATCGCCAATGTAGATGCATTGCTCAGGGCTTAGACCGAAATGATCTAGCGCAAGCTGAAATATGCGTGGATCGGGCTTTTTGACTCCAGCCTCTTCTGAAACAATAATATGGTCGTAATCATTCCGGATACCGAGTTGATCGATCTTCCCATACTGAATATCGGTCTGCCCATTGGTAATTAACCCGGTTCGATATTTCCCCCGAAGATGCTGAACGACTTCTCGCGCCTGTTCCATCAGAACTGAACTTCGCACATACTCTCTGCCATAGAACTCCATCAGTTCTGCATGTGGTGGATGCTCTGCCCAGGGCAGTTCATGCAACAACTCGTTGAACAGAAAGGGTTTGTCCTTATAACCATCCTGGTCGAGTTCAATAATTCGTTTGCTTATATCTTCGGTTGACTCAAGGTGACCAAAATAGGTTTTAATCAAATTCTGCGTGAAGCCGTCAAAGGTCATTGTTCTGTTCAGAATTGTATTGTCCAAATCAAAAATAACCGCTTTAATATGATCCATCTTCCTTCTCCCCCAATTCCAGTACATGCGTTATCTTCTCCATACTCGTCACTTCTCTAAATCCCAAGTCGCGATAAAAAGATCCAGCAACCGGTTGATCCGTGTACAGAACCAGTCGAGCGTAATGATTTTCCGCTTTTTGAATAACCGCATCCATCAGGCTGCGCCCAACCCCATGTCTTCGAAATTCTCTCATCACATAAAGCCTGCGAATTCTTCCTGTATCAGTCACTTCAGAATAAGGATCTCTGTTCAGACCGCAGATCCCAACCACCTTATCGTCCATTCTGCATTCAAAAAGCGCTTCATCTTCTTGCTCGAATGTATTGATTCCTGTCTCATATTCATGGATTAATCGCTCGATATGTCTGAACCCCTCACTGGAGCTTTCAACCAGCATCGCCACTAAATCGTCATGATTCCACACCGATATCTCCTGTATCTGCATGGTGTAACCGCCTCCATCATTTTAAATCAATGGTACACATGCAAACCCAACCATACATTGAACGATGGCCGGGTTTATCTTGTACAGCTCATTCTCATTTTTTCTTTTTGTGATAGTGATAACCTGTGCACAGACCCTTTTGTTTGGATTTGGCTGAACAGTTATGTCCCCCGTTCTTATCCAGTCTGCCTGGATGAGCATAAGCGGAAGAGGATACACCAACAAGTACGACAAGAGACAGGATTACTATAACAACCTTTTTCATAAGTCACCCTTCGATCAACACCCTATGCTTTAGGGCTTAATACGTGCTATATCATTCTACATGAAAATCCACAATTTGGATATCCTTCATCTTTTTAGCCGATCCATTCTCATAAAATCTTAAATTGCTTCAATGCATGGAAGACCCCATCTTCACTTGCCCGCAGGGTGACATAATCAGCGCTTTGTTTAATCCGTTCTCCGCCATTTCCCATCGCAATTCCGATTCCCGCATACACTAGCATATCCACGTCATTCTCCCCATCGCCAAAGGCCATTGTATCCTCTCTGGATATCTTCAGGTAGTCGAGAACTTTCTCTGCGGCTATAGATTTGCTGACTTCGCTCGCTTCCAGCACATTCACTACATACGGATGGAATCTCACGAATCGTAAGGAAGGAAATCTGGATTGGAATTTCTCCGTCTCCGCTTCATCCGCGTATAAACAAATGCAATATACGTCCTGTTCCAACGTACCGATTTTCTGCGGCGCATCCATGAGTCCAAGCGTATCTCTTAAGGCATCAGTAACACGACCATCTACTGTACACAACCCGTTCGTATCAAATGACTCTGTAAAATATGAAATACTGTGCCCCTGCAACTCGGCAAACTCACTAAATGTTCTAACCATCTGTGCTGAAAGTACAGACTTATGTATCACTTCATCACCTGCTTTGATCAATGCCCCATTAGCCGAAATGATTGTATCGATTCCGAGATTTCTGAATTCTTCGCATAAATTATAGGGCCTGCCTGTGACGAGTACAACTTGAACGCCTTTAGGAATCAATTCCCGGATCGACTCAGCTGTACGCGGTGATAAACTCCGATCTATTTCGCTCAGCAACGTACCGTCCACATCAAAGAACACAGCTTTAATCAAATTGTTCTTCCTCCTCTGTCTTCAATTAAAAAGAGCAAGTACAGAATAACCTTGTTTGGTCTTCCTGCACTTGCTCTACAATTAACGGGTCTGAACATCTTGGGTACGTCCCATATACCATGATTGAAATGATTTGGCCGTATCCAGGGAAATGTCATGTGCCCGATGATACAGTACTGGTTTGGCGCGGTTTACGGTATGAATGGAAGCCACACCGAACCAACGCTGTAACACATTACGGGTGATCTGCACTTCGATGACTTTCTCACGTTTGGAGATAAAGAGTGTTGACGTGAGCGCACCGGTTCGAAGTTGAATGAAATTCTGATGCAGAATGTATCGGGTATGGAAAAAGTCCATCACTCTGCATGTTGCAATCCACACGAGCAGAATCGCGGAAATCATCCACCAAGCATGTTTCTGCCCAAACACCAATGGTTTGAAATACCACAATAAACCCGTGATCATGATCCATCCCCAACTTGGTTTGAGCAGGCGCAGCCATAGTGATATTCGTGGAAGTTTTTCCATCTCTTGCGTAACCCGATAGGATGGCAGGATCTCCTCAATCAGGGTATAGGCTTGCTTCACAGGCAAGAAGGGATAGAGCGAGTTCACTTCCTGCTCGGATTCTCCCAGACTACCTGCAGTGGTCAGTTCTACTTCCGCCAGTCCAAGCAGCCTTTTCATTGGCGACTGTGTAATTTTCACGGCCTGGACTCGTTCTTTCAAGATTGAAAATGACGTTTGCTCCATCATGCCCTTCGAGATATAGATCCGCTTGGCATCCGAGGTGATCTGGAAATTGCCATACTTTACGAAGGTTCTGACTATGCCCAGAGCAATAGATATGATCAATAAAACTAAAATCATCAAACCGGCAATCCACCAGGAATCAAGCCAGGTTAATAACAAACTTTCCGTTACTTCTTCATCAGGGAAGAAGTCCTTCACCCAGGAATAGAGCGTAGCCAGGACCGGAATCAGTACGAGAAAACTGAGCGAGGTAAAGGATGCTTTGAATATGTCCTTGCGGGTGGAATGATAATGAACAACCCGTTCTTGTTTTTCTTTTGCAGGCAGAGACATGACTTCATCAGTTATAACAGGTTCGGATTGCGCCTCTCTCTCTTCCATAGCCTGAACCGCATCCAACGTATCATGTTCCTCTGTTGCTCCTGCTGTTTCTGCTTCTTCAGCCATATGACCTGCTACAATCTTCTCCAGCTGCTCCGCTTCGGAAAGTGAAACAACGTGTAACTGAAAGGTAGCATCTTCTCCCTTAATTCCGGTCTCGAATCGAATCGACGTCACCTTGAACAAACGATGAAACAGCGTTGTATGACGATTCACATTCTGGACCTTCGTATAAGGTATCGTTCTTCGAGTACGGTTAAACACACCACTATAGATATGAAAGGCTGTATCGTCTGCTGCATAACGCGAGGTGAACCACTTCAGGATCATGGACAGGATGCTAAGGGAGACACCTACATAAAAAGCGATTCTTCCATAGAATATCCATTGGGACTCCGAGCCCTGACGGAAAACAAACAAAAAAAGGACGATGGCGAACCAATTCTTTACCTGTTTCCACAAGCTCCACAGCATGGTTAATGGATGATGTCGCTTCATATCGATCATTCATCCACCTCATTAATCCGCGCATAGGACGCAATCTGATGACGGAGTGCAAGCGCGACTTCCTCTGGCAATGCGGGGATTTCATGCGATGAACCCATCGTGCCAACCGATACGGAATAGAGTCCATATTTTCGCATTAAAGGTCCCTGATTTGTTGTAACCGATTGCACTTTCGCCATGGGGATGATCTGATGTACCTTGGTTAGCGCCCCACGCTTCAGTTGCAGGAACTCCTCATTCACATCATAGTACCAATGCTTGTATAACCATGACGGCTGGATGAAAATATCCCACACCGCATAAAGCACCGATATGGCCGTAACGCCCCACAAAACCCAACCAATCCACGTCTTCCATCCATAGATGGAGTCGAGTATTAACAGTACGGCAAGGATCAGGAAACCTATTGCATTCCATATGATGGCGCTAATTCTCCACAGGTTTACCGCATGAGGGGACAGCCGTTGCTCGGGTGTATTCCACTGTATTGACATATGTTCACTCCTTTTTTCCTCGGGTACATAAAAACACACATGGTACACTGTACGAACAATCGTCCACGATCGATGCAAAAAGATAAAGAGATGACCCCTATACAATACAGGTCGTCATCTCTTTTGTTCATGTCATTTTACTTTAGTGCATGTTCAAAAAGACTGGTTTTCAGTACCGAGAAGATGGGATGAAGCTAGAAATGGAGTAGCGGAGCGTAGGAAAACTACGTGAGCAACGGACATTTCGGCTGAATTCCATATTCGATGCTGATGATGCCGATAGGCATCCTTCGTAATCAAAAGCGGGCTTTTTGAACAACCTCTATAAAACCCTGTACTTCACACAGCCAAACCATATGATCTGTTCCTTCTCCCCAATAGTTGTTCGCCACCACATAGGGTTCACCGAATTTGCGTTGCCACTTCTTCTGTGCGATCTGGTAACCGCTATCCAGGCAGAATTGCTGAATTCCCAGCCGTTGCAGTTCAGTAACCAGTGCAAGAATGAGCGCCGAACCAACCCCCTGTCCTTGAACCTCGGGCAACACATACAGGCTACCCAGTTCTCCGATATCGTTCAGCCGGCCCTCTGTACATTCTCGAATCTCCTTACCACACGGTCCATACGAGATTGTGCCTACAATAACATCTCCCATTTTGGCGACGAGGAAAAACACACTTGGTTCTATGTTGTCCTTTGCTTGCAATGCCATGTGAATCATCGCTTTTTTCTGTGTTATTTCATCCTGAATATCATCCAGAAGCGAGCCTATTCCCTCCTGATCAAATGCTGCGGGAATGGTTGTCTCGAACACCTGATACACTCCATCTGCATCCGATTGTTTCAAAGGTTCAATGGTGATTTTGTCATCCACAGGTTCTTCTCCGTTCCATATACCTTCTTAATCTATACGTCGCTGAATCAGTCTTCTTAGTTGATTCGCATCCTCAAGAGGAATGCTATATCCAGTATGCGTGTCTTCCTCGTTTACTAACAAGCCTTGCATCTTGGGATCCATTCCTAGTGAAAAATCATACCTTGTTATGGAGCTGTCCGCATTTGTTATGCTCATCTTGTACTGCGTACCATAATCAATAATACCTGGCATACGCTCTGCCTTATGTATGGCCTCCATCATGATTCGAATCTCGTCAGATCGATCAAACACAACATCTTGGCATGGTTCCAAGGCAAGGTTGGGATTACACGTTAAAGTGATCAGTACAGGAAGCCCTTCTTCCGCGTTCGATTCATTCGGTTTGCTACACCCTGCAATGAACGTGGCAATGACAAATACGAGCAACATTCCTACATATTTCACCATACTGCGTGCCTCCCTGACTTAGTATTAAATAAACTAGTAATGAGTAGAGAAGTAATAAATACAGTATATAATGAAATGACTCAACTGCACTAACTATCTATATTCATATCAAGTTACGTAACTCCGGGTCCCATGAAGACAACATAGAGATCAGTCGCTCTATGGTCTCTTCCACAAATACCTGAACTCTCTCACCCGTGATGAACTCAGGAGTAATTCCTGGTTCTTCCCCATTAAGAAAAGAAAACGTGTGGTCCCGCCAGCGTACAATCTCATCGGCAGTTAACCGATCCGTCATGTCATAACCCGGTGAACTGTTGAGCACCTGCCATACCTCTTCGCTCCAACTTGAACCTTGATAGAGATTAAAATCGATCTGGTCCGTCTCCTGGTAATATAAACGCGCCAGTTCATCCTTCGATCTGCTACTGTCTGTATGTTGATCTACCTTGTTGACCCGTTCGACGAATTCAGGATGCACACTCCGGAACCAGTAATAGTCTGTCAGCACATGCATAAAGTATCCTCGCACAAACCACTTCCATCCTTCATCGGTAAGTTGTTGCATATAGAATGAGTAAAGATCCTTCAGTTCACCAACGTGATCTCCATCATCTTTCGGGTTAAAATGGGTGTATTCCTTATCATCTCTAGTTGTACCTTCGCGCATATGTATGGAATCTGGGGCGATATTCCCCAGATAGAATGAACCTCGATCAGCCTGCATTTGCAGCGAGTCTGCAATTCGATTAGCAATATTGAGATGAACCATAGGTAACGGCATAGAGTTGATCTCCTTTTATCGGGAAGTATTCTACTATACTTAGTAAAAAGAAACGATATAACCTACTGGTGCAACGCAGATCACTGGAATAGTAAGAATTCGCTAGGTTCCACCTTTTTTTCACCGTAGATGCGTGATTAACCCTGAATTCTCTCAACTTGCATGCGGTCAAACAGCTGCTCCAGATCGGTATGGTACTCCGGATGCTCCTCCACAAGTAGACTAATGTATTCCGATCCACATTCATAGAATACTAGACGATTATACGGAGCAGTATCTCCAAAATGATTACTTTCCTGCCCAAATTTCGCTCGAATCAGATTCTCAATATAACGCGCGTAACCCTCGTTCCACTCTAACCAGCTCCAGTACTCGGCTTGTTCTTCATTTAATGAAGTGAACAACGCCTTTCTAGCTGTCTGTACTTGTGTCAGGTCTTTACTCTTCAAAGCAGACAACAATGAGTTAATCCGTTCCACAACGATTTCATCTTCATACGGAAATTCATAATCCAGTTCCCATGTCACACGCTTCAGTTGGTCCATTTTATGTTTAATCTGAAGACGGTTCACGATCCGTTCATCATATTTCTCATATACATAACAATGAACATATTCGTGGAACAGATAAACTTTCTGCTCCAGATCTTTGAACGCTGTATCCGTTACAATCGCACACATTCGTCCGTTCATATGATGCACCGGCATCGCAGCAAGGCATTCATCCGGAATATATAAATCGTCAGGTACTGTCTTCACCCACTCATACTGCTGCGTTTTGGACGAATAATCATAGATATATAATAAAGCTTCATAGGCTACAACCACTGGATAATGTTCTGCAAACAAAGGATGTAGGCTAACCAAGTCTTTCTGAAGCTCGTTTAACTCGTTAATTTTCTCTAAAAAAGCATCCATATTCATGAACCTCTCTTTACTGGATTGATGCGTTAATCATACTAGAATAGGAAAGATAAAACACTGAGAGAAAAATGATAATTCTGTTCGAATGTGACCTAGGAACTTTAGAATCGCTCTCCGCGTTTCTCATACAAGTAGATATCCAGTGCCTGAATCCCACGCCGGGCCAGCTTAATAAACAGGATCAGTGCATACACACCCAGTCCGTATAACAACACATTAATCAACATTGCAAATATCGTAACTATAGAACCAACCATCATTATTATTCCTCCTAATTGACCCTTTTAAATATTCACTCCCTATTCTAGCATATTTTTCCTTAGTTCATTTTGGGGTAGATGTAAGAGTTGTTTGGTATGTTTAGTGGTTCAAAACGAAAAAACTTCCACATCCGTATGTGAAAGGTGGAAGTTTTGTAATCCGGTATACAGTTTCCTAAGTTCGCTCACCACTGACTATATGCCAATGCTGATGCTTCGAGTCTTGATAACTGCCCAAGTTAGTTACAATCTTCGATGAGCCTGTCTGAGCTAACAAGTCAGCAGCAATCTTTTTAATGACACGCATCATTTCTAAGAGTAGTTCATCATTATTCTCTTCTTCTTCTGAAATGAGGGACTGGATATGAATCTTGGGAATTACAACAATGTGATGCTTGTAGTAAGGCCGAGTGTGATGATAAGCCATAACGTTATTTGTTTCCATGACAACTTTGACTTGCGTTTTACCACTCAGCACCTCATCACAATAGAAGTCCTGCGTCATAACATACCCTCCTCTTACTAGTTAGTTCTAATATATCCTGCCTTCTTCAACACATATTCCGTAAACGGATTGATCTCAGGGATCGGCTGATTCAGATCAAAATATCGGAGTTCCAGCCCTTCATTATCCATAATGGTTGGGCTGCCCTTGATGCCTGAAGCTTCATAAACAGCCATGACGTTGTAAACTTCATCACCATGTGGGTATTGATAGTACATGTCTTCACCTGAAAAAACGCTAATGAGTTTGTACGATTCCGCTCTCAGTCCGGCTTCTTCATACAATTCCCGCGCAGCTGTTTCCTCCAAAGACTCCCCGGGTTCCATTGATCCCCCAAGTGTCCCCCAATCCAAGCTATCTGTACGTTTTTGCAGCAGTAGGTGACCTTCCTCATTGAAAACGAGTACACATGAGCCCGTCATAATTAAAGGACGCGGGCCTACCAATTTTCTCAGCTCCATGATATATCCCATAGATGCTTCTCCTCCATCTTCAAAGTGCATACGTGAAAACATATCCTCATGATTTGGTCAAGATTCCCTGATCCACGGATTTCTGAATAAGCTGGTGCGCATACTCCCACAATGTTTCGGAACCGTTTGCAATTTCACGGTTTCTGTTTAACACCTGTTCACTTGTAATGTTATATTTCTGCCACGTATCTCCCTCATTCTGATGATTGTGGATGAGAGGCTGCAACCGATCAAGAGATGAGGCAAATTGTGCTTCAGGCGTCTGCTTTGCTTCAAACTCTAACCATAACTGGAGTAGTTCTTCAGCCTGTTCCTTAGGCAACATCCCAAAAAGCCGATGAGCCGCTTTGAGTTCACGATCATATTTATCCGTATTTCCCACCGTATCGTAGGCAAAAGTATCTCCCGCATCGATCTCAACCAGATCATGAACGAGAAGCATCTTAATGACTTTAAGCATATCCACATCCTTGTTGGCATGACTCTGTAAAACCAAGGCCATCATCGCCAGATGCCAGGAATGCTCCGCATCATTTTCAAGTCTCTTACCATGCATAATTCTCGTCTTTCGTTCAATCGTTTTGAGTTTATCAATCTCAATGAGAAATTGAATCTGATCCTGTAATGATTCGCTCACAGCACATCCTCCTTCATATCCATCTACGAGGATAGATCATACCAGTAAACTCTATAGTTAAAATCGAGTGACATCCCCATGCCTTGTGCCAGATGAATTGAGCCTGCATTGTCCGGTGAACAATCCCAATACGGATGTATGCCTACACGACCGCATTCTTCCACAAAAGCTTTTGCCACCATCGCACCATAATTCCTTCTTCTGTAGACTTCAACCGTTTCAATATCAACCGCATGTGCCTGATCTGCGATAAATGCCGAAAGGCAAACACTCGCGATATCATCGTTATGCACTGCAATATAGCCAAAGCCATGTTGTAAAAAATCATCTATTGTCGTCCAAAAGTGAGAGATTTTATCTTTCAGGAATGGAGAATTGTTATATCTTTTCTCTCCTAATAATACTTCATCTATCCTGACAATTCTGACTTTCTCGTCCCGTGAAGCACATATGTCGAGAGGTACTTGCTGACTTATCGAATTTGGATTCAACTTGAATACATGCTGAATATCACTGGAGATATCTCTTTTCCCGGAGATGTGCTGAAGAACATCTTCCCAGGTTTCATCCACCACACCAATCTCAACAGCATGAATATGTAAGTTCAATAACTCAGGTTCAATACGTTCCCGCATGTACTCTTTCAATTCATTCAGAAAGGGCTCACTTCGAGAGTCGCCGATCAACTGAAAACCAGATTGTCCATGTATCCAAATTAGAGCTGCTGTGATATTCTCTGCATCATCTACATAGATCCGTCCTGGGTTCAAGCCATACGCCACCGCTTTGACTTCAATATTCTGACACGAGTCCGTGAGATGTTTTACTTTATGGAATTCATGTTTATTAATCTCGGTAATCATAGGTTCATTCCTCCCGAATTCAAGACAGAGCCCTAAAACGTGTGTAACCTCTATCAAATCTTATATTCATAGATTCGCGTCTCTTCATCATCAAGCAGGTATCCTTTACCGATATAGGCCCAGTTATTTTTTTCATAATAATCAGTCAGATCAGTACATAAATACAGCTTGTCATACCCTTTTGCTTTCACCTCATTTAATGCATGGGTCTGAAGTTGTCCACCCAGATTCTGGCCCCGATATTCTGGATCAACATGAAGACATGCAAACCAGGGAAAGAGATCCTGCCTGCTATTCAGATCACTTCGCAACAAAGCGTACCCACCGATAATTCGGTCTCCGTCCAACATCACATAAAATCTTGGCACATCACTCTCTGTATCCACAGAACGCTCTATACAATCCCGATAGAAATGGAAGCTTGATTCCGAGCCCCATTGTTTCCAGAAATACTGTACTGCTTCTTGCATCACGTCCGGCTTCTGCCGAATATCAATAATTTGCAAAATGTTAATCTCCCTTCGCGCTTTTTGCTTTCGTATATGATCAAATGTCCAATTCAACATTCAGTTCACGCACAAAAGCAGCTGTCCCCTTCATTCTGACATCCATATCCTCACCATCCCGAATCACACTCACTTGAACCTTTCCATCTCTTCCAATCTCATGCCCTTGCTCTATCACAAACTGTACCTCATCAATCTCCGGTTTCACATAGGTTAAATAATAAGCACCCATCACCCCGGAGGCTGTTCCAGTCACTGGATCTTCCGTCGTACCAGAGTAAGGTGATGAAAAATGTCTGGCATGCATCATCGCATCGGAATCACGAGTTTCGAAACAAAAGGGATGTAGGGAAGCTTTGGGATTCTCAATTAAAATCCCTGGGAACAGGGAAGAATCCGGTTTCATTTTCATAAAAGAGTTCAGTCCACGAATCGGGATTAATACCGTCCAGGTTCCCGTACTTCCATAAACGATTGGCGTAGAAAGGTCAACCTCATCCAGAGTGAGATTGATGGCGCTTACCAGCTTCTCGATATCCCCCTGGAACGGTATAAACTGCGGCTGATCCTGTTTCATTTCCATGTAAATGGTGTCGGCATTGCACTCAAATCGTATGGGTAATATACCTACATTGGTTTCAATCGTGATTAGCTCTCTGTCACTCAACATCCCACGCGTCTTCAAACCATACAGTGATGCCATTGTGGCATGACCACACAGATTAATCTCATGGCCCGGCGTAAAATAACGTAATCTGACGTCAGCTACTTCAGAATTCAACACAAATACTGTCTCATTAAAACCAACCTTATAAGCGATCTGCTGCATCTCCGTCTCACTGAAATGATCAGCATCAAAAACCACTCCTGCCGGGTTACCTTGACCCGGAACGGTAGAGAAAGCATCATAATGATAAACCGTAATTCTCCCCATGGTTATAACCACCTTTGCCCTAATTTACGAGAAACACAACAGAACCAACGTAGTCATCTTATTTCCTCCCGTACCTATTAGACTGACTTAAATTCTCTATCCAAAATCGAGAAAAAGTACTGGTCTGTCCACTGATTGTTCCACCATAGTTCTTCCTGGTAGACGGCCTCCCGTGTCATACCCACATGCTTCATCAGTGCTGCTGAGCGAACGTTTTGTGAATTGCACATACCGACGACCTTATGAGCTTGTAACTCTTGAAACGCAAATTGTAACAAAAGATGTGTAGCCTCGCTCCCATACCCGTTGCCTGCGTATTCCGAAAGCACACCGTATCCAAGTTCCCAGCTTTTTCGGTAATCCACATAACTCCACATCTGAACAATACCAATGGGTGTATCTTCCGGATCATTCAAGCGGCGTATAACAAAATCATAGGCATACGGTTTCTCATCTGCAACAGCAAAATGGCTGCGATATTTCTCGCAAACCTTCTCCTCATCCGTCTCAACAGTTTCCTCAAAGCTCCATATGTTTGCGTCACATTCAAGTTGACATATGAAGTCGAGGTCCTGTTCTGTGACTGTTGTTATTCTTACCTTCTCTCCCACGAATTCCATGTGTATTCATCCCCTTTATAAAAAAGATCATTGCTTCGGAATCTCCCACTCTGTATTAAGCACACCTCTACCAATATTCCATTTGGCGAGCAAAGCTCTCTGTCTGTTTTCCAGATCAAGATAGGGTGCTGCAACACAGGATAACGTGTCAAACATATGGATAAAATGAGGCCCTTCCTTGAAACGTCGAAGCCCGCCATATTCTTCATCATCCGCTGCCCATACAATCTTTTTAATACCCGACATTAATATGGTACAAGAGCACATAGGACAAGGTTCACAGGTAGTATAAAGCGTCAAGTCTTTCTTCTTCGAGAATTTCTTCTTCTCTACATCCAGCAAATGTTTTCCTGCCCGACGAATGGCATCCACCTCAGCATGTGCGGTGGGGTCGCAATCCGAGAAAACTCGGTTCCTGCCTTTACTCACGACAATCCCATCCACATCCACGATTATCGCACCAATCGGATACGTTCCTTCAATAAGTGATTGTTCTGCTTCTTCCAGAGCCAAAGTTAAATATTCATAATCCGATAACTTCATTTGAAAGTCCCCCTAAGTACAGTTATAGACCACCTACAAAACAGACTCCTTGTGCAATGTGTAATAGAAGAGATTGACGGAATCACCTTTAATCGTTAAACGTTTCGGATTGTGTACTGCCCTGCTTCACCAAGAAAATCACTTTTGGTTAACCCTTCTTCTCCGAGTAACATCCTGTAGTTCGATATCGTACCATCATGGGAAATGATAAACGTATTGCCGCTCTGTTGCCTGCACCATTCAAGAAGCTGTTCAGCTAATATCTGGAACCGATGTGCATCCATTTGATTAATACTTTCTTCCCAATAATCGAACCCCAATTCAACGATTCTTATGTCAGTATACTGATGACTGAGCTCTTCCTTGGAATAGATTTGATCACAGACGAAAGGAACAAACTCTGGATTCTGAGGAAACATTCTTGGGCCAACCAGTGGGCTGAAGAACGCAAGATTTTTGTT
Source organism: Paenibacillus sp. FSL H7-689 (assembly GCF_000517905.1). Classification (NCBI taxonomy): domain Bacteria; kingdom Bacillati; phylum Bacillota; class Bacilli; order Caryophanales; family Paenibacillaceae; genus Paenibacillus; species Paenibacillus sp. FSL H7-689. Next base: position 649,150 of record NZ_ASPU01000015.1, read on the forward strand.
AGGGGTTAGGAGTTGTGCTGTTTCAATAGTACGTTTCGTTGGACTAATCAAAATGACGTCTTCAGGCGCAAAAACCACTTGTTTACGCAACGCTATAACCTGACTTTTCCCCAATTCAGTGAGGCCCGGATGCTGACAATTTAATTGATTTGGGTAATCCATCAAGTGTTCGCCATGACCATGACGAATAAATGTAATGTCCATAGGCACCTATTCCTCTATTTCTGAATGAAGTGTTTGATGCCTTTTGCATCAAGAAGGTTAGTCAGTTCCTTTTTCAAAAACACAGGATATACTTCCATCCGCTCCAGTTCGTCCAAGGAAAACCATTGGAAAGTTAACTTACCGTTATCTTCTAAACCTTTGAATTCAGTTTCACTATATAGCTTATGGGCTTCCGGCAATGTGATGAGATAATAAAAGCCAACTTCATGATACTTCAGGCCATCATATTCAAAGAAATCTTCACTAACATATGCGAGCCTTTCTGCTTCTACATGAACACCCAGTTCCTCCATCATTTCTCGACCAATAGCCGCTTCTGTTGTCTCGTTTAATTTCACCCGACCTCCGGGCAGATTCCAGAAATCATCCTGTTCAGTCGTATGCAAAAGAACTCTTCCCGCATCCATCACAATACCTGCCACACGGAAGTTGAATTTGTCGTTATTTTGTTCATACGATACATTATTGTTATCTGCAGTGGTCATCTCGCTGACCACCCATCAGCAAATCCGTCCATGAATCCCATGATGAATGAGGGAATGATGAGTACGAGCAATAAAATTAAACTGGCTATGCCCCATCTAAGAATTACTTTCCGTTTGCTTCGAACACCTATTATAATTAAGATTGCGGTTGTTGCAATTAAGGCTACTCCATAAAATGTCATAAAACTGACCTCCGGTATGTATTCGTATTTCATTAAGGTTACTGCAGAATCTTTTCTAGCTTGTGCCTACAAGCCTCGCGGTCATAATCCGAATTATCCAGCCATACCTTATCCATTTGAAGTAACCCATAGATTTTGGACTCCAGCCTCTTTCTTTCCTGCAAAACTTGTACCGTACCCTCAACACCCTGATAACCCTGTGCCTGCCCCAAACCCTGGTTCGTATAATAATTAATGAATCCCTCTGACCATTCTTTTGGTCTTTCACTGACTGCCTTATCAAAGGTATAAGATATATCTTTCTGGTCGATATAGATGAGAAGCGGATTCAGAGCATGAATGATACGCCCCAGTTCCAATACATACTGCACGTTCTGCTCTTTGGATTGATTGCATTTTACGAGACCCATGGTTAGTGGATTCTGGATAAAACAACACTCAAATATCGTGATGCAGTCATCATTCGTGCTTAACACGTTTTGGGTGAAATCTTGCCACTTCCCGGTGATCAGCTTAACATTTTGCTCAAAAGGAATTTCGTAAATATCTCGGCTGAAAATATCCTGTACAATGTGATCGGGAAGCTCTATTCCCCATTGCTCTTTCATCTTACGGTATGGAATCAGGAAACCTGGATCATGAGCAGTCGCATTGCTTTCCAGAATCTCTCTGTATTCTTCATGTGTTTTCAATAAAGCCTCGAAGTCTCCAGCATAATAAAAAGATACGCCCTCGTAATCAGCAGGGTGATCCAGGTTCCCTTCTTGAAATAGTTGTACCTCCTTGCCTTATCCTATCAAAATTTCGGATACCATTTTGGCAACCGTTGACTTGCCTGAACCCGGTAATCCTTCAATGAGTATTAATCGCCTATCCATCATTACATCATCCTTTAGGTTGTATAAAATTTTCAGCTCCATGATCAAGACAGTGTTCTACTGTGCTTAATCAATGTCTGCAAAAATCCATTGCGCGTTATCGCCATCTTCTTTCTTTTTCCAAAACACCATCGTATTGCTATACTCTTCGTCGTTCTCATTTAACTCATTAACTATCACCACTGCCTGATAGAGTTTCCTTTGCTCCTGTATAGTGATATCGCTCATGGAAGTAACCTTGAGAACTTTGTATCTTCCCATACCTGATATAGGAGATTCAGGATCAATCAAACTCATATATGCTATTTCATCCTTTTCGTATAAATAACGTATACGGGCATTCATAAGTTTGACGATTTCCAATTTGTCACCGGTATAGTTTGTTTCATCGAGATACTCTGGTGGGATGTCTTCCTTCTCATGGGATGTCGATATTTCTTCATCCTGTTGTGTCTCTTTTGCTGTGACACTTTGAGCCAAGGAATCTATTGATTGTTGTGCATCTTCAGTGTTTTCCTGGTTCTGACAGGCCACCAGAAGTAGTAATAATAATGAAACTACGTTTAACTTTTTCATAGTCAGCCCTCCATTCAATCATGGATAATACTCCCCTCGTAAAGACCTTAAATGCCTTTAATTTAAAATAGAGACTTCCTATGTATGTAAAATTCTCTCAAGGTACATCATAACCCATAATGTGGAATTTGCGAATAAACGAAGTTAACCATCTCTGTTTCTATAGCATTTCGCGCAAAAAACCACGCTTCTCTGCACGAGTTATATCATGCAAAGCGCGTGGTTATCAGCAGAACTTTCATTCAACTTTTGTAACTGTCCACAATCAATCTAGCTACCTACTAAATAGCATATTCATTATGCCGACCGCTTCAATCTGGATCTCTTTTTCTTCATTATCCAAGAAAAGGTAACTATATGTTGAAAAGATTCCCATATGCAGTATATGTCCACCTTTATAATGAAGCGTCTTTTCCTCACCGTCGATCGTCTGCGTAAACGTCCTGCCTTCATTCACATCATACGAAGAATGGATGTCATGTTCACTTGCGAGCCACGCAACAAAATCTTCTTCGTTTGGATTGGTCATTACTAGAATAACGAGCAGAACAACAAGAACAACAATGCCCTTTCTTAGTCCTGCGCCCTTCTTGCCACCATGCTGTGTGTATTCACGCTCCATCCCGTTCACCCCGTTTCTTGAACAGAAATCTCTACGTTCTTTGCCAAAACCCAACCACTCAATCCATACGAGGATGAGATCACCATATACTTGTATTTCTCCTCGATCAGCCGGATTTGCAATTCGTCATAGGAATCATAACTGACAGGCCAAGCTTGACCCTTCCCTGACTCTAACAACTCTCGATTATAAGGGATAAAATGCTCTATTTCCCACTCATCCAGATCCAAAATAATGCTGCCATGCAGCGGTGTATCAAACGCATGGGCCATTACACCAGAGAATAAAACATCCATATTTTTCGGCACATCATGACTTGAACGAGTACGCATCCTAATTCTTTTGTTCTCTAAATCAACTTCGTAACTTAATATGATGTTGTCATGCAAACTTGGCATAGTCCCCCTCCTTCCATACCTTATAAATCCGAATCAAACACCATAATATTGTTTATAGTGTGAGACCCATTCCGCGTTGGAGAAATTAACAAAATCATACGGTTCTATGTTCCACCCCGTACAACTGCAACAGTTCTTCCTCGTTCATATTTGTTCCCCTTACCTACTTGAGAATGTTGTTTAACTCTTCCGCTTTTTTCCTGCTATCCATTCTAGCATAAAAATAAAAAGCGATGACGTGCAGCACGATAGATAATAACCACATGCCGGGGAACCAGGGAGCGATGAATTGGAACATGTCTACCGAGAATAACCATACCATCGCCATACCTCCTGCAATATTGAATGTGGAAGAAATGACGATATTCCATACCGGTTTTAACGTAAAATAGTTCCACAGTATGTTATACATCATTCCAAACAACAAAGCTGCAATAAAAGCAATACCCGCTATGTTCCATAAATAGGACATCTGAATGGGCAGATCACCAAAGAATATTGTAGCCAAGAGTGTGATCCATAGCGTCATTATAGTGAATACTTGAAAAAAAGAATTTCTAAGTTGAGTAATCATGATAATTTCCCCCTAAAGTTTTTAATATAAAATCGGCTGACGAAGTAACTGGAGCTATCGCTCAGGTCTACCTTAATTCGAGCTTGGTCTGTTGCAGAGAATTCGGTGATGTACCGCGTATTGATGATCGTTTGATTATTTATTTTTACAAAATGAAGGTCATCCAGATCCTCTTCTACAAATTTCAGACGTTTATGAAGCAAGTACCTCTCACCTGAGATCACCCGGACACAGCACATCCGATCCTCTGATTCAAAGGCAACCACCGAGCTCAACTGGATCTGTATATTGCGATTATTCTTGGCATGGATGACCGTTAATTGAGTTTCCGATTCACAGATTGCCTTCTGAATACGGTCCCACTTCGACTTCTCCGCAGGATGGGTTATGACCTTGGCTAACCTTTTTTCAACTGTCGTGTCCTCTTCAAAAATGACTTTCATGTGTTTGCCCCTCCTCTCACAACTCATATTACAAGCATAGTTACGGCAATCCCACTGTATTGCGTTTTGTTGCATGATTTTGCAAGTTTGTTGCATCGGTACTGCATAGATACTAAAAAGAACCACTCCATGGGAGCAGTTCTTTTATTATAAGGAGGTGCTACGTTAACCTTACTCAATCTCCAGATACATATCCCGATTTTGCAGAATTATCTCGTTCATGTGTGTAGTAGCTGCTTGCGCCACGGTCTGATAGGTCGCATATAACACCTCTGTTCTCTGAAGCAAGATTGGGTCCTTATCCAGATCCGTCGCTAACACCTCACGCCACTCTTCACACACTCTGTTTTTGTCCGTAATCAGGCATTCAATCTGTTCCAGTACATTCACCATCTCATCTAAATGAAAAAAGTGCATCCCATTTTTAATTCCATTCCAACTCTTGATCTCAATGATGTTATATGCCGAAAACCAGTAAAACTCTGCCAGACTCTTCGTGTGATTGTGATAGGAATAGAACAGAAATAAGGCTTGTTGCCCTTCGTGTAACTTTCGGTATATCTCTGATTTGGCTGCCATATCTCTGCCCCGTACTGATACAAGCATTGGTTCAATACACAGCCAGCTCAGTTGCTTTGAATATATATCTTCCGGTCGAAGTTTAGCCTTCATAACATGCTCCTCTCTATTCACCACTTTAAGGATTCTCCGGTGCTTCCACTGCCGGGTCATTCTCTCCGCCCATTCTGCGTCTGGATGTCTCCATCTTGCCTGTCGCTGGTACATGTTCAGAAGCTTTAGCTAATCCGAATTTTGGCATGTTGGCGTATATGGTCTCGAAGGAACCCGACTGAGCCTTGTATGTTTCATGATAAATTCCTACTGTTCCATCTGTACCAATAGATCGGTTGAATTTTTTCCAAGCTTCCAAGTGCAGTCCACCTCGTGCGTATTTCTCCAATTCATCGTAAGAGCGCCAGTATTGTAACAGGGTCACCCCACGCCAGCTTATAAAATACTCTGTACTCAGAAATCCGGTCTCCGGATTCATATACAGCTCTTTAATCATCGGGCCCATGGACTTAAAGACAGGCAGCCATTTGTGTATAGCCCACAGACGATTAATCCTCATTCCGATGATAAAAACAACAAATTCTCCCTCAATCTCAGCGGAATACCTTCCCTTATGTATGTTCGCCATGTCACCCCTCCTTCTCGTCAAAAAATATCGATTTCATCGGATCTGGACAACCCTTCCTATCCGCTCATAGGCATTCAGGGGAAATTCAAAACTCCACCGTTTGTGATATTCCTCCGGTCCCATTTCCTTCATTCTGCTTAGTTCTCTGTAAAATAGCTTAGTCAACTTGACCAAGGATAACTCCTCAGACATAAGCAATCGCCCCTCTGTAACGGCTTCCGTGCTAAAGTTATCACTCATCTCATACACCATGAATTGAACGATTATCTGCGAACGTTTCTTGATCCAGAAGCGATATTCTCCAGGTTCGGTCTGCATGGTCATGGTTACCTCCGTCGCTCCTTTGTGCAATGCAACGAATTGACGTGTTATCTCATCCACCGCATCCGACAAAAAAGAAACCGGAATCTCAATCTGTTCTCCCTGATCGGGTTGAACAAGAATATCCAGCCATCCGTGCGGTTCAAGTGTCATAACGATGTCCATAGTCATCCTCCTTTATGCAATTCTGTGAAGCAGTATAACTGGAAACCCATTTTCAGATATAACCGCTGTGCCGCAATATTCCCTTCATTTACAGCTAAAATAATCTCATTAATCTTGGGATGCAACTCACAAACGCATTTGTGCAGTGCCTTCATTGCTGCGTAAATCTTCATACACATTCCATTTTGTATACAATTCTTTTAGCGCTAACGCCGTTTTATGTATGAACTCTTCCATAGCTTCCATGGATAACATATTTAAATCACCCAAAGGTTCGTTGTCAGGGTTAACTAAAAACTCAATTTTCTCTTCTCTATACTGGTACACCTCAGATTCCAGCAATCCGCCTAAATCAAATGCTCTTCCCACATTCAGCTCATTTAACCAATCGTTGGCCCTGTTCCAATTCCGTAAAATCATAAACTCCAGCTTTGTGACATCCTGTGTATACACACTTCTTCCGTTGGGATGGACTTCATATGCAGGATAGATATCGAATGTCCACGCGCGATCCGTAGATATGGGCGATGTAACCGCACAGATATTGCAGGAATTTGGGATCACTATAAGCTAATTTCTTGTTGGATTCAAAAAATCCTTTAAGTTCTTCGTCTGTTGCGAATCTTCCTGCCTCTGGCATGAGGTGGGTTCTTGCCTTTTCTGTACGAAGATTAGTTCTTACATGGATCGAATCAGGAGCAAGGCTTCCCAATAACAATTCAGGGGATGGCTCGGATATCAATTCGGATGCAATTGCAAAATGTACCATCGGCCAAGGCAATGTAAAAACTCCTTTCTTTAGTCAATTGGTCTTAAAAGAGTTAAATTTCATATCCCAAAATGCACAATGCTTTTCCCATTTATCTCAGCATACTTTGCCATGTTCGCAAGCTTATGTAATTCGTTGATTAATTCAACTTTGTTGTACACGAGTTTCTCGTAGTAGCCCTTCCGTTCTTCTCCATCAAAACAGTAACTCCCTGTAAGAACAATCGGATCCGTCGCATGGCTGAATAGATCAATCCAGGCCTGAATCAGTTGATGAAACTTCAACAAAACATCCTGCTCTTTAATCACGGTTATTCCATAGTTGTTCAGTCCACTACCTCTCATACAGGTAGATGGATTCCATGTATCCAACCAGCAAAGGGAATCATAGATGTACGCAATGAATTCGTCTTCCAAGGTCGCATGATTCTCTGTGGTTAATCCATTTCCATGTATCACGCCGTTAGAGTCCCAAGAATAGAAAGTATAGATATCTTCGTTTACTTGCGATTTGTTTTGAATAACAAAATGATGCTTCGACATACCCGCACCTCCGTTACAGTTCCCCATGCTTCAATATCTGTTCAATCCTCTTAATTCATCATAACCCATGTATTGGTAAAAGCGAAATCATTTTGAGCATTGAACTCTCCCATTTATATTCTACTCTTTTCAGAAAATCAAAAAAGCCTCCACAGTCTTATTCGACAGTGGAGACTCTATTAGCATCTATACCTTCATCAGAAAAGTCACTAATGAAAATGGTCTTCATACATAAATATCAGGGTGTAGCAGTAATCTCCCCCGTACCAACCGTCTGAGTTGCTGGGGCAATATAATTTCCTGCATCAAGCCCTGTAAGAGTATACTTAATTGTTATTACTTTACTGGTACCAACAGCTGCATTATTGTATGTCGCTACAGCATTTACTTGTACGTCATCCCCATAGATCACGTTAGTTAATACTCCTGGTGTTACATTTGCTGCAAGAGTTCCGTCATATACTTTGGAGAGTATTAATGTCGGATCCGTGATCATCAATTGCTTTGCAGTGATCACACCAACTACTTCAATATCCTTTGGTGGAGAATAATTCCTTACTTCTACAGGTGGTCCCAATAGAGTATACGATATAGTTATCTTCTTATTTGTTCCTACATTTTCATTATCATAGACTCCTGAAGCACTTACCGTTACGTCATCCCCAGGACAAATGCCTTGTTCATCTACTCCACAAGATCCAACTCTAGAACCCGCTAGTGCAGTTGTTGCTAAGGTTCCATCATACACTTTGGAAGTGGTGATCAGATCTATAATCGTTCCCGTATCCACACTAAATTGTACATAAACAGTGTAGTTCGTATTATTAGCTGGAGCAATATATTTGCCACTATCCGTACCAGCTATTGTGTAAACCACAGTTACAAGTGCCGAATTAGGCGGGGAAGTTGTATCATATACAGCCTCTGCACTCACCGTCACATCCTCACCTGGAACAACCCCAACTAAGGAACCTGAAGATACGACTACCGATGAATCTCCATCTGTCTTCTCAATAACAGTCAACATCGGCTCCCCGATCGTCAACTGTGCGGCTGTAATGGCCCCTGTCTGGGTTGTATAGTTTGAAGGCGCAATATACTTGGCTGCATCTGCTCCGCCTAACGTATAAACTACAGTGATTGTTTTACCTGTGCCTATTATTGCATCATTGTAGGTGGCTGCTGCATTTACGGTTACATGGTCTCCAGCAGCAACCCCGGTTAGTGAATCTGCTATTACTGTAGCCGAAGACGTTCCATCGTACATTTTCTCGGTTGAGAGTACTGGAGCCGAAACGGTTAACTGATTTGTACCAATAACGATCTCTGCCGAAGCCATCGATATATTGTACGCGAGATCAACGGCATATACGACATACGTACCTGACGCTAAACCCGCTGTACTCATTGTCGTATCTACGTTTGCTGTCACCGACTGCTTCTTGCCAAACAACCCTGCAACAGATTGGTTTAGACTAGTGATTGTTTTTGGTGTTGCGGAAGGAACCAAATACAGATACCCATTTTCATTGCTTCTACCCACCACAGGATCTCCACCTGCAATATGACCACTCGTTACATTGGACAGAGTAGGAGCGATTGTATCCGTTCCTCCAGTGGAAGGTGAAGTCACATGAGCAGTTGGAGTAGCTGGAGTCACTGTATTTATGACTTTATCCAACAGTCGAATTGTAGTTTCAAAAGTCGTACCACCTTTAGCAACGGAACTCAGCGTCACCTTTTCAATAGTACCCGTGCCTAGAATCTTAGCGACTGAATCTAAGAAAAGGTTTACAATCGTTGCATCCGTGCCTAAGTTAAGTGTCGTCCCCGTTGCTGTAACTGCTACGATAACGTCCTTAATACGGCCTTCAGGAATATCCACCTGAACCCCGCTGCCTTTAATGGTTAAGGAATCAAATGTTCCTTTCAAACCTACTTTTGAACCCGCAGGTAACCGCTCGGATAATGTAATCTTGCCGAAGCCATTCCCCGTAGTATCCGTTTCTTGTAGCGTAGCAGGGGAGTGAATGGTTACTTCTCCAACTGTCGTTGAACCTTCTACAATAATGAGAACGGGTCCTTTTTTCTTATCAACAATAAGGGTAGATGTTACGGTATTTTTTAAATAGATGGTACTAACGCCCCCACCCTCTACCCGTGTCACACCTTTAATCGTAACATTCGTAAGGTGTACATCTCCTTCTTGGATACCTTCACTAAATAATAGATTCCCGTTAATGATCATATTCTTCAATGTAACCCCAGCTGCGCTAATGAGCACATCCCCATCGATGGTCTGCGTTCCCGCCTCAGGGCCATATGTTCCAGCTAAGCTGTAATCCGTTGCTCTTGCATTCACTGAACGATCCAGCGCAACGACTGCTTCAGCACGAGTGATCGGTTTATTCGGATTGAAGTTATTATCGTAGTCCTGTAAAATCCCTTTAGCCACTATAGCATCTACCGAATTTTTAGCCCAGGAGGCTATCGTATTCGAATCCGTAAAGTGATTTCCAGTACTAGCTTCATTCGATAGATCCAGAAGATCACTGATAATAACTGCAACTTCTTGTCTAGTAATGGGTTTATTGGCACCGATAGTACCGTCCCTATAACCCTTTATGTATCCAGCTTTCACAGCTTTGGAAACCTCAGCATATGCCCAGTTAGATGAAGTAACATCCTTGAACGATACAGTTGCGGTTTCAGTAAATCCATATGAACGATTAACCAATGAGAAAAACTCTGCTCTTGTTATAGTATTGTTCGGTTTAAAGCTGCCGTCTTCATAACCATGAATAAAACCTTTGTCGATCCATTTCGTAATTTGGCTTTCTGCCCAGTTTCCCTCGATGTCTGATGCCGAAGATTCGGCGGCACCAAATACTACATTAAACGATGAAAACAACATAACTGTAATCAATAGAGTGGTCACAAGCTTTTTAGCACAATTCATGATATTAGTCCTCTCACTCATAGTATGATTACTGGATCTTACTCGCTCAACTTATCACAAAGATCAGCAATAGTATACATAAAATACTGACCATGAAATATGGCTACAAAACCCAGTCTGTTAAAGAGTTTAGAGCCCAACTTTCGGTGCATACAGTATACATTTTTTCTGCTCCTCCCTATCACATCAGAACTGAAATATAACAAAAAAAAGGACACCTCGTTGTCACATCCATAGGTATCCTCGTTTATTAAATTAGGTAGTAAACTAAAATGCTGAATCACTAGTTTCCTCAATTCTCACATTCATAAAATCCTTCGTCTACTCAGAAACGCTGTTCCTTCTTCTCGGTACATCTCTATAGATTCATTGGTCACATGATCATGCCTCAGTGCTCCCATATAATCTGTTCCAGGTTTGTTCGATCTATAATCTGAATCAATCGTGTAAATATTGAAGTGCACCTCATCTTCATCCTCTGACACATCTGTTTTATCAAAAAGTGAAATCACTTCATCTTTACCAAGAAACCTAAATGGAGAATCCTGACGCTCTATAATATAAAATGGATATGTGATATTCTCTATTTGAATGAATTCCTGGTACGCCTTAAGCTCATCAGGTATGAGATCCATGTACTGTCTAGCTACATCTTCTGCCTGAAATACACCTGAGACCCACTTCAAACTCCCCTTGGTTGCTACGATAATGAACATACTAATCACCTTCTAATTTAAATATTATTTCTCTCTTTCACGCACAAAAGTCTGAGACAAAATCCGGTGACTGCCAGCGATATTGTCAATCTCAATGTTATATTCAGACTCAGTGTATTCAATCTGATGTTGCTCATAATATTTTTTCCAGAATGAAACTGCTGTCGCATTGTTAGCGAGCTGTTCTACTTTGAATGTACCCTCAAATTGAGCAAAAACCAAGTCAACCGTTTGTGCTGCCAGCCCCTGTCCGCGATATTTTTTGACCAAGAACAGCTCTTGCACGGTATAATCCACACCTTCCGGCACATATGGAGGTGAGCAGACCAGTACGAATCCAATAACCTTTCCTTCATACTGAATCAAAAACGGATGTAATTCATCGCGTTCCAGATATAGATAGGTGTTCGTTGGATCATATTTCCCCTCTTCTAGTAGATCCTCGCCAGAAAATTCGGACAGATCATATAAGTACAAGTTGTACAGGTTGAGGAACAATTCCTTTTGTTCTGCCAAAATACTCGTAATTTGTACATTCATCTTCATTGCACATCTCCCTTAGTTAATGAGTTGGCTAGTGGTCCATACATGACATTACCGATCTCCACAACGAGTTTGCTGTGCCCTGTTCTCAATATATTCTTTCAACCACAGCAGATATAGGCAAAGTTTGGTTTAAACCATGGAGTAACCTTACTTTCACAGTGGACATGAACATTTGGACAAAAAAAGACTCCCTAAAGAGTCCGATTATTGGTCTTGTCTTTATTTTTCACCAGATATCCATTAGCACTTAGCTAATAATTATCGAATTATATAGGTTCAACTAAACTTTTTACATAAAAACGGAGAGGACAGAAATAACCTGAAGAAGCGGAGCGTTCGCCTGAAAGCTTTCTGAAAGAAAGCTGCATCGGAAGCATACGCTAGCACCGGATTTCCCCCTTTAAAAAGGGAATCAAAAAAATCTGGGGATAACAGCGATCGGAAGGTTGTTCTGTCATTGGAGTGCTCAGTGTAAACCTCTTTAGTTGAACTTATATAGATAATCAACCACAGGATATGAGATCACATTGCGATCTCTGTACATTGAAGCCACCGCTTCGGGATGGGTGCTAAGAATTCCATTTTGCAACATCACCGGCCGGAAACCTCGCTCCATCGCTCCGTTGTAGGTGAATAGAACACATTCCTCTGCGGCAAACCCGGCGATGATCACCAATTCAATTCCATGACTCTTCAACACCTGCTCCAAGTCAGTTTGCCAGAAGGCATTGGAGGCTTCCTTGGTAACGGTGAGATCCTTCTCATTCACATCCACCTCGGGAATGATGCGATACTCATCTGACGCTGCCTCCTCCATGCCCTCCACATCCTGCACGTGAACGACCGTATGATCATTCGAGCGCAGCACATTAGCCACATGGTTAATGTACTCACAGGCATGGTCTATCGAAGTCTGATCCATCTTTTTCCGCACAATACTCTCTTGCATATCAACAATCAGCAAACCTACTTTCATCCAATCTCTCCTCATAAATAAATTTCACGCCGCATGGTTGAGTAACTTCCCTTGTTAAACTGAGAACTTAATCTTTAAATAATTCATTCAGCATCCGGTCGCGGTTCTCCAGAAAGCTGCGAGTAATCTGATAATGATCGGTCTCCTCGTAGGCTACCTCTTGAATATGGCTATCGTCAAAACTTAAAATCTCTGCCCCCGGATATCCCAGCAAAATGGGTGAGTGGGTCGCAATAATGAATTGTGAAGTGCCCGACAGATCATGAAGGATACGCAATAAGGAGAGCTGCCTAGCTGGAGATAAAGCGGCTTCGGGCTCATCAAGCAGATAGATGCCTTTGGAACTGAAGCGATTGACGAACAGACTGAGAAAAGACTCTCCATGTGATTGTTCATGTAATGAACGCCCGCCATAATATTGAAGCGATGCCGGCATCTCATCGACATGTGATGCGAATTGATAGAATGATTCTGAGCGCATGAAGAAGCCATTCGTTATTTTGGGCAACCAGGCCAGCCTGAGATAATTCCCGAGCGAGGATTCTGAAGCATGTGTCTCATAGGTATTATTCCTGCCGCCCCCTGCGGTATTGAATCCACATTGATGAGCGATGCCTTCGAGCAGCGTAGATTTCCCTGAACCATTTTCACCTACAAAAAAAGTAACGTTATTCGTGAGCTCCAATCGTTCCAAGGACCGGATCGCGGGGATGTCAAAAGGATATTGGTTCCGATTCTCGATCTTGGCCGACAGGAGTTCCACACTTCGAAGATACATAATCATCCTCCCATATTTATTTTATATAAGTTCAACTAAAGAATATTTACAATTATGAGGATAACGAAAAGCTGCGGGTTTATTGCCTTCATAATAGAAGTGCCCCATCCAGGATAAAGCGTAATGGGTTACAGCGAGTAGGAGCGTGACTTTGATATCAATAAACAAAAAAATCCATGCCACAAACGCCGACAAAAACGCGAAGTAATGCAAAATGCGGTTTTTCCGATCCTGATGCTCCTGAAGGTAATAACGCAAGTCCTTGCGCACACGATTCAACATCAGCCCACATCCATTTCACATAAAATAAGGCTCCTTATTTCCCACTCCATCGTAACCTATTTCAGGGTACATATGAAACCGTTTCAACCAAAAAAGAGCAAGCCATAGGCTTACTCTCTCTTCAAAGTTAATAGACAAATCTGCGCTGTGCCCAATAGCTGAATACAAAGATGGATACCTCGGTCAGCAGCTTAGCTGCGAGCAGCGGGATTATTAGTTTTTCATTATAAAAATACAATAAAGTGTAGTTTAATAACAGCACCAGTAGGACAAGTGAGAAATATTTGGGCAAAGACTGCCGAACCTTAGAGGTTCGCCCTGCGGAGAACACGTACTTCCGATTAATCGTATAGTTGAAGATGGAGCTGCACAGTCTTGCTGCAACAACCGACAGAAACAGATTATGCGTGAAATACTGAATAACGAACAGTAATCCAAAATCAATCAGTGCCGATAGCACCGAAGATGTGCTGAACATCAGGATTGGCATATAGATCCGGAACGAATCTACCAGTGGGCGGAAATGGGAGGACTCATTGTGATCCAGATACACCGTATCAATAAACTCCTCCGTAATCTCATACCCTTCCTTGTGTGCCGTTAACAACATGTTCATCTCATATTCAAACTGATCCCCGGGAATCTGGTTCAGCCAGTCCAGCATGGAGTAGGGAAAACCGCGTAGACCGGTCTGCGTGTCATATACTTTGGTACCTGTTGTGAGGGAAAAGACCGCCCTTGTGACTGTATTGCCAAACCGGCTACGTGCTGGAATTTTACCACTGAAGCGACGGCTGCCGAGTACAATTCCTGGTGTGCTTTGTGCGAGTAGCACTTCGAAGATACGCTTAATATCATGTGGCAGATGCTGTCCGTCACTATCTGCGCACACTATACCGCCCTGAGGTCCATACTCCTTAATATACTGAAAGCCAGTCTTCAAGGCCCTGCCCTTACCCAGATTGACGGGATGTGTCAGGACCGTACAGCCATACGCTTCTGCCGTTTCAAAAATTCCACGGTAACCGGGGCCACTGCCATCATCCACAATCACAATGGGTCCAAGTTTAAAGGTTTGCAGTTGCAAAACGAGATTCAGTAAACGCACATCTGGTTCATATGATGGAATTAATATCGTCATGATCCTTGTCCCTCCGTCAGATATAAAATGTCACTTACGCCACGTTCCTGATTACGCCCCAGCGGATTATTGACAACTCTGCCCATAAAATACATCGTGGATGAACCCCCGCCGTCCAAGTTGTAGGCTTCGGTTGCTCCCAGACCTTTCATGACATCAGCCAGTTCTGCCAAGGTCATGCCACGGCTGTTGTCCTGCCGTCCGTCCACCACCACAAAGACGTAATGATTCGGAGCAATCATGCCGATCGCTGTTCTTGGATTGGTATCCTGGATGGAGCGGTTACCGAAGTTGTTATCGATTTTTACACTGCTAAAATCACTGACGATCTCGCCATCCTGAATCAGAATTGGCCCAAAAGATAGTGTGTTGGTTGCACCTTCGGCCAGCAATTCCGAGGAAGTAATCTCGTTCTCGTTATATGTTTTCATCGTACCATCGTTGAACAGGGCAAGTGCATCCCGCGTTGGGCTGTCCCGGTACAACGTTCCATTTCGGATAATGACACCATCGTCGCGGAATCCGTAATAATCACCGTTAATGGCAAAGATCGCATTATTGGCAGCAGCAATCTCTGACGTATTTTCGGTAATGTTCGTTCCAAAGCTGTTGTCCGCCAGCGCAGTTCGCAGGCTGCTTGCATCCGTTAGCTGAACATCAGCGACATAATACGTAATCTGATCCGAGCCTGAACCAGTCTGTACCTTTTCAATACTGACTTTCATATCATCACTCGAATAATTCCAATCATCTGACGTTACACTCACCTCAGTCGCTGTGGTTGAAGTGTTGGTGGAATCATTGGCGTTGTTCGTTGTTGCCGTTGCCGTGTTCTCATCCTCCACAACCACCTGCACATGCCGGATCAGGTAACGGTCAGCCAGACTGTATAGGATTCCACCTACCGCAAGCACGATGACAAGTGTGATGATAAGCCATCTGCGCTTTCTTGGAGAGATCGGCCTTTTATGTGGTTCTTTCCGGGTTGGTTTCTCATCAATCTTCATCATGTGAAGCTCACCTCTTCATCTAAGTCTTAAGGCCATATTAGGCCGGGTAGCTTAAATGAATCTGAAACCATATCAATTGAACTAAAGAATATTCACACTGACACTAAGATGACAGAACCACCTTCCAATCGCTGATATTGTGTAAATGAATAGTTTAATAAAAAAAGGTGATCCGTTTTCCCATTGAGGAAATCAGATCACCTTGATTTATAATCTATACAATCCTAAGGCCACTAATATCGTGTACATATTTCGTTCAACATTCATATCACATATCTTCATCAGGTCTTCCTGTTATGCGTCTGCAAAAAGAGCATCGTACGCGGGACAAGGCCGCTTTTCCAAAAATTCCGTTAACGCCGGTGGCTGTTGGGCATAAATATCCTTCAACGACGTTCCAGTGTAGATGTTGCCAATCACAACAGGATGGCATAACTCACAGATGAGAATATCCCCATTGCCGTGCAGGTGCAGCTGTTTCGTGCCATCCACACAATTAGAGAAATACACACCGGGTTGTTCGCGCAAATTTAACTGTTCAGCGAACCGATCCATACAGGTGAAATAGAGCGTTGTATCTGGCTTTTTATGTTTAATTAATTCCGTAACAGATCGAACAAGGGACTCTTTGGATACAATCTGGGTCCAGTCGGTATGCGGCATCTTAATACTGTTCTGGATCTCATGGATGCGCACCCCCAGGTCATACACCTTATCGCTAATGGCCTGCATGTTCGCTTGGTTCCCTTCAAACAGTAACGTTTCCAGCACCGTCTCCAGACCGGCTTCCGTACACAAACGGATATTCTGCTCCAACCTTTCATACATGCGAGGATGCACACGGTAGTACGCAGCATAGGCCTCCGCATCCGTATAATTAAACGAGATATGAATGTTGGACAAGCCTGCATCTCGCAACGCGATGATTCGTTCTTCAGTCAGCAGACTGGCATTACTGTTCAATTGTGTATCGATGCCATGTGCCGCACAGTACGTCACAATCTCCAGGCAATCCTGATATTTCAGAGTAACTTCTCCCCCTGACAATCGCACTCTCTTGAGACGAGGAAGCTCACTAATAATACGGATGACTTCCTGACTATTGATGCACGCTCCATCATCCCGATTGTAGGCGCAGCAGTAGTCACATTTATAATTGCAGTTCGATGTCACTCCCACTTCAAGCCCTTCTAGCTCATATACGCCGGGGGTTTCCAATTCGAGTGATTTATATTTGTTTTTGGTCGTCAATTCGTTGTACCTCCTGGTTCCTTCATTCAATCCACATTTGGATAACTTGAAGATTATAGCGGAAGGCACCAGGTTCAAGATATGACATTATGTACGTTGCTTGCTGAAAACAAAAATAAAACCCATTTCCTCAATGATCGGGAGTGATGTAAGGTAATCCCATAATCCTCTATTGTATGTCATCCTTGTTGAACTCAGGATTATAGGCAAACTCATGGCTCGCCAGCATAATGAATGACACACGACCCTTTTGATCAAAATTCATGGACAACCCTTTCATGTTCTCAAATCCTCCTTCCAATATTGCATGATCAAAGGACGGTATGACATGGTAATTACCTTGTTTATTTTCCTCCATGACATATGTAATACTTTTTACTTTTCCTGTTTTAGTATCTATAAAAGCTTTTTTTCCATATTTTTGGAAGACCTCCTGAACTGTACTTCCATAACCTATCCCGCTTGGCGTTTTGTACGTTTTGAACTTTGCCGGGCCATCAATCATAATGCCATCCACAATTCCATCTTTGTAATGAATTCTCATATCTTTGTACTGATAGACATTCGTGTAGTAGTAATAATCCACGTGGAGTCCAAGTTGCTGCTCAACCTCTTCACGAGTACTTCCTAATTTAATCGTAATATCTTTGGATTTAATCTGAAATTGGAATTCATCCTCAGTAAATATCTTTGTTACATGAGATGCAGGAGGTTCTTTTGAAACGGCATTACGATTGTATGTCACTTCTGAGCTACTTAAAAAAGTCATGAATAACATAAGATACAGAATTCCTTTGTTCAACCTCGATCGCCCTTTCAAAAATACGTTCTTTATTTAACACGAGTATAGAAGTCTTCTTTTACGATAGCATACATCTTCAGATCTTGAAGCTCATTTTTTACCTTCATGTATTTCCTCAGCACACCTTCGAAATGCATGCCTGCCTTCTCCATAACCTTGGCGGAACCCGTGTTCTTCACCAAACATCTGGCCTGAATTCGCTCGAGCCCCATTTCGTCAAATCCAAATTGGATGATTCGTTTCACTACCTCAGTCATGTAACCTTGATTCCAAAATTGATCAGATAACACGTATCCCAGTTCAACTCTCCTGTTATCGCTATCACACCCTAGATAGTTACAACTACCAATCAGCCCCTTGGTGTGTTTATCTTCGATCCCCCACGGGCCTATTAGATCCGTCTCATAGCGACTCATGACAAAATCTAAAAAAGCTTTGGTGTCTTCTTTGCTCTGATGCGCGTCCCAGGTCGTGAACTCCGATACAGCAGGTACAACGCAGTAACCGTACATATCCTCCAGATCATCATAAGTAAGAGGTCGCAGTAACGTCCGTTCGGTTTCCAACACGGGAAATGGTTCGAAGAAACTTTCAATCGTTTTCATAGATTTATCCTCCCTCATATTGTTAGAAAAAAGAAACACACAGCAGTTCGGTCCGTGTTGCCTAACTCACCTGTTGTAATATCAAGGCCACAATCTGAGTGTCTTCCACTGCCCATCATGCATCACATATTGGACTCGTACATGCTTGCGCTCCGAATCTCCCTGCCAAAACTCCACCTCTTGTGCATTCACGGCATATAGACGCCAATGAGGTGTAACAACACTGGGGTCAAGTCTTATCTTTTCCTTCTGAGCTTCAATGGAACTATCCAGCACTTCCTCGCTATCCAAAACCTCACTCTGATGTCCTGTCATGGCAACTGCTCTTGCTCCAGCTGAACGTTTGCGGAAATCATCAGCGCCCGCTTCATCTCCCCGATCCTCGGCAATTCCCCTTATCCGAATCTGTCTTCCAAGGGAAGGCCAGTAGAATGTCAGAGCGACATGAGGATTCTCCTTCAACTGCTGCCCTTTTCGACTCTCCGAACTGGAGGCAAAATAGAACGTTTCATCAATTACGTTTTTCAAAATCAACACCCGCGCATCAGGATAACCATCTTGATCCACGGTGGAGATTGTCATAGCGTGAGGTTCTTTCACTTTGTTCTCAACCGCCAATCTCAACCACTCCAAAAATAGCTTCCCCGGCCGCTCCGGCAACTGCCCCGTATCCCACGTTGGAAATGGGCCGGATAAAGATTTTAAACGTTGCAACAGTTCAATTGGTTTATCGCTCATGTCATCGCCTCCGTCTTCTATTTAACATGGAAAAACAACTAATCTAGATGACTTAACACATTTACGCTGCTAAGTTTCCAACCATGCCTTCCCTTTTCAACGGTATGTACACTGGTGTTGTCCATGGGATAAAAGCTGGACTTATTGCTCCATTCCTTCTTCTCAAGCAGATAATACAGAATATTAATCACTCCGCCGTGAGTAATTAATAGAACATTGGACTTGACTGTTTGTCCCTCTATATCTCTAAGAAGATTCTCGAAAGATATGCTTATCCGGTTATAAAAATCCCTTGGACTTTCTCCTCCCGGAAAAGGTGAATCCATTTCAAGGGTGTTGAAATAAACCCCTGGGTAATGTTCTTCAGCATCCTTTTGGAGCATGCCTGCCAAATCTCCGTTATTCATCTCCCGCCAATCTTTCATTAAGCTAGCCTGCATGTTTAATTGTTTCTCAATTTCCCGTGTAGTCTGTACTGCACGAGGAAGATCACTGCTAATAATCGTCTGTATGTTGTACTCCTCAGCATGATGATGCAAATGCTCTCCCAGTTTCCTGGATTGATTGATTCCCTGTTCCGTAAGTCCACGATCACTCCATCCGCCTCGATACCCTTCCTCATCCATCCCATGCCTTACCAGATAAATCTTCAAGATCTCTCCTCCTTTTCACTTCTATAATGAACAATGTACCTTTACACTGTATGACTAGCCCGGCATATATACAATAAACCCGACCTCAGATAGCTTCTATCCAAGATCGGGCATTTCCTGCTTACCATTTATCTTACAAATGTGTTATGAACTCGCTCGGATTTGATAAAATAAGGAATCCAAATGGCACAAGTGATGACAGATTTAGCAATTTCTCTGATCGAGCTTCCATCTTCCAATTCTTTTGCTAACGGAATCTGGAGCAATAATAGGTAATCAATAATACCTACAATCAGACTGAGACCATAGAAGATGATCATCAGACGGGGTAATATTGCTTTCTTGCTATAAAACACAAAAATTGTATATACACTGAATAATAAAAACAGCGTATTGTACACCATCTCAAAAATAAGTACTGGACCCCATAATGGGTGATAATAGTCTGATTGTTTGGAAGTTAGCATTTCCCAAGTCTCAGTTGTGAATGTGGGTATTATCTGCTGAAATAATTGCACTGCAAGTAGAATTACCGTAACAAATAATCCAATCTGGATGAGAATCAGCCAACCACCCAATCCCGACACACCTAGTGGACGGTAGTCTGTTTTTTGCTCTTCAATATGTGGTTCCACCTCGTAACACTTCCTTATGCAGTTTTGTTTTTCTGAGATGAGTCTTCCTCGTAATAGTCATAATGCAAATCGAATCTACGGGTGCTTCTATCCCTTTACTTCACGTCCGTTGTATGTATTTTCACACTCTCCTTATAGCGATCTCTCCGCCCTCCTCTTATATAGAATTTTACACAACTTCCTTATTGTACTACGAGTGTCAAGGCACAGGTTACTTATTTTATCAGGTAACGATGAAGGAGATTACTTCCGTTGTGGATTAAAGGAAAGGAGTAATGAGAGTTATTTCTTAAAAGACAATCCCTCTTCTTCCAAAGCGCTTCGCAGTTTGGGCATGGCAGATGGCCCGATTCCGTGAAGTTTCAGGATCTCTTTCTCCGTGTACTCCGCAAGTTGCAGTAGTGTTGTGATGCCTTCATTCTCCAAGGCCCGTCTGGCGGGAGCTGACAATAAGGCTAGAAATCCCTCTGTCGGTTTACGTTCAGCTTCGCACGTCGGACAGGTTGGGCAATCACTTTTTTTATAATACAAATGTCCTTGTTCGCATGTTCTGAGTGTTCCTTTATCGTTTGCCATGTGGGCATCACTCCTTATAAATTGTATAATATAACCAAGGCAACCTGAATGATAGTTTACTCTTAGGAGTGTGTAGAATGGAATTAAAAGATAAGTTGTTATTAATAAAAGAGAATGACTACCAAGCACCTTCAGATATATTTCCATTAGTACAAGAAATGATACATAACATCGGTTCTTTGGATGCCCAGCTACGTGATGAATTAATTTACACAACCTTATCGAATTGGATTCCTGGTCATGCTCTGACTGTGTACGAACTAGAGCAAATCTTACCCGTAGTCTTGGATGAAAACCATTTGCATTTTAGACTTGGAGAAACAAATTCAGACGCTGTATTCACTCGATCTTTCTCTATGTTGGTTATATCACTCTTTTTATCCAGGCATAGAGAATCACCATTTCTCTCAAAAGAACACATTCATCAGATCAAAGGGAACGTATTCTACAATGTACAAAAAGAGCGTGATTACCGTGGACATGACGAAGTAAAAGGCTGGGCTCATGCCATAGCACACGCAGCAGATGTTTTGGATGATTTAGCTCAATGTACCGAACTAGATGAGACGGATCTCTTAACTATCCTCGACCTAGTTTATCAAAAGATAACCGTTACAGACTGCGTATACTCCGATGGGGAAGATGAAAGAATGGTGAAATCCATCATTAGTGTCTTAAATAGAAGGATACTTAGTGAGACTTACATAAAGCAATGGATTCAACGTTTTGGTGATGTAGAGAAAAATGCAGAATTTCTTCCCTCGTTTAGGCAAAAGAATAACATAAAAAACTTTCTAAAGAGTCTATACTTCAGGATTAAATTTCACCAATTGGATGCTGATCTCGGTCCAACTATTGAGCACACATTATATAAAGTAGAACCCGTATATTACTCATGATTATCAGTCCTTCCAAATTAACACCCTTATCTCAGACATATTATTGGAAGGAATCGCAATTTTAATTATTGTTAAATTCAGCTCCAAACAAATTAAAATTAGGTTATGAATTCGGCTTGTTTTCTTACCATATAACTTACATTCCGTACTCGGCAAAAACAGCTGCATATTTCTTTTCTAATATCGTCCAGCGCTTTTCGGCTCCGTATTTGGCGTGCAGTTGCTGTAAATAATGCTTGGCTTCTTCCGTATCGCCGGCTTTTAGCAGGAAACGGAAGGTTACTTCGCTTAAATGTAGCGCTGTCTTGTCCATATAATAATGGACTATATCTCTGGCCCCTGTTAGCGAGTGTAAGAATGACATACCCTCTTCCAAATGTGACACCAGTTCTTTCGATAAAGCGTCTGGATCGATATCAGGCGTTAAGGTATAGTGGGCCGGAGCGGAAGGGGCTATTTCTCTGATTCGGCAGGTAAAATGAGATGTGAACTCCAATATGTCTCCATTCAATCCAACGGAATGCAACTCCGCAAGTTCGGTGGAATGAACACCACAATTAACATAAAACTGGACTTGTCTACTGGTGTTATACTTTGCTCTTTGAATGTTGAACTTATATGCGAGGTTTCCATCCGCTTTGTAGAAATTCAGATTTTTCTTCGAATAGCCGTGTTTGGCAAATACGGGTTTGACGTCTGTTTTGATGATCTTCTTAAAAAGTTCCTGCATTGATATCACTCCCAAGGCAAAGTTTATTTAATTCGTTGTTACCCTTTTTTGTTCAGAATCATGCTTGTTCTATTTTATAAAAATAAGGGCCACACATGGATTCGTGCGTATACACGTACGTCCATGTAAACGCTCGGTCGAAGATATAGATATCCTGCTCCGAATCAAAATCCGCTGCAATGACCCGATTCGCGTTTTCGTATAAAAGCACCCAACCACCACTTTCATACATCACATATACTTCATCTTTCGGCTCGGCATCGAAAGCATCTCGTGCTTCATCATGTGTCAGACATTTCTGTTGTTCATAACTGAACATATGCCACTTGTACTGGCTATAATGGATAGACTCTTTGACCACATCATCGATATTATTGGAAAATACGCTGTCCCATTTCTGTACAATCTCTTCGGATTCGTCGTACAGTTCGGACACAATAACTCCCTTATCCTGCAAGTTCTTCTTGAATATATATTCCTGATGGATACGCTCAATCCCCCAATATGCTCGGTTCAGTTCCATTTCGGGTAATGCATCCAGCAGCTCGTTAATTTTATCTCGAATCATCATTACCTCCGTAAGTTATCTGGAATTAGAATACCTAACCATTGCCTCTCACTGTTTCGCTTCATCTCGCAGTACATAAGCCAGTTTGTACATCTCCGCAATGTCCTGCCTGTTCTGTTCCTGGAATCTTCGGATCGCTTCATCAATCTCAACCACTTCCACCGCAACCACCTGCTCGCCATCCTCCGGATTCAGCGGATCACCGACAAGTTCAACATCTCCATAACCGATGATTCGTACGAAATGGGGATGCGGGATATACGGTCGATACGGTTCCAACGCACTGGATGTGCAATAGAATTGACCAAAGATCTGATAGGACCGCATGTCTGCCCCAAGTTCCTCCATCAGTTCGCGCTTCAGTCCATCCATATACTGCTCACCTGCTTCAAGCGTCCCTCCAGGCAGCTCCCAATCTCCATTATCCAGTTGAAAGACGACACATTGATCCCCGACAAAAGGAATGATGCTAATATTACTCACCAGCTTTTCATCCACGATGTCGTTCAATCTGAACTCCGCCTCAATAATTCCCCAATGAATTGACGTACTCAGCGCCGGAAATAGTTCCGCACTCAAGCTACTCATCCGCACCCGATCCTCTCTATCTAATTCCACTATTCTTCCAATTATAGTCGAAAACACAGAAAGAAGGCCACCTTCCCACCGGGGAATACGTGACCCTCTTCTTACGCTCTCTGCCCTTAAGCCTTGAATCAGTGTTCTCTCCAGACTCTCAGACCATTCTCCTTCTAATGCTGCACCAGCTTTCCATTTTCCAAAAAAAGAACCCGGCTACAGAGCGGCAAAATCCGCTCATCATGCGTAACCATCACTGCACTCTTGCTCTGCTCCTTTACGAGCCGTGCAATCATGCCGACAATATCCAGTCCACGTTCCGCATCCAGACTGGCTGTCGGTTCATCCGCGAGCAGAACAGCCGGATCATTCATCAAGGCCCGTGCAATGGCGACCCGCTGACGTTCCCCGCCAGACAGCTTCTCCGCATACGCCTTCCGCCGATGGGTTAACCCTACCGTATCCAACAACTCATCCACTCGTTTCTCCGCCTTGTTTTTATCCGATCCGGCGAGCTTTGCGACCACCATGAGTTGTTCTTCTACTTTCAGATACGGAATGAGGTTAGCACTTTGAAAAATAAAGCCTAGCTGCTGAAGCCGCATATCGGATATCTCCTGTTTGCCTTTACCCATAATCGAGGCCCCATCCAGTAGAACCTGCCCCTCCGTAGGTTCAAGAAGTGCGCCAGCAATGGACAGGAATGTACTTTTGCCCGAGCCAGAAGGCCCCATTACGGCCACAATTTCCCCTTCGGCAACCTCAAGGTCCAGTTTGTCCAGAATCGTGCGTTTGCTGCCACCATCTTCAAAGGTCTGTGTAATTCCCTGTAATACCAATCGGTTTCTCATGCTGCTGTCCTCCCAATCGCATCAAGTGCATCAATTTTGGTAACCTTCCACACCGAGAATAACGAACCCGCCACAGACATGAGAATGAATAATACACAGGTCAGTGCGAGGGTGGACAAGCCTAATTGAAACGGCATCGATGCTGGTAGAATGGACTCAAACAGTCGAACCAGTAGTACGCTTATCACCAAACTGCCAACCGACAGAACTAATACTTGTAACGAAACACTACCCGCCAGATAAGCATTCCGCGTTCCTATGGCTTTTAATATCCCGAACTGACTCGTTTTCTGAATTGTGATGACATAGAAGAATACCGCAAGCACAAACGCCGAGATGACATATAGAAAAGCGATCATCATGAGCAACGATCCCTGCTCTTCCTTATAACCAGGAATGGCCGATACGGCATCCGACTTTGTGATGACTTCCGTATTAGGCATTGCAGCACTCAGGCGGTCTACCTGATCGCCCCCACCCTTAATCGCAATAGCATTGTATATCGGAGCATTGGCATTGGTATCTGCTGAACCTTGCGAAGTTTGTGAACCTCCTTGAAGCGTAAGCCATTCCTGTTCATTCAGGAACACCACTGGGGAGTGACTGAAGGACTCATTTTGTACAAATCCACCAACGGTCCACTCCGTTCCCGAAGCTTGATCGACCAAGACGGTGCCAATTGTGACACCAGATTCAGACAACTTTTGGTCCACCACAACTTGCCCTTTTGTCTGATCCGTAATCGGAGACCCTTCAGTCACCGTTGGAGCAAGCCAGCCCTCCGGATTAACCATGAACAGCGTGACATCGATCTTTTTTGTGTCGCCGGTTGGACTGACGGTTGTCATTTTCACACCGAGTGGCTCAGCGTTCTCTTGCCCCACTGCGGAGCGAGCTTGATTAAGTTGATCCTGATCCACTTGTGACCGGGTGAACCGATGATTCGAATCCTGCTCCAGCACAAAGTGGGTTGCTGCCATATTTTTGACCGAAGCTGCGTTATCATACGCCAGCCCCTGTGCAAGACCTGTAACAAACAGTACCAGAAATGAAACCAGCACCATGATTGTAGCAATTAAGGCATAGCGCCCTTTGGCATACCTCATTTCCCGAATAGCCAAGTACATGTTCTGTGACCTCCCTCTTGATAATCCAAGTATAGGAGGCGAAAATGAACGGCAAATGAATAACAGATTACATCTGCGGAAGTGTCACCGTAAAGACCGTACCCTCAGGCGAACTGGAAACCTCGATCGTACCGTCATGAATTCGGATAATTTTCTGCACAATGGCAAGTCCAAGCCCGGTTCGTCCAGAAGAACGTTCCCGCGCACGATCCACCCGATAGAATCGATCGAACAGGAAAGGCAGATGCTCCGCAGCAATCCCGTCTCCTGTATCCCGAATCTGAATCACACACTGGTTATCCGTCTGCTCGGCGTGAATCTCGATGCTTCTTCCCTGCGGTAGATGATTTACCGCATTGCCCAGTAGATTCATCCAAACTTGCATGAGCAGCACTTCATTACCGACTAGCTGGATGGATTCGGGCACCGAAATCCGAAGCAGCAGTTCTTTTTCTTCCAATTGCCATTGCAGCACCTGAACGGCTTGCCGGAATTGATCTCGCAGAGAGAACTTTACTTTGCTCAGATCTTCGTTGCCTTGTTCTAGGGAGGACAGGAGTAGCAGTTGTTTGCTGAGCAAAGAGAGATGACGGCTCTCCTCCTCAATGATTGATGCATAGTGCTCTCTTTCCTGTTCAGGCAGATCCCGATCCGCCACCAATTGGGCAAAACCCTGAATCGAGGTCAACGGCGATTGGATCTCATGGGATACGTTGGATACAAACTGCTGCCGAGCCTGATCTACCCTTTCCAATTCACGACTCATGGTCATGAAATGCTGGGCCAGCTGTCCAATCTCATCCCGCCTTGCGGTAGGCAATTTCAGATTATATTTTCCTTGCGCAATCCGTTTGGTTGCCTCGGACAGACGTTCAATCGGATTGACCAGATAGCGGGTACTGATCAGAAAGATCAGGATACTAATACCTATCGTCAATGCTCCAATCAGCGCAAAAAAGATCCGCAACTCACCGAATTGCAAAATTACATCCGGACGCATAAAGAGGGCGTAATTCGCGTTGCCTAGCTGTAGATGAACACCCACGGTATTGCTTAATTGATTATCAAAGAAGCCGGTAATGAACGGTTTGCTTGGAAACTGGGCGACGCCATGGTATACCTCACCATTCAACACCAGTTCTACAGCTTGTTTGTCCAAATCTTTCTCTCGAAATTCGCGGCCGTAGAATTGGTCGTTGCCTTTTCCATCCGTCACATAGATTTCGTACCCAAGTGCGGCGGCATTGTTCAAATACTGCTCCATCGTGCCGGGTTGCTGTTCCACAAATTGCTTCATTTGCGTCGCGATGCCCACCAGCTTCTCATCATTGAAATCCTTGAGCTTTGTATGATAGTAGATGTTGGACAAAAGAAAACCGAGCATGCCGCTGACCATAATCACGGCAATTGTAATGAGGAATACCCGGACGTACAAGGTCCTCAAGGTGCTTTCACCTCCATCTTGTAACCAATACCCCGCACAGTCTGAATGACAAAATCTTCCGTATAATCGGCAAAACGATCACGCAGCCGCTTGATGTGCACATCAACGGTACGGTCATCTCCTTCGTAATCTGCTCCCCAGACGAGCCGAATGAGTTCATCCCGCGAGAACAAACGGCCCGGAAACTGGGCCAGCTGTGAAAGTAATTCAAATTCTTTCATTGGCAAAAAGAGAATGGATTGCCCATCGGTAACCTCCACATTGTTTCGGTCAATGACGATCCGGTTCATACGGATGATATCGCTGGATGTGCGATGGTACCGACGAAATAACGCCTTTACCCGGTAGACCAGTTCTTCCGGTTCAAATGGCTTGGTCACATATTCATCTGTTCCTTTCAAATAACCATCTCTCTTGTCAGATAGCTGATCTCGTGCCGTCAGCAACATAATTGGAATATCGTAGTGCTGCCGAATGTAATCACATAACTCCAGTCCGTCCATGCCGGGCATCATCACATCGAGGATCGCCAGATCGATCGGCGTTTCTTGCATCAGTTTGACCGCTGCCAATCCATCCTGCGCTTCATGGACCCGATACCCTTCCTTAGTCATGACATGCCGCAGGAGTGCTCGAATATTGGCATCATCGTCTGCCAGCAGCAGATGTTTCATATCGTTGTCCGCCCTTCTATGTAGCGAGTATATCTCACTTTGATCCTGCACAGATGGTAGCATAAAAGCAATCTTATTCGCCAGCACATGCATGGAGACACCCTGGACATGTTTATATTTTCTTAAATCTGGTTGACACTACTAAGAGGCAGAACTATAATAAATCCATAACATATGAACGAACGCTCATATATTCATTTGTAGATGATCACACATTGCCAAGAATCATCTATATTCCACACTAGAAATCATATTACATAACGGAGCAAGGCTCCAAAGGAGAGGATTTATATGTCCGGACATCATCACAGTCATAACCATGGGCAAGATCATGGACACAACCACGCTCACACCACCAATAACAAGAAAGTCCTGTTGTTTTCCTTCATTATTATTACCATCTATATGATCGTTGAAGCCATTGGTGGATTCATCACCAACAGTCTCGCGCTTATCTCGGATGCAGGTCATATGTTGTCCGATTCCATTGCACTTGGGATCGCTTTGCTGGCGTTCACCTTTGGTGAAAAAGCGGTGAATACTGGCAAAACGTACGGATACAGAAGATTTGAAATTTTGGCCGCTACGTTAAACGGAATTACGTTAATCGCCATTTCACTCTACATTTTCTACGAAGCGATTGGGCGTTTCATCAATCCCCCGGAAGTTGCAACCGTAGGCATGTTGATCATCAGCGTCATTGGGTTGCTCATCAATATTCTGGTGGCCTGGATCATGATGCGAGGTAGTGATACGGAAAATAATCTGAATATGCGCGGTGCTTATCTCCATGTCATTAGCGACATGCTGGGATCGGTTGGGGCCATTGCGGCAGCCCTGCTCATGATGTTCTTTGGCTGGGGTTGGGCCGATCCACTTGCAAGTGTAATTGTCGCGGCGTTGGTATTACGAAGTGGTTTCTATGTCACCAAATCATCCCTGCATATTTTGATGGAAGGCACTCCAGCCAATGTCGATGTGAATGAACTGGTGCAGACCATCAAACAAGTCGATGGCGTCAAAGGCGTTCATGATGTGCATGTCTGGTCCATTACCAGTAACCTGAATGCGCTGACCGCTCATATCGTGGTGGATGGAACGATGGATGTCTATGCATCCGAGATCCTGGTTCAGAAGATTGAACATATGCTGGAGCATAAAGAAATCAAACATGTGACGCTCCAAGTCGAGTCCGAAAAACATCTGCACGATACCTCGGTACTATGTACCGTCAAAGGCGACGCACCAGATGCCCACGCGCATCATCACCATTGAGATGGTATAACATTATAGCTGTAAACAAAAACAGGGCAGTTTCCCGTTAAAGGGAATGCCCTGTCTTTTTGTTTGCAGAAGTTCAGCTTTTTGCATGAATAGAAAATGGAATAGCCTTTACTTTATCTCAGCAGGCTCTGAACTACTTGTACCTGGCGAGTAACTTCTCTTTCTTCTGATCGAATTCATATTCTGATATGATATTTTTCTCTTTTAATTCACCCAACTGAAGCAGTTGTTCATGAACATTCACAGGGGTCTTTTTTCTCTTGCTTGATATGATCAAGGTTAGAATTGAGAAAAGCAGACCATACAGGACACCCAAAATCCCCAAACCTGCCTCTACCTCCGCACTTTCTTGCGAACCATCTATAAAAACTACGATTAATAAAAAATTGAGTACGAACCCAATAAGGCTGACGATTGATAATACTTTCAATGAATATTCCTCCTAAATGTTATGTATGTTCTATTCAAACTTCAGGAAAGGTCGGTCAGAAGACTAAACATTAACCTCGTCCCAGTTTATAATGACGTATCCAAGCTGAAACAACAGGATGACAATATAACTGATGTTGATTCCCAAACTGGTCTTAACTTTCTTGATCTGATCCAAGTAGTCTTCTTTGTTCATTTTTCCGTGTTCCAGCTTGGACTTCATATTTTGTTTTTCTTTCCAGAACATGTAGAACTCAAGTATAGCAAATACTCCCCATGCCAATGGATATACCAGCAACACTGCATTAGCAACTGACAACAGCATAAGGGAACCTTCTTCCAAACCTTTCTCAATTCCTAATTTGAAACTTATATGCACACTCAGGGTCAGAATGACTAAACCAAAACCTATAAAACTTAAATACGGTGTAAATTTGTCGCTTCGCATATGATCTTCCTTTCCGGCAATCTCCATTGGTCTTGTGACTGTTTCATTCAAGATTACAGAGTCACTGTAGCCCAAATACTCAACTTCATTAATCTCCGCCACCACCACAAGATGAACAGCTGGATGAGCTGCAAGAAGAGTCGGAAGATGACCCCGAGGATGATCCAGATCCTCCCGAGGAACTACTACTGTCAGTACATTGATCAGCATAACAGCTGGAACTGCTCGTGCAGCC
This sequence comes from Paenibacillus sp. FSL H7-689, assembly GCF_000517905.1. NCBI lineage: Bacteria > Bacillati > Bacillota > Bacilli > Caryophanales > Paenibacillaceae > Paenibacillus > Paenibacillus sp. FSL H7-689. The sequence goes on from NZ_ASPU01000015.1 coordinate 679,467, forward strand.
ACTGCTTGACGAGGAACCATAGGCTGCCTTTTCCTGTGGAAGAATTTCCTGTTCTAGCCGCCCCATGTGTAGCCCATATGTCGCCTCGCTATGCATGGAGTAATACACCATGGCGCTAGCCATGACGAGAGCTACATCGCTACTTCCGGAAAATGCTGGAGATAGCTCTTCTTCACTTAGCGTTGCGGATCTACGTAGTTGATCAATCAAGTAGGCAATCACCTGAGCAGCTTCAGGATCTTCCTGCTTGCGTCTGGCATGAAACAGTTCATTCACCAGTTCAGATTGATCTCCCTGTGCGATCAGCTTCTGTACATCACTGGTTAATGGGTAAGTGAAAAAATCACCCCAGATTGCAGCACTGTAGGGAGTGAACTCAAATAATTGACAGTACACCCAATCAAACCATGCACGTGCTCCTGGCGTTTCGCGGCGGGTGATTGCCGGCTCATGGTGCACCGTGGAACCCATGAATTCTGCACAAAAATCAGCGTAAGATTTCGTGAACATCAGCATCTCATGCCACAAATCATCAACTTCATCACTGAACATGGGCACCTGCTTAAGTAATGAAGTCATAATGAAATATCGCTTAAGCTCTATCAATTTCCACCGATACTCCAGCGTTTTCATGTGAGGATATTCCTTTTGAATTCGGATCTTGAGTTTGTTGGCAAAATGCTTATTGTAACTCTTCTCCAATTGAAGAATGGTTTGCTGATAGGAGACTTCTTCTCGAAGTCCAAGATTCAATGGTGCTTTTTTTCGTCTGTACGTAACTTTCATCTGTTTTCTGCGTCTTCCTGCTGCTGGACGGAAAATCTTGAACTTACGTCGAACCAAATAGGCTGTTACAACTAATAAAACTGCTGCAAGGTAGTAGTAGATCGGCATAATATAACCGCTCCTCTCCGTTGATCTTCTCTATGTAGGGTTAAACTATCATTAGTATAAATGAGGAACGGCAGTTATTAATAGAGCCCTTTGGCATACATGCCAGGGCTCTAGTTTAGTATATTCCATTGTTGCTCATTGTTATGAAATGGCAATGATTATTGGAGATAGGGTATTTCCCGGGAAACTTTCCACCCATGGCGTACTCCCCCCAAGGCACACCTACCGCTAAAGCAACTTGAAAGAGAATCACGATTAGGATCAGGAAGGTAAATGCTATTGCTGACGTTAATACGATCATGACCACACTCCTAAATCATAGGTGATTATAATGGTTTATCATAAAGTACCCGAGCTTGATCACAGTTCAACGGTTCGGTAAAAGACACTTTCAAGAAGTATTCCAGCTGCCATTGCTGCGTTTTTACAGCCTGCTTACTTGTTGGCTTATCCCAAGGCGGATATACACGTATGGCCCGTTTGCCACCTTTGCCTTGATCCGATACGATATCTCGCTGTAACAATACATGCTTTGGAAACACAAATTGACCAAAGTGGCTGCCTGTGCGCGTACTAATGACATACATATCTGCTGGATCTGATACATCATATGGCTGTGTCGTTCCATCCTCACTCCGCTGCCATAGGGTAACAAATTGTCCGATCTTGGTTGGCGTCGTTTTGGCGACGCGGAATCGAATGGAGAGAGAATTTAAGGTAAACACATATGCCCCATATTCAGCATTTTGTGCTTCTTCATGTGGTTGTGAGCATACAAAACCACACTTGTCATAGATAAGTTCTTTACTGGCAAGTAAGTCGCCATGAAGCATATCGGAGGTCCATCCATTCGGACTATGCAAACTATTTTTGTTATCCAACTTGTGATACCTCTCCTATCTTGTTTAGTCTGAACTGGAGCATTCACGATAGTGTGAAAACTTTGTTAGTTCAAAGTTCCTGACATAATCGCTTCCATTCCTGCCATGCCTTCAAGTATTCAGGCAGATCATCAGGATGATGCTTGTTACTCAGCCCAATTCGGCAATATAGATGAACCAGAGCTTCCTCTATTAATCTGGATTTTTCCATTTCCACCTGTTCCAGAAGTTCGAATGTAGCAAATAATGTTTCGGTGTTGATATTATCTGGCGAGGAGCTAAACGCATACAAAAAATCATAGAGGATAGGTCCAACCATTGGAGATGGATCAATGACGCCTATGAGTTTATTTTGAGCAAATACAAAATTATGAACCCCCGTATCGCCATGTAAAAGAAACTTCTCTTCTTCCTCATGAAAAAGACGATCCACTTTGAATTGAACCAGATTATAATCATCTGTTGTTAAAATACTGCCGATATTCATCTTTGCTTCTTGAATACTAATCTGATTGAATTCTTTCCATGTCCTCTGCGGGAACTCTATTCTGCCCCATGATTTCGTATCTGTAGAACGCACATATGTATTGAATAACTCTTTCACCAGACGAGTTAACCATTCTCTCTTCAGGCCCCGGTTGAAATGGGTCGTACCTTCCATATACGTATAAATAAAATGAGTGTTAGCCGGGTCAGTGTACAAAACTTCAGGCAATAACAAAGAATTCTTATACGTATCCAAAAACTGCTGGGCGATGTGAATCTGTTCGGGTTCATCTGATTTCAAAATATAGTGCTTATTCAGACTTGTACTCAACCGATAAACACGTCCAGCTGTGGTACCTGACAAACTTTGAATTCCAGATATTTCTTCGTTGATATGATGCATCTTGAATAAGTTATTGATCTCATTAATCGTTGGATTAATTAACATATGGTTCTCCTCATAATAACTAGGATCTGAATTCATTTGTCGAAGATAAGGTGAGTATAAATTCCAGCTGCACAGTGGGTTGGGTTATCTTTCAAAATGGGCCCGTTCTTCTTGATTGGAACTAAAAATATAATCTGGATACTGGTTTGCCATGGGTGGAAGCTGATCCTCGGGGAAAAACTGTAAATCCTTCATCTCTTCATTATCGGGCGTGAGTTGCCCGGATTTGATCCTGCATTCAAATACGATAGTCAAATATTCGACCTGATGACCATTGCTGTATGTAATCCTTCTTGCTTCACCCCCGTATATTCCGATAATCTTCTCGGGTTCAACAACTAAACCTGTCTCTTCCAGTGCCTCTCTTACCATCGCTTGCGCCGGTGTCTCACCAAGCTCAATTGCTCCAGCAATCAACCCCCAGGTTGATTCGTTATGTTTACGACCGAACAGGATCTCCCCTTGTTCATTTCGGATAATCCCAGCTACACCCGGCATAAAAACAAGCTCGTTGCCGATCTTTTCCCTCAGGTTTTTGTAATAGTCTGACATGCCCATACACAGTTACCTCCTGTCTTTTAATTACTGAATTCTCTTCCATGAATGATCCATTGTACGGCATCCCAAATATCTTCTGCGATATAATCAGGTTCGGTCTCCATCCATTTGTCTCTGAATTTGGTTAATGAAGATTCCCCCCAGCCTGTTCGCACCATGATCTTGGTCGCTCCTACGGCATGGGCAGCAAGCATATCTGTATCTCCTACATCTCCAATAACGATACATTTGGATAAATCCAAACTGTGTTCCTCTGATGCCTGTAATAACATTCCGGGTTTAGGCTTTCTGCAACTGCATTCTTGCTCATGCGGACATATATAGGAGTGATCGAATCCGTACTCGCGAAATTGCTCTTCAAAATCCTCAACACTCGCTTCTCCACGTGAGATTCGATATTGATTCGTAAAAGCCAGTACCATAATTCCTTCTCGTTTTAAATGCATAATTGCTTCTTGAGCATTTGGGTATAATCTGAAATCTCTCGGATGAATAAAATGACCTGTACCACCAATTGTTCCATCTCTGTCTATAAAAACAGCTTGTACGTTTCCCTGTGGTTTCATTATGGTCTGTTCCCTTCTTAAAAAAATTTCAAGTCTTGTCGTTCATCTATACTTTCTCATCAATAATATGCTTGCTACCATCTTGCTGCTTATGGTGTTGCAATTTTTTAATTTCAGTTTTCAGATAGTGTACTTCTTTGATTAATACATCCAGCTTTTTCGATGTTTTGGATGAATCTATCGCATAACGTACAATTGCAGCAAAGATAAGAACGACAATTAAACATATAAGTGATACTACTAAAGCTCCATAAAACTCCAAAATGGTGTTCAACTCCTTGCTGTCAAAATAATATGTTATAAAACTCTTCTGAAAACCAAAACCATATCATCCCTAATATAACCATTATGGTGCCTAGTACTTTTAATATTATTTCGATATGTTTAGGGATATCACTATTAGGTGGGTTATCTTCAAACTCGTAATTCGGTTTAATTTTTCGATATCTCATCAGAACAAATATTTTGTATAGAAAATCAGGAAAGAAGTAACATGCAATGCCCACGACAAATACGGGAGTAGATAAATAACCAAAGGTACTGGTGGTCCATTCCATCTCTATTCCCTCCATATTCATCCTCTTGGCCTCTCTCATTCTTCCTCTACGAGAATATCAGCACAGCGAACAATCAACTCAGGCATATTCTCTCCATCAAATAGAACATGAAGCTCATATCCGTTATCGATCCGATACAGCTCTTGATACAGCCAGTAACTGCCTACAATCTCACCATCTTGCTTAAGGATTTCCGGCGCAACGAGCGTGAGTTTATTTATATTGGTGAAGCCCCCACGGGTGTCAAAACGAATGACCACTTCATCTCCCGTCAGTAGTTCCATCACTGTACAATCATGAAATTGAACCCGACTACGGATTTCATCGGGAATATCCTGCGCTAGAATGGCTTCCCTGTATTCATTCGATACACGCTCCATCTCTCTCCTATTTTCTGCACTCTGTTTCTTCAGCTGGAGCATAACTTCTCTCGTGCAATAACCCAACGTAAATACACGGATATCCGCAATTTGCTCATATATTTCCTTTGGTAATCGTTCTTTCTGGTGTTTGTAATCCCATTCCTGCATCTCTTTAAATGCAATTCTATGCTGTAGCTCGTCAAAAGGAGGCCTCACATCATAATCCGCGATTAATTTCTCGATCCGCTCTCTTTCTTCAGCAGGCATCTGATATACTTTTTTATCATCTTCCGATATTTCATTCCCACTAAGAAACTTTTCGGCAGGTACAAAAACATGGCCATTTTGCTCCAGCAAAAAACGAGGATCTGTATTATACATCTCACGCTGAAACTCTACATACTCTTTTTCTTTTCTCTTATAACGTCGCAGGAAAAGTGCTTCGTCCAATTCGTAAGTTCCTCTATGTACCCTCATCCCAAAATGAAGCCCTGTCTGCTGACAAAGCTCATACCATTCTTTAGTTCGATATCTCATATGCATCTCTCCTGTTGATTTATAGAATCTACTTTGCTATTGAAACTTAGAGCTTTTTAATTAGTGAGGACATGATCTCCTGCATCAGGCTCCTCGCCTTCTTGGGAATTCCCCAACTGGGTCATCATTTAAGCGCTCACCGCTCGTTAGGAATTGCTCATTGTTTTCATCGCTACTCCTCCAAAATCTTCAGCCTCAACGATTCCTTATACTCAACAGACGTACTGGTCTACCCCACGGTTTGAAAAAATTTATGTTTGATCTCTTTGTCGTTTCGCGCCGCCCATTCATACACTGATTCTACGCCTGCGGACTCCTGACCTCGTTGAAAATAAAAACATAGATCCATCGGCACTAACCGTTTACCATAGAGTTTGATGCCAATCCGTCTGTAATTCATATAAATACACTCAATCTGAGATGCATCATATCTCTGATGTTTCATAGAAATCACATGATCGCTTTCCAGCGTAATACTGGGTTTAGTGAAAAACAAACGCCAGAGCAGAAAAACGATGTAACCGAGAATAAAAGTCAATATAACGATCAGGAAGTACTTCATAATACCATTTTCATCATAAATAATATTTCTGAAAAACATAGCTTCAATGACCAACATACATAATAGGCTCAACCATGCTCTTGGATAAATCGTCTTGTATGTGATGAGTTCCACCTCCTAATTATTCTAACCATTAATCCGAAGCCACTCGGAAGGGGCTTTTCTGACAAAATGCTTTTCAACAAAATCCAAGATGTCTTCAATTCCGGGCAATGCCGCATTTTCTTTAGCTTCGTCAAACGTCATCCATTGGTACTCGGTATGTTCATGATTTAACCGGACAGGCTGGCGTTCATCCACATATCCTACGAATACGGGAGCGGTATAGATATACTCCCCCATGGGTGAATAATATTGTTCGAATTGATTGGCAGAATACAACCGGACTTCCGTAATACCTGTTTCCTCATGAACTTCTCTGAGTGCAGCTTCCCATGCCTTCTCGCCCTTTTCTATCCCGCCGCCAACATAACACCACTCGTTATGCAACATACGACCAGCCCGCTTTAGCATCAGTACACGGTATTGATCGAGGCTTTTCTTCAACAGAACTACAGCCACGCCTTCACAACGAATAGGGACTACCTGTTTCACGTGCTCCGCACCATTCAATTTCTCGCCCCCTTCTCTTCAGAATCGAAGTCCTCCAAAACTTTAAACTTATCTCCGTGGATTTTATCCAGATGCTCTTCTCCCCAATAACACAAATGGTCCAGGGCAGGCTTGAGTCCCCAGCCGTAGTCCGTCAACTCATATTCCACTTTGGGAGGTACCTCTGAATATACCTTGCGCTGTATGATCTCATCCTTTTCAAGTCCTCTGAGCTGTGTTGTCAGCATCTTCTGCGTAATGTCCGGTATTAACCGCCGAAGCTCCGACGTGCGTTTCCGTCCGGTCATCAAATGATAAATAATCAAAGGCTTCCACTTCCCACCCATTACTTCCAAGGCCGCTTCCACGCCTACTTTATATTTTTTTGGAGCACTCGTTTCTCCATGTTCTGTCATTTTTGAACCCCTCCATAAATAGGCTATCAAGGTGAAGCATGATCTTTTTTTCTGCTATTTTTTCCATTATTCAAATCTATTTCAAGGCATTCATTTAGGGTACTTTGATGTTCCTATGGCACTTCATTCTTCCTATAGAACATCAAAGTGCGTACTTCCAGATGTTTTCATACCTGTTTATAATAGCATCAGCCACTGATTTATGGCTACAAGACTGCAATCCAGAAAGGTAGTGAAAGATAAGATGAACGTACTCGTTGTAGTATCCCACCCAAGAAAAGACTCCTTGACCTTTCAGGTAGCTCAACGTTTTGCACAGGGTCTTACCGATGCCGGTCACGGTTATGAGATATTGGATTTGCATGGAATTGGCTTCGACCCAATTCTCCGAGAGATGGATGAACCAGACTATACCCAAGAAACTCAGGTGTTCTCGCCTGAGGTTGAAACCGAGATGAAGCGATTGAAGAAACACGATGCTGTGGCTTTTGTGTTTCCTCTCTGGTGGTGGCATCTGCCAGCCATTTTGAAAGGTTATGTGGATCGTGTCATGAACAACGGATTTGCCTACGGCGCGAACAAGCTCTCTCATAAGCAGATATTGTGGATCTCTCTTTCGGGTGTGACGGAAGAACAGATGCATAAGCGCAACTATGGTCAATCGATCACCAACCTGCTCAATGTGGGAATTGCCGATTACTGCGGCGTGTCCCAATCGAGGGTTGAGTTTTTATATGAAACGTTGGAATCCAAGCCTGAGCATTATGAGGCACTGCTGAACCATGCACATCACTTGGGACTGAACTATGTCAACGATATTCCGACTCCATGATCGTATGAGAAAAAAGGTGTGAACCTAATATGAATTCTGAAGTTTAGTGGTACGTTCAATAGCGGATTACTATACTTGAACACGGCAAAAAGGTCGCTCCGAAGAGCGACCCTGCCTGTGTGTCTTGCATTATTTTACTGTCGAGAGAAGAAACTTCTCCAGCATAGTGATATCGGTAATACTATGGTTGCAAGCTGTGTTATCCATGCATACGTACTGGGCAATGGAAGAAAAGTTATCCGGCGAATGAGCCTTGGTCTTCACGTTGAAGAATCCGAGCTCCTGATGACGATGACAGAACATGCAGTACCCCTTTTTGTTCGTAGGTGTAATCCGTCCCTCAATACCGAGGAATCTGCCTTCGTACGGGTACACGATGAACAAACGGCTCGTCGCAATGTCAGTCCATCTCAGATAGGTTGTGTGTGCGTAATCGATGGATTCGAGATCGGGCACTTTGAGCTTCTTGGCCTTTGGAAAAAGCTTCTGAATCTGCTTCGCTGATACTTGCGGATATGGAATCAGATATGATTCGAGCTGGTTCAGATACGTCTGCAATTCATGTGTCGTCTCATACGTGGATAACTGCTCCAGCAGTTGCTTCTGCTCCGAAGTGAGTTCATCGAAGATGCTCACCGCATTTGTGCCGACCGTATAACGGACGGTTTCCAATACTTTGGGATCCACAACCGAGCGTAGCGTTTTAAGCAGGAAATCAGCTTGTTTTTGAATATAATTAAATTGATGATTCTGAATAAATGGTGTTTGCATGGCGTTCAGCCCCTTATTTTTATTGGAAGAACAAATAAGGTGCAAAGCCTGCGGGATGTAACATTATGTTGATGTTGATTCCAGGGCAACAATCTCATTTTTGTCGCGCCCTACACAAAGTCCGCCCCTATTCAGGCTTTGCGTAAGGCTTTCTAGCGAACGAGCAATCCGGCATTATCCATATTGCCACGTCATAACCCCCAATGCAGTAGATATACAGGAATTATAGCAGGGCAGCATAGTGTAGGCAACGGGCTTCGTTCCAATTTCCTCTGTTCAAGAAATATGATTACATCTCAGGCTTTCTTCCCATTCTCCACGAAATGATCTACCGCTGACTGCTCAATGGCCAGTCCTTCCGTGTAACGCTCCATGAACAAGGCAAATCCATTCACATCCGTGCTATTTGGAGAAACCTCTTGTCCTTCTGCATCAATAAACACCTTGGTAGTAAGGTACTCCGCCAAACCCTCGTGCTGCTGCTTATTAACCATGTAGGAAGCCAAAATAGCCATTCCCCATGCGCCACCTTCACCAGCGGTAGACATGACCGACACGGGAATATTCAGTGCGGATGCGCACATTTTTTGAGCGACTAGTGGGGTTTTGAACAATCCGCCATGCGCCCAAATGTGCTCAATCGTTACGTGCTCCTTCTGTGTGAGAATATCCAGCCCGAGCCTTAGTGCAGCAAACGCAGCAAACAGATGGACTCTCATAAAGTTTGCCAGGTTGAAGCGGCTCTCTGGAGAACGTACGAACAACGGACGACCTTTTGCAATTCCTGTAATGTTCTCGCCTGAATAGTAGCCATAGCTCAGTAAGCCACCGCCATCAGCGTCAGCTTTCAGTGCTTCATTGAACAACACACTGAATAACTGGTTCATATCGGGCTTCTGTCCCATCGCCTCATAAAACTCACGGAACAAGTCGACCCAGGCATTAATATCGCTGGAGCAGTTATTCGCAAGAACCATAGCCACAGGATTGCCATCAGGTGTAGTCACGATGTCAATCTCAGGGTATACCCTAGATAGGTTTTTATCTAATACAATCATGGCAAAAATCGATGTACCTACGGAAATGTTACCCGTACGTTTTTGGACGCTATTCGTAGCAACCATGCCTGTTCCAGCATCGCCTTCCGGAGGGCAAAGTGGAATATTGGATTCCAGATTACCTGATGGATCTAACAGTCGGGCACCAGCTTCACTAAGATATCCGGCATGTTCACCGGCAGTGTACACTTTAGGTAAAATATCTTTAAGATTCCACGTGTAGCCTTTGTCGGCAATTATATCGTCAAACTTCTTCAACATATCTTCATGGTATTCCAGTGTGGATTCATCAATTGGGAACATACCTGAGGCATCCCCTATACCAATAGCTTTACTGCCAGTTAACAGCCGATGTATGTAACCCGATAACGTCGTAATATAATTGATGTTCGTAACATGCTCTTCTCCGTTCAAAATCGCTTGATACAAATGTGCGATGCTCCAGCGCTCTGGAATTTTAAACTGGAATTTCTCGGTTAGCTCTGATGCAGCCTTACCCGTTGTGGCATTACGCCATGTACGAAACGGAACCAATAACTCCCCTGTTTGATCAAGTGCAATGTAACCCTGCATCATAGCAGAACATCCGATTGAGCCAATTTTTTGTATCGTTACACCATAATTTTTTTCAACCTCTTGCTTTAATTGATGATAGGTTTGTTGCAACCCATGAATCATTTCATCCATAGGGTAAGTCCAGTAACCGCCAATCAATTGATTTTCCCACTCATAACTGCTTGAACAGATGGTATTAAAATGGTGATCCATGAGTACAGCTTTGATTCGTGTGGATCCAAATTCAATACCTAGCGAAGTTTCTCCCCTGACTGTTGCTTGTTTCAAGTTTTGATCCATCATCGTATTCATCCTCTCTCAATTTGGAATTCGCCCGATTCGGAAATAGTTGATTTGAATAGCCCAAATCAAGGTGTAAATTTCATGAAGAAAGAGCAGGATTGGAGCTGTAACGGACAATTACAAAGTTAATACCGCCTGTACTTCGCCACATGCCAATATTTCACCGGTTTGAATAAAACCAAGAGAGTCATAAATTTTCTTCGCAACTACATTTTCAGGTTTGTAGGTGAGTTCTACAACTTTGGCTTTTCCACGTGGAAAAGTTCTCGCATACTCGATTGCTTTTACTACCATTTCTTTACCATATCCCTTACCTTGGTATCGCTGGTCAATCATCATCTTGAAGATGCCATAACTGCTATATTCAAAATTGCCATCCCCGTCATCATAGTACATCGAAATAAAACCTACCATATTGTCTTCCTTATAGACTGCAAAAGTAATAATAATCTGCCCCTCATCTGAGGCCACGTACGCTTCAGCAAGTGCATGTTGGTTCGAGGATATGAATCTTTGTTGATCTGGAGTGACTTTAAGTTCAATACATTCGATAAAATTATCCCAAGTTATTCTTCTAAATTCCATTTTGAATTCCCTCCCGCACTCATCATCATTACTATTTTCTTCCTATTTTGTTGCACTAATATAGCTCAATTTAAAAATACGATCATACATATATGTGTAAGAATCGTAATACTCAAGCGCCTTTTTTCTCTCTTCGTGGAAAGACTTTAATCTTTCCTTGTCCCCGGTATGAACATAGGCTATTAACTCAGTACTCGCTTTTTTATATGATTCCACACTATAACCCGCATCAGAAAAATCAAAGGAATTATAGTCTTGTACTGGAGTAAACACCTCTGGACGGATCCAGCCCTTAAATTCGGCTTCCTTTATTAACTGTTGTAATCTGGAGATGTCAACTTGCTCTTCTAATATTACTTTACTAAGAACATCAACCACTTCTTGCTCGATCTTGATGAATTTGCTTGTGAATTCATGATTGGAAAGATGCATCTCTATTAAATTTTTGGTGTAATGAGAATAACTATTCACTAGATTAAGCTTGGAATTCTTATACTCTACCGCAAATCTTGCATCACGAAGAACACTGGCCGGGATATAAGCACGATTTTCAATTATTTTGACTTCTGTCCCTGCCCTGGTCTTTAGTTCTTTTCCATTCAAAAATATACTTATCTTCTGTGGTGCGCTTGTCGCTGCAAAAGCAAGAGAAGCGCTTACTAACGACAAAGCAAGAGTAACAATTATTATTTTTTTCACTTCGTACACACCCTCTGATATGAATAATAAAGATAAGTTTCAATCAGCTATCATCGTACCATTTTATTCAAATAAAGGTAATACACTACATATATGCAACGTTCTTTATCCATACACAAAAAGAAGCCACCTCCCTGGCCTTCCCCAGTTCAGTGACTCCATTTTACAATCCTATTCATTCCCTACATTTAACTACTCCTTAACAGCCCCAACCACGATCCCAGTAACAAAATAACGTTGCAGGAACGGATACACTAACAAGATCGGCAGCGCGCTGATAAAGATCTGCGAAGCCCGAATCGTCCGTTGGGACAGGTTCTTCACCGCTTCTGGATCAAGCTTCGACATATCCGCTTGCACGATGATCGTCTGCATGAATGTAGCCAGTGGAAGTTTTTCCGCATCACGGATGTAGATGATTCCGTCAAAGTATGCGTTCCAATGCCCAACCATCATGAAGAGCGAAACCGTTGCAATAACGGGTACCGAGACAGGCAGATAGATTTTGATAAACGTTTTAAAGTGTCCTGCTCCATCGATGAATGCCGCTTCTTCCAGATCCTTCGGAACGGTACGGAAGAAATTCAGCAACAGAATGATGTTAAATACCGCAACCAATCCTGGCAGGATCAAGGCCAGCAATGTGTTCATCAGTCCCAGCTTCAGAATCAGGATGTACCCCGGAATGAGGCCACCGCTGAACAGCATCGTGATGACAAAATACCAGAGATAGATGTTACGTGCGCGGAACACCCGCGTCTCTTTGGAAAGTGCATAGGCTGCAATCGTATTAACGATTAACGCAAGTCCAGTACCAAGTACCGTCCGCTCCACAGATACCCATAAGGAGGAGAGGAAGTTGGTATTGGCAAATGTCTTCGCATACGCCTCCAGTGTAAATCCAATTGGCCAGAACGTTACGAGACCAGCATTTGCAGGTGCGGATGCGCTAAGTGATACCATGAGCAAGTGATACAAAGGCAGCAAGCAGAGCAGTGAAAGGATGGTCAGGAACACATTGTTGAATATGCTGAATATGCGGTAAGGCATCGTTTTATGATACATTCGTTTGTCATCCTTTCTAGAAAATTCGATATCCGGCGAATCGGTAAGCCAGTCGGTACGAGATCACAATCAGGATCAGGCTGATGACCGATTTGAACAGATTCACAGCGGTAGCGAAACTGAACTGCCCACTAAGCAGACCTTCTCTATACACAAACGTATCGATAATATCTCCTTGTTGATAAATTAACGGACTATATAAGTTAAAGATCTGGTCAAAGTTGGCGTTAAGCACATTACCCAGTGCCAGCGTTGCGATTACGATTCCAATGGGAATCAGTGCCGGGATGGTAATATACATCGTTTGCTTCCAGCGTCCTGCACCGTCCACCTCAGCCGCTTCATACAGAGCCGGGTTAATGCCGGACAATGCCGCGAGGAAGATGATTGTGTTGAAACCAAACTCTTTCCAGACATCACTCGCAATAATCGTGAACCGGAACCAGCTGCCATCCCCCAGGAAGAAGATCGGCTTGATACCAAATACGGATACCAGGAACTGATTGACAATACCCGTCTGGGCCAGAATATCGATCAGGATACCGGATAACGTTACCCATGACAGAAAGTGTGGTAGATACACGAGCGTTTGAATCGTTCTTTTCAGCGCCATCTTCCGTACCTCGTTTAGCAATAAGGCGAAGACAAACGGAATGATCAGATTCATGACAATCTTCGTGCAGGCAAAAAATAGCGTGTTCCACGTAATTTGCAGGAAGTAATCATTTTCCCACATGTACCTGAAGTGCTTTAGTCCTACCCATTCGGAATTGAAAAATCCCAGTGCAGGTTTATAATCCTGAAATGCCATCAAAATCCCGGACATCGGAATGTATGAAAATATAAAGACCATAATGGCCGCCGGCAACACCATGAAGTGCAGAATCCATGGCTGTTTATAGCGTTTTTTTCTCTTTTTATCCAGCTTGTTCCCAACGTTTGCCTGCGGAACCCGCTTACCCTCCAATTTAGCCTCCATAGCACTGCTCCTGTTCCCAAAAAAAGTTTTTGTGTGTGATGGGGTTCTCTGATATAAATAGTATCAAGCCATACTGAGGTCTGCTATATAACATTGTTAGGCTTGATAGTGTTTTGTTAGGGCCATCCTAGGAAGAGGTTAATTTACACACGAATTTAAAGGAGACTTTTCATGTATATATGGAAGCGCTTAATGCCTTTTCAAAATAAAACCAGATCCCGATTCAGTCTATTCGCCAAAATAAACTTGTTAATTGTGGTCTTATTCATCCCCATTCTGATCATGTACACCTACTCGAATAACGTCACCTATGATGTCGTCAGCAAAGAATTGCAGATCTCCAACACAAAACAGCTCACGTTTCTGTCCAGTCAGATCGACTCCCGTATCAATCAGATGATGGATTTCAGCCTGATTCTCTCCCGAGATCCGAATGTCAGAGCCTTCAACGGCCTGAACATGTGGGATGATCGATATGACCGGATGCAGACCCGTTATGTGATTCAGGAGAAAATGACGCTTCAGACGAGCGTTACCGATATATGGCCTACCCGATATGCGGTGTATTCACAGCAGAATGAGGATGTCATCGCCAACTACAATCGAACTACCGGATATGATGAGGCGTATTTGAAAAAAAATATGAGCGGACAATGGACCTATGGGGACCAAAGTGCCGAATCACAAGATGAGATGAAATCCTTCTACTGGTTCTTTACGGACTCCCTTGCCCAACCAGGAATGCTCACTGGAAGCAATCTGGTGATTGAAGCCAGCTTCAGCTATGAGAACATTCAGAATATGCTGGATACGTATAAAGCCGGCGGACAAGGTGATCCTTTCTTATATCACAAAGGAAATGCACCCATTCTGAATCGCAGCGCGGACAAACAGTTATCCGCAGCACTCACTCAGTATCTGGATACGCACTCGCCAGAGGATACCACACAGGACGTGGTCGAACTGAACGGAAAGAAATATCTGGTTAGCTCCGTGAAGTCCACCTATCTGGATTGGCATCTGGTTGACGTCATCCCGCTGTATCAGATTTTGAAACCCATCTCGCTCAGTCAGAATCTGTTCTACACCTGTATGATTTTGCTGCTGGTGGTGGGTATCTCTGCGTCAATCCTGCTGTACCGAAATGTTCAATATCCGATCAAAAAGCTGATCAAAGGTTTACGCCGTGTAGAGCAAGGGGATTATTCTGTCCGACTGTATAGCAAAAACCAGAATGAGTTCTCATTCCTGTTCCGCCGATTCAACGATATGTCCCATCAGATTCAAGATCTGATCGAAAATGTATTCCATGAGAAAATTAGAGCCAGGGAAGCTACGCTGAAGCAATTACAGGCGCAGATCAATCCGCATTTCCTATATAATTGTCTTGGTTATATCATCAACATGGCCCAAATGAAGGACGAGCAAGCCGTCGTCTCCATGGCGCATAACCTAAGTGCGTATTATCGCTACACCACCCGTATGGAACGGGAGACGTCGTCGCTACAAGAAGAGATCAAGCTGCTGATCAACTATCTGGATATCCAGAAGCTGCGCAATGGTCGCATTGAGTATCACATCGATATCCCTGAAGATATGCTTGCCCAGTCGGTGCCACGATTAATGCTTCAACCGATGGTCGAGAATTCCGTCATACACGGCGTGGCGAAGTCCTATTCATCCGGGGAAATCCGAATTACCGGGGAGCGCTTGAATGGTTTTGGCCGAATATACATCGACGACGATGGTCCAGGCCTAAGCCCGGAACAGTACGAAGCGCTAAACTTGAAGATGCAGGAACCTTTACAAGAAGAAATGGGCTGCGGCCTTTGGAATACGCACCAACGAATCACGCACCTGTTCGGCAGTCATTCCTACCTCCTATTCGGCCCATCCCCACTTGGCGGATTCCGAACCGAAATCATCTGGGAGATACCAAAAGAGGACACAGATTCCGATAAAGGTAGTACAGATATGAATTGATATCGATACTAACGATAAGTTGACATTTGATTTTGAACAAACCATTTACACGTGAACGCAGAGGACAGAAAAAACCTGAAGAAACGAAGTGTTCGCCTTTACCCCCAGATTTAAACCTTATAAAATTCATTCAATAAATCTGGGGATAACAGCGATCGGAAGGTTATTCTGTCATCGGAGTGGCAAGTGTAAATATGCCTTAGTTCAACCACCAAGGGAGACATTATAATGCAAATGATGATCGTAGACGATGAAGCACACTGGGTCGATAACCTGTCCATGACCAAGCCATGGCACACGCTGGGGATCGAACATGTGCATAAAGCATACTCGGCACACGAAGCACTACAAATGATCGACACCCACCCCATCGATATCGTGATCTCGGACATCCAGATGCCCGAAATGACAGGCATAGAACTAATCGAACGCATCCGCATCCGGGACAAAAAAATAAAATGTATTCTGTTATCCGGGTATTCCGAATTTGATTACGCCAAAAAAGCCATCCAGTTCGAAGCCGTAGACTATCTGCTGAAGCCGCCCACTGACGATGAATTAATGGGTGCTGTGCAGAAAGCCATCGATCAATTGAACAACGAATGGGAACTGGTCAGCTCACTGACACGAACGCAGTTTACATTGCGCGAGAATCTCCCCCATTTGCGAGGACGACTGCTCCTTGGGACTTTGCAAGGACAACGAATCGCCGCTGCCGAATGGGAGCGGAAACTCGCCAATTATGATCTCCCTTTTCACACCGGGGATGCCGCGTTAATGTTGGTTCGTTTGGAAGAAGAATTCGGACACTATGACAGCAATGATCAGACCCTGATCGAATATGCGATCATCAATATGGCGGAAGAGATTATGGGTGAGTTTATAGAGGTGTGGGGCGTCAAGGAGGAGCACGGATATCTGGTGTTTTTGCTTCAGTTGAAAGAACGGAAAGGCGATATTGGCAAAGAAACCATTCTGGAGAAGCTGTCCATTCAGCTTCAATCCAAAGTAAAACAATTTCTGAAAGGCTCCCTCTCCATCGTTATCACCGAGTGGTTCACCTTTCCGGATCAGCTCTACGATCGTTTCCGTCAGGCTTCCGCTTACTTCCGGCAGATCGTTGGCGATGAACGCGAATTTGTCATGCGTGTCAGCGATGTCGAGACACCTGCGGCACAAGGTCCCTTGGATGTACTGTACACCCCACCCACCTTTATTAGTTTGCTAGAGAGCGGACAGTGGGATGCCGCCGAAGAGAAAATACGCGCGGTCTGCGCGGAACTGGATGAGAAATGGTCGGAATCATGGGAGCATTGCATGGAGGCAGGTTTTCTTATTACGGCTTCATTCACCAATATTGCCCACCGGAACAAGCTGACTCTGACCACTTTAATGGGAAATGATGTCGAGGGTTTGCAAAGTGGGGAAGTTTTCGCTACCATCAGCAAATTGCGGAAATGGTCGCTCAGTGTGCTGGGCAAACTCAAGGAAGGTACGTCCAACGAGATCAAGGACATTCGTTCCGAGTATGTGAAGAAGATTCAGGATTTTACAGATAAGAACCTGCATCTGGATGTGTCTTTGCGTGTACTGGCTGACCATGTCAATCTGCACCCGACGCATTTGTCCAAGATCTATAAGATCGAAACGGGCGAAGGTATCAGTGATTATATCTCGCGCCTGCGTATGGATCGGGCCTGCCACAAGCTGGTGACGACCACCAAAAAAGTGTACGAAATCAGCATGGAAATTGGCTATATGGACCCGGCTTATTTTATCAAAGTGTTCAAGCGTCAATTCGGCGTTACGCCGCAAGAATATAGAGACCAGCATAAATAACATGACTGAAAACCGAATTTTTTGAACTTTCACTAATAGAGTCCTATCAAAACTAAAAAACTCATATAGATGCACTCCCGCACAAATTGGTACAGTTACACTGTAAAGATCATACACCGTAGGGGGATTGAACAATGATCAAATTCAAAAAAACATGGTGGTCACTGCTCATGGTTATCGCGCTCATCACGATCACTGCGTGCGGCAGTGGCGAGACAGCCAGTGACAATGGTAATAATACGCCGGGAACTGTCGGCTCAGCTGAAGCAGAAGCTGCTTTTGCTAAAGGAAAATATGACCCACCCATCGAGTTCAGTTCGGTATTAATGCCGAAGAAATACGTGCAAGGAGATACCAAAGAAAATAACGTGCACGATCGCTGGATGCTCGAAACGCTGGGTATGAAACATAAAGATACCTGGTATCCGGCCAATGACGATCAATACAGACAAAAGCTGCAACTGGCAATCGCCTCTGGTGAGAAACTGCCTGATTTCGTTACCGTACCCACCAATGCGGTACTGACGAATCAGCTGATCGACTCCGGTCAATTCATCGCTATCGATGAGTTGTTCGACAAGTACGCGAGTCAGACTCTGAAAGATCACGCAGCAGCACATCCTGAACTGTGGTATCCGTTCACCAAGGACGGCAAGAAATACAATATGCCGATCATGGAGTACACCGATAACGACGATACACTGCTCTGGCTCCGCGAGGACTGGATGGAGAAGCTGAACCTGGAAGCTCCGAAAACCATCGCAGACCTTGAGAACATCATGGACAAATTCAAGAACGAGAACCCGGACGGTCTGTCTCCAGACAAAGTATTCCCGCTGGCGATCTCGCTGAAAAATAACACCAACACCTGGATGGGTCAGCTCGACTGGTTGTTCGGTGCATACGGTACAATCGAGGAGCAATGGAACAAAGACGCAAACGGCAATCTCGAGTACGGCTCCGTTAACCCGGGTGCCAAACAAGCTCTTGCCAAGCTGGCTGAATGGATGGATAAAGGTTATATCCACGCTGACTCCGCTCTGTGGGACGAAGGAAAATCCGCTGAAAGCTGGACAGCTGGCAAAGCGGGCATTCTGCCTGGCGCAAACTGGGTACCGGACTGGCCTGCACCTGACCTGCTGAAGAATGTACCGGGCTCTAAGTATAAAGCTTACCCTGTTCCAGCTGGCCCAGACGGCAAGATCGGTACGAAGTGGCAGAACTCTGGTGTCAACGCAAGTATCATGATCAACAAGGATGCGAAGCATCCAGAAGCAATCTTCTTGTACTACAACTACTTGCTCGATAACCTGGCTAATCCGGCTGCGGGCAGTGAGTATGAATACGGCTTCGCCAAAGGTTACGACTGGGATATCATTGACGGAGAACCGACCAGTGACAAAGAGAAGATCAAAGACTTCTCCAACGAATTCCCTTTCCTGACCGGCCCGGCACGTATCCCGGATCTGTACATGAAAACACTCGTGAAGCTAGCCAACGGCGAGAAGCCTGAAACACCGTACGAGAAACAAATGGCCGAATTCCGTAAACCGGAAAACTGGTATGCAGGTAAAGTCGTTATGTCCCAGATCGACGTCCGTAAACAAAACTACTTTACTGGCGCTGCAACACCAACCATGGTATCCAAATGGAACCTGCTCCGCCAGTCCGAGATGGAAACCTTCAATAAAATCATCTACGGCAATCTGCCAATTGATGCCTTTGACCAATTCGTCGCCAACTGGAAATCCAATGGCGGAGATCAGATCACACAAGAAGTGAATGAATGGTTTAAGTCGGTGAGTGCGAAGTAAGAGTTGAAAAAGTTACACATGTCAAAATAAAAGAATTAAAAAACAAGCCGAAGCGTGCATTGCCATCGCTTCGGCTTGTTTTCTATATCTAGTTAACCCAACACTTCAAAATACAGCAACTTTAACAGAATCCGTACCCATAATTCGGTTTCCATTTTTCTCTTCTGATCCGACCTCAATACCAATTTTTAATGACTCAGAGGGGAACATTCCCTTTTGATCTGGACTTAACTCGATCACAATCGTTCCAGTGCCTCCGCCATTTGCTATGTAATTTCGTTCTCTCCCAATCTCAATCATCGTGCGCCATGAAGACTCATCAGAAGAATTCATCCAGGTGGATACATACTCAGCGGGCTTTAACTTCGATTGATGTTCAGGGTAACTGCTGGTGATGCTGGAGACACTCCATTGATCTGGGATATAAAATGCAACACCACCCCAGTCAGCGGGGTCAATCTCTACATGTGCTACTATTTTGATATGATCAATTTGCTCGTTCTTACCTTCAACAAATATCGATCCTTCTGTCATTGTCTTTAATTTCGTTGATTTAGCATCCAGATCAAAGTTTTTGACGTGAATGATATTGCCATTAACCACTGGCTCATTGGCTTCATTTATATTGGTATTCAAAAAAAGTAGAACAAACACAATCGCAATAAACATAAAAAGCAAGATTAAGTATTTAGATCTTTTTTTCATATAACCCATACCTCACTTCTGCCTTTGTTTGTTTAAGCTTAACACATACTCAAAACCATCCTTTCCTTAATTTAGAATTTGGAAAAGTAGAGCATTAAAACCGGAGCCAAAGCGATGGATTCACGCTTCGGCTTCGGTTTTTAAGTTAAAATCTAGGCAGCTTCCCCTGACTTATGGGTTCGCCTTAGTGGATCAAGCCTCTGTATCGGTCTCCTCTGACATCGACTTCGACTGACCCAGCAAGGATACTGTGATCTGAATGCCATCTCGTAGTCCCTGCATATACAACCGCTCATTTTCTATGCCTTTGCTGACAATATAGCGATTCTCCCACTCGATATATTCAGGTGTCTGCTCAACATCTTTACCTGCAAACAAAACTTCAAACGCTTCGTCTGTTCTCCCACGTACTCGACTCAGTTCAGGATCATGTTCTATCCGGACAGTCACCTCATCCAACCTTGCTTGAATCGCTCGTTGCACCCACGGTGGAAAATTCATTGCTTCTCCTCCCCTATATGTACCGTACTCATCACCGTACCACTCGACTATGCTTCGCCCTCATTTCACTAACTCGTGCCACCAGTTCGTCCACCCTTCGGCTCTGTTCCTGAACCTCAGGGTTCTCCCACAACGGAATCGCTTGCTTCAAGGATGCCTCACCAAGCTGATTAAGCTTGCGCCGTTCCTCTTCCAATAAGTCAAGCAACCGGCTCATACATCCACCTCTCTGATGGGTCTAAACTGCATCATGTTCTGTTAATGCTAGACGTGAGCAGTCATTTTTAATGCGAATATCGGTTTATTTTATTTTAATTCGATATCCGCATTAAAACAACCATTATTTCTCATACAATTTGGTTGAAATGAGGGGTGTACATAATGAAGCATAGACAAGAACCACCTGGCGACAAAAATATTATCGGTTCCCGAGTCGTAGCTATCCGTAAAAGTAAAGGAATCAAACAAAGAGAATTCCTAGCCAAATTGCAAACATTGGGCTTGGATATCAGTCAGACCAGTCTTTCACGATTGGAGGGGCAATATCGTCTCGTTCAAGATTATGAAGTGGTGATGATTTCTAAGGCTTTAGAAGTATCTGTGGGGTATTTGCTTGGGGAAGAAAGTGATTAAGAAACAACTAGACTAAGATCACCTTAATCTTGTCTGTATCCTTACGCTTGCAATGGAAGTTCGCATGTTAATATATCGCCTTGATTAGTAATAACAATTTAATTTTATTAGAATTATCTTTACATCAAATTTAGATTAACGATATTCGATATTTGTTTTCAAACAAAAAAGATATCTCCTAGATTTTATTCACATAACAAACGAAAGTAAAAACACCCCGAAGGATGCTAAACAAATTTTAAATGATTTAAGATAGTTGGCTCTATAATGGTTTAATTTCTTCCTTTTCCTTAGCGATGTTATTCTCAATTTCCTTGTTGGACAAGCCCGGATAGCCTCTTATACGTTCGAGTTCTTAAACACGATATTTCTTAGAAGCAATATTTGAGACCAACACTTGTCTTCCGTTAGAATGGCTTACCATTTTGCACCCCTCTCTACAAACATAGTTCGGCAAAAATATATTTTATCCTTTATGTGAGTCATGCTAGGTGTCAGATGCTTACTATTCTAAAATGTAAGATTTTTTGAAACGAAGCTCTCAAGAATATAATAATCAACTTACAAGTTATTTTGAAAACTTTGAGAGAACTCTTGGCGGGCCACCGTGAACAGATGCACTAGCAATTCCACCAGCAAGAGCTCCTTTAAAATCAAACGGTTGGGCTATGGGAGGCTACTGTTGGAAACCTTAGGAGGATATAGTTGTCAAAGGAGTGAGTCTACTCTCAGCTCTTGGCACTTTCAGTAGGAGGAACAGCAGCCGCAGCGTCGTTTGTCGCAGCAATCGGTGGGCCAATAACAATCGGAATTGCACTTGCGGCCCTAACATGGCTAGCTGTTAGTTCACTTATTGGAGACGGCTGAAAAAAAGATTGGCCAAGCAGGTTTGTTAAACTCTTCTCAGATAAAGAAATAGCTTCACAATATACGGAGGGAATAAACAATTACTGAAACGATACAAAACGCGCTATTGAAGAAGCTACCTCCTCAATTATTAAGGAACTAAAAGATTACTTGGACGAACAGGAGGCACTGCTTAACTCCTCTGATCCAGTTCTTTTAGAACAACGTAAGAATAAGGTAATAGACTACAAGTTTTTTCATACCTTAGGAGGATGATCTTTAGAACACTCATAAAGTTAAAAGAAACCACACAGCGTCACTGAAGTGCTCTGCCGAGTGGTTTCTTTTAACTTGGATATATCTTTATTTCTCTTAGAATTTCACTCTTCTAAGATCGGTTAGAATATGTCACCTAATTCGTAAACAGTCTTCTAACATCGGAGCTTTCAAGGATATTGCAGAACTCATCGAGTATAAACGATACCGCGGTCTCCAAAGGTATACTTGTAGGCACTCCTAGCTCTCTTGTACTGTATATCGCTTTCTTTGCAGAGCCTCTTGGCACAATCACATAGTTCTGGACTGTTGCATAAATGTCAACGAAATTTCGATATAATATAAAATTCAAAGCCTTTTTAATAAGACTAGTTTGCTTATCTAATGATATATTGTTTAACGATGATGTAATGATGTTTATCTCAGATACTTTTTCAATGAGGTGGTCAATTGCTCTTTTTGATGATACAGCTAGAACAGCAGTAGGCGCATAACGCAAAACACCATTTCTAGGAGTTGTGATTCCGCCTCTTGGTCCCAGAACTTCATAGTTTGAGTCAACTATTAAATCACATAAATGTTTGCTAGTATACGCCTCTAACTGTGGCCTTACAATTCCAGTATCTACACCATCTAAATCATATTTCCCTAAATCTTGAGTGATCAAATTTATTATATATTGTTTATTAGACTGTATATATTTAGTAATACCATCACTTACTACTCGATCCATAAACTTATGGAGTTCAGTAATCATCTCCAACACCTGACTCATGCACGCCATACTAAACAATTTATATAAATTGTAATCTTCAGAAAATATATCAAATACAGTATCATTGACTGTACTAGCCGAAGTTAAAGAAGCTGAATCAGGTACTAAAAACTCCATTCTTTTCTGATCAAAATACGAGTCCTTAAACATATATTGATTCTGCTTCAAATAAGTAATATTTAAATCATTCAATAACTTCAAAGTTGTCTGAAAGTTATCCAATTCATAGTTTGGAAATAAATTGTTTTTACCATTCTGAATTGTTTGAATAAGCTCTACCGTTTCTTCGACATTGGTAGGTGTACCTTGGACCTTACAAGCTAGAGGAAGAACTTCACTTCTTCTAATAAGAAAAATGGGGACTGACTTAAAAACATTCTTAAGCGTATCTTCATAAATTTGAAGAATATTATTTGTATAACCGTCACGACTACAAAAAAATAATACTCCACTTAATCCATCAAGCCCTAAATCACTTAACGATCTAATGTTGGTAATCTTGGTTCCATCTTCTTGCTTTTTAAGCGCTAAATCCATAAGACCTCTAGTATCTCTCATGTATAAGTCAATCTCTAGCTCGTCAAGGACATTAGCAAGATTTTCAGCCGCCTCAACTAAAACAGTAATCTTTTTTATATATTCATCAATGCCTTCAGTATTTAATATTTTCGCTAAATCCTTTGGAGTTATGCTCTCTTGAAAACGGTCTAACATTTCTCGTAGCTTTACTTCAAAGTTTTCATTTTCATTAATGGCCTGCAAGTTCAGTATTTTATATATTGGATTTTTCTGAACCTCATCATTAAATTGTTCGAAACTTGAAAAATCATTTGATTTTGCTATAGCAGAGATTCGAAATTGAATATCTTCAATCATTAAATCTTGCTCTTCTGAGGTTAAGGAGGAGATCAAATGATAATCTACAGTAACTTTTGTCCTATTCTTGTCCCCCAGAAACAGTGTAATAATCTTTTCAAGTTTTTTTACTAACGATGTAATAAACGATGTTTTTCCAGCTTTCGTCAAACCAAGTGCTGCAATTATCAATTTCCGTCTCTTTCTTCGCTCCTGACGATTCATAGCTACGTTCTCAAATTGCGGGACCACTTTATTCATTTCCTTACATACCTCCATGAAATAAAGTCAGCACCTGGCTAAACAAAAAAGACCTTGCCATAAAACGACAACGTCAAGATTCCTGTCATTTCGCCTGCACATAAGTATCAATTTCTTATATGCCACATTTCTCAAATAGTCCATGTGGGGCACCGCTATCCTCACCATACCAAATAAAACCAAAATTAGCAAGGAGCTATTGTAAATAAAGAATCCATACAACAGCAAAGGAGAAACGAACGAAAGAAATTCCCGTTTCTCCTCCCTCACCCAACATATAGTACATAATATAGACACCAATTATAGAAGGGTAAATTACATTATTGTATTTTTTCCATAATGTTCAGTAGGCTTTGATAGCTGTCTATATCGTGGTATTTAACATTCTCGGATGATATTTCATTAAATAGCTGCTTAGCACAAGCAATCTTAGCTTGCTCGATAGGACGGAGATTCAGGCTATCCATCGTCCCTTTTGTTTCAGCGATGAAGAAGATATGCTTTACAGTACCAGCATTAAATGCAATAGCCCAATCCGGCGAATAATTACCTACGGGAGTAGGAATTGAAAAGCCTTTTGGAAGCTTAGCATAAACGCATACTTCCTCCGCTCTTTCCATATCCTCAGCAAATTTACGCTCAATACTTTTTTCTGCAGATCCATCTGTAAACACATAGTCCTGAATATGTTTTCGTGCACGCAACGCCTTGGTAAAATCCCCACCCTTCTCAGATGTAAAGATTGAACTGTCATAGCAATCTTCTGTGCGATTATAGGTAATATGTTCCACAATCATAGTCGCCTTTTGCTCTTTTATCAGTCTGACTGCTTTTGAGATAAACTCTTCTGGGTTATAACGGAACATCGCAAATATGGGTTTTTCCAGACCAGCCAAAATAGCGGCAGTAGTACGCCGCGTCAACGTAGCACCTTCTGCAATTTTTCCTATCAAATCATACTTGATTTGACTAACTTGAGCATTTTTAAGTGTTTCTGTTCGACTTCTTTCGCCAGTAAAGCTGTCACCACGTTCTACTGCATTTTCATCTATGTCTCGCGTCTGACGACCAACAGTCACAGTATACTGAAGACGGGTCACAAACATTTTATCATTTACATGTTTAACTGCTTTTTCAACTAGTTCCGAACTGTCAAACTGCACGGTATACGCATACTGATGATTAATATAACCCCACAACGTTTGAAACTCTTTTTTGTAGAAGTTATCGTTTAACGGATTTTCCAGGATTTTCGTTTGATTACCGTTAGTTATCATATCTTTTAACACGCTATCATCAAACACACTTTGCACGAGCAGATGGATTCCCTCTGTCATTAGCACAAGTGCCTCTGGCAACGATGCCAAACAGTGATTCTGCTGATCAGCACGGTAGATATCGGTTACGTTATCTTCATCATCAATATAATCGTTTTTTAGCAAATAACGATAAATATCTTTAGCCTGCTTTGCATCCAATACCACCGGCTGCTCGCCAAACATGATAGTTTTCCCAATAAAAAACTCTTGTGTTGCCTTAGATGGACGGTCGTAGAGATCTTCTCTGATCTTCTTTTGCAAATCAGTAACAAACTGACGATAACTTTCACTTGCAATAACAGTTAGCATATTGATGTCATGCACGCTTGCACCACAAAACTGTTCGTCCATGCGATCACCATTCTGATTTACCGCAAGACGTAAACCGCGCCCCACCTCCTGCCGCTTTTGCGTAGTGCTGTCACTGTGTTTCAGAGTGCATATCTGAAACACATTGGGATTGTCCCAACCTTCACGAAGTGCAGAGTGAGAAAAGATGAATCGCACTGGCTCATTAAAGCTCAACAGTTGTTCCTTGTTTCTAAGGATTAAATCATAAGCAGATGTATCATCGCTTTCATCGCTTCCACGTTTAACACCGCTATCTATCTTACGTCCTTTTTTATCAATACTGAAATAGCCAGCATGAACCTTGGCTTCGTTACTACATTTTTCCTTTAGATATCGTATATAAGGCGTATCTTCAATAGTAATGTAATCATTCAGAATAGAAAGGTACTCGTGCTCAAAAATTGAGCCATATTCCGAATTGATTTCGTGTCCTTCTCCATCGTAAATACGATATTTTGCTACTTCATCAATAAAAAATAAAGATAAGGTTTTGATGCCAAGCTCAAAATTACGTTTTTCTTTTTCAAAATGCGATATAATTGTCTCACGAATTTGAATGCGACGCATGTCCCTCTCGGAAACATCACCAACTACCTCACCGCGGGCAATACTTTCTCCGTTTGTAAAGGTAACGATACCACGAACAGGATCAACTTCATTAATTAGAAATCCTTTGTATTGCTCCATATTGTTAGAAACTTCATATAAATCATCATCCACACCAAGAATTCTGGTTTCACGATTTATAGATTTTTGATATTTAATTTCCAACTCTAGTTTTACCATAGGCGGCTTTTTAGGTGAGATTATTATATTTTCAAGAAAAAGATACTTGTCTGTTCCACGAAAGTTTTTCACCTCAAAACCTTTTACCTCAATTTTTTTCACCAACCTTTTATTGTAAGCATCCAGTGCATCCAACACGTAAACCAAGTTATGATGTTGAAGATGAGTGGCCGAATAGTTGAGACAAAAAAGAGGATTAAATTCACCTAGCGCTGCCTGCGTCTTGTCCCCCCCCATCTTTTGCGGCTCATCTAAAATTACGATCGGTCGGTTGGCTTTAATAACATCAATGGGCTTACGAGAACCAAATTCGTCCAAATTTTCATATATACGGCGTGCATCTGCACCGCGGGCATTAAATGCTTGCACGTTGATAATCATCACATTAATTCCAGCGTTAGAACTGAAGTTATCCAGCTCAATCAGGTTTTTACTATTATAAATGAAAAAACGGGCTTTTTTGCCGTAATACTCCATGAAGTGCTCCTGTGTAATCTCAAATGACTTTTTCACACCCTCACGAATAGCAATAGAGGGAACAACAACGATAAATTTACTCCATCCATATAGCTTATTCAGCTCAAACATTGTTTTGATATATACATAAGTTTTGCCCGTGCCGGTCTCCATTTCGACATCGAGAGAGCAGCGCCCCATATGCTTTACTAAAGATTCCGACTGTTTAATATTATTACGTACCTGCATATTACGAATGTTGAGCAAAAGCTGCTCGTCCGATAGTTGAAGACGGGCGTTCTCAAAACCGCGCCCAATTTCATCTTCCGTTACAATTTCAGATTCTGCAAAAAGATTAATTTGTTGTGGTTTCTCATTCTTAGATATACCAAGATCACGAACATAGCGAACCCTTTCTTGATAAGGTTGGCCTGAAAAAATGTTAACCACACTGTTCACTGCATCAGTTTGGTAGGGTTGTATCTTAAATTGAAATTGCAAATAATTCACCTTCTCACTTTTTCGGTGTAACACTTTGTATGTTCTTTTCCATTTGCTCTTCCTTCTTAGGCTGCACAAAAATATGTTCAAATACCAGCTCTAATGCTTCCAATAATTTGTCACAATCTTTACGATTAATTCTAATTAAATCATCATTTTCATTCTTCTTGTGATGAGCAACTGCATTTCCTGCGCCAACAATATAACGCATCGCTTTTTCTGTTAAGTTAGGTACAAATCCATTATTTATATATTCTTCAACCTTTTGCGACAAATTAAATTTTGTACATCCACATTCATTTTGTAAAATCATTTCCAATATTCTTCTGCATACAAGGGCGCAAGATTTAGGACTAATCTCCTTTACCCACGATGCCTCGTTATACTCATTCATATACTTAGCTGGAACATACTTGATCTTTTTTGGAGGTTCATCTAAAGGGTAGATATATTTATCAGCTATTCTATTTTTAACCGCAGTGGTTTCTTTTCCATCGGAACCATAATGCTTTGATGTTAAAAAAATACTAACTTTTCCACATTCGTTACATACATAGCTTTCGATCTCAGCTCCTTGACTAAACACACTTATGTTTAGACGCTCGCCTTCATGAACATGAGAAAATCCATCAACATACACGAGCTTTCCACAAAAACGGCATGTAAACTTTTTCCTTACATACTTCTCCACATTTACAGTACCTTCCTTATAGTTGTAGGGCTATAACTAGCAAAAATCTGCTCGAAATTTGTAGCGGTGCTATCAGAAGAAAGGGAGCTGTCTCGCATAACGAAGTAGTAGGGCTTCCGTTTGGCAATTTCAGTGACCACTTCATCAGTTACGTTATCATCAAAACATGCCAATAAATAGCCATCCGCAACGAAAAACACTTTTTTACTACCAATTACAGCTTCTTCTATTTTGGATGAGAGAAGTACACCCAAATCTAACATCACCTGAAACAGCAGGTCTTCTGGGGTTCTATCTGGCTTGATGTTGTCTGCTAAATCCCACAGTGCAGCCTGCTCGATCTTAGTAGGATTATAGTACACATCCTCCATATTTGTAGAATCAACTTTTAGTGTGCGAAAACCTCCATCAAATTTGACCTCAGGATTTTTTTTGCGAATTTTATTTGCAGCGCGGCGGATACGCTCCTTTCCGATTTCGCAAATATTTTTATAGCCTGCTTTGTAGGCTTCGCTTTTTTCCTCTGTTTCTTCCGGTAATTGAACCATGATAAACTTACGATTGCCATCGTCTTCAGCGTTAAGCTGCATGACTGCATCGGCTGTGGTAGCAGAACCAGAGAAGAAATCAAGGACGATAGAATCTCTTTTTAAATTAGCAATTGTTAATATTCGGTTTAGTAGTTTAGTCGGTTTAGGCCCATCAAAGTATCCTTTATCATCAAATAGTTTTTTGACTTCTTGTCGCCCTTCTTGATTATGTCCCACTTCTTCATACTTCCAAAGCGTCATTGGAACTATGCCATCTTGAACCTCTGTCAAAAACTTTTTTACTGCTGGAACATTATGACCTTTTTCTCCAAACCAAATTCTATTATCAGCAACTAATTTTTCGAAATTTTCTTTAGATGTATTCCAGCACCTCCCTTGAGAAGGAGTTACAACCCTTCCACTAGGGGTTGTTATAGGATAATCATAAGCTGAAGAGTAAGACTTCACTGTCATATCAGCAGCTTTCCATACACCACGAGGGTCATTATCTCGGTTAGTATATCTGCTATTCATTTCATCACTACGAGCTAACAATTGCGGACGCCATATACTTTTGCACTTTGCATATAACAGAATATGATCATGATTGTCGCTCAACCATTTTGCATCATTGGCAGGCGCATACTTCTTTTCCCAAATAATATTTGCTACAAAATTATCCGTACCAAATATCTCATCAGCGGCTTTTCTCAAGTTTTCCACTTCATTATCATCAATACTAATAAAGATAACCCCGTCATCGATTAGCAAGTCCTTCGCAAGCTTGAGCCTTGGATAAATCATATTTAGCCAGTCAGTGTGAAAGCGGCCATTAGTACTCGTATTTTTAACAAGACGGTTACCTTCATCATCATAATCACCACTGTGCTCCATGTACTTTTCAGCACTTTCTGAAAAATCATCTTCATATATAAAATCATTGCCAGTGTTATAAGGTGGGTCAATGTAAATCAATTTAACCTTACCCAAATAGGTTTCTTGCAGTAGCTTGAGGGCATCCAAATTATCGCCTTCGATATAGAGATTCTCAGTGTTATCAAAATCTACACTCTCCTCCCGACAGGGGCGTAGGGTTTTGGCAATCGGAGCGTTGGCTGCCAGAATGCTCTTTCGCTTTTCCGGCCAAGTAAACTGATAACGTTCAGTAGGCCCTTCCACCACTACATCAGATAGCTCTTGACGCAGCATGTCAAAATCAATAGTGTACTCGATAATGGGAGTTCCGTCTTCGCGGTGTCCCTTAACCACTTCTGTCTTACAGTTAGGAAATAAGGCTGCAATTTTTTCTATATTTTCATTCACTTTATTAGAACTATGCATTTTCAACTTGTCCATTATGTGATGTCCTCCAATTCCTTCTTCAACTTCAGCAATCGCTGATACAGCTCAAATTTCCTTTTGGACTGTTTCTCTGCTCGAGTCAGGCGCTCGATTTTCTCGATTTTCCGTTGTAGACGTTGCTGTGTTTCTTGACGTCTTAGGCGCATATCAATATTTCCCGACGTTTGGGTGGGCTTGATTTGCAATGCAATCTGTTCAAGAAACCCCTCCCAAACCACCTCTAGATTTATGCCACGGGCTTGCAGGGTTAGCTCCTCTTCTGGCTGCCATTGGGTTTGATAGAGCTTACTGTAATAGATGGAAAGGCGTACCTGTCCTGCATAACGCAGAAGAAAGATCATTCGATGAGAATTCTGGCGAGCAATAACCTCGAATAATCGAGGATCAGCATCACGCTTTTTTAATTCTACAATAAGCAGTAAAATTTCGTCCACCGCTTCACAAAGCTCCAAATTGAGCGTTTGCGCTGTAAGAGAATACTCCAAAGTAACTCGCTGGAGGTCAGATACAAATTTTCCTTTTAATTCACCAGATAGATTTAGATGTTTATAAAATGCTTCTTTAGGAAGAATACGATTTACTTTCGCAGAAGAAGGAAACGAGATCACGAAATCACCACCATAAAACAAATCAGCTCAAAATCGTGTAGACCTGTCACACTACCAGAAAGAAAAGTTGTCTGTCCTTTCCCAAAGAAACTATCAAGGTCAACTTCCTCTTTAACATTTATAATATAGGAAATGGCTTGCTCCAATAGTTGAGATACACTTTGCATATCTCGACCATCCTTTGTGAGATGATTAAAAGTGTTACAGACATCTAATTCTGGAGTAGTTTTCTCACGTGAAAGGTGCCTCATGATGTCTAATGTATCCTTTGGTTGCAAGTGATTACAAATCACCTCACCATCATTACCCATATACACCATATAAAACGGATGTAACCGATTTTGACTTTCACTATTAACTCCATGGTTTATATTCTTGAGTACAAAAATGACGCCAGGTTTATCTCCCCGTACTACAGCATGAATACCAAACGGTGTGTGGTCGATGTCTGGATTCCCTCTCAGATATGCCAACAAATCCATGCGGAATTCGTTAAGGCCCAAATCCAAAATCGAGAGGCTAGAGTTCATTTCCTCCAAATCTACAACTTCGTTCTGCAGCTTTTCCAACTGTTGTCGTCGATACTGTAGATCTCCTTTCTCTTCCTGATTGATATAGTCATCATCGCCAGTAGAAGTCATGATAGATATTTTCATTCGTGCTTCTACTCTCTCTTTCAAATTTATATACTCATCCAACGTTAAATCCGGCCAGAAATTAACAAGCTGAATTAGCCTATTTTTACTGCCTATACGGTCAATGCGCCCAAAGCGCTGAATGATGCGCACGGGATTCCAATGAATATCGTAATTAATTACATAATCGCAATCCTGAAGATTCTGTCCTTCAGAAATACAGTCGGTAGCAATTAGTACATCAATCTCATCGCTATTGTTTGGCATAACCAACGCCTTTTCCTTAGACACAGGAGAAAAGCAGGTCAGTATGCTATTAAGGTCTGCTGGAAAACGTGGGAGGGTCGTCTTCCCATCCACACTCCCATTAATCAGTGCGGTATTAATTCCATATTCTTCTTTTACAAATTTACTAACATTCTCATAAAGATATTGAGCCGTATCAGAGAAAGCTGTGAAAATAATTATTTTTCGGTTACCTTTATTGATCGGATGATCAATTTTCCTCTGCACAACACCAAAAAGCTCGTTAAGCTTATAGTCGTATTGAGTCGTAATATCCTCAATCATGAGAATTAAAAGCTCAAGTATGTCAAGATCGGCTTTTAAATCTCTCTGCCATGAAAGATAATCCATGTCACGTAGATCAATCTTAAACTTTTTGCCCACATTGAACATATCATTATTTTGATCATCAAGGTCAAAATCTTTCCCTTCTGCAACATCCTGAACCGTAATTTGGGAGCCTGGTATGAAAGCTTCTATCTGCTGTAGAGTATCAGAATACAGGTTATGAATACGTTGTATAGTAAGTTTGAAAGAATGCACAGAACTTTCCATACGTTTCAATAAGTTAATACTCATTAAGCGACGGATTCCTTGTTCACGTCCAGTTTGAGAAATAGTCCGTGCATGCTCAGAGTCTGGGTCTATGTATTTACTCAGCTTGCTGGCAAGAATATATGTTGATGGTGTATATATGGACAAATTTAATTCCGCAATCTGTAAATAGACTTCCTGATAATTGATAGCATTGACCTTATCCGTTAATTTAGGACGTACAGAGATTGGCTTATTTCGCTCTGGAAAGCTACCAATCTCACTCGTATCATAATAACGCTGGATATGTTTACGTGAACGAGCAATAGTTACACTGTCAAGCACCTCGAAAAAATCAAAATCAAGGCGTGATAATAGCTCATTTGTTGTGCGTTTTTCTATCGGCAACCGACTCCAAGCATTATAGATTTTTTGTGCATTTCGGAAAATAAGGTCTATGTCCGACTTGGTATTAAGTTTATCATTAATTTGTTCAGAATAGCCTTCATAGGCGAGGGCTAATTGATTACGCAGATCATAAAAACGATTATTAACCGGAGTAGCCGAAAGCATAAGAACCTTGGTTTGCACACCGCTACGTATTACTTTGTTGAGCAGTCGCAAGTAGCGATTCTCCTTCTCGTTATTTTTGCCGCTCAGTTCGCCACCATTACGGAAATTATGACTTTCATCAATGAC
Source organism: Paenibacillus sp. FSL H7-689 (assembly GCF_000517905.1). Lineage (NCBI taxonomy): Bacteria > Bacillati > Bacillota > Bacilli > Caryophanales > Paenibacillaceae > Paenibacillus > Paenibacillus sp. FSL H7-689. The sequence goes on from NZ_ASPU01000015.1 coordinate 712,417, forward strand.
AACTAGATCATAGGCACCCCAATTTATAAGATCAATAGGCAAACCAATCGCAGTATCGCCTCTCTCACGTGATAAATCCGTGTGATAGAGAACATCATATCGGAGTCGATCCTTTGCCAAAGGATTGGTAATCAATTGTCCACGATAAGTCATCCAATTGTCTTTCAACTTTTTCGGACAAAGAACAAGTACACTTTTATTACGACTTTCATAGTATTTGATTACTGCCAAGGCAGTGAAAGTTTTTCCTAACCCTACGCTATCAGCTAGAATACATCCATTGTATTGTTCCAATTTATGAATAATTGCAAGAGCTGCGTCCTTCTGAAAATTATATAACTTCCCCCAAACAATGCTCTGTTTAAATCCAATAGCCTCATTTGGCAATACTTCCTCCGAAATATCATCAAGAAATTCACTGAAAATATTATAAAGTGTCATGAAATAAATTAACTCTGCGGGATTTTCCTGATAAACAGCAGAAATGCTCTCAATGACTTCTTCAGTGACATCTCTTAGCTTCCCATTGTCATTCCATACCTGATTAAATAACTCAAGAAATTCTCCGCTACCAGGATGTTCTGTGCGAATGACCATATTGCTAATGTTATTTCCACGTTCACTACCAAGATCTACAGTAGTAAAACTATTTACTGGTGCATAAGCAAACTTCTCTGATTCATTCTCTACACTTACAAAGTTATTCATACTGTCCTTTGTAACGTTAGACCGAAATTTCACTTTATTACGAATCCATGTTGCACATTCTTTCGCAATAGCCTTCTGTTTTAACTCATTACGCAATTTTATTTCAAATTCAGTACCATAAAGACTTTTTTCTCGACCAAGGCGCGGAATATAAAACTCTCGCTTTTCCTTTTGAGTTTTCTCTGCTATAAAAGTAGGCGAAGTAAAGATGAACCTCAACTCTTCAACAGATTGCAGTTCCTTCTTCAGCTCCTGGTATGCATAAATTGAAAAACAGGCTGCCGCAACAGAAATGCGACTGCCAGGAATAATGGTTTTAATCAAGTCATCTTTTACGATTTCCGTTGTATTGTTTAGTATTTTCACAGCTATACCTCCGCAAAGTACATGTGAGAAATTATCTTGCAAAACCTCTTCTGTTGGAAATTGCTACACACTTTCCATTATATCATAGGACCAAGTAATCAATCATAATTAATGCAAATAAGTCTGTCATCCAATAGATCGAAGAACTTAGTAGCGCATTAGAGAGGACGCCCATAAATCACCTGCTTATCCCCATTAAACCAATTCCGATAAACCACCTGCCCACGGCTGTAAGAGGCATCGACTACCTTGCCATCCCCTGATAAATACCTACATGCGTTATATCCATAAAACGACCATTGCGTTCATAGCTCCAAAAAAACAAATCACCCGGAGCTAAATTTTCATATTGAATTGCAGGATTATGAGCTACAATATAACGTGCCTGTTCTGCCGCAGTACATGGCAACTGAATATTTAATTTAATTGCTTATAAACCCACTGTACAAGGTAGCTATAATCTGTTTAGCGATTCATCCCAGCCTTGGGCAAGCTATGTGGGTCACCCAATTGGGTCAATGCCATTTTGACAGCCTCTACTCCATGCTCCCCCTCTGGCAAATTTCGATAAACCAAAGCAAACTGCTCTTGAGATAAGCCTGTATCACTGTCCTAGTCTAAAATGCAAACATAAAAGGTCTAAACTCCTTTGAAAGCAGTTCCTCCATAAGTTAATTTTGATCGTTTGCAAATGAATATTCTGCTGCTTGCTCCTCAGCTGTCCGGCTTGTAATCGTAATATAGAAAACAGTTTCATACGTTGTAACCGTTTTATTTTTTAAGCTTCCATCCTCATACTTAATCTTTTCTAAATGGTATTCAATTTGATTCATATCCCCAAAGACAGAGCGAATCACCTCTTCAAGGTCTGCATCAATTGTGACCAAATCCATCCCATTATCACCGTCCAGCGCAATCTTCACTGCAAAGACTGCTATGCCCCAAGATAGTTCAGTTCTTCATGATCATTTTTTGGAATAATAATCCTTTTTTTTGGTTTTTTATATTAAATACATCATGATTCTATGTTATGCTTTTTATGTTAATCAACAGATAAATTGGAATTTTTTTTGTAGTTAAAGCTACGTATTTATAGCGAGCGACCAAAATAGAGGGAGATGACAAGCAGTGAAAATCAAAGAAGTAAAACAAGCTATAGCCAAATCAATTGATAAGATAGTAACCGACAAAGTATTATTTAATGGATACATTAGCCAAACTGACTTAATTGCACAAATTGTGTTTGAAAAACTAATCGGTCATTACCGCAATAAGTTGCCCACAGCAGCGTTGTATCATCACGCTGTACAATCGAAACCGGACTATGAAGATATCGAACCAGTATATGAGCGAAAAAAGAGAATGAATAATAAGATGCTTAAAGAACGTGAAAGACTGCATAAAGATTTAGGTTTGGAATTTGAACGAAATGTTATACCACAGGAGGGGTATCAGTACACCTCGTTGCAGATGCAGCAAATAAATAATTACGGATCTTTGTCAATCGTTGTGGCGCTTCAGGAAGGCCGTATGGCCGACAGCAGAAAGATAAGCAGAGCAAGATTTAGAGAGATTTTCTGTGACTACGACAATTATGTGCAAGATCTAATGAAGAGGTCAGGACTATCACCTGAGCAGACAATTCGCAACGCGATTGATTTCTATGATATTCAAAATCGCATGAAAATAGAAATGACATATGATCTGGTTGTGACAATGCAAAAGTATGGATTCGAAGAGTATCCCTGGCTGCCAGCATCATACTTTGTGCAAGGTTTTCGCAACGAGACAATGTTCCTCCAAAATCGTCTCCTTCTTAAACAAAGGGATTGGATCCCTTATGTATTCGGAGATATGATAGAGGAATCCGAGAAGGCAAGAGATATTCTGTATACTATTCTATTGGTAAAGAAGATTACCATGAATGACTTAGACGAATTCGAGTTCGAGCTTGACGAAATGGCTTCCTTCGTTCAGGAAGAATACAACCCCTTCACAGTTTTTACAGAACAGAAAGACTGGAGCGACGGGCGGATTGACTTAGCTAGGAAGATACTTAAGGCTTTTTGGGGATAGTAACAACTAGCATCCGGTTTTTCGTTCTATGGGATTCGAATGCCTCTATAATATAATTCAAGCAAATACTAAAGGAGGTTTCATCCCATGAGTAAGCAAAAGAAACATAAACAGTGTACAGTGAAAAGAATTGAGTATGTGCCGTCGGAGCAAAAAGAGGTGCAAGGAAAATGGCAGTCAATACAAAAATACCTCAAACAAGACTTCTATGTAAAAGAGGACCGAAATGGATACTGGCTCCTCATAAAGGCCTCGAAGGTGATTGTTACGATCAGCAGTCCGGCAGGTGTCGAGAACTTGAATATGAAAGGACATATACTAGATTTTTACAAAAAACAGCGACTCACCGATAAAAGGGTCGAGCAATTCACCCAGGAAATTCGTGATGAGAAAATAGCGATTTTCCTAGACTCAGACGACAATTCATACTTGATTAAGAAAACCAGTACTTCCATTGCAACATAAAAGGTTATATATAAATTCATTCTTCAAGAAACTTCAGTTCTTTGGACCAACTATCTACATTCGTGAAGCCGTCAGCCCATTTGGGCTCACGGCTTGGTTAATTTTATCTGGTGCAGATAAGAAACGCGAAAATTTTCCAAAAGGTGGAACCAAGAAAGCATTAACGGTTCAATGAGCGATTCATATGGAGTTGCACTGTAAATACTTTGCATCTTTCGCTACTTCTAATGCTAGAAATCACACACTTGAATACCATTTAAATATGAATTTGCTTTAAATCTCAGCTTCGTATAAATAAAAAAAACATGTTCGTGCATCTCGTTTTTCACTTATCTATTTTCAGCATCTGGTTCGCATATCTTAGCTGAGAAAATTCAAGTTATGCGAAGACAGAGCCACAAAAACGAAGTGGAGAAAGCGGGGGAATTCTTGCACATCAGGAGATTCGGGAATTTCTGAGGGAGCAAAAAATGGTTCGCATAATATTATGTTATAGGATGTATCTGGCCTCTTCGAATCTTATCTTCAAGTGTGGTTCTCCCTTGGTCTCTTCTATTTACGATTTTGTTTATTAATTTCGCTCTAATTTATTACCCTTCTCATTCACTTTACTATTTCAGCTGCTCTATCAGCATTATCTTCAAAATCTATTTTTTTCAAAAACCCTTGATATAATTTCATAATTATTTATCAAGTAATCTGCAATCCAGATTCTTCCTTGTTTAGATGTATAATAAACATTATTGTCTATCTCACAGACACAGTTCTGAGCCCATTTAATAACAAAGTTAGGTTCTTCAATTCCAAGAAAATATAAAGGCTTTAATGCATCTTCATCAATTGAATTTTAAGATCAGGCCTGTGTAACAATGATGCAAAATAATAGAGAAATATCCCGTAGCAGCTCATTCACAGTTGTAGCTAGGCAGGAATTTATCTACACACTAAATTATTTCTTCGCTAGAGGAATTTAGGGGTTTTCTTTATCTTTCAAGAGACTCCAATCAATCATTTCACCTATCCATTTTGGCGTGATGATCTCATCGCTCCATTTCGGTGTTAATACTCTCCTGTATCCTATATATTCTGTTGTCCAGCCTTCAAATTCTTCTCCGATGATGACTATAAATGGGGGCTTGTTCTTAATACTGTGTTGTCCCACTTCATAAGTGACGATTAACTTCTTATCCTCAGAAACGATATGTAATTTGATTATTCCTTCATCGTCAATATCCGGTTCAACATACCAATAAAATAATCGATTGGAGCGAACGATTTTACGTTTATATTTTTTTCTTACGCCCATAACGCACCTCGTATATTTCTTTTTCTTTGATCGCAGTATTTGGTCAGTTATCCAAGACACAGCTAGAATAGCTTTGAGATCTGATATCAAAAGCCACACTAAGATTAAGGAGTAGTACTCTTGTAAAAATCAATTACTCTATCAAAGATTTCGATCTCGCGTTTTTTTATGTCCGGTAATGTCTCGCTATGCTTTACAATATGATGTATATTATCTGCTACAGTCTCTGCTTTATGAATCCCTACATATCCTGGTACCAGTTCATTAAGATAATGGAAATATCTCATTTGAGGTTCAATCATGCGTAGATGTTTATCAAAATTTCTTCTAGATCTTGTCTGATCCATCTCCTTTCGCTTGCGCAGCTCATCTTCTTCAGCCCAGAATAGTACATAAGCATCCGGTAATGATATTTCATTCTTCAATAACTTCTCTCTAAAAAAGTTCGCTGTTTCATCTAAAGATAGGTGCTCATAACCATATATCCAGCTGTACCAAATCTTAAATACATCGCCATCCAAAATCACATACTCATGTTGTTGATTCTTCTCATATGCTATATGCCATCTATCGATTTGTCTCTCCAGCAACCACATCATAAGTTCCTTACCGTCAAGTTGAGGAGATTCAAAAAGAAGCCCTGTTTCTGGAACAATAAATGCATCATATTGTGTAGCGAACTGCTGACAAGTGGTACTTTTACCTACAGAACTGGCACCTTCCAGACAAATTATCGTCATTCAATTACCTCCAGATATTACTCACCAATGATTAATCAACCTTCACTGGCTCTTAAGCGATCATGTTGAATTTCATTAGACTATGTACTGTAGATTTCTTTGATCTTTAGCCAAGTTTCATACCAGAATGTTTTTCGTTTAAGAGGTTTTATTACCTTAATCTCGACTTCTTTTCGTTTCAAATAAACCGTGCCATCCACTTCAATGAGTCTATCGCCAAATGAAAATACAATATCCTTGCAGTCTTTGTGATAATGGGTCTCTCTTGTTTCTGACCACTCCGCTTTTTCAATAGAATGTCGTTTTCTCATTATTTAAAATCCTCCTTTAAGAGAAATACCACTATTTACAACAAAAAGGAAGCCTCTCCCACATCATAAACACTTTGTTATCCGATATTGATGAGCCCTAAGGTTCGTTTATTCCTACATAATGTTATCTGATGTCCATTCCTTGGAAGCGTGTCTTACAAACTTTATTTCTTATTCTAATTCTTCATTATATGGATTTGCATATAAATCAACATCAATTTCAGCATGAATCATATTAACAAATTCAATAAAATCAGAATCGAAATAAAGAGCAGGCGTTTTCCCCTCTTCTATTCTAATTACAATGAAAAATTTTATTCTTAATTGATGTTCAATCCGAATCGAGTTGATCTCTTTTACTTTGTTTCTTAACATATCGACTACTTTTATTAATTGGTGATTTACATCTAATGATTCTTCATAATCCGTACCTAATGTCCATTATGTTTCTTTTATTCGATGCTTTTTGTTAATTATGTCGCCTTTGTAAGCCGTATTGGTAGGTTCGATTCTAAGTATTGAAGTTACATGATTCGGATCGAATTCATCCCCAAATAAACAAAAATAGGCCATCACTTTGGTTTTGTCTTTCAGGAGTTTCACCTCTTTAAGAATTGATGTAAGGATCTCGCCTACTCCAACTCTTCTAATACAATTGCATATAACCTTTGGTGTTTACGAGCCCGAGAACCCTAACTGACCAGTAATTATTCTTTCATCCATTGATGTGATTCGTGTAGTTTACCAGTTTCATAAAAATACTTTAGCACTTCAAGCATGGGTATTAATTCTATACAAATGTTATCGCAATAATTTCCTAACTGACCACCAATAACTAGAGAAATTTCACTATTTCCCTGCTTATCATTCATAAGCGTATATATATGTTCATCAATTGTAATAGACACTACAAAATATTCCGGTCCGCCTCCAACTAGTGCTGAACCTGTGTCTGTTACCTCAAAAAAAACTAATGTAAATTTATCTCCATCGAGTTTTCTCAAAAAACGTAAACTGTCTGCCCATGTAGGTTTCATAACTATCTCTTCATTAAATGTGGTCCCATTCCGTTCATCAATACTAATAGAGTTTATCATTTTTTCTTTTTATCCTTTTAGATCATTTTATTGGTTTATATCCTCCAACTTAAATGCTTCACTATAGATGCTACGCAGCTCAGTTGAGTTATCAAGACACTGAATGGGCTTACCATTGATGATCTGCACCAACACATCCAGACACTTATGCCACCCAGCGGCGGTATTCACTGCCTATGAATCTCACACCCTCGTTCATTCATCACATATATCCATCTTCAGGTTCACCAACATCAAAACCCAACACTTTTGTCGCTTCCAACTTAAATGTTTCTATCCAGGCATTCCAATCATTATCATCCATCTGTGCATAAAATGATAATCCACTAGGCTCAACGGATGCTTCAATGAAGACATCATCCTCTTCAGTTCCAAACCAATATGGAATTCCACTTTTATAACCAATCCACCCTGGCATAGTCTCATATACTTTAGAAACTTTATCCCACACCTCATCAGGCAGATCATACCTTATATTTAGGTTGCAATTATGAGAGTTTATGTTGTTCATTTACATTCTCTCCTTCTACCTTAGAAGTATATTAAAATTCATCCTCTATTTTTATGTAAAGTACTACAACTCTTTCACCACTTGCTCAAAGTTGTATCTCTTGGTCTTTATATACTATTTTCGTTTATCGTTTACCAAATATCTTCTCCCTTTAAGATTTCTTTTGTGGGCTGGTCTACAGCTAACCAAGTAGAAATATCCTCTTCTATTTTTCTCTTCCAAGCTATTAAAAAATGTCCTTGGCATATCTGGTGGGAATCAATCTCTGTCATAGATACTTCAATGCCTTGATCAGAATGTAAGACAAAACTACACTTCTCAAAAGCAAAGTTCAAAGCAAGAGATTTAGGAGTCCTATCACCTTGGTTTCTTTTTCCCATTATCAGTGGTTCTTCTTGTGTTCCTATGTGTAAGCGGTACTGTTCATTCTCATATTCGACAGCTTCAAGATTTTCTCCCGTGTCAGATCCGTAATCTTCCCAGCTATATCCCTCTTTCCACAAAGCAGAAAAGCTACAAGTGCTTATCTGATGATATGCATTGGGTTTGATTCTAAATACGGCTCCCCAGCATTCGTCTACTTCCTGAGGTGAAGAAAGATTATGGTTCAGATTACAGAGCACTAACTCGCAATCAAACGAGTCGTAGTAATACTGGTAGAGTGATCCGCCATGTTTGAGCTGAGAACAGTGAGTAGGAAGATAACATTCGCCAGAGGCAGCAAGTGAAAGTTTAATTGTTCCAAGAGGCGTATATATTGAAGGTTTTATAAGATCAGTACCTTGATTTAAGGCTTCTTTTCCACGAAAAAGCTTCATTATGTCCCTCCTTGTAGTCTTTCACTTAAGCGTCCAGAACTAAACATAAGCGGTTTTAGGAAAAAAACTCTTTTTGAATTTTGATTTATTAATTTCTGGAATGTTCCAGCATCACGACGGCCCCTTTAGATAGCACTTATCTTAGGGATGGATGTGCCTGCTTATCCATTCCACAGAAATATTACGGGCAGATCAAGGGGCACAAGCCCCTGCGTGGGAATATGATATTATACGAAACTACTATTAATATAATTTGAACTTGTATATTCTGAAATTTTTCAAGTGGCCCTCTTGCTATCGCATAAGACTACAGAGGTCTCAATTTGTCTTTCTGGAACATTCCAATAGGTATTTAATAGCTTTTTCTTCTCATCGGGTGATACCAGTTTAAAACCATTCTTTAAGTAAAATTTCTTAGCCCATTCAGCTGAGTCCCATGTCCCTATTAAGATCGGTTTATTTGTTAAAGCCACCATATGAGATAAAAGCTTCGTACCTATTCCGCTATTCCGTTGGTCTGTTCGTACATATGCGTGTCTAATTAAACATACATCACCCTTATCTTGAATTCCCATAACTCCTAATAATAGATTTTTTTCTTCAAACCCCCAAAATACTACACCATCGTTCATTTCGCACTTTAGCTCTTCCAATGTCATATAAGGCTCATGATACCTATCGTCAGGAATTACTCCTTTGTATGCCTTTGCTGCATCATTAATAATCTGATACATTACATCCGTATCCATGCTTTTACACAATCTAATCACGAAATTGGCCTCCTTATGGTTTGATGTCGTTTCGTAGATGCTAACCCACCACCGGCTTAAAAGCACCTGAAAGGGTGCGGCTACATGAGCACAGTTAGTTGGTGGCGGGGTTATCCGCCTATATCCATAGTCTCTCACGAACTCATTATAGATTATATTTCGTTTTCATTCTTTCATATAACTTATAATCCGTATTTCGATTTACAATCTCTCCTATTAACTCTTTCCACTTATTTTCAATCCACTTAGGACTTTGTTCTTTCAGAATATCCTCGTTAAATTGACTATCGATATACTCCAAATCTTGTTTAAGCACTCCAATATCCTTAATCAGTTGATTTCTCGATTCTTTTTCTAGCGATATCTTATTCGATAAAATGTCGTCTGTGATTTCAACACTTATATACGTATACATATCTTTAAACACATTATAAATTAAATCGGTTGATGATAATTGATCTTCCCTAAAGTCGGAATTCAGAAAGACGAACGATTCTTCACCGACTTTCAAAGATACTGCCACATTTCCTAAGGCATGTATGACTGTTTCCTTGGAAGAGCCGTCCTCTAAGCTTTTTATCACATTATCTAAATTGTACATGGATTCTTTTATACCAATTTGAGTTCCATGATTTAGTTTAACCGCGTAATCAACTTCTTGATTGTCTTTGTACGCTTTGAATTGATAGTTGAAGTACATGCTTATTATCAATCCAACCATTAGTATGATTATTGCAATATTTTTTCTCATTGAATCACCTCCTACTAGTGCCTGAACTACGTATATGATAACCCATATTGTTACAATTGCGAAAGGAAATTGGCGAATAAGGGAGATTTATTAGTTTTCTCAAACCCGTATCCATACGCTCCTACGGGCTTTAAATACGCTGAATATATGCAGGGTTGTACAGAGTGCGAGTATGCAGTGAGTCCTTTATTATAGTAATAAAACAAAAAGGCCCTTCTTCATCCATGGGGAATCCGACGGCCTTCCGATGCTTTTGGAACATATCAACTTTTTGAAAGGTAGCGCGTACCAACTTTCGCTGCAAGCGGGCTAGCGCCAACAACTACCTATCAAGCCAACAACGCCTGTTCAATCTGATCCACTATCCCATTAATACCTGTCGGCCCATAACAGCCGATCCATGTTGCAGCATCTACCGAGTGTATTTGCTGTCGCTCATCCGCATCAAGCATCCCCCAGACACGTTGCTCTGTCGCAGATATCCCATCCTGCATAAGCTCATTACTCAGTAAAAAGTAGTGGCTAGCTTGTACTGCCGGTAATCTCTCAACCGAGATATGATAGGCCGTGTCGGCGGTATCTGCTACAAACAACGGAACGGGCAGACCCAGATCACGGTACAGCACAGCGCCTGTGCGATGAGCAGCAGAATGGACGCGCACGAGGGAATCCAGTGGACGAATCAATGCCACACTTTTCCCTGCCAGTACAGAGGACAATTCCTCGGACAGCAAAGCTGTTCGGCGATGATAATCCGCGATAATCTGCTTAGCCTCGGCTCGCTTGTCTGTCAGTTCACCGAATAGACTCAGGATGGTCTGCCAGTTTTCATTACGCTTGAACATGAGCACTGGAGCGATCTGGCTTAACCATTCATGATGCTGATCATGCACCTCGGTGCAAATAATCAGATCTGGCGCAAGTCGCTCTACCGCCGGAAGATCGGGGTATTCATACGTACCAAGTAATGCTGTATGCTGGAGTCCTGCCCGGAGTGATTGAGGGAACGATAACACGGTACTTCCTAGTCCGACACTTCCTACCGGAGACAAGCCCAGTGCAAGCAAATGATCAGCATATTGAACATCAAGGACAGCGATACGCTGTGGTATTTCGGTGACGGTGTACTCCCCGCGCATATGGCAGATGACTGGACCTTCAGCTGATTCATAGGAAGAAGCTGTGCGATTTTGCAGCAAGGCATTCGCATAGTCTGCATCTCTTCTCGAAGCGGCGGCATGCCGGTAATGTAGCGGTGGGACGCCATTATATTTTTTAAATGCTCTGCTGAAATAATACATATCGCGATAGCCCATTTTGTCCGCAATTTCACCGATGGAGGCATCCGTATGACGCAACATGCGTGAGGCACTTTCCATACGCAGCTGAATGACGTATTCCATCGGTCCGAGCTGCTTCTCCTGTTTGAAGCGGCGCTGCAGCTGTCTTACACTACAGCCCGCCAGGGCTGCCAGCTCTTTTAGCTCCAAATTCTGACGATAGTGCGATGTGATATAAGAAGCGACTACATCCACCATGTCGGACTCCGCTCCCCCTTGACCACGTTCATACTCCATGATCAACTCGTAGATCATTCCTTGGAGCAAAGCGTTGGCATAGAAACGTTCCAGTCCTTCACCGCGGCGCCATTTGGCAACGATTTTTTCGGCGTTTTCGATCCATTCCGCATGGGTTGCCGAGTTTTGAACAAATGACCTGCGCAACGGGTGCTTGCGATATGAAGGTACAACAAGAGAGGCACCCTCTATGGAAGAAGCCTTGTACATAATGACAATATAATGAATGTCCTCTGATCTGGCCGTCAGCGTAAAGGATGATCCCTTCACCACATGACAGGCAAAAGAAGCTCCAATGTGGCAACCCTCGCCATCCATTGCAAGCTCCCCTTCGCCTCCATATGCCAACAGCAGCACATTTGAAGTTAAATCCGTTTCGTGTAAAACGCTGCCTGTCTGCAAAGTACCGCTATACCCGTCAAGCATCTTGATCGTTGTATCACTCCATAGACTTGTCTGTTCTTGCAGCGGCATTTCTCTCATCTCCTGACAATCACATAGGCATAATCATTGCTGTTGTTATTGTAGTTGAGATTCTTTCTCATTGTCAATTTTCGGACTCGGCACACCTCTTCGTCATGCAGCTCAGGCAAAGCAATGGTCAGAACACTATGAGGGAAACGAATATTCAGTTGTTAGGCGAAGATTCAGCAATGTTGATCAAAGTCTCGTTAATCCCCAGCAGTATCCAATCATTTAATAGGTTTCACATATTTTTAACTTGTCTGTATAACAATTACATGTATAATAGTGATAATTAGAAGGAGGTGAATACATATGAAAAAATTAGAGATTAAAGAATTGATTTCTAAATCGGAGAAACTGGCTAAAGTTAATGATTTGTGGTATTTTGTCAGATCTGGAGAGGGTGCTTGGATTGTAGGTTCAGGAGGCGGAAGCAAGTAAAATGTCTTTTCTGAATCTGTGAATTCCATAAAAGCTAAAACTCAAATTAGTGGTTGAGTCATCTAAAGCTCCAAGCTTCTTCATCAATTTTGATACATACAGGAATTACTCATGTGAGCTCTGGCACAATTTGCGCCTGAAGACTGCCAACCACTAATTATGGGGTCTGGCTACTTTATTAGGAATTATTTAGTAGGAATTTCGAGCGACTGTGTATAAAATAACGCTTTTACATCTCACTTCATTTAAGAACGGTAGAAAGGAAATGTTCATGTATAACAATGCGGTCATAAACCTGGGAGCGAAATGTAACGCAGCCTGCGCTCATTGCTGCTTTTCTTGTTCTCCAGCCTCGACTCAGTCTATGGAGCCAAATTACATAAGACAACTTGCCCATGAATTGGCTGAAAATAAAAAAGTAAACTTGATTTCATTCACAGGTGGAGAAATTTTTTTGAACTATCCATTTTTACAAGAGCTATTAGAAATTATAAAACCTCATCAGAAGAGAATCACCCTTATTAGTAACGGCTTTTGGGGTATGAGTAGAAAAAAAACAGAACAGTATTTTAACGACATGGAGTATTACAATGTGACCAATCTAACAATAAGTTATGATGAATTTCATGAACCATACGTTAAAGCAGACGCCATTAAAAATATACTGGAATGTAGCAGAGACTTCTCTAATACGAGCGTGGCGCTAAATATGGCTGTAACAAAAAGTAAAATGTCTAATCGTATATTAGAATATATGGGAGAATCTTTGCTTGGGATCAGAGTGACAAAGTTCCCACTCATGCCAGTTGGAGAAGCAAAACATGAAGAACCGGACAGCTTTCAACATATTTATAAACTCAGTAACGAAAGGAGTTTGCATTGTCCTGGATTTGAAGTCGTGTATCATTTTGATGGTCAAATATATCCTTGTTGCTCGCCAGCGGTATTTGATACCAAATTGCATTTGAGAGAAAGTATGGATCAAACGTTTGACAGAACCATTGAAAAATTAAACGCCAATCTTCTATTTTACATTATGAGAAAGGAAGGGTTTAAATGGTTTATTGATATAGTTCAGAGCAACCCTGAATTTAATCATATTAAAATTCCGGAACAATTTTCATCCATATGTAACATTTGCAATATTTTATTTAAAACGGAAGAGAATATTGATTTGTTAACACCATATATGATGAATTACTACGAGAATATGGTATGAAGCAGTGTTTTACGTTTGAAAACGAAGAATATGAAATTTTTGTAGAAAACGAAGTCTTTGTTAAAGATAAGTGCAAAAAAGAATTTTATAAGACAAGTATTATCCATTTAAATGAAACTTTAAAGGAGCAGTTGACCGAATATAAGAGTAAAATTAATTCTGTGAATTTCACCATTTATATCACAATTTTTTTAATACTACTTGTGTCTAATCTTTATTTTATTCATTTTTTCGGTTATAAATTCCCTGGGTTTGAACATAACCTGAAAAACTATTTCATTTTTGCTTCTTACATGATTTTTAATGTCTTTATTCATGAGCTAGGCCACATAAAATCCATGAATTTTTTTGGGCGGAAGCATAATAAAGTTGGATTCAAAATGAACTTTTATGTTTTTCCTTCTTTTTATGTTCAACTAAACGATATTTATATGTTATCCAAAAAAGAAAAGCTCATTGTTCATTCAGCAGGTATTTACATAAATTTATTCATTATTTTAACGTTCCAGATCATCAATACGTTATTCTTGAAAATGGATATGTTGTCGGTATCATATATTTTCTTCTTTTTAGCATTATTATGGAATGTGATCCCCGTGTTGAACTCTGATGGATATAAAATTTTACTTACACTCCTAAATAAAGATGAATTTGAAAACTCTAAGAAAAATCATTTGATTATTAAAATAATTCAGATTATTGGAGTTTTACTAGCTATACGTTCAGTATTATTGTGGTTTTGAAAGAGGAGGAATTCATGCCATGGTTTTAGATATAAGTGGCTATACGTTAAGAATCAAAAATAATCTCTTGCTTGATCACGCACATTTACATTTTCAACCAGGGAGTGTCAACCATATTGTAGGGAAGAACGGTGTGGGGAAATCCAGATTGGCGAAAGACTTTATTCTAAATAAGAGCGGTTTTTTCCCGAAACAACTATCCTCAAATCTAACCGTAATCTCAAGTTATTCTAATATACCTGAAGATATTTCCGCAAAATTGCTTTTTAAGATATTAATTAAAAGATATGATCGGATGATGTTGGATCAGCTTAGTGATTTATTGAATATTGAAAATATACCATCCAACATTCTCATTAAAAATTTAAGTGATGGACAGAAACAGAAGCTTAAGCTGGTATCATTTCTTTTAGAAAATAAAGAGATTATCATTCTGGACGAGATCACTAATTCTCTTGATAAAAAAACAGTCAATGAGATTCACCAATTTCTTAATATCTATAGCAAGCAGTATTCAAACAAAATCATATTAAACATCACTCACAATTTATCAGATCTCAAAAACATCGAGGGAAGGTACTTCCTCTTTCAAGACAAAAAACTAGTGCAATACGAGGACAAAGATCAACTAATAAAAATATATATTGAGGACTAGTGACTATGATTGAATTTGCAAAAAGCCTATTTAATAAAGTATTTATGTTTCTGGCACTTATTTTTGTATTGTCGTTCTTAATCGGTTGGTTCCTTCCTATTGGAATTGATAAAGTTACATCTCTAAGTTATCGAGAGTATCTCTTCAGTACGTATACTGTGTTTACTCAATTTGGATTTTTAATGTTCTCGTTTATCATTGCATTCTTCGTTAATAAAGAATACTCTAATAAAACCATTCTGTTTTATAGATTATTATCGTATGACAGTCTTAGATTTTTTTTGAATAAAGTTGCTGTACTTTTTATGGAATCGCTTATTTTAATTACAATATTACTTTCATTTGTATCTATGATGTACAAGGATTTTAGCCTGTTTTTTCTTATGGTGTTTTTGTTGACGTCTGTAGTCACACAATATATCCTCATTATTGGGACAATCAGTTTGCTTTCATCTAACATCTTGATGAGTATTGGTTTAAGCATCTTATACTGGATATTAGGTGTCGTTTTAGTAGCTAGTTCTGATAAATTAACATATGTTGCTGTATTCGACGCTTCGAATCTCCTTTATTCCCATATTGACCAAGTGTTTGTACAAGGGAGCAATTTCATTTCTCTAAGTAATGTATTAACGGTTATTGTCTATAATGGTATCTTATTTGTAATGAGTGTTCTGATAAGTAAACTGATGAACAAACGTTGGTTAAAGCTTGGAATTGACTAAAAAGTTGATGTACAAGCTGGATTTTGGGGCAATCTGATATCAACTCTTTTTACACCATTATATGGATAGTCCCATCAAAACATAAAGGTTGCGTATTTCTGAACCCGAACAGTTTTCTGCTGTGATTCCTCTCCGAAACTGATCTGGCCGTCAGCGTGTACGATGATCCCTTCACCACATGACAGGCAAAAGAAGCTCCAATGTGGCAACCCTCGCCATCCATTGCAAGCTCCCCTTCCCCTCCATATGCCAGCAGCACATTTGAAGTTAAATCCGTTTCGTGTAAAACGCTGCCTGTCTGCAAAGTACCGCTATCCCCGTCAAGCATCTTGATCGCCGTATCACTCCATAGACTTGTCTGTTCTTGCAGCGGCATTTTTCTCATCTCCTGACAATAGCAAAGGTAAAGTTGTTGCTGTTGTCATTTTAGTTGAGATTCTTTCTCATTGTCAATTTTCGGACATTTGAGACAATATTCGCCTGACATCTGGTAATAGAAACAGCAGGTAATTCGCTCGCTTTTGGCAACATGCACATTGTCCTTACAATCGGTGAAGCGGGTTAACGGATTCTTCCTCTCACCAAACACTTCCCCGGATGCCACCTGCGTCAGATATGAAAAGTCCTCTCGAATGATCTTACTTTCCTGCTCAGTCTCGGCTTCATCAGGAGCGAATAGTCGGCCGATACGTACCATGATATTCTCCCAGAGAATACTCATCGAAAGTGGCGCAATCGCAGCAAGCGTCTTTAACAGCGGTGTAAGTTGTACTGCAAACATCTCCTCGACCACCTTTTCCCGCCACACTGCCCTGTCTCCCGTTAGTCCTTCAGCCTGAAGTCCATTCACCGCTAGAAAAGGAAATCGTGTGCCGCCCTCATGATCTGAGAGCGCCGGATGATAGAGAAAGCTGTTCTCCAGCTGAAACGAAACATGCTGATGATGAAAAGTCATCGCGGTCACCAGCGGAGCCGTCCACAGATAGCCAATTCGCTTGGCTAACATGGAAGCGGCAACCTTCATGTCAGGAGCATCGATATACTCCTGAAACCAGCTGATGTACTCTCGGCATGCCGCTTCGTCATGCAACTCACTTAGAGCAATGGTACGGACACTATGTTCAGGTGGCTCACCGAGCAAGATCGAATAATCCTCCACTGTCTCTTTCCATAAGTCTGTCGAGAGATATGGGTTCATATTAATTCGATCCGAGCAGGGCTTCCGATGCCTGATCTACAATAAGATTAATCGCAAGAGGTCCGTAATATGCAATCCACAATGTTGAGTTAACGTCATACGTGCGGTTATTTTTCACAGCATCAAGGGACTTCCACACGGGATTACTCACCATCGCCTCTGCCTCTGCCGCAAACAGCTCATCCGACAGCACAAAATAACGATCTGCCCCAATGTCAGGAACCTTCTCCATCGAGATTTCAACGGAGGTATCATCCTTGATCTCTTTAACGAGTTCAGGCATGTTTAAGCCCAAATCATTATACAAAATGCCGCCTGTGCGGTGCTCGATGCCATGGACACGGATACCTTCTTTACGCGGACGAATCAGAGCGACTGTCTCATCTCCCATTTTCTCTGTCAGCTGTGCCTTCAGACCAGCGACTTTCTCCTCATAGGCTATGCGCACTTTCTCTGCCTCGTCCTGCTTGTCTGTAAGTTTAGCCACCGTAGCTAACGTATCACGCCAGTCTTCGTAGAAATCGAGTACCAGGGTAGGTGCAATTTTGCTTACACTCTCATACTGTTTCTCCTGGAAATCCGTCATGATAATCAGATCAGGATCTAGGGCTACAATCGCTTCCAGATTAGGCTCATCCCGTGTACCCAGTACCTGTACGTCACTCGGTTGATCGCCTAAGTATTCTGGAAAATCAGTATTACCTCCAGCGATAACACTGCCTGCCGGCTTCTCGCCAACGGCTAACATTTGATCCAGGAACTTAACATCAAGCACTGCAATTTTCTGTGGTTTTTCGTTTAGAGTGATGTCACCCTTCATACCCTTGATCGTTACGGGAAAAGCTCCGTCCGACTGCGTTTCCGCATTCGCAGGTGTCTCCGCTGGCGTTGCCGCAGATTGTTTACCGCTATCTGTACCTGTTCCGGCACCACAAGCCGTCAGGACAAGAATAAGGGCTAACATCAAGCCCATGAATAATCGTGATTTGTGAGCAGCATATGCCTTGCTTCCGGCAGCCTGCCTCTTTGTTCCTTGATTCATGATGAATCCCCCTTATGTATAATACTGATAATGATTTTCATTATCGAAACATAAAGAGAGTATAAACGATCTCTGCATTGCGTTACCATGTACTTTTGCGACATTTGAGCCGGACTAATGCGACATCGTAAGCCGCTTATCCGCCCTTTAATGTTTCAGTGATATATGCTTGCAGTAGGTAAATGTCTGAAAGAAGCTTTTCTTCTTCCGGTGTATTTCCATACTCCCCTAGCCAGCGCGGTGTGCGGATATGCCACTCGTTAGACATGTATTGTTGTTCATTCCGATACGCTATAATGTGCTCCAAGAAATATTCCAAAGAGCCAAAGGATTGTTTATGACTATCTTTGATAATGGATTGTGTTTTTTCAATGATTGCCTTTAACATGTGTTGGATATGATCTTCTGAATTCTTAGCGTTAATTTCCATCGTGACCTCCCCCTATCTCTACAAAAAAATGAATTAGTATATTATTTAAATGAGCCTAATATTTCTAAACGTTGAATTCTGTTCTGATTAAATACAATAAATCGATGCCCAATGAGTATTGAGACATCGATTCATATCATCTAATTATGAGGTGAATCATGAGTATGCGACCAAACATGAAGTTTAGCATCATTGTTAGCGCAGTTATTATTGTCGTTGTTCCTATTATCATTGGATTTTATATGTTGAACAAGGTTGTCGATCCTGACGAGACAATGGTTACGAGAACTGAAGTTTCTCCTGAGCTTATTACTATAAAAGGTGGATTTGCAGACAGTATTAGCAGATATCACGGCTACTACCTCTCACTTGACAACAATTCACTTTTCATTCAGATTAAAGGCAGTAAACTTCCTATCGGTGGTAGTAAAGACTTCACAATTTCATTTTCTAATACTTATGGGAATGTTGATGATATCTACTTATTAGGTCCTGGCAACGCTAAGAAAAAGATTTGGCCAAATCCCTAACTTTCATTTGAAATATATATCATATGATCTGACGCAATCAGCTGCAGTCTCTTAGTCTCTTCTGCTTAGCTTCCTAAATGCCAAGTATTCCTGATCAGACTTCATATAACTTAATATCTTTTCCGCACATGCAGCTGAGCTAAGCTCTTCCGTATTTACTTCCAGGTCATATTCATCATAGGAGTAGATGTAGTCGAACTGGGAATGGGCAAGTCCAATCTCTCGATCTCCCCTGCTCTGCTCTCTTCTGGTGAGTTCTTCTTTTGAGCACTGCACACCTACAAACAATATCGGATAATCCGATAGTAACTCATAAAAATCATTAAACCACTTGTCATTGCTGATGACTGTATCCACGATGAAATTCAAACCCATCTCCGAAAACAGTTTAATGGTTGCACAGTACAACGAATTGATCGGGTCGAACAGGATATCTGTCATGACATGGTGCTCTACTTCTCTTGTTGGTATCATATCTGGATATGTAGTATCGATAAATTGATCATAATTATGAAGAAATTGATCTACAGATAGATGATGAAACGGAATGTCTCCCTGATTTTTCATTTCCATCGCAATGCTTGTCTTCCCCGAACTTGACGTTCCGTTCAAAAATATAATAATTCCTCGTTCCATATTGATCACCCTTATCATTCAAAATTGGAAAACACTGTTCTGCTGAATTACCACTCTCTCCATTCTTCCGTAATATCTTCATCCTCATGGATGTCTAATCCAGCCAACCTAGCCGCCTTGTCTATAAAATCAGCCAATTCTTCACGTTCCATCGTTTCAATAAAGTAACCATTGGCCTCATTCATTTCATTAAAGGCAACCACCACTTCTTCTACAGCCTTCATCATGCGCTCAGAATCTTGTGTTTCTTGTAATGCTATTAATTGGTGCAAATATGTATCCAGGGCTTGATCAGACTTGAGTAATCTTTCTTCTGTGAAGAGCTCATCTCCGCCTTCAATCATTCTTTCATTCCATAACTTCGTTGGTTTTTGATGAAACAAGTTTTGTAACGTCATTGGAGTCACCCCTCTAAAATTCAATTATATCTATACTTTATCTGTAACCAAAATTATGAACAAGCGTTCTCGCCTATTCACTTTCACCCTATTCGCCCCATAGCCTTGTCACGTTCTCTAATTCCATCTCGTCAAATTGTAATCGATAAATGTCCGGTTTCTTGGTTTGATTCATAAAATCCAATCCGTAACTCGAATCAAAGTAGTTCATCATCAACGTCATTACATGTCCGTGTGTGCCGATCGCCACTTTTTTGCCCTTGTATTCTTCTAAAATCTGTTTCAACATGCCCACTGCTCTATTCTGGCAAACCGTGTTCGACTCGCCTCCTGGCAATGCATAATCAGGGTCATCAAACATTTTCTTCGAAGCAGGCTCAAATTCTTCGTCTGCAATCATATCATCTGAAAAATGCCTTTCCCGCAGATCCTCCATGATCTGAATATCTAATCCTAACGCTGCTGCCACACCTTCTAAGGTTAGAATCGCCCTAGCATAAGGACTTGAGACGATGGAATGTATTCCTTCATTCGTTAAAATTTCCGTTATTCGTTCTGCATTCATCTTGCCCTCCAGGGTAAGCCCCCTCGTTCTTTCCGTTCCTTCCGTATACGGTGACTCCCCATGCCTTACCATATAAACGATGGTCTTCATAGGACCCTCCTTGAATTTCTTCTATCAAAATTTACTGCCCTCTTTAATCTATTTCACTTCTTTATCAAGACTAACGTCAAATGTTGAAGTTATCGATTTTTGTCTAAAATCATTGGGTATCACTTTAATCTCCACGTTTAGATGTATAGATTCAGGCAGATTCATTTCAGTTATATTCTCATAACCAATGAAGTAATAATGCTTTTCGTCCAGTTCTATCAAACCTCCACCTGTTGAGCCAGAAGTTGAAATCAAATGTCCGTCACGATAAAGCTCACAAGCAATATTATATTCCTCCAAACTAAACCCTTTCACTTCATATCCAATCTTGATTTGATTTTCCGTGTAATCAGCATTTCGTAAACTGATCGCACCACCATCCACCATTTGGGTCTGAATTGCAATATTTGCTTCGGGCATCTCCGGTTTCTTTAATAGATAGCCTACTTTTAGGTACCATATAACTCCTAATACAACTACAGCAAGTACAATTATAGCAATAATAATCTTCTTCTCTTTTTTATCCATAATCCATACTCCTTACATCGGAACACTCTTATAGTTTTTTCCAAACCTGTATTTCAAATAATACATAATCCCTGCTCAATCAACATCCGAGAACTGTCTTGGAACATCCACCCCATTATCCTAGAAATACATTGTTAATTCTGTCTCGATCATAATCTAAAATCCAATCGTTATATTCTGTATAGATATCCGTTAGTGCTTGTCTTGATGCTGAAATAACATCGCAACCTCTATCATCATAGATATGAAATATCGTTTTCTGACTTATATTAATGATGTACACCCTATGATAAATCTTTGGCTTAATTCCAACATCATGATTACATATAGCTTTGATTAACTGATTATATTTCAAGTCCTCAACTCTACATTTAGTCCAGTACCTATACATGTTGTTCCTTGGGTCTAGGATGTCATCCGGTTCACAATCCAAACCTGGAAATATCTCAAGTCTTAAGGCTCTAATCGGCCCTTTCTTCTTGATATATTTTCTGTACAGGTTCAATTTCTTCACTTTGTGTTTAGCCTTATCTGCAAAATAAGCTTGAGTTATTAATAGGATTTCATCTTCTTGATCATGAAGAGCCTTAAATAGTTCAACTGATCGATGATACACTTGTTCCATGTAATGCTCCGTATTCGTTCCAAACATCAGAAGATTACCAAGTTCGAATCGTATTGCAACATCCCAATTATAAAAAAGAGGCGGTTCTAAGGTCAGGTTTGGAAAATGCTCTGCGAGATACGTCTTCAGGTCCATTCTGTGGCCTCCAAATTCACTTTAAAGATGAGCGCCAGCTTAAAGAAGGTATCCGTCTCTTCAAAGGTTTGCGGTTTGATATTCAGATCTTTTAATATTAATTGGGTTACTTCCCCCCCCAACGCCTTTTCAGAAAAATTAACCCCAGAACATTCCGTTATGACCTTCGTCCACGATCTTGAGCTGTGTTTCAAAATCTTCGTTCGGATCGATATCATCGATGTAATGCCACTTTCCTTTACTGTCCTGCCAATACACTTTCCATACCTTCTCATCCATTCTGAATTGTGCTACCGGCAATTGTACCCATTTATCGCTTTGAAAGGCTTGTCTTTCTTCAATCAATGTCACATGGTTACCTCTGATTTTATAACTAATCTTCATCTGACTTTTCACATGCTCGGGTACAGCATTCTCGGTGTAATGGTCCATAATCTTTTGAATGCGTTTCTTCGTAAAATCATCCATGTTTTCTAACTATCCTTCCTTGATCCATTTTGTTTTGATTATATCATGTTGATTTCTCCGATTTAAATGATGCTTTACTTGTAAAAGGTAAACCGGAGCGCGGCTTGTGCAATAGCAAGCCACGTGAGGGTGAGGTGCTGCGCCCAATGGGGTTGCACCGCGTCAATGATCGCGGTGCCCACCTTGGTAGCATCACGAGCACAAAGCCGCGATGCACGAAAAAAAGCGCCACGACCGCATAGTCGTGGCGCTTCCTCTTGCTACATGGCACCAATTAGCCATGTAGCTTATCTCAGGCCGCTGCACCTACATGGCAGCGGCTTCTTCTCCCAGCGGCAGCGTGTAATACTGCGCCTGCTGCCCTTCATGCTGCTGGTACACAACGACCAGCAGCGTCCGGCCTTTCGCGGCAAGCGGGCTGGCGCCAGCTAGCACACGCTCAAGCCGGAACGGAAGCACATCCAATACGGTGTGCTTCTGCAGTTCCTTTTCGCCGAGACCAAGGTCGGCGAAAGCACGGGCACCCATGACCGTCTGTGCGGTCATGGCCGAGGTCATCGGCAACGCACGCGAAGCGTTGCCGTCCACCATGTCCGCCGCTCCATCCGCGGCGGACCCTGTTGCGTCGCCCGAAGTGAGCGACGCTGCATCCCCGACTTCGCTGCCGATCACACCCGCCGCATCTGCGGCAGAGTCTTCTCCGGCAGCAGCCGAACTTCCCGCAGCGACACTCGCACCCGTGCCGCTGCTTTCCAACCAAGCCGTGCCTGCGGCGCCGGCAACACGTGGCAGTCGAACGTCTTCTGGACGTTCAGCCAACGTTTTCATATAACCCGCCCACTGGTCTTTCTGAAGCGGATCTTCCCACCAGATTTTGCGTGGTTTGTATTTGTGACCGAGGAAATAGTCCAGCTTCATCAGGCCAAGCACGATATCCATATGCGGCGTATTCCGCGACTCCAGGAAGCTGTGCAGACGAGTGAACAAATCCTCCAGTTGGTGACCAATCTTCTGCCAACCCTGACCTTCCCAGTAATCCCCGAACGCCTGGAAGAAATCAAACGGCGAGTTGAACTCCTGCTCCATCAGATACTTCAGCGTATGGTCCATCCGGTGTGCGTTCCAGTATTTCTCCAACACATCCTCCAGCCGCTTCAGGCGTACGATGTCACTGAACGGCAACACGTCACTGCCCAGAATCTCATACGGCGCGTGATCCATGTATGTGTAGTTATACTTCTCCGCATCCAGACGCAGACCTGTACCACGTAGCATTTTGAGGAATCCGAGTTGAAGCTCTTCCGGCCCCAGTGCAAACACATCGTTAAACGTTTTGCGGAACGTATTGTAATCTTCCTCCGGCAGTCCGGCGATGAGATCCAAATGCTGGTCGATTTTCCCGCTGGCTTTTACCTTGTTCACGGTCCGGCTCAGCTTGGTAAAGTTCTGGCGACGTTTCACCAGTTCATTGGTCGGATCATTCGTGGACTGAACCCCGATCTCGAACCGGAATGTGCCCGGCGGCGCATTCTCTGCAAGATAGTCCAGTACTTCGGGACGCATAATATCCGCCGTAATTTCAAACTGGAACACCGTCCCCTGATGATTCTCGATCAGGAATTTGAACATTTCGAGCGCATAATCCCGCTTGATGTTGAACGTCCGGTCCACAAACTTAATCAGCTTTGCGCCCTTCTCAATCAGGTACAGAATGTCCGACTTCGTCCGCTCAATATCGTAATAGCGCACGCCGACCTCTATACTGGACAGACAGAACTGACAACTGAACGGACAGCCCCGACTGGTCTCAAAATAAACAACCCGTTTCCCAAGCTCCGGGATATCCTCATCAAAACGGTGCGGTGATGGCAGATCGTTCAGATCCGCTTTCGGGCGTCCTGGCATGAGAATGACCTCTTCCCCTTTGCGATATGCCAGTCCATAGACAAAGTGGAACTTCTTGCTTCCTTCCAGCTCCATCAAAAGCTGATGCAGCGTCTCTTCCCCTTCACCCATCACGATGAAATCCACATTGGGAATCCGGTTCATCCAATATTCCGTGTCGTAGGACACTTCCGGCCCGCCCAGCAGAATTTTCACGTTCGGCATAACCTTTTTCAGGTTATCAATGACCTTGATCGTCTCTTCAATGTTCCAGATGTAACAAGAGAAACCAATCACGTCCGCGCCGCGCTGGTACAGATCAGACACAATATTCATCACCGGGTCCTTGATCGTATACTCCGCCAGGTCAATATCAAAATCCTTCTCACTGTACGCCTTCAGACATCGCAAGGCCAAAGAGGTATGGATGTACTTTGCATTTAATGTAGAAAGAATAACCTTCATGGTTCACAACCTTTGCCTGGACACCCAGACCATATTTTTTTGATAAAAGGAAAGCTGCACAGCCATCCTGCCCCGGATGCTGTTCATCTAAACCTCTTTTGAACTAGCCATTCCATGTCTCAAGGACATATCCAACTTTTGTCTTTCAAAGAGTGGACACTCTTTTCAAAAAGACATATACACCCCGCCAAACCCAAACCACAACATACAGTATGAAACACACATGATAATACTACATGATGTATACGATAAGGTTAGCCATTTCTAACGCCAATGTCCACCCTTTGAAAGACAATTCGCCACCATTTGTCCACTCTACAGAGACAAGACAACCAACTTCAACCTGTAAAAGACCTCATTCGCATTCCATCCACAATTCGATATCCACATTTTACTGCCTTGAGCCTTTAGGCTTTAGCCTCGAACCTCCTGCCGAACGCTTCCCCCGTATCATGGACGAACCATCGACTTGTATGAAGCATATCCATCAACTTTTTGATCAATTAAGCTTTACGTGTCATGAACTTCAAGACTTGAAATGGCGAATGCAAAAAAATTCTCACTCCATAACGCCAGCTAAACTCGCTCATAATTGATCATACTCACTCATACTCGTAAAACGCATCATCATCTGTATCCACTTCTTCGCCCGATTGCTTCTGGAAAAACTCCAGGAACGGCAGTCCGTACTTGCGGTACTTGACCTCACCGACCCCTTTGATATCCAGCATGTCACGTTCTGTCTGTGGACATACCACACTCATCTCACGAAGGGTCGCATCATTGAAGATAATGTACGATGGCACATGCTCTTTCGCCGCCAGATCTCGCCGGATCAGACGAAGCTGTTCAAATACGGTCTCGTTGACCGCAGATGGCATGGCATCGCGACCACGACGTCCGCCGTAGTTCGTACCCGAAGCCGTTGCCGCTGTCTTGCGGACAACACGCTGCATCACTTCACGCTGGCCTTTGAGCACTTCCACCGCAAGTGGTTGCAGACGAACGACCGGATACTGTCCCTCGGACAGCATCAGATATCCTTCGGATACCATCACGTTGATGATCTCCGAAATCTCACGTTCTGTCCGATTACCCATCACGCCGTAGGTTGGCAGAGAGTTGAATCCATAATCAAGCACCTTTTTGGCACGGGAGCCTTTGAGCACCGAAGCGACCAGCGATACACCATACCGTTCACGCATCCGGTGAATGCAGCTGAATATTTTCTGTGCATCAATCGTCATGTCTACCAACTCGCGGTCGTCCGTACAGGAACTGCAAGTACCGCAAGGTGTATCGTCATGCACCTCACCGAAATAATCCAGCTGCGCACTGCGCAGACAACGCGTTGTGTAACAGTAATCCACCATCTGTTGCAGCTTCCGGTAATCATTTTGTTTGCGGTCGCCGTCCATCGGATTCTGCTCAATCAGGAACTTTTGGGTGATAATGTCTTGTGCCCCGAATAACAGAATACACTGGCTTGGCTCTCCATCCCGGCCTGCACGTCCGGCTTCCTGCACGTATGCCTCCATATTTTTCGGCATGCTGTTATGAATAACGTAACGCACGTTCGACTTATCAATCCCCATCCCAAACGCATTGGTCGCCACCATCACTCGGATATCATCGTACAAAAAAGCTTCTTGGCTCTGGGACCGTTCATCGTCCGTCATGCCAGCATGGTAGCGTCCTGCGGGTAATCCCGCCTGCAACAAACGCTGATGCAGATCGTCCACGTCCTTACGAGTCGCGGCGTACACAATGCCCGGCTCGCTAGCATGCTCGCGCGCATAATTCAGGACAAAGTCCTTCTTGCTCTCGCCGCGCAGCACGCTAAACGCCAGATTATCCCGCCCAAGTCCGGTCACATATGTCTGCGGGTCCTGCAAACGCAGCAACCGCAGAATATCGCCCATGACCTCGGGCGTCGCTGTCGCCGTAAAGGCCGCAACTACCGGCCGCTCCGGCAAACTGTCCACAAACGGCGCTACCGCCAGGTAGCTTGTCCGAAAATCATGCCCCCACTGCGATACACAGTGGGCCTCATCCACGGCAACGCAAGAGATCGGCAAATAGCCCATCTCCTCGCGGAACCAATCCAGCTCCAGTCGCTCAGGCGCGACATAAAGCAACTTCAGCTCACCGCGCTGCGCCGCGCGGATGCGATCATTCACTTCTTTGCCGCTAAGTGTACTATTAATATACGCGGCAGCAATTCCGGCGGTCGTCAACGCATCGACCTGGTCCTTCATCAATGAGATCAACGGGGAGACAACAAGCGTCAGACCCGAATATAACAGAGCGGGGATCTGATAACAGATCGACTTACCGCCCCCAGTTGGCATAATACCCAACGTATCTTCACGTTCCAGCAGACTGGCTACGATCTTTTTCTGTCCCTCACGGAAGTCGGGGTAGCCATAATATTTTTGCAGGAGACCCTGCGCTTCTTCTAATGTAGGTGTTTGCACACTCATGTAAAGACTCCTTACTTATCACCGGTGTTTTTCCACCAGCTTGGTCCGATCCGATTCTGACATCCGAAAGCGGCTCATATCCCGCATCCTTGACAACAAAATGGCGTTCTCATGACTTGTCCGTCAAGCAAACGCCGCTCCCTTTAGTTTAACGGCCCAGCCCCGAATGAGCAACCGCGTTTTACTGTAAAACGTTTGAAGCTTCTTCATTAAAATAAAAACAACCGTCCTGCCCTAGTTGGACAAAACGATTGTTGTAAACTTTTATTCACAACCGACACACTCATATCACGTTAGTGTACCCGTACCCATTCATCTGTTGAAGCTACTATACCTCACAACTTTACAACTTCACTTTAATCTTTCAACGCCTCAACTTCAGACACAGTTATACCACTTGTTTTGGCAATAACTGAAACTTCAATCCCAAATGAGAGCATGTTTTTTGCAATCTCAATTGCCTTTCTTTTTTCCCCTTCTACTAATCCCTTTTCTATCCCCTTAGCTATGCCTTTTTCCGTTGCCCATTCAATCATGGAAGCTTCGTCATGCAAATACTTCTGCCGCTCTTCATACAAACGACGTGCTTCACGATCCTGACTCAAGAACTCCAGCGTATCCATTACTATCTTAACCCCAGATTCATTCATGTTGTATCACCGCCTTTTGCATTCATGCGATAATACAATCCTTTCCTCTGCATCAGTTGTTCATGCGTCCCATCCTCGGCAATTCGGCCATGTTCCATCACAAGGATGCGAGAGCACTGACGAGCTACCTCCATTCGATGTGTGACAAGCAACCCTATGCTGCCTTTCATAAAATTCAGCAAGTGATTCATCACGTTCTGTTCTGTCTGAATATCCAGGGATGACGTTGGTTCGTCCAGAATATACAGATCAGATGACCTCGTAAAGAGCCTAGCAAGCGACAGTCGCTGTTGCTGGCCTCCAGATAGATTGGCCCCTTTCTCATGCAACATTGCTGCGTATTGTCCTTCCTGTGCCTCAATATATTCATGCAAACCTGCCTGCTCTGCCGCAAACTTCACTCTGTCCAATGTAACGTCTGAACTCAGACGAATATTGTCTTCAATCGTTCCTGTGAAAAAAGTTGGTCTCTGTGGCATATACGTCAGTCTGGATTGGTTATCCATCTCTACATACTCTGCAACATGTTTATCACCCAGTAATACGCTTCCGTTTATTGGCTCGATCAACCCTGCACACACTTGGCACAGTGTAGATTTGCCAGCACCGCTGGCGCCAACTACCGCAACCAGTTCACCAGGAACCAGATTAAGCGTAATTTGATCCAAAATCGTCCGACCACTGTTTTCATCTATTACCGTAACCTGTTGAAGACGTAGCATAGCAATTTCGTTCTCTTTATGTGCCCCTTTTTGTGTACTCCCTTGATCTTGGGTACAAATTCCCTGTGCAAGCTCCTCGTGCTTAGTATTGGATGTGTCTGCCTTCTTGTTCTCCGCCAATTTCAACCATGCAGAGATACGTCCAAATGCACCCACGCTGGCTTGCATCTGACTCCACTGGCTGGACAAGCCGAGTACTGGCCACACCACCAGTTCAAACAGCAGACTACTTGCAACAACCATGCCCGGAGACAAAGTTCCCCTAGCCGCTGACAAAGCAATAAGGAACAAAGCTGCCAATTGAGCCAGACCAAACACCGCCATCGCCACATTATCCGACATGCTCAGGGTCATCTGTAACTTAGCCTGAACACGATT
Source organism: Paenibacillus sp. FSL H7-689 (assembly GCF_000517905.1). Classification (NCBI taxonomy): domain Bacteria; kingdom Bacillati; phylum Bacillota; class Bacilli; order Caryophanales; family Paenibacillaceae; genus Paenibacillus; species Paenibacillus sp. FSL H7-689. The sequence goes on from NZ_ASPU01000015.1 coordinate 741,388, forward strand.
CAGTGATTGCTGTTGTGTCCGAAAACGAGCGAGAAACCACGGTGAAGCATTATAAATCTGAATCACCGGTATCCCTTCAACATACTGTTGAATCTGTTCTTGGGACTCGCCTTCCCTGGATTCGACCTCATCGGACAGATGTAGAATTCGCTGATCATACAACCTCGCCGTGAACCAGATTGCCCCTGCACTTACCAAGGCAATAACCGCAACCCATGCATCTGCTCTGTACAAGTATCCCAGCGATAGAGCAATGATGAATACAACCGTAACACCCTCTGCAATAGCCTCCACAACTTCTGCACCATGCTTCGTGTCTTCCTTGATACGAAGCATCACATCCCCGGACTTCTGTCTGCGCACCCAGGAATAGGGCATCCGGTTTAACAGTTTCAACAGATCCATGGACATATCCCGTTGCATCGATTCCTTGAGCCATACCAGCACATAACGATGCATCGCGAGTAAAACGATAAACCCTGACAGAATGGCGATGAAGATCAACGCTGTAGCGTTTAACTGCTCCTGTCCCCCATCATGAATAGCATCCACGAAGAATCCCTGTACAAAGGCAAGTCCCCAATCAAATACCGCATCTGCTGCGATAAAAATGAGCAAGATCGCTACAGCTAATCCATAAGGCTTCATCCAGCGAAAAATAACGGGCCATACCGTTGCCAATGATACAGCTTGTTTTGGGTCATCTGGAACATCACTTTCGTTCATCTGATGATGAGCTTCTATTTCAGACTTTTCATTTATCTCATATGCTCCACTTTTCTCATGACTGCTTTTCATTTCAACGTCATCGGCATATGCTGCATCTTCGATCTTGTTACTCATGCTGTTCCTCCACTCCCGTATCCTGCTCCGCAATATAACTTCGATATCCGTTTGGACGATCCAGCAATTCACGATGAGTTCCCGTATCTTCGACGCGTCCCTTCTGAATATAGATGACCTGATCTGCCCGTTCTATCAGCGATAATCGATGAGTAACAGCAATAACCGTTGTGCCTTCGTCAGCAGTGATTCGGGCAAAGAGATCATTCAACCGTTGCTCATGCCACGGGTCTTGAGATGACGTCGGTTCATCCAACAGAAGAATATCCGGGTTCCTCAGCATCGCTCTGGCTAAACTAATACGCTGAAGCTCACCACCCGACATCGTCCCGCCTTGTGGCTGAAGCTCTGTCCCATAGCCGAGCGATTGACGCATAATCGCGTCATGTGCATACGTCATGTGGGCCGCAACCTTTACTTGATCGGCAGATATCTCCTCTTGTCCAAAAATAATATTCTCTTCCACTGTTCCTGTGAAAATAAAGGCTTGTTGCGGAACATACACCTGATTGACATTCGCTGTCTGAACTTCGTGCATATCCTTCAGTGAATTCTTCTGATTCATGACCTGGATCGAACCAGTAACAGGTGTATCTAATCCGGCTATTAATTTCAATAACGTGGTCTTCCCGCACCCACTTGGCCCCGTGATTACAGTAAGCTTTCCTTTCTTAGCCTCAAAAGAAATATCTGTTAACACTTCTTCTTGCTCCGCATACCTGTAAGACACATGCTGCACGTTGATGCCAGCCGGTTTAGATTGTTTTTCAAGCTGGCCTAAATGCGTATCGGACCGTACATATGTATTTGTACCGGTATTAGCAACCGTGTTCTTTCTCTCCAAATCCAGCACCTCAAAGATTCTGGACGCATGAGAAGCCGAACCAATAAAATCATTCCACAACCCAGATAACGATTCAATCGGACGTGTTAACTGACTGCTTGCTACCAGAAAAGCTGCCAGTCCGCCTACATCCATATGTCCATTCAGGACCTGCATGCCGCCTAGATAGAGAATCAGAATCATGCCACCATACGTGGAGACCCGTCCGGCTGCTTCCGAAAGTCGTTGTAACACAGATACGGACATCGTATATCTGAACACTTGATCCATTCGACCTTTAAATTGATGGTGTACATAACCCGCGAGTCCGTAACTTCGGATCTCAACCGGGGCTTGGATGATTTCAGTCAGTATCTCATCTCTTGACGCTGCGCTGGCATTCAACTGATCATGCTGTCTTTGTAGACGTTTACCAAGTCCTACCGTTACAAGAGGATAGATCAATGTGAATGCAATGATAGCCAACGACAGCGGCAAGTTCACCCAGCTGAAGTAAGCAAAGGCAAGAATCAGCTGAATGATATTTTTGGCGAGTTCAATGCCATGTTGGTTGATCCCCTTCTGTGCTTCCTTGGCTGAAGTCCAGACCCTAGAGGTTAGGTCACCCGTATGATAATGCGCCAGATCACGTGTCTCTGTGTTGCTAAAGGATGAGAGCAGTAGAGACTGCACAGACAATAATGTCTTTTGCTGGAATAACGTCTCGACCCTCGTCATGAATGCGGTTACAATCAATCGTAATACTACAATGCTAACGCCTATGATCAACCCTGAGTAGAGTAACGAAAACTGTGCTTCAGTCGCGCCTTTGACCAGTCTTCGGATCGATTCCAAATAACCGACCTCAATCAGGGAGACCACACATGCGGCGAAAAGTAACAGAATGATGAACATACGGTACTTGCCCGTTAGTGTCCATAATCGAGTTAACATGCCTAACGTTGTATAATTTTTTTTGTCAGCAAACATGGATGCTTTCTCCAATCTTGTCATTAAATTATGTACTTGGTTATGATATCATCGGTGATAAGGAAAAAATGAACATTTATTGCTGTAAGTACTATTAGAAGTAGGGAGATTGATATGCAACATGATCTGCTAGACACATTGGATAAGCTATTCGACTACATAGAAGACCATATTCAAGACAAATTAACGCTGGATCATCTGGCATCTGTGACTCATATATCCAAATTCCACCTGCATCGCATGTTCAAACATGTCAGCGGACAATTGCCTGGAGAATACATTCGCTCACGCAAATTGGCACGCAGCCTGGAGCAATTGGTGAACCTGAATTGGAAAATCATCGATATCAGCGGACATTACGCTTTTGAACATGAACAATCCTACATACGTGCTTTCAAACAAGCCTTCGGCATTACCCCCCTGCAGTATCGCAAACAGGGAGCTGGAGACCTTGAATTTACAGCCCGCATGACTTCGTCCATGATCACAACGCTTCCATATGGATACATTTTCAAACCAACGTATGTACGAAAACCGGCTATGAAACTCATTGGGCAACGGTCCCACATTCGGTATGCAGATAACGAAGAGCACTATGAAGCCAATTCAGCAGGCAACGACTTTTTTGACAAACACTTTCATTCGATTCCTAACGTGCTGCAACCCAACGTATATATCGGATTTACCAATGAAATTAACGAGGATTACAGTACATATCAGCCGTCTGTAGAGGTCACCAGTCTGGATCATATCCCTGAAGAACTGGACGGAATTGAGGTCCCGGCCAACCAGTATGCCGTATTCAAATTTGTCTGTGATTTCCACCCAAGTCTGATCAACATTGATCATCTGGACAGTGTCTGGACATTTATCGATGAATATTGGCAGAGCCATTCGGGGTATGAGAAGAGTGATCCCTACTATTTTGAAAGAATTGATGGCAGTCTGGCTCAGGACCACTACGGAGAGTTGGACATTTATATTCCTGCAAAGCAAATTTCACTGTAAGCTGCATATGGAGGTTCAACCTTATGGACTCAAATACTCAAGCTAATTCAAGTTCATCCAATACAAATTCTCGCAAATCTTGGATACGTAGACACCCTATTCTCACTACATTTACAATATTGATTCTTATACTGTTCGTTGCCGTATTCCTGTATTTCTGGCTCCGTCCATACTTCTCTACGTTTGACCGTTCTGAGAAAGGAGAATTAAGCTATTCCATGCCTTCACGTAATGGTGAGTATACTGCTGAAATTTACGGTGTACCTTACGGTGGTGCGACAGGCGGCGTTACAATCTGGGTCGATGTTAAGAAGACAAATGCACCTGAGGACGCCACAGTAAAAACGATCTATCGTGCCAAGCACCACGGAAATAACCATCTCGAATGGGACAGTGAAAACACACTTCGGATTGAAAACTGGAATGAATATACGGATGAGACCATGACCCTCAATATCGATGACGAAATATATGATGGCTGGGGCTGGGCTTGCAAAAGCTTACGAATGAAGGACAAGTCTGTGCGATGCCCGGCACCCGAAAAGTAAAACATCTTAGCAGATAATATGACGGCTCTGAACACTCGACGACTTATCTTGATGAGTTATCCTCACTGCACCGCATGTCAGAAGTTCCAACGCTCTGTATGCCTTGTGAAAATTTCACCAAATGCTACTATCATTACACCATGGCAAGAGATACACGCGGCACGAGAAGCGTTAAAAGCCCCTCTCACCGACTCTTTCGGTTGAGCGGGGCTGCTCTTGTTCTGCATTTTATCGTTTATTTACTTATACTTCATTGTGGTCTGATATCCTTATTTACTGCCAACTTCGTAGCTATCGGACTTTAAACATATGGCAGCATCATAATTTATCTATCATATCTATTCTACCTCTTAATCTTGTTCTGCTTCTGCTTCTGCTTCTGCTTCTGCTTCTGCTTCTGCTTCTGCTTCTGCTTCTGCTTCTGCTTCTGCTTCTGCTTCTGCTCGCAATTGTGCCTTACACTCTATTTCCACTCAACCCTTATTTTCACTGATAAGCCCTATCGCATCCTACCAGCAACGGATTAGTTTTTGTTGTTATTTCACTTCTACTTCAATCTATTTTCTCTATCTCTACCCCCGCTTCAAACCCTTCTGTCCTCATCTGTCCCAGTTCGTCTCCCTACTTACGCGGTGACACTTCACCACGTTCTTCCCGCTCCTTCATCTCTTTGCGTACCACAACTTCGAGCTTCTGGCGATTGGCAAGCAACCCGAGATCGTTGGGCAAGTACTCACGGGCTTTGGTGTTATGCATCAATGCGTGCTCCCAGTTGCCCAGATGGGCATAACAAAGGGATAAACGGGCATGTGGCAACCATGTGCGGCAGGCCACAGGCACCGGGCGCAGACCCGGATCGCGGCTGCTCACGTCCACCGCCTGCATATACCAGTAGATCGCCGAGACGGGTTCCTGCCGTTCATGAAAACAGGCCGCAATGGCACAGCAGAAATCGGCATGTGGCAGATCATACTGGAACGATTGCAGCAATGCGCCGAGCTTACGGCCCGGCTCACCCAGTCGTTCATAACATTCCGCCAGCCGCGCGCAGGCAATCAGGCGATCCTCGCGGTATCCGCTTGGCTGCTCCAGCAGCTTCGTGTACCCGCGTGCCGCCGCCGCATAACGCTGGCGGTCATAACATTCGCCTGCATAATAAAACAGCAGGCGACCTTGGGCTACGCCCTCTTCGGCGATCCATTTGCGCAGAATGCGCACGTTTCGCGCCGAATGATGTCCCGCTTCGCGGCGATGCGTGACGGCAATATCTGCCGTAATGACCTCGCCCCGCGGGAAGCTGAGCTGCTCGTGCAGCCGGCCATGCCAGCGGCACCCGGCATCCCACTTGACCAGGCGAAGGCGTCGGTCCGTCACAAGTGGACTCCCCTCCGCTCCCTCGGCCAGCGTGTAGTTCAAGATCACAGCTTCCGTCTTCCCCCCGGACGGAAGCTGCTGCTTCAACACCTCCAGCTTCGCCCGTTCCGCGGGCAGCAGCACATCATCCGCATCCAGCCACAGGATATACTCCTGCGTGGCCTTGGCGAATGATTCATTCCGCGCTGCGGCAAAGTCTTCCTTCCATTCATACGTGTAGACATGATCGGTATACTGCGCAGCGATGTCAATCGTGCGATCCGATGAACCGGTATCCACAATGACGATCTCGTCCGCGATGCCGGCAACCGAGTCCAGACAGCGCGCCAGCGTGCGTTCCTCGTTCTTCACAATCATGCACAGACTGATGGTGATCACGTTTTGAGCCCCTTCCTGTCGTACGCGTATTGCGAAATGTCATAACGGGTTTGTTCTTTCATTGACCAGGTACTGGTACTAAGCCACTCCAATTTTCTCTTCAAACTTACGATTAACTTGTAAACCAAGAATCAGCGCTACCACTACAAGAGGCTGCTTTCACACTCATTCTCCCAAATCTCAAAGTTCAATAAAGAATTTATTTCATCTTCACTGTGGCTAACGAACTGAGGCGACGCTATTCGGTGTATTTCAGCCAGTTGGTAAATGTAACGAATCTGAGACCCGCTATTCTCGCAGTATAGGCATCCATTCGTCGTTTATCGCAGCTTTCAGATGAAATAGCGCCGCTGAGATTCGTTACATTTCTCATCTCGTCTAATTCATCAAAATAAGACGTGTGAGATTCGTTAGAATACCCCTGCCCTTGCCACTGTCCCTACCTTCACTGCTACCCTTCCCCACTCTCCTGACGGCGAAGGCGTTTCACCTGCTCCACCGCACTGTCCAGTGCCTTCTTGCGCTGCTTCATTACGCGGAGGTGCTGATGTTCCACCTCGGCAAAATGGACATGATCCAGCTCCATCCACTCCATCAGTTGGTCCAAAGTTGGCGACATATGCAGTTGTGTACTCCGCCGTTTGCGGGCCACGCAACATAGATATTTATGATGAACTTCGAGTTTCAAGACTTCAAAATACGGCATCAGGCACATCGCCAGGCTTCCCGCATAGAAGGTCTGCTTGTGGTCATAGAACGGGTGATACCCATACGGCACAGTCACAACCAACGTCCCATCACCTTGCAACAGCCGATAAATCTGGATCAACAACGTCTCCGGATGAGCAAAATGCTCCAGCACTTCTCCAAGCAGCACAGTATCAAAGGCAGTCCTTACTTTCCATTGCGTAATATCCAGCATTCGAAAATCTACATTATTTCTAACCGGCCGGGATTCTTTGGCAAGCTCAGCTTGCGCATATCGGACACTTTCTTCTTCCAGATCAATCCCTGTCACACGAAATCCTTCACGTGCCAGCAGAATGGACGTAATGCCCTGACTGCACCCGACATCCAGGATGCGTTTGCCTGTCGCCTCACGGCACATCCAGTGGATACGCGTTCTCGTCGCTTCATGAGAATCTTCCGAATTAATCTCGCCGTAATAGCGTTCACTCACTCGATCATGATTGGCCATAGGTTTCTCCCGTTTTCACCCGGTGAACCGGCTGACCCAGCACCACAATATTTCCCCCGAGGCATCCGGCCGTTGCATTGCGTGTATCAAAAATCAACTTTGCATGATCTGCCATCTCCTGATAATTGAATCCCGAATGATCCGTGGTGATGATCACCAGATCAGCTCCTGTCCATAATTCTGGCACCGCTGGACAAGAGTGCAGCACTGTACCATCATCCTTACGGAAGACAGGCACCATTGGATCGGTGAAAACCACATTTGCGCCCGCTGCGCTTAGCAGCCGAAAAACGTCCAATGCTGGCGATTCGCGCAAGTCGTCAATGTCTTTTTTATAAGCCATACCCGCCAGTACAACACGTGCTCCTCGCACAGTTACACCATTCTGCTCCAGCAGCTCCGCGGCACGTTTCACCACTCTCTCTGGCATTTGCCGATTAGTTGCATCCGCCAGCTGGATGAATTGCAGCTCCGATCCCTGACGGTTTGCAGCCCAGGACAGATAGATCGGATCGATTGGGATACAGTGCCCTCCGATGCCGGGACCGGGATAGAATGGCATATAACCAAACGGCTTGGTTGCCGCCGCATTCAGTACTTCCCAGATGTTTACCCCCATCTGTTCACAGGCCGGGGTCAGCTCATTCACGAGTGCAATATTGACACTGCGAAATGTATTTTCGAACAGCTTTGCCGTCTCCGCTACCGTTGTTGAACTAACCGGAACAACTTCGTTGAGGAACGAGCCGTAGAACTGTTTACCATAATTCAGACAAGCGGGTGTGGAGCCACCAATAATCTTCGGGGTATTTTTCACACCATAATGCACACTGCCCGGATCTACCCGCTCTGGAGAATAACAGACGTAGAACTGTTCTCCAGCTCGCCAGCCGTTTGCCGCTTCAATCGGTTGTTTCACGCGTTCCTCCGTTGTGCCCGGATAGGTCGTGCTTTCCAATATAACCAGGCTGCCTTCCTGCAAATACGGAGTCATGCCATCCACCGCGGCCGAGATATACGAGATATCCGGTTGATGCTCGGCAGTCAGCGGAGTGGGCACACAGATTACAATGACATTGGCCTGTGCCACTGCTGCATAATCGGTGCTTGCCGTGAATAACCCAGCCTGCATAAGCGACTGCACAACATCATCTTCTATACCTATGACATACGAATTCCCGGCGTTCAGCTTGGCTACCTTGGAAGTATCGATGTCAATCCCGTGGACTTGATAACCTGCCTGTGCCATCTCTACAGCCATGGGTAAACCAACATAACCGAGACCAATGACAACAGCTTTTAGGGAGCGGTCATTAATATGTTGTATGAGGGTACGTTGCTGTAACTCTTCATTACCTTCGTGCTGGTTGTGTTGATGATTTTCTTCCATTCCTACCACCTCCAAACGCTCCGCCTCCCCTCGGTGGGTGTGTCTGAAAACTCCGAACGAGTTTTGAGACACACCCTAATCGATATAGCCACCTGCACGCAAAAACCGGGCAATCGCTGGTTTGTTCATCATGGCACTGTCCGAGCGATACTCGGAGAAGTTCACATGTGGCAGACTGCTGTACTGATCCGTCAGGCTCTTGTCCTTGTGCTCCGGCAGGATGACATAATACTGCGCATCGTATTGGTACGTACGCGGCGCTTCAAAGGGCGAGATCAGCACTTCATGTAATTTCTCGCCTGGACGTATTCCCGTCACCTTATAATCGAAGGATGGACGACCCGCCTGTTCCAACATGACGGATGCAAGTTCCGTCATCTTGCAAGCTTTCATTTTCATCACAAAAGTCTCTCCGCCCACGGCCGCCTCAGCCGCCTTAAGAAGTAAATGTATAGCTTCGGTACGCGTCAGGAAAAAACGGGTCATGCCTATATCCGTAATGGTCGGGCTTTTGCCTTCATTGATCTGACGACGGAACAAGGGCACGACACTGCCGCTGGTTCCAAGCACATTGCCCCCGCGGATGCAGACAAACCGGGTACCTTCACTTAGCCAGTTGGCACGGATCATCATTTTTTCACCCAAAGCCTTTGTCATGCCATATACGTTAATCGGATCTACCGCCTTATCGGTGGACACATCGATGACTTTGGCAACCTGCATACGTATCGCAGCCCGAATAATATTCTGCGTCCCGATTACATTGGTCTTGAACGCTTCATCAGGTTGGTCCTCGCAGACCGGAACGTGCTTCAGCGCAGCCAGATGGAAGAGCACATCCACACCTCTACATGCATCTTCCACTGCCCGATAATCGCGGATATCCGCAATGATGAATCGCAGACGCGGATCATGATTGAACTCTCGCTGCATCGCAATCTGGGCGTATTCATTACGTGACAGAAGGCGAATCTCAGCCGGGTCCTGCTCCAGCAGTACCTCAGTCAGCTTTTGACCCCAGGAGCCTGTTCCTCCGGTGATCAGAATCGTTTGTCCTTGAATCATGGATGAATCCCTCCCTGATCAGATCATGAATTCGCGTAGTACCTGTGCCATCTCATCCCGGCTTAACCGGTCTTTGGGCGGTACCTTTTTGGTTGAAGTATTGCTCGAATGCACGATGTTGACATAATTGGGCGGAGCAAGCAGCTCGTGCGGAAGTTCAATGACATTGCCATGTGTACCTCTGCCCGGAAGCTTGACCCGGTATCCTGCTGCGTATTCGGCTGTCTTATATAAGTAGACATAGAACTGTGGAGAACGGTGAAACGCTGGGGCCATCTCGTTATTCACACTGTCCCACAGATATCCGTTCTGGTTAATCAATGCCATCGTCTGCTGCTGTGGTTGAATATCGTAGAGCTGTTGAACAAAGGTTTTATGGTATAAATCATCCGAATCCAGACGGGCAATATAGAGTTGCTCCGAACCATTGGCAAACGCCAAAATGGCACGCACACTCTCCATATTGGTTCCAAAACGAATATTGGAAGGAAGCGGCTCCTGACCCGCCAGAATCTCCTGCATTAATTCCCCGGATTCCTTGGACAACTTCACCACTGTGAGGAAATCCTGATTCGTCTGTGCCTTCAGGCAATGCAATGTGAACGTGCGGAAGATGCTCATCCGACGCTCCAGCCATTCCCGCGTTAATCGCTGCGGGTCCATCCCATAATTGTTGAAGTTAATCTCAATCACAACTTTCCTGGACATAACATGCCTCCTCATGAACGCTGCAAGTTCCGTTTGTCGGATACAGACTGTTTTCATAGTTTTGATGCCGTCTTCCTATGAAAATCATCTTCGATCTATCTGATCGCTTACAAGCGACATCTCGCTTGTGAATCCAGCACTCTATATCGTATGAAACGTTGATAGAAGCGGTACCGACAGATGTACTAACTTTCATATAAATAGATTGATATTCAACCAAGGATGGCGCCCTTTGGGTCGAACGTACATATCGTTACGGTAGTCGCAACATAGAATAGAACAGTTCAATTTTCAAAGGAGGCAACCCATCACATGAATTCGATCTATCTTGAAATGGAAGGTGTGCTTGATCAGCTCGAAGCGGCACTTCTGGAACACCGACCGCTGTCTCTTGTAAGAGTCGGTGATGGCGAGAATATCGTCATGTCTCAAGAAACCGTATGGCCCACGGAACAGGTCCTTCAGGAGCGTTGGGCTAAGAAAGCCAACTTAGGGCAAAAGGGACTTCGTCTTCCCAACCCGAAACTACGGGATGAAGTCGCCGCTTCCTTGCAACGTGCCGATATCGTGGGCATTCTTCCTCGTGGTGACAGCACCATCAATGCTCCCGATTATCTCAAAAGACCCCTGACCGACATGGTATTTGCACACTTTGGCATCTCTCCTCCGATGACTTGTCACGCCTGTGTTAATCGGGAACTGGCGCAGAACCCGCGTTTCTGGCAGATGCTTGCAGGCAAGCGTGTGTTACTCGTTACTCGTGAGATTGAGGCTCTGCGTGCCATGCTCGAACGTGAGCCCTATAATCTGAACATTGTGACTGCCCTGCCCTTCGATAGCTATGATCAAATGGATGAAACGCTGCATTGGATTCAGAATAATCAACATACCTTCGACGTCGCTCTCTTCTCCTGTGGCGTCAATGCGGTTATCCTTGCGGAGCGAACAGCTGCACTCGCAGGCAAAGTTGCCATCGACTTTGGCAAAGCCAACAACATCATTCTGAAAGGCCGTGCCAACTGATCCTGGACAGTTTCAAACTTTAGATTCGTGATTTGTATTGAAACGTGCAGATGCTTGTACGGCAAAACCCCCCGACTGCTTAAGCCGGGGGGTTCTTGCTGAGCGCTAGTCGAAACCTATCGATGCATTGTCTTACGTCTCTGGGGTATGAAGCGAACTCTGCCGTCAACAGAAGTGATGACGAAGCACTCTGCCTGTTATATTTCGCCTTTCACTACTAACCGGTGGCTGCAATACCGTATAACATCTCCGGCCCGGTTCTTACTGCTGTGGACACCCCCGAGATGAACGAAGTATACACACTTTCCAATGCTGGTGGTGCAGACAGATCCTGAGCTGTGAACGAATGGAATTCGGCACCTCCGTTCTGTCCAATCGTACCTTCAGCACGGTAGATGATATAGAAAGGATCATATAAAAAACCCCGCACAAGCTCCACAACAAAGGTATCTCCCAGTTCTCCCGTAACACCTACTGTCCCGTTCAACGTAATAATGGGATTCACCACACCCTGCGTCTGTAGACCAATGGTGCCAAAAGCTGTCGGGGATTCTGACAGTGACAAACCGGGCTGTCCTACGGTTGCCGAGTTCATCGAAGTTCTCATATCGAGAAACACGCCCATGAGTAACACCTCCAATGCTATGGGATACCCTATCCTATGAATCTCACTACTCTTATGATTGGATGTATAGCAGATTGTATGAACCTATTTTTATTTGTCGACTGTTAATGGTATATTGAACTGCATAACGAAAATGAACGGATCGTATGCACACAAGCGGTACAGGCTGTTCAGAAGGAGATTACTATTCATGAATAAACGCAAACGTCCAACCAGCAAGACATCGGCCTCGGCCAAGGGGAAATCTTATACAGGTTCATCTTCAGCACGTTCCGGCAAGTCCAACTTCTCATCTGCCAAAACATCAGGTGCTTCCGCATCACGTAATACGGAGGAGAATAAGAAGCCAATAACCGCTAAATCATCGGGTGCACCCAAGAAAGCTGGAGGCAACAAACCCAAAAATGCCAGCGCATCCAAACGACCAGGCAATTCCTACTATCGCAAGCAGGAACCACCACGCCAGTACAAAGTGACCGAACCGGATGAACTGTTGAATTTCCTGTTGCAGCATTTGAAATCAGGACGGAACGCAGTGAAGTCCATTCTGGGTCGTGGACAGGTATCCGTGGATCAGAAGGTTGTAACCAAGTTTAATGAAGCGCTGACGCCAGGTCAGATTGTCTACATTCGAAAAGAAGGTGCAGTCGCTGCTCCATCCTTGACGGGTATTAACATTTTGCATGAAGACGATGATATCATTGTGATCCGCAAGGAAGCCGGACTATTGTCCATTGCCGCTGACAAGACGGACGACCTGACGGCTTATCGCCAACTGACAGAGCATGTGCGCCGCACCAATCCGCTCAACCGGATCTTTGTTGTCCATCGTCTGGATCGGGATACGTCGGGTGTGATGATGTTTGCCAAAAGTGAAGAGGTGCAGCAGAAGCTGCAAAACAACTGGAAGGAAAATGTGCAGGACCGCGTATACGTTGCCCTTGTTGAAGGTTCAGTAGCCAAAGAAGAAGGCACCATCTCTTCCTGGTTGAAGGAAACCAAAACGCTGAAAATGTATTCCAGCTCTCGTCCGAATGATGGACAACATGCCATTACACATTACAAACGTCTGAAGTCGAACCGCGAATTCTCCTTGCTGGAAGTGCGTCTGGAGACAGGGCGTAAAAATCAGATTCGTGTGCATATGGAAGATCTCGGACATCCGATCGCCGGTGACAGAAAATACGGCGCACGCACAAGAGACCTTGGCCGTCTCGGACTTCATGCACGTATACTCTCGTTTATTCATCCCACAACGGATGAGTTAATGTCATTCGAAACGGATATTCCGAAGCCATTCCTGTATCCGTTCCGTGCAGAAACTCCACCTGCGAAATAACTGCACCTCTAATGTGTGCATATATAGAAAATTCACTGATCGATTGATCATACCTGAAAGGAGGAACGGACACTGAAAAACCTGTTAATCACCGGTTACCGGGCACATGAATTGCAGATTTTTGGACAGAAGCATGAAGGTATTCCTTTTATCAAAAAAGCCATCTCCTCCCGCCTCACTCCCCTTGTCGAGGATGGTTTGGAATGGGTGCTGACGCCTGGACAATACGGTGTGGACCTGTGGGCCTGCGAAGTGGTCATTGATCTGAAGAAGACGTACCCACATCTGAAACTGTCGATCATCACTGCCTTTCAGAACCCGGAGGAGCAATGGAAAGAAGACAAGCAGGAGTATTACCGTTCCATCCTCTCGGGTGTGGACTATTACGGTGCGATTAGCAATCAACCTTATATCGGGCCGTGGCAGTTCACTGCACGGGATGACCTGTTGCTGCGTAAAAGCGACGGTCTTCTGCTCGTCTATGACGAAGATGCTGGGGAAGGCAGCCCCCGTTTTGTGAAGGAAAAAGCCGTGAAGAAACAGCAGAACGAGGACTATACAATCATCAGTGTCACTTCAGAGGATATTCAATCTGTAGCTGAGGATGAGCGCATGAACGATATTGCGGACTTCGACGATTCTTCATTCTGATTCCTTGTGGATCAGTATAGTTTGTCAGAGGTCCAATCATGCATAGCTTTCATCAGAGGGGAACCGTATTTTGAATGACGTACATATGTTTTTTTTCGAGGCAGGTTGGGTATAAGTAGTATTATAACTGCGATGATATGTCGTATGGGATAAGGGGAACTGCAACCATGACAATTACGCCAGAGCAGCGCATTCAACTGCATGGATTTAACAACCTGACCAAGTCGCTCAGCTTTAATATGTACGATATTTGTTATACCAAAACCAAAGACGAACGCGAAGCTTACATTGAATATATTGATGAACAGTATAACGCCGCCCGGCTGAGTAAAATTCTGAACAACGTCTCCGACATCATCGGAGCCCACGTGCTGAATGTCGCTCAGCAGGATTACGTGCCTCAAGGTGCGAGTGTGACGATGCTTGTCTCGGAAGGTCCAATCGTGGAGATCCCCGAAGAATCACTTGATGAATCTCCCGGCCCTCTGCCCGATAACGTTGTCATGCAGCTGGATAAAAGCCATATCACTGTGCATACCTACCCTGAGTTTCATCCTAGTGAAGGTATCAGTACCTTCCGTGCGGACATTGATGTCTCCACCTGCGGTGAGATCTCACCGCTTAAGGCGCTGAATTATCTGATTCACTCATTTGATACGGACATTATGACGATGGATTACAGGGTGCGTGGTTTTACGCGGGATACAAGCGGACGCAAGCTGTTCATTGACCATGAGATCGGCTCGATTCAGAATTATATTCCGGATGAGATCAAGAGCAGCTTTGACATGATTGACGTGAACGTCTATCAGGAGAATATTTTTCACACCAAGTGTAAACTGAGGGAATTTGACCTCGACAATTATCTGTTTGGGTACACCAAGGATAAGCTCAGCAAGAAGGAACAACAGGAGATTACAGAATGGCTGAAGCTGGAGATGGACGAGATCTATTACGGCAAAAATATTAATCGTCCCTCTTAAGAGGTTGTTCAACGCTGATCCATGAGGGCAAAATCTAAGACAAGATTTCATGAAGGCAGGGTTCTTCTTATCGGGGGACCTCCGGCATGTGCTTGTCTTTTTCTTTGTTATGTTGACAGTGTGCAACTTTATTTCTTATTATAGAAGTAACTGTACAATCTACAGTGAAGGAGACTGAGCCCGTGATCGAAACGAATACGACAAGACGTAACGAATCACTGTTACAAGCGCTTACTGCACAGCATAATGCCATTACCAACAACATAGCCAATGCAGACACGCCTAACTACAAAAAGAAAACGGTAGAGTTTCAGGAAGAGCTGAGACGTATCGTTGAAAATGGCAAAACAGATCAGCTCGCCATGAAGCGGACTCATGACAAACACTTTCCTATCAGTGATCCCAATTCTTCCATCGTACAGTACCGAATTGTCGAGAACAACGAAACAGCCATGAACAATAACAACAATAACGTTGACATTGACAAGGAAATGGCGAATCTTTCGGAGAATCAGCTCATGTATAACTACATGGTTGATCGGGTCAGTGGACATTACAAAAAAATGAAGAATTTATTGAATGATCTGAAATAATGAATGTACAAGCAGCCCGAAACGGCTGCTTTTTTTTGTTGTTTTTCCCTGAGTGTAGCTCGTTTGGTGCCATTTTTCGGTATCCTCTCCTGTTCGTAGTATAATGGGGAGAAACGATTGATTTCATATCGAACAAAAGAGGTGCAACATGTCTCCACGTCATTTAAATGGTTTTCAAGGTTCCAAAGTCAGATTAGCGGCCCCATGCCCGGAAGATTGCATGCGTCTCTCCCGCTTCACAGATGATTATGAATATTTGCGCAACATGGATACCGATATCGCGATCCCGTTAACGCCGGATGAAACGGGTTCTTCGTCTGTCCGCCGAGACAACGGATTTGAATTTGCATTACGTACACTGGAGGGTAACCGATTCATTGGATTCACAGCCCTCTACCGAATTGAATGGAACAATCGGTCGGCTCGTCTGGCCATTGGTATCGGCGAAGAAAATGATCGAGGTAAAGGCTACGGAAGCGACGCTCTGGCTCTGATTCTTCGATATGGCTTCCACGAATTGAACCTGAACCGGATTGCGCTGGAAGTCATTGAATACAATGAAGCCGCGAGACGTGCGTACCTAAAAGCCGGATTCCGGGAAGAGGGTCGCCAGCGTTCTGCAGTTTTGCGGGATGGCATGCATTATGACCTGATCTCGATGAGTATCCTTGCCGAAGAATGGTCGGCGCAGTCTGGGCTTCCCTTGTCATTCCAGTCTACTCACACTCCTCAATCTGGGGAAATGGACGCGGGTGGTTTTTCACAACGTAATGGGAACGAACAAGCTGCGCTGTCAATGTCGGAATTAAGTTCTGTTCCAAAAGGTGAATCTGAAATTTCACCTCGCATCGGCGTAGGTGCGGTCATCCTCAATGAACGGGGCGAAGTGCTTCTCGCCTGGCGGAATCGCCAGCCCGAGCAGCACACCTGGAGTATTCCCGGCGGGAAAGTCGATCCCTACGAATCACTGGAGACTGCCGTCATCCGTGAAATCAAGGAGGAAGTGAATCTGGATATCGCCATTGACAGTCTGCTCTGCACGGCGGAGACGATCCAGCCACAACAGAAGGAACATTGGATATCCGTGCTCTATTCCACCAAGGTGATTGGCGGTCATGCTCGTAATCTGGAAGAAGGCGGAGCCATTGGTGAGATCGGCTGGTTCCCATTGAATGATCTGCCCTCTCCACTCGCCTGCTTTGCGGTACCTGGGCTGGAAGCTGTGAAGAAGTTATATAACCAGAATTAAGCTTGGAGGTGCTTGCAAGTGTTGGAGATTCCTCTTCCTCGACCTGCACCCTTCATTCTGCATGAATCGAGTTCCGAATTCGATTGGAAAGGCAGCGGCTCGTTATCACTGAAAACATTCCGTAACGGAAAAACGCTATATGAAGCGGGACACGGTCACTACGCAGTCAATAATGAGAACTATCTGCTTCTGAATGAGGGCCAGGAATATAGTCTTCACATTGATTCATCTACTCCCGTTGAATCCTTCTGTATCTTCTTCCCTCCCGGTTATGTCGAAGAGATTGGCCGGAATCTAATTACCAGTGATATTCGGCTACTTGATGAGCCGTATAGTTATTCATCCTCAAGCAAGATGGAGTGGGTAGAACGTACATATGCCATGGATAATCGGCTTGGGGCAGCCCTGAATCATTTGCGGAATTTGTACAGTCCAGACACACTGGATTCCTGGGCAATAGCGGAGCAGCTTCATCAGCTTGCTGTTCACATGCTGGATCTACACCGTAACGTTCAGCAAGAGATCAACGAACTGGATATGATCAGACGTTCAACCCGAGAAGAGTTGTACCGAAGAGTGTATATCGGGCATGAGTATATCTCCGCCTACTATGATCAGCCGTTAACGCTAGAACAGACAGCATCGGCTGCACAACTATCCGTGAATCATTTTCTACGCAGTTATAAAAAGTTGTTTGGTACTTCACCCCATC
Organism: Paenibacillus sp. FSL H7-689; assembly: GCF_000517905.1. Taxonomy (NCBI): domain Bacteria; kingdom Bacillati; phylum Bacillota; class Bacilli; order Caryophanales; family Paenibacillaceae; genus Paenibacillus; species Paenibacillus sp. FSL H7-689. The sequence goes on from NZ_ASPU01000015.1 coordinate 758,888, forward strand.
GTTATCTGACTGAATGTAGACTATTGGCTGCGAAGGGGCTTTTGCTAGATTCGGACAGGTCTGTCACCAATATCTGTTATGATGTGGGCTTCGAGAGCCTCGGTTCGTTCAGTTCATTATTCACTAGACGCTTCCATAGCTCTCCTTCCCAGCTGCGGGCAAAAAGGTGATTATGAAGAAGCACCTCTGAAGAGGAACATCTATAATTACATTATCTCATCAGATGGAGGTATTCCTTTATGAATCATGCAGAACAGATTAATCAACTATTCCAGGCTGCACAGTCTGGAGACATGGCCAACCTGCAATTATTGCTCACTTCTCACCCGGAACTCACCAATACTGAAAATCAGGATGGGTTAACTCCGCTGGGATATGCCTCTCATTATGGACAAGTAGAAGTAGTTCGTCTTCTTCTGGAGCATGGAGCGGATGTTAACGCCCTTTCTCATTCCAAGATTTCCTTTATCCCTTCCAATACTGCACTGCATGCCGCACTTGCCGGAGAACGTTCGTCAGAAGTTATCCAACTTTTACTCGAATATGGGGCATCCACAAGTATTCTGGACAGCGATGGACAATATGCATTGCACTCGGCAGCATTTCATACGGATCAGATCGAACTTATCGAGATGTTACTTCAGCATGGAGCTGATCCAAACGTGCTAAACTCAGCAGGCCAGACCGCACTAGAGATTTCACTTGAAAGTGGTAACACGTCTACAGCTTCATGTCTGCGAGCAGCCGTTACAGCGCATCAGCAATAATGATTAGATAACGTGAGTAATACGCGAATAACCGTCAGGACTCTTTTTGGAGTAGAAAGAGAAGATCTGACGGTTATTTGTTGTCCGATTACATACCTCTATCGGTGAGAGGCTATATAAGTTGAGCTAAGAATATTTACACTTGCCACTCCGATGACAGAACAACCTTCCGATCGCTGTTATCCCCAGATTTTTTTAATTCACTTTTACAAAGGTGAAAATCTGGCGATAAAAGCGAAGTGTATGCTTCCGAAGGAGCTTTCTTTCAGAAAGCTTTTAGCTCCGCTTCTTCAGGTTATTTCTGTCCTCAACGTTCTCATGTAAATACTTCGTTCAACTTCTATAGAAATCCCGATACATTATATTTTTTAAGAAAATAAGAACCGTTTGGAGCCTTACGCGGTCTAATACTCAACATATCCAGGAAAGGAGGAGCCATGTGACCCCTTCTCAGCTCACCATCGCCGCACAAAAAGGGGATGCCGAGGCTTTTGCAGCCTTAATGGAATTACATCAGAGCCAACTGTACCGTATCGCCTATGCCTACCTGCATAACGAAGGTGATGCGCTCGAAGCGATTCAGGAATCAACGTTTAGGGCCTTCCATAAACTCAAAAAATTAAAAGAGCCCTCCTACTTTGGCACTTGGCTCATCCGCATTCTGCTCAACTACTGTGCGGACGAACGCAAACGAAAAAGTCGGTTCAGTCCCGTCACCGAGATTCATGAATCCAGCAGTTGGGATCGTCCTGCGGACCCCGATCTTGCTACGGCCGTATCCACCCTTGACCGGGATTGCAAACAGATTATTATCCTGAGTTATTTCGAAGGTTTCTCCTTAACTGAAGTTGCCGATATTCTCGAAATCCCGACCGGAACCGTAAAATCCCGATTACATCGGGCACTCGGACAGCTCCGTGATCAACTTGAAACGAAGGGAGATGTATCCTCATGACGGATGAACAAAACTCATTCGACACATTGGAAGAACGTCTGAATACTCGAAAGACGGAGTACGAAACCATGCCTGTACCGGATGCTGCCTATCAGGCTGTGCAATCCGGAATCCGCCAGGCTGCCCGTAAGCGAAAGTCCCGGCTGCGCTGGTATATGAGCTCCATCTCGGCAGCTGCCCTCATCCTGTTGTTTACCGGTTGTATCCGCGTCTCTCCCGCCTTTGCGTCCTTTGTGGAGCAATTGCCCGGAATGGAGGGCATTGTGAGTATGATTCGCCAGGACAAAGGATTAATGATGGCGATCGATCAGTCTCTCTTGCAGAAGATCGGTGTCACCGACGAGCATGATGGTACTTCCTTGACCGTTGATGGCATTATCACAGACGAGTCACGTATGGTTATTTTTTACACGATGAAAGGCATGAAAGATCCCGAGAAATTCAACTATGATATTGATCTGCTCGATGAGAACGGTAAAGATCTTCCAGTTGCGTTTACTCACGCTTATCCAACACCTTCACCAGACGAGAATGTGAATGAGAATATGATAGACGTGATCTTCACGGATGGAACCTCTCCTCCTGAAGAGCTGAGCGTCGTGTTTAAGGCCAGAGATACAACGCGTGCAGAAAAGTGGAAAATAACGTTCCCGGTAGACAAGAATCTTACCAAAGGCATGAAAAAGGTCATTCGTGTGAATCAGACGTTAACAGTGGATGGACAGCGTATTGATGTGAATCAGGCTACTATGTATCCAACACGTCTTGTGCTTGATGTAAATTTTGATCCTAAAAATACCAAGAAGGTATTTGGCCTCAGCGATCTTCAACTGGTTGATGAGCAAGGCCGCGCGTGGAGAACAGATACCTCAACCGGTGAGGATGAACGTTCCATTTACTTCGAAAGCATGTACTTCTCCATACCGAAAAAGCTGACGTTACAGGGATCTGGCTTCTCCGGATTGGATAAAGATGAGTTGGATCTTACCCTTGATCTGAAGTCACACCGGATTACAGGTGGACCACCTGGATTGAAGATGCTTGGCAGCAAGGTTGAAGGTAAAAATCTAATTATCGACTTTTCTGTTGCTGGTAGTATGAACGGCGGGTACGTTCTGGCTTTCAATAATGTTACAGACAGTGCAGGGAAATCATATGAAGTTCCTGGCTCCAGTTGGAGTAGTGGAGAGGGAACGGATGACAATCATACGATCGTTTCCTCTACTGTCGAAAATGGAGCCAAGATGCAGGGGAAAATCCAAATGCACATTTCCACCTATCCAATGAAAGTGAAGTCCCCATTCTCGTTGGATATTCCTGTGAATCCTTAATTTTCTACCAGTAGGCTGTGATTATCGCAAATATTCTATATAATGGAAACATTCATTATTACGAGCAATGATGTTCATAGGGAAGGTGTGTTTAGATATGAATCAACGTTCCATCCGTTATCCGCAGCCACTCGCTCCGGGAAATACCATCGGTGTGGCAGCACCCTCCAGCGGTGTTGGCGAATCCCTGCACCATTATCTTGAGGAGAGCAAACGCAATATGGAGCGCCTTGGTTTTGACGTGCTGGAAAGCCCATCGCTCCGCCACAACATCAAATGTGTGAGTGCCTCCAAAGAGGAACGGGCCGAAGAGATGAATGAATTTTTCCGCAATCCAAATATTCAAGCCATTATCCCTCCATGGGGCGGGGAGTTTCTGATGGATATCCTCCCCCTGCTGGATTGGGAAGCTTTGAAATCATTACCGCCCAAATGGGTCATGGGATACTCGGATATCAGTACGTTCCTGTTCGCCTATACCCTGATCACCGGAACAGCATCAGCACATGGCACCAACTATGTTGATCTAAGATCAAACGCCATTGATCCCGTGACTGCGCGCTGGATTGATGTGTTACAGACCAAAGATGGCGGACAGATCACACAATCGTCTTCCACACATTATCAATCGGCATGGAAACCGGAATCTCCTGGTTTTAACCTGGATACACCTTCGCGCTGGAAACAGCTCGGCCACTCGGAAGATGCAGATACCGCTGTGTCGTTCTCCGGTCGGCTGATCGGTGGCTGTATGGATACGATCACTAGTCTGATCGGCACCCCGTATGCACCCGTCCAATCGTATCTGGATCAGTACTGTGCAGATGAAGGAACGATCTGGTATCTGGAAAGCTGTGAGATGAATGCGGGGGATATCTACCGTCATCTGTGGCAGATGAGACAGGCTGGCTGGTTTGCAGGTGTGAAAGGCTTCATGTTCGGCCGACCTGCGGGTTATTCCGATACAGCCGATTTCAATTTTACCGATGCCCTATCCTCTGCACTTGGGGATCTGGATGTCCCTGTACTGTACGATGTGGATCTCGGCCATGTTCCGCCCCAGCTCACCTTTGTGAATGGAGCATTAGGCAAAGTTGCTTATGAAAATGGACGCGGGTGCCTTGAGATGGCGTTTGTGTAATCACCTTTTATAGGCAGATGCATACCTTGAAGTAAGAACTTATTTTGAGGGAAGGGTTGTGCATCATGTCTGAATCCACATCCACGCCATCCACGCGTGTCGTGTATCAAGCCAATCAACCGATGCTTCAATCCGTGCAAAGTGTGCGGAATATGCTTCATCATACAGCTCGGCAGCATATAGGCAAGAAGGTACAAGTCCAGAATATCGATGGGCAAGTGTGGGAAGGTGTCATCATCAGTGCAGACCGGGGAATTTTGTATCTCCAGGTCACCCCAATGCATGGATACCCTGAACCTCGCGCCTTGTTTGGACCAACAATTTTGCCGCTTGTGCTGTATGAACTGTTGGTTATCACACTGTTGATGTAGTGGCATTGTACTTCTATATCCAATCCTGTTCCAAGAAGCTTCGCTCCTGAGATCTTCAAGTCTTGGGAACGAAGCTTTTTTATGGTCTCGGCTATGGTGCGGTATGATTCCTTGCGAGCGTGTGAAGTATGATACAATGGTGTCGCACCACCCCATATCTCATATGAAACGGAGCTTGATCCGGTTGGAATACATACGTCATGATTCATCACCCGTATCACAAGTCGAGACAGGTATGATTGGCAGCAACCCTACTGAACAATCCCGCGTGATTGCCATCTGTCTGCTCGCAGGCAAAATCATGCTGCAAAGCGGTGGTGAAACCTACCGTGTGGAAGATACGATGAAACGTATGGCCGCGGCGCTGGGTTTACCCCATTCGCACAGTTACGTTGTTCCGACAGGCATCTTCTTCTCTGTTGATGCAACCGAACCTGCCAAGCTGATTCGCATCTCCGAGCGTACGACGGATCTGGACAAGGTGTCCGAGGTGAATGCGGTCTCCCGCCGCATCGGACAAGGTGAGCTATCTGCTCAGGAAGCCCATGATCTATTGGTACAGATCGAAGGCAAGCCCTCCTCCTATTCAACGGCTGTGCAGCTTACGGCCGCGGCGTTATCCAGTGGTTGTTTTACCATTATGTTTGGCGGAGGTTGGAGCGACTTTCTTCCGGCGCTGATCTGTGGGGGCATAGGTTATGCAGCCGTTATTGCCTTTCACCGGTTGGTACGGGTCAAATTTTTTGCTGAGCTTACGGCATCCTTTGTTATTGGCTTACTCGCTTTTCTTCTGATCTATATGGGAGTGGGTCATGAACGGGACAAAATCATTATTGGTTCGGTTATGCCGCTGGTTCCGGGGCTGCTGATTACCAATGCTGTACGCGACCTGATGGCCGGACATCTCGTATCCGGATTATCCAAGGGAGCCGAGGCATTTCTGACTGCCTTTGCCATAGGTACCGGTATTGCAGTTGTATTTTCACTTTTTATGTAAGACGGAGGAATGCAGGATATGCTCCATTTTATTGAACAAGCCTTAACCAGTTTTGTCGCTTCAGCCGCGTTTGGAATCATCTTCAACGCACCCCGGCGCATGCTGCTCCATGGTGGATTTGTCGGGATGATCGGCTGGATTATCTATATCGTGCTTGAATATGCAGCGGATGCGGTTCCTGCTACACTTGCAGCGACCATAGCCGTAGGTGTCATCAGCCAGGTATTCTCTCGCATGTTTCGCGCACCCGTCATCATCTTTAGCGTCGCAGGCATCATCCCTCTCGTTCCTGGTGGACTGGCGTATAATGCGATGCGAAGTTTTGTGCAAAATGACTACAGTGCCGCTATGGAGATGGCCGCCAAGGCACTCATGTTATCCGGCGCCATTGCCGTAGGCCTTGTGTTATCCGAGGTATTAAACCAGATGATACGCCGAATTCCCGCCTCACTTCGGGCAAAATCATCATCGAAATGATTATTCTTTTCACATATCAGCACACTTAAGGCCCGTTAGCATACAGGATAAAATCTTGTATATCTACGGGCCTTACGTATCACTATCCTATAGAGCACTATAGTGCAGTGAGACAATCAAAGAAGTCTATCTACTTCACAAACGTATTCTTCACACGTACCGACCTCAGGAAATATGGAATGAAGATACAGCACGTCAGAATGGATCGTATCGTCAAATTAAATGCTGATGTTGGATCGAGCACATGTTGCTCTCTCGGAATCTCAATTCGTGCGATCATAATCCATGTCATGACTCCAATGAATACATTTGCAATGTACAGAATAATCATCATGCGTGGAAACTGTTTCTTTTTCTTATACAGCAGTACGAGATTCACGATAACGAGCATTAGTAACATGACGCTGCTTATGACCCCGAACCAAAGGAGCGGGCGTATCCCTTCAGTATAAAGTTCCGGATCGACACCACGGACACCCTCCCACCTTACCGGATCCATAATGACATTTACCTGCGACATATCCGCGATGAGAAGCACCAGTGCGACCCAAAGCCCAATCTGTATTAAAATAAGCCATCCGCCTAATCCGGAGATGCCAGGACGTTCCGGTCTGATACCACTTTTAGGCTGCAGCGAGCTTGTATCCAATTCCGAGTTCCTATATTTATAGTTCATTTCAGCCTCCTTTTACGATAGAAAGACACATATTATACATTAGAAGCTATTTTCTGTGTTATCCAAGAGAAGGAAAGAACCGTATGAACTATGGTCTCTCTCTCTTGCATTCTATTGGGTAGCACGTCTCATCACTGTTGCGAACAACTCCGCTGCAACACCACTTCCTGACCTCATATAATGATCTTCATCCGTATGATCAAATCCCATCCAGACCGCCGCAGTCCAGTTACTCGTATAGCCCACAAACCACAGATCCCGATTAGCCTCTCTTCCCGCACCAGGTAATGCAGCCTGTGTTGTTCCCGTTTTCCCTGCTACCTTGTGCTGACCTAACTGTGCACGGCTTCCTGTTCCCTGACTGACTACATTTTGCAGCATTCTGGTCATGGCATTCGCCGTACTCGAGGAGATTACCTGCTTATTTTCCGACTTATGAGCAAATATTGTCCGTCCACGGGAATCTGTAATCTCGCGTATCAGATGGGCTGTATTCAACTTGCCATTATTCGCAAACACCGTATAGGCCTGCGCCATCTTCATTGGCGACACCCCCTGATGCACACCGCCCAGAGCAATCGAGAGATTCCTATCCTCTTTCCCCAGTTCAATACCGAGTCTTGCCGCAAATTGATGTGCATCGTTCAGTCCTGTCTCATGAAGCAGCCATACGGCTGGGGCATTGATGGACTTTTGCAGGGCTTGGGACATCGGTATTGAACCGCTGTAACGCCCACCCAGATTGGAAGGTTGATAGTTGCCATATTGCATGCGTTTATCCGGTAGTATACTCTCTGGCTTGAACTTCCCCGACTCCAACGCAGGGCCATATGCAATAATCGGTTTAAAAGATGAACCTGGCTGCCTTGCATCCATAATCGCCCAGTTGATGCCCCCTTTTAAAGGATTACGTCCACCCATCATCGCTTTCACTTCACCGTTGTGCTGGTCGATAATAACCATACTTGCCTGGACCTGCTCGTCTTGGCAATCATCGGGGAATCGGGTAGCGTCTGCAAATGTTTCTTCCATCGCCAGTTGTGCCTGTTCGTCTAGCCCAGTTTGAATAACCCAACCTGCCGATTGAATCTCTGCTTCACTTTTACCTGTGAGCCGAGAAGCCTCCTGAATCACAGCATCCACGGCAGACACATATGCGGGCTCGCTCAAGCCCGGTGAAGTTGTTGCATTCAATACGGTTTCAGGCGGCGTGAAATCGACGTCACGGGCTTGGAGCATCTGCTTTCGTGTAATTAGTCCCTGTTCATGCATTAGTCCAAGGATAACGGCACGTCTTTGTTTGGAAAGTTCAGGATGATCTACTGGATTGTATATGGATGGACCTTTGGGCATTCCAGCTAATGTAGCAATCTGCCATAGTTTCAATTGGTGCATATCCTTAATTCCGAAATACCGCCAGGCTGCCGCTTTTACACCATACTGCTGGCTTCCCATGTAGATCTGATTCAGATACATTTCCAGAATTTCATCCTTGCTATACTTCTTCTCCAGGGCCATCGCAATCGATATCTCATTCACCTTTCGACTCAACGTTTTATCCCCATTCAAATACAGATTTCTTGCCAGTTGTTGCGTAATGGAGCTTCCTCCCTGACTCAGATTCATATGTAAGATGTCTTGCATAATGGCTCTGCCAAGTCCGATGAAATCTAGTCCATCATGGTTGTAGAAACGTCGATCTTCTGTAGCCAAAAAAGCCATCTTTAATAAATCTGGCATAGCGTTCAGTTCAGCATATTCGGAATACCCTTTGGTCTGCGTATGCAACCTCGAAATTTCGGTCCCCTCTGCATTCGTAATAATGGTTGAAGAGGCCACCTGCATGGCCTCTGGACGATTGCGAAGCATTCCTTCGCCATAAGTAATCAGATAGAGATAGAAAAGGGTCAATATCAAAACTACAACCACTGCGGCATCAAAAACGTAATACATCCATCGCTTGCTCACGTGTTTCAACATTCAGGCTCCTTGTGTACCCGTTCAATTGAAACTTCGTGTTCCTGTCTATCTCGTTGTGTAATCTCCAGAGCATGATGAAGCAGCAATGTCTGTTCATACGCCAACTTGACCCAATGCTGAACTTCCATCTCGTCCTGACACCGCCCTTGGATAATCTCATCCAGAGAAGATTGAATACCGTAGAGAGTAAGTTTTATCGGTAGGTCAACCTGTGTAGAAATAGTTTGAGTGTTCTCCTTGTCTTCTTCATTATGTTGCTGAAGGCCGGGTTGCTCATGCTGAATAAACGCTCCCTCTACCTCTCTTCTCTCATGTTTCGGTTCTGATCTGCTCAGCCCTTCCTCATGCAGGAGAAACGTAATTACATTCAGATTGGCAGCAATTTGTCGTAGTTCACCACCACTTAGAACATCAATTCTTCCAGGATTGTGGCCCAATGCAAGTTCGGCTGTTCCGCGTGCAAGTTGACTGAGATCTTCCGCAATCTTCTGGGATCGAATCCAGAAAAAGATCGCAAACATGGCTCCTCCAATGAAGATAAAGAGCGGCTTTGTTCCGATATGATTGATTCCCCAGTTCATCATACGCGTTATCCATGCTGCATCTGGAAGGATGTGATTGTGGGCAAACCGTAGCACGTGATAAACGACAAAAAGGAGCGCTGCGCTCAGTAACGCGCTTGCTCCTCCAATGTATATGTATCTTAGTCTTACTGTACTAAATTGAGACTTCATATTCGGTATCCTCCTCTATACAATAATATGGTAATAGAGGTAGAATACCGAATATTTCTTAATGAGATAGTGGCTAACTTCTTACCAAATTCTTAATTTTTATTCCTCTGAGTAATTACTTGGTGAAGCAGCGGTTACAGGGAAACGGGTAACAAAATCCGTTCTGCCATTTTCACTGTAAGCAACGATACTTCCTCGATGTAATTCAATCATCGATTTGGCAATCGCCAGGCCGAGACCGGTACCTCCCGTATCGCGGGAACGGGATTTATCTACCCGATAGAATCGATCAAATAGATGTGGCAGATCTTGTGCCGGAATCGGATCACCATAATTACTGATGCGGACTACAGCCTCTTTACCTTCAAGGGCCAGCCCAATCTCCATTCGTTTACCTTGCGAACCATACCGAATGGCATTGCTGAACAGATTCTCATATGCTCTTACAAGCTCCCCCGGAGCAGCTTGTATCCATAGTGGGTCTTGCCCGCCGATGATCTTGTAGGTCATGCCAGCATCCTCCAGCATGGGAGCAAACTCTTCAGCCAGCTGCATCAGAAACGAATTCAGGTTCAACGCTTGCAGAGATAACGGAAGGCTCCCGCCACTCACGCGCGTATATTCGAACAAGTCATCAATTAACTTGCGAAGGGTCAAGGATTTCTCATAGGCAATGCTAACGTAATAGCGCATCTCAATCTCATCTTGGTAGCGATCCTTCTCGATGTACTCCAGAAATCCCAGAATAGAAGTGAGTGGTGTTCTCAGATCATGTGATATCCCCGTAATCAGATCGTTTTTGGCAGCAACTGCATTACGCTCTTCCTGAAGCGATAACTGCAATTGTTCAGCCATCTGATTAATGCTTGCAGCGACCACTCCGAATTCATCAGAGGTCTTCACTTCGATGCGATGGGATAACTCTCCTTTGGCAACCTCCTGAATCCCCGCCGTAATTTCATCCAGGACCCGCATCACCTTGCGTGAGAGCAGGAAAAAAAACAGCACAAAACCAAGCACGCCTACCACAATCATCAAAGGCACCGAACCGATATTATTCACCAACCACCTGATCCCTTGGGCTGGAATGGAATAATCCGGATACGTCTGAGCTTCCAGGATGGTCTGCCCCACCTTACTACCCCCGTACAAAATAACTGCAGTTAATATACCGCTCAGCAGAAATGCATAGATAAATTTCCATCGGACTGTATTAATCAACTTTGAATTCATAGTAGGAACTCCCTGAATGTGTTCATGTTACACGACATCCTGTGAATGTACATGTTTATTGCGGTTTGATCATCTTATAACCAACACCCCATACGGTCTGAATAAACTTGGGGTGTTTGCTGTCGAGTTCAATCTTCTCACGAATCTTGCGAATATGTACCATGACTGTATTATTCGACTCCATGAATTCTTCTTTCCAGACTTGACGATAGATCTGTTCCATACTAAGTACTGAACCTTGGTGACGAGCCAGTAATTCAAGAACAGCAAATTCACGCGGAGTCAGACGAACCGGCTGCTCATCCACCCAAACTTCATGTGTATCGGTATTTATGACCAGATCATCAATAACCCACTCGTGCTCTTTGTTCTCCCGACCTTCATTGAAGGTATGATACCTGCGCAGCTGGGATTTCGCCCGTGCGACAAGTTCAAGCGGGTTAAACGGCTTGGTCACATAATCATCGGCACCGATGCTTAGCCCTGTGATTTTATCCATATCCATACTTTTGGCGGACAGCATAATAATCGGCATTTTCTGCTCTTCCCGAATTTTCATACAAGCTTCGATTCCGTCCATATTTGGCATCATGACATCCAGAATAATGAGATCGATCGACTCTTTTTTCAATTGTTCCAGTGCTTCAAGCCCATCATTCGCGGTGAGAATCCGATAACCCTCGTTGCCAAAATAAATTTCCATCAGTTTAATAATCTCCTGCTCATCATCCACAAGCAGAATGGTTGCTGGCTGTGCCACGGCATTATTCCTTTCCCTTCCATAATTCCTTACCTGTTCAAAGTATACCACCGAGGGATGAAACTGCGAAAATCATCGTGATCTTCACGGACACGCTCGATCTTGGCCATCATCTCAAGCGTCTCTTCAGGCTTCACCTGCTGAATCCACACTACAGAAGACACCAGCGCCATAGCCGTATACAGTGAATACAATCTCCAGAATAACTCATCCGGTTCATTGCCATCGAAATAGCCCTGAATTTGACCTATGGAATATGGAATACTGATCTCCGAAGCAAACAAACCCAGCTTCAAAAATTCATGAATGGGATCACCTTGATCATAACGATTAAAATCAATCACTCCTACGAGTTTATCCTGCTTAACGACAAGATTGCTCGGGTGAAAGTCATCATGCTGAAATCCATCTGGACGATTTTTCATCCAACCGAGATGGTCTGCAATAAACGTTAGAATAACATGATCCTCTTTCATCACGATAGGGCACTGTTTATAGCGCTCCACGTAACGTTGATGCTTGGTGCTCTTGCGTATGTACCATGATTCGATCTGTCCCTCCATCGGCAACTGGTGAATCAGCTGTAGCTGCGCTCCTGCTTCCAAACCAACCGCCCACTGCTGCTGTTCATTCAGCTGAGGCAGTCTCTCGGAAGCATCTTCGCCTTCAATGTAGCTAAGAATCATATATCCGTTCTTCTCATCCAATCTACCTGTGCCCAACGTTGCTGGACACAGTACACCTAATTGTTGCATGCTCTGCAAATATTGATATTCCCTTTGCTTCATCCATTCCTCAGCAATATCATACACCCTCACCAGCACATGGCCTTGACCAGGGATAAACATTTTGAATTTAGTATCTGCTGAATAACCCTTCATAACAGGTTCAATCCGCGTGGCCTGACCAAGTTCAGGAATCTGTTTTAACCTGTCAATCAACGTATTGTCCATCGATGCATTCCATGTATCGTGTTGTTCCACGTCCCGAATCCTCCGTTATTTCACGTATGGCGTGTAGTATCGTCGGTCTATTCCCACTTTAACCCATGATATTTCCTATAACATGCTTATATGTATTCTATCCGTTTCTATTTAAAAAGTACTGATTCGGGTTCTTTGCCCGTCAGGGTCAGCATCGTATACAATTGTCCCCTGTGATGATACACATGTCCCATAATCTCAAGCAGCCACTCCAGCCGACTATAGGAAGCTCCCCAGTACGAATCCGTCACATGTAATAACTCTTCCGTGTTAAACTGCCTGTACCGTTGGTATAGATACATCTGGTTATCAATCAGAGCCTGCTTGATCTCACCGAGCGAAAGCACCTGATTCTCTGCATAGAATTGAGCCATCTCTTCCTCCGATGCACCTTCGGAAATATAAACATCCGCTCGGCAGATCACAGACAGATGGGCTAGTAATTCTCCAACAGGTCGTTTACCTTCAATTGGAGTCAAAGCCAAGTCTTCTTCCGACAGCTGATCACATATATCGATTAAAGATGTTACAGCCACGTCAATATGTTTAAACGCAGATTGAATCAACAGTTACACTTCCTTTTTATCCCATTATACAGAACATATGATCGGTTTTCAACCAAGATACCCCTCCTTAATATATACCCCAAATCTATATAAATTGAACAAAACATTTACACAAAACGGAGAAGACAGAAAGGACCTGAAGAAGCGGAGCTAAAAGCTTTCTGCAAGAAAGCTTTAGTTCAATTTATATAACAATCTACGAACAAAAAAAGTCCTTCCTCCTTCATATAGACGGGATTCAGGACATTTTGTTGCCTATTTGTTTTCAAATCTTTGCTCAACTTGAGTATAACGAACAATACGTTTGCTCGAATCGTCCAGCCTCCAAGTCAGACTTGCGAATGAAAAATTGCAGCTCCCCGCAATCCCACCATTGGAAACCAATAGCATCATGCGTATCTATCTTCAACAGTAGCAGCGTATCGGATAGTTCCTGCCGTGTCCGATCCTCATCACCGCCGTAATGTTTGGTCAGCTTCTTCTCACACTCCTGCTCATTATAATCGTACTTTTCTCCCAGTGCGATCTGTAACAAGGCACGATGCTCGGCATCCGGATGCTGCCCGTCAGGGTATCCAAACATCCCACCCCAATTCAGCGTACTTGGATGATTCCAGCTCGACTCGAATTCAAGGTAGCGGTCATACAGACTTACTTCCGATTCGGTCTCATCGGTCTCAAGCCGAAGCGGCGAGAGCTCATTCAGCGCATTGGCGTCAATGTATGCATATGTAGGAAACTCAAGATTAGGCAGCACGGTCACCGAATGTGCAACAAACGGGGCTCCATCCAGCGCGGTATCACCTTCAGGCTCTCGCCTTATCAGGTTATGAGAACTCGGCTCAAAAATCACACGATGTTCAATGGGACAAGCAGATTCATCCGTGCCAATGAAAAAGTATAACATTCCACGTTCAGGCAAAGTCCCGCGCCCATCATTCGGCGTATACGGCGACAAATCCACCAGGTTCAGTTGGGCCAGGAAAGTCATTGGAACTCCTTCTTGTGTTACGGGCCATTCCATGCGACTTGGCAAATCCGGATGTCCACCCACACGTGAGTTTCCTGTTCTGCGATATTCGTCCAGTGTGGATACATCGAGGCGAATTCCCCAGCGGCTTGAGGACAACAGCAGATCGGCAGCAACTCCCAAACCATATTCCTCAAGTGTTTTACGGGCTTTTCTGGTCAGACGTTCACATTGTTCTGGCTTAATCATATAGATCCTCCCCTTTTGACAATACACCTATGCTGAGACATATTCAGGTTCACACCTGTATATTCTTCCGCCCGGACGTCTTTCCCTGCTTCTAGCAAAAAAAGAGACTGACATCCCCTGTCAGTCTACTTCTTTATCCTATATTCCATTTAACGATTTGGATCAGAAGACTTTTCTTGGTAAGCACGCATATGCTCCTCACCGTCCAGGAATTCATGGGCCTGATGGGCTGCCATCACACCATGATAGCTGATATCGAGACCGAGATCTTCCTCTTCTTCTGTCGAACGTACAGGCACAATTTTGCCAATCAACTTTAACCCGATCCAGGTCATGGCGAATCCCCAGATGACCAAGGCTGTAAGGCCAAGTGCCTGAACACCCAGCAACCTCCAGCCGCCGCCCATAAATAATCCACCATCCGTGGCAAACAGACCTACAGCAATCGTGCCCCACATTCCTGATGCGGCATGCACCGGGAAAGCACCAACCGGATCATCAATCTGCCGACGGTCCAGCCAGTTAGTGGCAGCCATCATCAACAAGCCAGATACTGCCCCAATGAATATCGCTGCTACATCACCAACAAAAGCACAGCCTGCCGTAATACCGACCAGTCCCGCAAGCGAACCGTTAATGACCGAGGGTGCATCTGAACGATTGAAGCGGAATAACGTATACAGCAACGTAACCGCACCACCCGAAGCCGCAGATAACATCGTGACAATCGCAATGTGACCAATTCTTACATCCGTCGCGCTGAGTGTACTACCAGCATTAAAGCCAAACCAACCGAACCATAACAGAAATGCACCTACAGATGCCAGTGGCAGATTGCTTGGGAGTGCAATGGCACTTACGCCAAGTGGCGTGTACTTCCCTTTACGTGGGCCAATGATAATCGCAGCAGCCAGTGCTGAGAATCCGCCGAGCGCATGGATGACAGCCGAACCGGCAAAGTCCTGCATCCCCAGCTGACTAAGCCAGCCGCCGCCCCATGCCCAGTGTCCACCAATCGGATAAATGATCGCCGTCATCAATATGATATACAACAGGTAGGCACGGAAGTTGATGCGCTCGGCTACCGCTCCTGAAACGATGGAAATAACGGCAATGGTAAAGGCCGCCTGGAACAACCAGAATGTCTCCAGAGATACCGGTACGTCCAGGTGAGACAAATCCCCATTCAGGAAAAATCCCGTTACTCCCGCAAAACCACCAACGTCCGAACCATACATCAGTCCAAAACCGATCGCATAGAACAGTAACGTCCCAATCGTAATGTCAGCAAATACCTTCATAATAATGTTCACACTATTTTTATAACGCACAAAGCCAGCCTCGAGCAGGGCGAATCCACCCTCCATCAATAAAATCATCGCTGCACTCAGTACGACCCAGACCGTATCAATCCCGGTGCTTAACGTTTCCAAAGTCATGCTTGTACATCCTCCGTTTCACTAAGCTGTCTGAGCTCACGGATTGTATCGGGCGCAAGCTCAATCTCGTCCCGCTCAATGCTGTCCGGATGCTTAATTCGTTCTGCGATCTGATCTAATTCACGTATGCGTCTGCGAATCTGTTCCATCTTGCGAAAACGTTCCTTCACCTGCACCATATACTCCACCGCCTGATGATGGGATGCGGGGCGGCCCGCGAACCATTTGCGTACGGGCGACAACGATTGATAAGCAACCTCTTCCGCTCGACGCTTTTGTTCGAACTGTTCGATCTTCTGCTTGAGCGTTTGGATCTCATTTTCTTTTTTGACCTTCAGCCGTTCGATAAGGTACAATAAATCGGACGATGATATTTGCAATGCTGTATGGTGATACACCTCGTCGATCACTAACATATCATGTCAGGACTCCTTACATATCAAGTTACTTGTACCGATTATAGTTTGCCGGGGTCTGCCCGTCAATCTTTTTTTGGACTTGGAATGGATTTAAATGAACCGTTCATGGAGAACGGCTTTTTTTATTTGGCACAAATTACATCTAACAAAGGATAATGTTGCCTAGGTTCGCATTCACTCTTTCCAATCTCAATGCTTATAGAATAAGCATCCACATTTGGGGTAATGAACATACACAGACTACCCGCATCATAGAACCTATATATAAGGAGAGGATTGTACGATGTTTACTCGTAATGACGATATACGCAACCAAATCTGGGAAGCAGTCTCTGGACTCGAAGAAGAACAATTGAACCGAAAACCTTCACCCCAACAATGGAGTATTATGCAAGTACTACGACATCTGAATCTGATGGAAAATGTAATTGGAAAACAAGCCCGCCTGGCCCTCGAGAAGGAACAGACGGTGTCTGTGGACAAAAAACCATATGAACTATCATTGGACCGCAGCCGCTCCGTCGAGGCACCACCCCATCTTCAGCCTCCAGCAGCGCCTGAAGCACTCGCAGACGTACGCAGTGATCTGGACGAATCTCACCAAGCGTTAAACAACTTTGCATTGGATCATGATCCTGACCTGCTGCGCAGCAAGTCCTTTCCTCATCCCGTATTTGGTGAGATGGATCTTACCCAATGGATTGACTTTACAAGTTATCATGAGGAACGTCATCTGGAACAGATCCAAGAGATTAAACAGCAGCTTGGCGTGTAAGCCCAACCTATACTTTCACATAGCAAAGAATATACATGTACGACAAAAAAACCTCCAATCCTATTAATTTAGGTTGGAGGTTTTCAGTGTTCTTATGTTACGAATAAGAACGACACTTATATTTTTTTGCCCAAAATCGCCAGATCTCTATTCACACCATCCAACACGGCCACTTCGGGATAATAACCCCATTGTTCAAAACCATGCTTGCGCAATAACCCCAGACTCGGTTCGTTATGCCCGAAGACAAATCCAAGAATGGTCTTAATTCCAAGTGCAGGACATGCTGCAAATACCGTTTCGAGCAAACGTCCACCAGCCCCAATTCCGCGGCATTGCTGATCCACGTATACACTGACTTCCACCGTTCCATTATACGCAGGGCGTCCATAGAACGAGCTGAGACTTGCCCAAGCTACCACCTGTCCTGCCTGCTTCATCACCCAAAGTGGACGATGTTCCGGTGTATGTTCTTCGAACCAAGGCAACCGTTGCTCCACCGTCACTGGCTCCAAATCCGCTGTTGCCATACGGCCCTCAATAGTAGAATTATAAATCTCCACAATCCTCGGCAAGTCCTCCAGGCGCGCATATTCAATCTGCACATCTTCCAGTTTCATCGCTATTCCTCCATCATTCCAGATCAAACCTCTAATTATAGAAGATATTATAACGGAGAAGAGAAGTCTTCGTCATCCCTAACATTCTGACAGAGAAATCTGTAAATGTTTAAGTAAACATTTACACGACAACGGAGAGGACAGAACCAATCAGAAGAAGCGAAGCTAAAAGCTTTCTGCAAGAAAGCTACTTCGGAAGCATACACTGCGCCTTTATCCCCGGATTTGCCCCTTTATATAAGGGAATCAATAAAATCTGGGGATAACAGCGATCGGAAGATGGTTCTGACCGCGTAGTAGTCCAGTGTAAATTCAATGCTTTAACTTATATATAGCATTACTCTGGCATTCCCTGTATTGTGTTACCACGAGTGAACTGCTGACTCTGGTCTGCCCAACGAATGTTAATTGAGCGAGATGTGAACAGATCCGGGCCATCCGATACCTGGAAATGCAGATGAGCTTCACTGGAATTTCCCGAATTACCAAGCTCACCGATAGGGTCCCCCTGCTTGAGCTTATCTCCTTTTTTGACCGAAACACTGCCTTTCTTGATGTGCCCGGTGATGCTGTATTCACTGTTGCCATGGTCGATTACCACATAGTTACCAGCCGGTTCTTCCGGATTCATGACACCCGGCACATTGTCCGGTATATCGTTCTTGATCTCGACGACAATACCATCGGCAGCTGCATAAAGTGGTTCACCAAAAGCATAGTAGTTTTCGTTTGCCGTTGCATCACCTTGATAACTGGATTGTTCTTTGGTCCGAACGATATCCAGCGCATACCGCTGGGTTTCATGCTCATAATGATAGTTCGACAAGGCATCATTGCCTCCCCAGAATACGTACCATTCCCCCTTCATCGGCAATTGAAATTCCGTTTTGGTGAATTTGGCATCCGTGTCCTCATGAGCTTGCAGCGGTTGGATCGAGAGACCTTCAATTTGATTTTCTTCGGAAAAATAGGCTCGAATTCCTTTCGTCCCAGTCTGATCCTTCCAGGCCACCTCAGATATTTGATTCATTTTGGCGTCTACCACTTGCTCCCATGATTCAACACCCACCAAAAAAGGATCGGCCGTCGTTTTGAACTGTTCAAGCGTTAACGTCCCCTTCAATTCGGGAGAGAATTGATTATAGATTGCATCCTTTGAACCGTTCATCAGCGTATCTATGAAATTGTCCGGTGTAACCACCGCGCTCACCTCTGAACTTGAGTTCTGCTCCTGATTGGAGTTCTCGCTCGCTTCATTATTGGACGCCTGTTCGGCTGACTGCTGCTCCGCCTGGTCGGAAGTAATGGAGTTACTGTTGCCGCAAGCAGACAATATCACGCAAGCTCCAAGGGTAATCGCAAGCACCTTCCAGCCCTTTTTATTCTGTAATTTTGAATGTGTATTTTGTTCTGATTTCAGATGACCTTCTCTGTTCATTCTCAACATCCCTTCTGTTAATCGTTATACTTTCCAGTTAAGTGTACAGAATGAGTCTTATCCTTCGTCTAACCCCATCTTACATGTAGTTAAACTTGCAACGCCTTTTGAGGTTGTATAATTAAGATTCCGTTAAGATAGCTCGTACGCTATACAGCCTTCTTGGATGGTATGATTAGCAATACACACAACGGAAGGATCAGGAGGTCATTTTTAAACTATGGATAACGTCTCATTACTGCTTGTGGATGATGAACAGGCTATTCTGCATATGCTCAAAACCGTTCTGCTCAAAGAGCAGTTTCTCGATATTGATACCGTTACAACAGGCGAAGCTGCCATCGAGGCATGTAACAACAAGACGTATCATTGCATCGTGCTCGACATCATGCTTCCTGGCAAAAGTGGACTGGAAATCTGTCCTTTTCTACGGCAGGTCACCGATGCGCCCATCCTGTTTCTAACGGCCAAAACAACCGATTATGACAAATTAACCGGATTCGCCGTTGGTGGTGACGATTATGTCGCCAAACCCTTTAATCCGCTGGAAGTCGTTGCTCGAATTAAATCATTACTGAAGCGTTATTTACCATCTAAAAGCGCAGCGATCTCGGATCATGTCCCATCTAACGTAAATACGTCATCTCCCAGCACATCGGAAGGCGTGTACGACTTTGGACGGTTTCAAGTGCTGGAGTGGGCTGGTGAACTTCGTATTGAAGGTGAGTCCGTATCTTGTCCGGCACTTGTGTTCCAACTGTTACTCTTTTTCTGCAAACATCCCAATCGAATTTTCACCAAATCAGATCTATATGAGCGGGTCTGGGGCTCGGAAGCCATTAGTGATGACAATACCGTGATGGTTCATATTCACCGCATTCGGGAGCGCATTGAAGCCGATCCTTCCAATCCGGTGTTTCTTGTTAACGTCCGGGGTCTGGGGTACAAACTGATTCAGCCGGAACATGTGTCACGCCCATGAGTATTCGTCGCAGGTTAATGACCCGGTTTATCGGGATGCTTGCCGGTGCAGTCGTTCTTATCATCCTGCTTGGTTCTGTAGCCACTTACTGGGTCGTGCAAAAGGTAAATGAAGTGAATCTGATCGATGATTTTGCTCTTAACGGTCTGGACCAATTGATTAGTACAGCAGAGATCATGCCGGATGACACCATCCGATATGACCCCGAATTGCTGAAGCAAGTGGACAAAAATCAAGGCTGGCTCCAGGTTCTGGATGAACAAGGTTACGCCATTGATGAATATCACACACCTGCCGATGTTCCTACTCACTATAAACCGGGGGAATTGATTGCATACTGGGAAAGCCAGAAGCCGTTCCCTTATCAGATCGCCATGCTGATCCGGGAGAAGAACGGAAAGGATTTTACCTTGTTATATGGTGAGCGTAACCCGGCCAAGTCCTTAATGAATAACATTCGTTCAAATCTTGCTTTTACCAACGGGAAGCTTAATCTTCAGCCCAACCAACAGGAAGCCCTTCGTACTGCCAATGCTTATCTTCAAATATTGGACCCGTCAGGACGTGAAATTTCTTCCTTCAACAAACCAGCCATGGGCGTACCGACCGAATACACCATTCAGGAACTCGTTCTGCAAGTTCGCTATCCGAGTCGATCCGGCCTGTCTGTTGCAACGTGGTACGACGAACAGAGTGAAACCACTTGGCTGATTAGCATCCCTGTTGATCCGGCGGTGAACAGTGATCAGAACCCCTACAATTTTATTCTGGAACCGGCATTGGTCGTATTGATTGTATCCATCATCATTCTGCTCATTTTGCTTGCCTTCTGGTATGCCAACCGATTCGGTTCACCCATGCTGCATATGCTCCAATGGTTACAGCGTCTGGAACGAGGACATTACGAGGAACCTACCGGAGCCTTTGGAGTGCCTCGCAGTCAGCGTCGTAACGGAAAGTGGAAGCGAAAATACAACGTGTATGCTGAAGTGCTTCGCTCCATGCAGGCCCTGTCTCACACTTTGAAGCAAGATGAAGAACTTCGGAAACAGACCGATTCTCTGCGGGAGGAGTGGATTGCTGGCATAACACATGACCTGAAGACACCCCTCTCCTCCATTCAGGGATATGCTCATATGCTTGAGGCGGATAAGTATAGCTGGACCGCGGAGGAAGTCAGGGAATTCGCAGGCATAATGCTCGATAAGTCCATGTATATGGACAGGCTTGTCAACGACCTTGCCATGACCTATCGATTACGCAGTGGTGGATATCAACCTGTAGTGGAAGAGACTGACGTAAATACATTACTCCGTGATCTGATCCAGCGCGCAGAACGGAATCCGGCATATGGGGAAGGTCGCATCCAATTTCAACCTTCCGAAGTGCCTGTGTATGGACTTGTCCATATTCCGTCGTTTGAACGAATTGTGGATAATCTGACCGCCAATGCCCTTCTTCATAATCCGCCCGAGTCCATCCTGGTTGTCAGTGTGCATTCTGGTAAGCAATCAGATGAATTCAGCATTCAGTTTGCCGATAACGGAAGAGGCATGGACTCCGAGATGGTATGGAAGTTATTTGAACGATACTATCGCGGTACAGATACAGGTACATCTGACGTTGGATCAGGGCTGGGCATGGCGGTAACCAAAGGTTTGATCGAAGCCATGAATGGTCGTATTGAGGTACAGTCCACCCCTGGTGAAGGAACGATCATTCGCTTAATATGGGATGGGCCGTCCGAAACCAATTAAAATGTTCCGCTTGACCTTTCCATTTTCAGTCTATATAATCGACACTCAATAACACCTGTTCCAATATATTAATATTGAATGCAACACATTTCAGAATAATTTGAATGAGTTGATCTAACATATTTGGCGATGACCAGAGACATGATTTCGTTTGCGTGCTGCCCAGAGAGAGAGGGGATTGGTGAAACCTTCTTCAGCGAACGGACCGGAATTACCCCTCTGCAGCCGTGACCTCGAACCTCAGCATTTCGAACTCCCCTCGGATGTTTGGCATGCTGCCAGTAGAGTTCACCGCCTGATCCCCGATAACGGATTCCAATGAGGGTTATGATGTTTTCTGTTCCGGCGGCTGGCCGAGAGCAGGGTGCACCATAACCAAAATTAGGGTGGAACCACGAGCCAAGCGCACTCGTCCCTTTTCCGGGACGGGTGTTTTTTGCGCTTTCATTTTAAGAAATGGAGAGTGGTTCACATGAGCAAACAAGAAAACAGTAACTCAGCAAGCAACAAATCAGGTAACGAATTAAACAGCCAAGCCAATGATCTGCAACAATTAAGTCATTCCATTGAGGTCCGTCTGCAAGGTGGTGCGGTACGTTCTTACGAAGCAGGCATCACTGTAGGTGCGGTTGCCTCATCCATCAGCACAAGTCTTGGAAAACAAGCCATTGGCGGTATTGTAGATGGTCAAAATGTCGATCTCGACTGGGTGCTCAAGCAAGATTGCGAACTTGTTATCGTTACTTTAGAAAGTGCGGAAGGTCTGTATCGTTATCGTCACAGCGCAGCACATGTGCTCGCACAGGCACTCAAACGCATCTACGGTGCAGAACAAGTGAAACTGGGTATCGGCCCAGTCATTGAAGATGGATTCTATTACGATGTTGATCTGGAGCATGCCTTGTCCATCAGTGATCTGGCTGCCATCGAGCGGGAAATGAACAAAATCATTCAGGAAAATCATAAGATTAGTCGCCGGGTCGTTAACCGGGAGGAAGCCCTCCGTATCTTCGGAGAGATCCAGGACCCCTACAAGCTTGAACTCATTCAGGATTTGCCAGAGGATGCCGAACTTTCAATCTATGATCAAGGAGAGTTCTTCGATCTGTGTCGCGGTCCCCATCTTCCATCCACTGGTCGGATCAAAGCGTTCAAGCTGTTGAATGTGGCTGGTGCGTACTGGCGGGGTAACTCGGATAATAAGATGCTGCAACGCATCTACGGCACTGCTTTCCCGAACAAAGCCCAACTGGATGAACACCTGCACATGCTCGAAGAAGCGAAGAAACGGGATCACCGTAAACTTGGCAAAGAGCTTGAACTGTTCATGTTCTCCGAAGAAGCGCCCGGCATGCCCTTTTATCTGCCTAAAGGCATGACTGTTCGCACTGAACTGGAGCAGTTCTCCCGTGAGTTGCAATTACAGGAAGGGTATCAGGAAGTTCGGACTCCTCTCATGATGAACAATCGGCTGTGGGAGCAATCCGGTCACTGGGAGCATTACAAGGACAACATGTATTTCTCGGAAGTGGACGATGCCACTTTTGCACTGAAACCGATGAACTGTCCTGGACACATGCTGATCTTCAAAAATACACTTCATTCCTATCGCGAATTACCGATTCGCATGATGGAATTTGGTCAGGTTCACCGTCATGAATTCTCAGGTGCCCTGAACGGCATGATGCGTGTGCGGACATTCTGCCAGGATGATGCCCATCTCTACGTCATGCCAGAGCAGATCGAGGACGAGATCAATCAGGCAATCTCACTGATCGGGCGTATGTACGATATCTTTGGATTCGAATATAAGATTGAATTGTCCACTCGTCCAGAAGACTCCATGGGATCGGAAGAACTGTGGGATCAGGCGGAACGTGCATTGCAAAATGTACTAGATCGCCGGGGCGTGGAGTATCGCATTAACGAAGGAGACGGTGCCTTTTATGGACCGAAAATTGACTTTCATATCCTCGATGCGTTGAAGCGCAGCTGGCAGTGCGGAACAATCCAGCTTGATTTTCAAATGCCGGAGAAGTTCGACCTCACTTACATTGGCGAGGATAGCCTGAAACACCGTCCGGTCGTGATCCACCGTGCCATCTACGGCTCCATTGATCGTTTCATCGGCATCCTGACTGAACACTATGCAGGAGCGTTCCCACTCTGGCTCGCCCCCGTGCAAGTGAAGCTGCTACCTGTGTCAGATCATTACGCAGACTATGCGCTCCAAGTACAGAGCCAACTCCGGGCTGCGGGCATTCGGGTAGAAACAGATCTGCGTAGCGAGAAGCTCGGGTACAAAATCCGTGAAGCCCAGATGGAAAAAGTGCCTTATTCGCTCGTACTTGGTGAGAATGAGAAAAATGCCTCATCCGCCTCTGTCCGTGCATACGGTCAGGGAGATCAAGGCATCCAACGTATTGAAGCTGTTATTGAAATGATCCAACAAGCTGTGAAGGCAAAAGTCTGAATCACATCCGCATCACAACTTCTCGTCAGGCTTTAGCCCCACCTGTTCTTCGCTCCATGTCCAGAAACGCTCAGCTGAAGCATCATCAACGGCATGTTTCTTCAGCTGCTGCTCTTTCTGTTGATAGAAGTAACGCCCGGTGATGCCGACAACTTCAGGGCTTGTGGCCAGATAAACAGCCGTTCGCGCCCCTTCTTCAGGGGACAGAAAGAATGGAAGTTTACCTGCAAACGCCATAATGCGTGTGCCAAATCCGGTATTGCGATCTACGCCAATACTCGTTCCCACCGCACCAGGGTGTAGACAGTTCACTGTGACAGACGTACCTGACAGTTTGCGAGCCAGTGCACGAGTGAACAGCACGTTAGCCAATTTGGATTGAGCATAACTTTTGATCGGATTATAACCTTTGTGCAGATGTGGATCTTCGAAGTGGATTTTGCCGGCCTTATAAGCACCTGACGAAACGTTCACAACCCGTCCCTGCTTCGCAGCTTTCAGAGGTTCTATCAAAAGTAAGGTCAGCAGGAAATGCCCCAGATGGTTAATACCGATACTTTGTTCGAACCCGTCTGAGGTTTCCTTCCGCTTAACCATCACTACCCCCGCATTATTAACTAGAACGTCAAGGTGATCATGACGCTCGCGGAATGTGCCGGCAAACTGGCGTATACTTTCGAGTGAACCCAGGTCACACAGCATCAATTCAATCGCAGAAGAACCGGACTGACGCACAGCTTCCTGAAGAGCCTCCTGTCCGCGCTTCTCACTGCGGCATGCCATAATTACGCGATATCCTTGCCTTGCAAGTTCAATGGTGGTTGCCAACCCCATACCTGAGTTAGCTCCTGTTACAATTGCTGTCTGATTGGACATGAGGTACTTCCCTTCTGAACCTGAGGTTCCGAAATTAGAGGCGCGACGACGGACAATATGAGATAATGATAGGATCACATCTCGGTTTCCATGGGAGGACAAGTATGCTGACCAAAGAGGATTTTAAAAAAGTTAAAAAACAAGCCAAACTTGAAATCGCACTACTCGAACAGGAATATCAGGAAATCTTGCAGAACGTTGATTCTACGCTGTATGAAAAATACGGTATTTTGGACAAAGAAGAAACACGTGAGCTCACCCGAAAACGCAAAAACCGAAGATATGCTTCACTGGTCATCGAACTATGCGCCATTATTGAACAAATGTTACATCAACTGTACAGAGACGTATATCAGAAAAAGTTTAATTCGACTCAGCTGATGAAAACTCCTGCCTACCGTGCACGCTCCAACATGGAGATTATTCAGGCCGAACTGAGTAAAGAGTTCATTGCTCTGGAACCCGAAAAAGAAAACTTCGCTGAAGCCCTTAGTCTGGTGTTTCAGACGAGGAACAAACTTGTTCATGATAATTTCTCATTTGTCACCATCGTTAAGGACGGCAGTAATGAAGAAGAAACGTTCGAAGCACTACTCCATACGGTAAAAAAATATAGAAAACACTTGAAATATAATCGCCCTGAATAACAACAATCATCGCTAAAAAATATAAGGAGGTGTACCGGACTACGGTCCGGATAACCATGAGCCATCCAACAACTTCGATTACTGTGCTAAATCTTCAGATTCCTACACCTTCCGGGAACAGCCCCATATTCCCCGTCATGCTTCGTGATGTAGATGGCGTTACCCTGGTGGATACAGGCATGATTGGACAATTCGCTGAACTTCAATCCGCATTGGAACAAGAGGGCGTACAGCTCTCGGACGTCAAACGTGTGATTATTACTCATCAGGACATCGATCATATCGGTAACTTGGGTGCTCTGCTGGATGCCATCCCTGATCTGGAAATCTGGGCACATGCCGATGAGATTCCATATCTAACCGGTGAGAAGCCTTTGATCAAATTCACGCCTGAACGTCGTGCTCTGCTGCCCGCGCCCGTTTTGGCACTGGCAGACCAACTGCTCTTGCAGCTGCCTGAAGTGAACATTAGCAGAACTCTGGCGGACGGAGACTTGTTACCCCTTCAAGGTGGTACACAAGTCATTCATACACCGGGACATACACCAGGTCATATCTGCCTGTATTTCGGGGAGCAACAGTTCCTGCTCGCTGCCGATGAACTTCGTGTGGTCGATGATGAACTGGTTGGCCCTGCACCACAAGCGACACCGGACATGCCTGAAGCGCTGCGAAGCCTGAAGAAACTGACCGACCTTAAGCTCAATAAGGTTCTCTGTTATCACGGTGGAGAGTACATGAATGATCCGGCTCAGCGTATTGCCACACTTGCGGAGAGCGCAGAATAGTGAAGAACGCGGACTTGTGAGTATTTTTGGAATGACACAAGCATCCTGTTAACGTTGTTTCTCTTCGTGCGGCATTGTGCGTTGTAGCTCATTCAAGATTAGGATGACACATACATTACAATCAAGGAGCTGTCCCATAAGTCATGAATTTGACGGGGACAGCTCCTTTAATTAATTAACCACGCACTTCTACTACTCTACTGCACTGGTGTTGTTTCGTAACGACTCTCAGACACTCTATACGCAGTATATTGAGTATCAAGTTTTTCTAACGAACTCCAGACACCTTAGTTACTCATTTCATTGGTTTTTCCCCAGGTTTCTAGTGAATTTTGGCGATATAGTGCGGATGAGGTTCGTTACATTCTACGAACGCCACCAAACCTCTATTTAAGGTGCGTCAGGTTCATTAGAAAAATTTTATTTAGAGCGATTCAGATTCAGGGCACTTCAGGGCTTTAGCTCAAGATAAGCGGCAACCGTTCGTTTTAAACTCACTCCATTCGCACCCTTACGGCGAGACCAATCCGGTTCGACTCTGTCCTGCAACACTGATTTTATCTCCCTTGACCCCGACTCAGCTCTCCGGAGTTAGTACAATCAGCTTGTCATCTCCATCTCGTGACGATCCCCGTCCATCCCGATTGTTCGTAAGCACATACAACTTGCCGTCCTCGCCAGCACTCACATTGCGAATCCGGCCCCATTCATCTTCGAAGATGGGTTCCACCTTCTCCACCTGTGTGCCATCTTCCGAAAGAGTAACCCTCAGCAGCTGCTCTCCACGCAGATTTGCAGCAATCAGTGATCCAGCCCAAGGTCCTTCCTCTACAAAAGCTACACCAGACGGCGCCCATGTATCGTTCCCACTATGTGCAAGCGGAGCCTGATATGCGCCATTGTCATCGTCGTCTCCTTCTACCTCGGGCCAGCCATAATTCTCCCCGGCCACAATCCGGTTAATCTCATCATGATTACGCTGACCATGTTCGGTAGAATAGAGGTAACCGTTGTCCGGATTCCATGCCAGTCCCTGTGCGTTGCGGTGTCCCATACTGTATACAGGTGAATTCGGCCATGGGTTGTCTGCTGGGATCGATCCGTCGAGACCTATCCGCAATATTTTACCTCCAAGGCTATCTTCGTTCTGTGACAATTCCGGTTCATAGCGCTCACCTGTCGTGATATAGAGCAACTTGTCCGGGCCAATTTTGATCCGCCCACCGTTATGATTGGTTCCGCCTGGAATGTTACCAAGCAACTCTTGATCTATGACCGCTTTGCCATCATTCACCTTGAGGCGTAACACTCGATTGGCAATGTCGTCGCCTTCCAGATAGGAGTGATATGCATACAGATAACCGTTATCCTCGAAGTCCGGATCAGCCGCAAGACCCAACAGACCTCCTTCACCTTCTTCATTAAACGGGGCTGAGAATTCAATCAGTGGTTCAGGAGCTAGTTTTCCATCCTCAATGACCCGAATAGCACCAGGGCGTTCCGTTACAAACATCCGACCATCAGTCACACTCACAATCTCCCATGGTGCATTCAGCCCTTCAACCAGAACGGAAGCCTGATATGGAATAACCGTCTCTCCCTGCGCTCCACTCTCATTTCCACTTGCTCCGGTGTTACCTCCATTGGCTGTCTGTCCCTGACCTGTTCCTTGCCCCTGAGACGTCTGCTCTGTCCCTCCCGTAAAGGTTTCGCCTGAAGAACATGACGCGGTTAACAGTGCCACACTTAATAATGAAGCATACAGCGGAACGGTTACTCGATTATTCATGATTACATCTCCCTTCGTATATCGTTCTTTTGTATAAAATAAATAAGTCATGCTTTAACGTATTGTTAATGTTTTTTTCTCTATAGTTGAGGTGTTATTATTCATCTGTAAAGCGGTTTCGCCCTGTATTACCCTTCACATCAGCCGCTTAAACCGAGAATTCAAGGTATTCCGAGGCATGAAATCACCACAGTTTGGAATTCCATCATAATCTTTTATAATAGAAGGATAGTATGAATGGAAAGGTGGACAACTACACTTATGAATCAAAACCCTTTATCTCGTCTTGAAGCCGATCTGTCCGGGCAAGGATTGGACGCCATGCTGATCACAGATCCAAAACATATTTACTATTTAACTGGATTTGCGAGCAATCCGCATGAACGCTTCCTAGGTCTGGTTCTCGCACGTGGCGAAGAGCCCCTGTTGATTGTACCTGCGCTCGATGCTGAAGCTGCCGCAGCCGCTTCCTCGGTATCCAACATTGCCACGCACACGGATACGGATAATCCGTACGCTTTGTTTGATCGTTATCAGGGGCGCTTGGGCCGGGTTGGTCTCGAGAAAGAATACGTGACGGTCGCACGTTATGAACAACTGACCGCCGCGCTGGGTGCTGCCAGCTTTGAAGATGTTGGCCCCCTGCTTCGCACATTACGTGTGAAAAAAACACCGGATGAGGTAGCCCGCATTCGCCACGCTATTTATCTGATTGAAGAAACATTGCGTCAAGGACTCTCTCATGTTCGCACAGGCGTAACCGAGATCGAACTTGTCGCCGAGATGGAGTATCAGATGAAAAAGCTGGGTGCCGATGGTCCTTCCTTTGATACCATGGTGCTCACGGGACCCAAAACAGGTCTGCCACACGGTACACCCGGTGAACGGAAACTGCAACATGGTGACCTGTTGATGTTTGATATGGGTGTCTATGCTGGAGGATATGCCTCGGATATCACACGTACATTCGCCTTTGGTGACATCTCACCTGAACTCAAAACCATCTATAACACTGTACTCGCAGCGAACGAAGCTGCTATCCAAATCGTGAAACCAGGCATCACCTGCGCCGAAGTGGATCGTGCAGCACGCCAGGTCACGGAAGAAGCGGGATACGGCGAGCGCTTTATGCATAGAGTAGGCCATGGATTGGGTATCGACGTACATGAGTATCCTTCTCTCCATGGAGAGAATATGGACATCCTGAATGAAGGTACCGTATTCACGATTGAACCGGGCATCTATACCGCAGCAGGCGGCGTCCGTATCGAAGATGATGTAATTGTGACCGAGACGGGTATCGAAGTTCTGACGACATATCCAAAAGAACTGCAAATCCTTAGCGACTAATCCAATTGGATCTATGTCAAAACAGCCCATATACATCAATGCTCAGCCGATATTATGCATCATGAACTAAACTGCACGAAACTGTGCTGAACTGTATCTTCAAAATAATATACTCCTTTCGCGTACGCCTCAGGCCTGTATACAGAAAAAGTAGCAAGTACACACGCGAACGCAAAAATCCCGCAAATCCATGAATATCATGGGTTGCGGGATTTTAATTAATACAAAGCATATCCTAAATTACTCCGTCTGCATTCTACGTAATTTTATTTCTGCTCACTCATTTACCATTAGTCAAACTCATGCGTAATATCCTGCCAAGACTCCAGCTGTGGCAGCTGTTGCTTCCCCCAGTAATCCAGAAACCATTGAATAATCCCAGTCGTATCTGTTGTTCTGCAGCTGTAATGTCGGAAACCGTCCTCGCCTTCCTGCAAACGAATCTCCGCCACCATCTGCCCTGGTTCCTCAAGCGCAGCAGCCTGCATATACATACTTCCCTCCACCAGCTCGGAAGGTACAAGTACTACGAATTCCTGCAATTCCAGATTGGAGATCAACTCCACCAATAACGAGGCATTAATGCTATCATTCTCGTAGGTTGTGCCATTGCTTTCCAGTGTATAACGCAGTGTAGAGTACATGTGCGATTCCCCTTTGTATGAAAATCATCGTTCCTAATGATACACGCTTATAACGACAGGTCGTTTATATTATAACTTTTTCATAAAAATGTAAAAAGGATTTTTCTTGTTTCGGGTCTTTTCTATGAAAAAAACCCTTGCAGAGTCTGAATTACAATTGACTACGCAGAGGGGTTTTTTAAGTGATACTCTTTGAATATTGTCTAAGCCTCATCCTTAAACTTAAAGCTACGTGCAGCATACAGAAACGGCGTTCCAACCGCAGTTAATACAAATTTGATAATATACGTCGTCAGGAAGATTTCCAGCCAAACATCCCAAGGATAGATGAACGCAAACGCGATTGTGCAGAACACCAGTGTATCCACAAATGAACTGATGATCGAACTACCGTTGGTGCGAATCCACAACTGATTGCGCCCTGGGGCCACCTTGCGCAGCCAGGAGTACAATCGTACATCCAGGAACTGACTGATAAAGTAAGCCGTCAGACTTCCGAGTGCCAGACGTGGCAGCAGACCAAACAGCTTCGCCATAGATTCCTGTGCAAAGTCCGTTGGTGCCGGGTCAAAGTACAACACCATCTGCATCAGAACCGTTGTCATGATGAGCGTGAAAAACCCGAACCATACGGCTTTGCGTGCCTCACCTGGTCCATATTTCTCATTAAGAAGGTCACTGGTCAGGTACATGCTGACATACATCGTGTTGCCTAACGTCAGTACAATTCCCATGATATCTATCGTTTTGGTCACCTGAATGTTGGCTATAACCGTAGCCACACCAATCCAGGCATAGAGACCTTTTTTACCGAACAAGCGGTAACACAACAGGAAAAATCCATAAGTTACGAGAACAAAAACTGCTCCCCACCCTAAGTTAAACATAAATACATACACTGCCTTCCTAGTTTTGATTACGCGGGATGGTTACGAACCGCGGTTTGGCTCAGGGCCAAAACATGAATACTCTATCACATTTCTCGTCCCATGAACAGAACTAAATAACTCCAAGTCTGCCTGAGTGACTACGCCCCCTCCTATATTCCTCCCGCTTCCCTCTCGACCATACTAGTTTTTCCTACCTCTATTCCCCTTGCACCGTATATCGAAAAAGAAGACTGCTTCACCACTGTGCACAGCATAGTTTGATTGCCGCAAAAAAACCGCCCTCCGGATTCCTCCGAAGGACGGCTTTTCTCACTTGATTTGTAGACAGCTCTAGCTATCTTAATGTGAGCTTCTATCTAATCCATTCTGTATTAAGCCTGAGCCGCAGAATCCAGCTCACGGCTCTGATCGTTAAACGTGTCCCGATCGTTTTCCTTCAAAATTCTGCTCGTCACGAGTCCTGATGTCATCGACCCGTTCACGTTAAGCGCTGTACGACCCATGTCGATCAGCGGCTCCACGGAAATGAGCAGTCCAACCAGAGCCACAGGCAGATTCATGGTGGACAATACGATCAGCGAAGCGAAGGTTGCCCCGCCGCCTACGCCAGCCACACCAAACGAACTGATCATGACTACGAGGATCAAAGTCACAATGAAGTCCCAGCTCAGCGGGTCGATGCCGACCGTCGGAGCAATCATAACCGCCAGCATGGCCGGATAGATCCCGGCGCAGCCGTTTTGCCCAATCGTAGCCCCAAAGCTTGCAGACAGGTTCGCAATGCCGTCCGATACGCCGAGTTTCTTCGTCTGTGTCTCCACATTCAGCGGGATCGCCGCTGCACTTGAACGGGACGTAAAGGCAAATACCAGTGTTGGCAGCACCTTTTTCAAATACGTAACCGGGTTGAAGCCGGACAGAGAGATAATGATCAGATGAATAATAAACATGATCGCCAGCGCGATATAAGATGCAATCACGAATTTGATGAGCTTTAATATCTCTTCCGCATTGGTTGTCGCCGTTACCTTTGTAATCAGTGCTAGAATCCCGTAAGGCGTAAGCCTCAGCACCAGCGTAACAATTCGCATAACCACCGCATATACCGCATTAACCATACCGCGGAACGTCTCCGCCTGCTGAGGTTTTTTGCGATCCAGTCCAAGAACGGCTACACCGATAAACGCGGAGAAGATAACCACCGCCAGTGTGGATGTACGACGTTCTCCTGTCATATCTGCAAATGGATTCGAAGGAATGAATTCCAACACTTGCTGCGGGATGGTCTGATCCTTCACATCAACAAGCCGTTCCTCCACCTTCTGAATCTGCGCATTCTCCCGGTCTCCTCCTTGAATCTCAATGGAAGTCAGGTTAAAGCCAAGGCTCGTTACAATGCTGACACCTGCGGCAATCGCTGTGGTGATCAACAGAATGGCAATAATGGAAACACTCATCTTGCCGAGATTTTGCTTGCCCTTCAGATTCATAATGGCTGAGATGATCGACACCATGATCAATGGGATCACGACCATTTGCAACAAACGAACATATCCTGAACCGACCAGATTAAACCAATCGACTGATTTCGTAACTACATC
The DNA here is from genome assembly GCF_000517905.1 of Paenibacillus sp. FSL H7-689. Lineage (NCBI taxonomy): Bacteria > Bacillati > Bacillota > Bacilli > Caryophanales > Paenibacillaceae > Paenibacillus > Paenibacillus sp. FSL H7-689. The sequence continues at coordinate 791,566 of NZ_ASPU01000015.1, forward strand.
AGAACCTGATGTGTACACCATTTGAAGAATAACCCCGTAAACAACCCCCAGTCCCAGACCCGCAAATACGCGTTTCGTAAAGGAGATATGCTTTTTCTGCATCCAGTAGAGGATACCAAGTAAGGCAAGTATAACCACTACATTCAATATGACTAGAAAAGTATCCATTTCTTTAAATCCTCCTCAGGCATGTGTGTAACCGGAGAATATCCGGTTTTCTCTTCTATCTTTTGTACTTCCGACAAAGACATTTTACAATATAACATATAACAAACTATTCTGGTAGGTATTAATTGATATTATGTAATATGCATGTAACAGATTCATCTATTTCTGAAAAAAATACACCAAATCGTGAAAATTGTTCTATTCAACCTCCGGTTAATTTTGTAATATAGGTATATCCGCTTATTCCCAAGTTTTCTCAATGTTCAATCTAGGTCTTTCTTCATTGGTAGATAGGTCTTAGGATTACGGAAAAGCGACAATGTTAATGAACATGACGTGAAAGGATGATCATATGTTTCGTAATCGCACCGTTGCCGGTAAAATCAGAGGCACCTTGTTCCTCGTTCTGCTGGTTGCTTCCCTGTTGTTCAGTATTAGTTTTTACGCCGTATCGATGAATATTATTCAAAGCTACGTGCTACCGCAGTTTGACAAAGTCCTAAACACGTCCATTCAGGATATATACAAGAATACTTCAGCATCCAAAATCCTGCAGGTACAGAGTGGCGGAGCCGGTTCTGAAGGTGCTGCCATGACCGTGGAATCGTACCTGGCAGATAAAGCAAAAGAACATAATTTGGATGCGGCTTACGTCGTTGCTATTCAAGATGGCTCAGCCAAAGTCGTTGTGGCCAACCCTTCTTCAAACATGAAAGCCCAGGACGAGATTAGTGTAGAACCCGCAATGAATGCAGCTATTGAGAACAAAGAAATGGTAATCAGTGAGGTCTACTCCGATTCCTTTGGTGTACATAAAGCAGCCTTTATCCCCATTGCAGGAAGTAACATGATTATGGCTGTGAGCATGGATGCCCAGTTCATTCAAGACAAGATTACCCAGATTTTCTGGTTGTGCCTTGGGATTACAGTATTAGTGTTTGTGCTCGGCTGGCTTATCTCCACTAGTATGATCAAAAGAGTTACCAAACCAATCATCAAGCTCGTCCAACATAGCAAACAAATATCCCAGGGTGATCTGACCGCTGAACTAGAGATCAAAGGTAAAGATGAAATTGCCCAGCTTGCCGCAAGCTTCCAGACGATGACGCATAACCTGAAAGAAATGATTAGCCGTGCCTTGTCCACGTCCAATGAAGTTGTATCAGGCTCCAATGACCTGCTTCAGCGGGTTGAATCGATGTCCGGTATGGTTCGAAACTCCAGCCGCTCCGCAGAAGATGCAGAAAAAGGCAGCATCAGCATTGCGTCAAGCGCATCCGAGAACGCCAGAGCTATGGAAGAAATTACGCAAGGTATCATGCATATTGCTTCTTCTTCTGCTGAAGTGTCTGACCAGATTGGTGAAGCAGCCAACGAGGCAGTTAACGGTAACCGACTGGCTCAGAATGCCATTGAGCAGATGGAGCGTGTAGGCCAGACAGCAAGCGAATCGTTGCGATATGTTGAAACTATGAATGAACGTTCGGTAGCCATCGGCACCATTGTTGCTTCCATTTTTGAAATCACCAAACAGATTAACATGCTGTCACTCAACGCCTCCATTGAAGCAGCACGTGCCGGAGAGCATGGCCGCGGATTCGCTGTTGTTGCTGGAGAAGTTCGCAAACTTGCCGAGCAATCCAAGACAGCCACCGAAGAAATTTCGGATTATCTGGGTACCATTCGTGAAGATGCTGAACGCTCGGTTGATGCCATGAACCGTGTAACCCAGGAGATTGGTTCAGGCACAACTGTTGTTCAACAAGCAGGCTCAGCCTTCCAGCAACTGAATGAATTGATTCAGAACGTGAATCTGACCATTCAGACCGTCTCGGCTTCTACACAACAAGTATCTGCTGGTGCTGAAGAAGTGAGTGCATCCGTTGAAGAAACGGCACAGATTACGACCAAATCCCGTGAAAGCATGTTACAGATTGCTTCAACAGCAGATCTGCAGCTCAGCGAGATGGATTCACATTCCAATACAGTTCGTCATCTGCATGAACAAGCTGTAGAGCTGCAATCCGCTATGAAAAATTTCAAAATAAACTAACAGGTTAACCATTAACCTATCATCACCTGTTTTAAACCTCATTTAATCATAGGATATACAATACCCCCATGTCGCTAACATTCCGTTTCTAGAGAACGGTTTGTCGGACATGGGGGTATTGTTGTTTCACTCGGGTGCCTGAACACCCATAATCTCGTACACACGCTTCATATCCAATGCCAAACGCAACGATTCGGCTACCCGATCAAACTCCATCTCCTTACGTTCATGCGCACTATACGTCTCCTGAAGTGGAGCCAGTCCCTTTCCTGCACGCAAGGCATTCAGCCACGAACGTCGGAATTGATCACTTTCAAACAAACCATGCAGGTAGGTTCCCCACACCCTGCCATCTACTGAGCCCCAGCCTTCTTGGAAAGGTTGACCACCTGGATGCGAGATTTCAAACAACGCGGTTACACGTTCAGGCTCGTGACACTCCGTAACGCCCATATGAATCTCATATCCGTTAATGGGTAATGAAGCATCTGCTACATCTTGCTCACCATACAGACGAATCGGGTGATCAGGCTGCACCCGTCCGGAAGCTCTGACGGTCTGCTTTTCCTGAAGAAACGTTGTCGATAGCGGGAGCCAGCCAAGTCCTTTTGCTTCCTGGATCTGATTCGCCTCCACAGCAAACGGGTCCTTCAGATGACGTCCCAGCATCTGGTATCCGCCGCATATCCCTACAAGCTGAAGATGCTCACGCTCGGTCTGGCTCGCAATTGCCTGCTCCAGCCCAGACTCACGCAGAAATGCCAGGTCACCTATGGTATCCTTCGTACCCGGTAGAAGAATGGCATCCGGACTGCCCAATTCCTCTGGTGAGGTCACGTAACGTACATTCACATCCGGTTCACGGGAAAGTGCGTCAAAGTCTGTAAAGTTGGAAATTCGCGGATATCGGATCACCGCCAGATCCAGCTCGGTTTTGCCGGATTTACCATGACGCATGGAGTCCAGCACCACCGAATCCTCTGCTTCAATCTGAATATCTCTTATATAAGGCAAAACACCTAATACTGGAATGCCTGTCCGTTCTTCGAGCCAGTCGAGTCCTGGTTGCAACAGGGACAGATCACCGCGGAACTTGTTAATAATGAACCCTTTAACTCGCGCCACCTCATGGGGTTCCAGCAGCTCCAGCGTACCTACAATGGAAGCAAACACTCCGCCCCGATCAATATCGGAGATCAGAATCACCGGCGAATCGGCCCAACCTGCCAGATTCATGTTGACGATATCCCGGTCCTTCAGATTGATCTCGGCCGGACTGCCCGCTCCTTCCATCAGCACCACATCATAGGTGTCCCGCAACCGATTCAGCGCATCCATCACCGTCTGCTTTGCTTCAGGCAGGAAATGCTGACGGTAGTCCGATGCACTCATCTGGGCAAAAGGTACACCATGTACCACGATCTGCGAATGCATGTCCCGCACCGGCTTGATCAGGATTGGATTCATATCGGTTGTCGCCTCAATACCACAGGCTTCGGCCTGTGCCCCCTGGGCCCGACCAATCTCCTTGCCATCTTCCGTCACATAGGAATTCAGTGCCATATTCTGTGACTTGAACGGAGCAGGCTTGAAGCCATCCTGCTTAAAAATCCGGCACAATGCCGTTGTGATGACACTTTTGCCCACATCGGAAGCCGTTCCTTGCAGCATCAGTACCGCCGCTGGTTGTGATAGCCTATCTTCCACGCTCTCTCCCCCTGTCTCCGTGTTATATCCAGATCACCTTGCTCCCAACCTCATGCGTAACACTTTCCATACTGCTTCTTACTTCAAAGTTAAAGCCAGAACAGTCCTTGAAGCACGCTCAGCACGGTCAACAAAGCCGCCTCCAGCAGCTCATTCATGGCACCATACGTATCCCCGGTTAAACCACCGAGCCGTTCACTGATCCGGGCAGCCACGAATCGGCCGATATAATAACACGCCACAGGCAGTATAATAACTGCCGCCACCGGGTATAGCCACCATGGCAGTGTTCCCAGACCACTCACCATCGCATCTGCAATCCCCATATCCGGCTTGAAAAGCCACACCGCGGCAAACGTAAGTGCCCCTGCGACCAAGGTCAGGCCCACAGCTGAACTTCGTGCACGCTGGACCTCCTTCCGCTCCCCGAGACCTTTAAACAATACAGCAAGTCCATCATCTTCGCGCGCATTCGGCCAGGCCGACATCGCATACACCATGAACCAGCGGCTCCAGATCATGGGCAGGATCAGCAACGCACCGTACACCCAGTGGCCCCGGGCAATAAAATCAGCGATCAGCGCAGCCTTCATCATCAGAAGCAACACGCAGGCGATCACGCCCATTGCCCCGACACGGCTGTCCTTCATAATCTCCAGCATCCGTTCACGGGTACGATAACTGAGCAAGCCATCCGCCGTATCCATCCATCCGTCAAGATGGAGCCCTCCGGTAAGCCATACCCATAACGTCAAGGTCAGGACGGCAGCCGGAAAGGCCGGAAGCACTGCACCGCTTAAGGCTCCCGCGAGCCAGACACACAGACCGATTGCAGCACCGACCAGCGGATAAAAGACAACACTTTCCCGCAGCAACGGCGGGACAAAATCGATTTGCATTTTGACAGGGAAACGGGACAAAAATTGAAAAGCGGCTGCCGCCGCATGTTTGCGCTGAGGAGCAGGCGTGCCATCCTTCATAAGCGGTACTCCTTGCTTTTTAGTTCAATCGCAATGCCTACGGTCACCAGAAACACTTCACCGCATATCGCCGCAATACGCTGATTCAGTACACCGGCCAAATCCCGATATTTCCTGCCAAGGGCATATTCCGGTACGATCCCATCTCCCACTTCATTTGTAACCAAAACAAGCAAACCGGGATAGGTTCGAATCGCTTCAACCAACGCGTCCAAATGTCCCTGTAACACCTGCTTCTCGTCATGCTCATGCGCTAACAAAACATTTGTCAGCCACAGCGTCAGGCAATCCACCAGAATGGTGGGTGCAGAAGTCCCTGTATGCCCTTCACCCATGCGGCTTATCAAAGCAGGTAGATGTATCGGCTCTTCTGTTGTATGCCACAGATACCCCGATGCCTCGCGCTGATGCTGATGCATCGCGATACGCTCACGCATTTCATCATCGTACGCCTGAGCTGTCGCCACATACCACGCCTCCGAGGAACGCTGCATGCAGAGACGCTCGGCAAAGGAGCTTTTGCCACTGCGTGCGCCGCCTGTCACCAGTACACTCATCGTGAACTCTCTCCTTGCAGGGATGAATCAACCGACGCAGCGGAATCTGGAGCAGGGCTTGTTCCATCCGAGACACCCGCGCTTGCAAAGGTTGCCATCTCATTTAGAATGAGACAGGCTGCGTCAATCAGATGAAGACTGAGCACGCCGCCTGTGCCTTCACCCAGACGCATGTCCAGATCCAGCATCGCTTTCAGGTCCAGTTCACGCAGCAGCGCTCCATGTCCATTTTCGTGGGACGTATGAGAAGCGATCATATAGGCTGTGCTCAGAGGTGCAAGTTGTCTCGCCACCAGCGCTGCCGCGGTAGAGATGAACCCGTCTACAACGACAGGGCAACGATGAGCAGCTGCTGCGAGAATAACCCCTGTGAGTCCGGCAATCTCCAGTCCACCCACCTTGCACAGAACATCCAGTGCATCTTCCGGGTTTGGTGCGTTTACGCTAAGCGCCCGGCTGACTACAGCAGCCTTGCGATGCAAGCCTGCATCATCAATGCCGGTTCCTCGCCCCACGGCGGCAGCAGGTGCAACTCCGGTTAACGCGCTCATTACCGCAGCACTTGCAGTAGTGTTGCCAATTCCCATCTCCCCGGTGACAAACAGCTGTGTTCCCTTCGCCACCTCTGCCGCTACAACTTCGGCTCCTGCAAGGATAGCCCGAACTGCCTCATCCCGGGTCATCGCTGCCCCTCGGGCCATGTTGGCCGTGCCTTTGCGAATTTTACGGGAAAGCAGGTCAGGATGTTCAAGATCGGCATTCACACCGATATCCACACAGATCACACCAGCTCCGGCGTGACGGGCAAGCACATTCACTGCCGCACCTCCAGCGAGGAAATTCAGGACCATCTGCGGGGTCACTTCGGCAGGAAAAGCACTGATGCCCTCTTCCACTACACCGTGATCCGCGGCCATGACAATGACCGCCCTGTGATCAAAACGCGGACGTGCATTGCCAGTCATGCCTGCTAGGCGGATCACCAGCTCTTCCAATTTGCCCAGACTCCCCGGCGGCTTCGTCAACGAATCCACGTGCGCAGAGGTTTCTGCCGCCACTTCCTGATCAGGAGCAGTAATCTTACTTGTTAAATGCTCCAACACCTGTTCATTATTCATACAACCAGCACTTCCTTCATCAAAATATGGGTTGCCCCGTTTCATTTAATCGATGTCCCGCCGCAGCAGCAGTTGAGGTATGGCATGGTCGGGATGAGAGACAATCGCGGGTTTGACGCGAAATATATCCTGGATATTCTCATCGTTGATCAACGTATGAGGTGTACCCTTTCCAACCGCCATGCCCTCACGCAGCGCCAGAATGTGATCGCAAAATAACGCGGCCAGATTCAGATCATGCAGCACAGCCACAATCGTAATGTTATTTCTCTGTCGCCATGCCGATAACAATTCCATGAATTGCAATTGATATTTAATATCCAGAAACGTGGTCGGCTCGTCCAGCAGCAGTAACCTCGGCTCCTGAGCCATAACTTTGGCTAGTGCGACCCGCTGCCGTTGCCCGCCGCTGAGTGCATCCAGCGGTCTGTCCGCCAGTTCTGTCAATCCCAGGTCTTCAAGCACCCTGTCCACCACAAGTGCCCCATCGCCCACTTCCCGCCCCAGCCAGTTCTGGTATGGATATCGCCCCATCTCCACCACGTCTCGCACGGGATAGGAGATGGCTGGTAAGCCATCCTGCTGCAATACAGCGATCATGCGCGATAGGTCCTTACGGCTGTAAGAGCCGATGTCTCGACCATCGATACGAATCTGACCTTCGTTTAACTGTTCCGTTCCGGCAATAAGCTGGATCAGGGTGGACTTGCCACTGCCGTTTGGTCCGACAACTCCCCACCAGTCACCTTCGCCAACATGCCAGTCTACATTGTGCAGTGCCTGATGATTGCCATATGACTTCCCTGCTCCCTTAATGGAGATAAGTGAAGTCGAGTTGGAACTGGTACTGGAATTCATGGCATCATCCCCTTCTGCAACTTTTTGTTCCGGTTCAGCAGGTAAGCAAAGAACGGCGCACCAACAAAGGCGGTGACAACACCGAGCGGAATTTCAGTTGGCGCCAGCAACGACCTTGCGATGGTATCTGCCCACACCATGAAGATCGCTCCACCAATGGCAGACAAAGGTACCAGCAGTCGGTAATCCGGTCCCACCAGCAGTCTTAACATATGCGGGATCACCAATCCAACGAATCCGATGACACCCGATACCGAGACAGCACCTGCGGTCAGCAGTGTGCCAACTGCCAGCACGGACAGCTTAAGCCGGTCCACTCCGATCCCGATATGTGCCGCTTGACGTTCACCCAGTGCAAGCACATTCAACGAGCGTGCGCGGCTCCAGAGAAAGACCAGCCCTAACAGAAAATACGGGAAAAGGATGGCCGTATACGACCACCCACGCAGAGCCAGACTTCCCATCGTCCAGTATATAATTTCATTAATCGTCTGTTTCGACATGGTCGACAGGAAGGAAACAACTGCGCCCAGGAAACTTTGCATGACCACACCAGCCAGAATGAGGCTGTGTGTAGGTATTTTACGCCCTTCACGAGCCAGTGCCATAACAAACCATAACGTGATTACACCCGTCAAAAACGCCACCAGTGGCAACGTCCAGATTCCGATCAGTGCATACTGCAATCCGAAGAAAATCAGAAAGGCTGCACCCACCGAAGCACCGGATGATACGCCCAGGGTGAACGGGTCTGCCAGTGGGTTCCGAAGAACCCCCTGGAATCCCGTACCTGCAATCGCCAACGATGCGCCCACGAGCACGGCAAGCAGTACACGTGGGAATCTGACTTTCCAGATAATCTGTTCGGCTGCCTTATTCCAATCCGGTGTAATCCAATCGCCCACCCAGGGAATTTTGTGAATCAGGATGCCTGCAATATCCCGGATCGGCAACGCTACTGAACCAATGCCCGTGCAGATGAGCACAGTGAGCACCAGCAGCACCATGCCCGTCGTTCCGAACAGGATCAGCTTTTTACTCATTGGAACAAGTCAGGGTAGATCGCTTTGGCTACTTCTTTCAACCCTTGAGTTACACGTGGACCCGGACGACTCAGCAGGTTGGCATCCAGGCCAATAACCGCGTCATTTTTCACAGCCGTAATTTGATCCCAGCCGCTGCGCGCCTTGATGATCTGATCCAGTGTTTTGGAGTTTTCGTCAATTACATCGTTGGCATACAGGATCACATCCGGGTTGGAGGCAATCACGTTCTCTTCGTTAATTTCATACCAACCCTCTTTGTCCGAAGCAATATTGCTACCACCAGCTACAGTGATGAGTTCATCCATGAATTCGCCTTTACCCACAGTCCAGCCCGGGGAGAATTCAACGTATACTTTTTTCTTCTCTTCCGGTTTAACTGCCTTCACCGCTTCGGTTACATCCGTCACGTCCTGTTTCATCTGTGTGATGATCTCCTGAGCTTTTTCCTGATGATCGGTAATTTTACCGAAGGTTTCGATATTATTCATCACATCGTCAATGGATTTAGGATCCGTTTTGAAAATGGTAATGCCCAGTTCGCGCAGCTTTTTCACCGCATCCTCACTCATCGAGATACCTGTGAAGACAATGTCGGCTTCAGCTGCAATGATGGACTCTTCATTGGGCTTAGTGATACCGCCCATTTTAGCTTTGGTTGTTGCCGCTTCCGGATAATCGTCATAGTCGGATACACCAACGATTTGATCGTCCAATCCAAGGGCAAACAGGGATTCCGTCTCAGCCGGAGACACAGATACAATTTTGGCCGGTGCCTTTTCAAAGGTGAACGATTCACCCGTTGCATCCGTAACGGTAAGTGGATATTGTGTTTTGAGGTCCGTCTGCGCCTGGTCTTGGGACTGCTCCTGTGCCGGTTGCTGTGAAGTACCTGTACCCTCGTTCGTTGTTGCATTGCCACATCCGGCCAAAGCCAGTGCGAGTGCCGCTGCACTTAGCAGGGACGCTACGTTTTTCCAATTCTTGAAATTCATTCTGTTATTCTCCCCTTCTCTATTTGTACTATTTTCTTGCATCGTGCTCAAACTCTTACTCCCCATGCCTTGGTGTTCCTGTGTAAGGTTTGAACTGCAATATTTACACGCTAACGGAGAGTGCAGAACCAATCTGAAGAAACGAAGTGTTCGCCTTTATCACCGGATTTTCCCTTTCAAAAAAGGGAATCAAAAAATCTGGGGATAACAGCGATCGGAAGATGGTACTGCAATCGGAGTGACCTCGTGTAAAATTGGTCTCGGTTCATCTTACATGAACAATAAAAAATCCCTAATCCTTACGTCTAAGATCAGGGATGACGTCTCGCATATGGCGATCTGTACATGTTCAACCAAGGGTTGTCCATGCGCATAGAATAGCCCGAAACGCTGTCCTTTCCTCGAAGGAACACCGGTTTGTACGTCCAGGGCAGGTAACCTGACTTACAGGAATCATCCTGTTTTACAGTGGCGGGACCGTGCCGGATTTGCACCGGCTTCCCCATTTCACCCTTGTGTGTTTCATGACTCGTACTAATTTGCCATGAAAACAGCCTTCACACGCGGGACCCTTGGTCGCTGATATGGTAAACCATTGCCGTGTAATTTCTGCATACTACATACTCGTTCAGGCTTCACACCTGCAGCGTATCTGTATCCATGCTGAAGTCACACTTCTGTTGTGATTATAGGGTATATTGTACATCCTTACAACCCGATCGCTGGAAAAGTCACTCTGCTGCCAAACCACTGATTCCCCTGTTGTTCAAGCTGAACCTGAATCACCTGTCCCGGGACGACATGTGTATCCCAGAACCCAAGCCCGGCAATTAGACGGGACAAGGCATACCGGATGACGCCACCATGCGTAACCACAACTATGGTTGGCACTTGCCCCTCATCAACGTGCATCGAAGAACGGCCCTCCAACAACATCTCTTGGAGAAAGGAATCCAACCGTCCGGTAAACTCCTGCCACGATTCCCCTCCGGGCGGAGTGACCTCCTGCGGCGCATCAATCCAGCTTCGGTACACAGGGTTATCCTTAAGCTGATCATACGTCAGCCCTTCCCACTCTCCAAAATCATTCTCACGCAGACGCGAGTCAAACTTCACCTGTGCGCTGGCATCAGGAAGAATCTGTTCCAGCGTCTGTCGGCAGCGAAGCAAATCACTGCAATACACCTCGTGCCACGAAACACCGCTCAATTGTTCATGAAGCGGAGCCAGTTCTTCTTTGGCATTTGGCAGCAGACCGATGTCGGTATGCCCCAGGTATCTTTTTTCCACATTCCACAGCGTTGTCCCATGACGGACCCACAGAATGTTTCGTTTCAGCGGCCCGGGTTGATCCCTATGTACTTCATTGCCTGCATTCTCTTCATTTAAGGCCATAACAGCGTCCCTCCTGCCAGCCACACACCCAGCGTTATGAACACGCATAGTACCACAAAAGCCCCTGCTGACCAGAACATCAGACGTGATGTTTGCACAATATCCTCGGCTTCCATCGGCCGTGTGGCCTCGCCCATGTAGGCACGAAATGAAGCAACGCCGTGATACACGTTATATCCGCCAAGGCGGATGCCCAGTGCTCCAGCCACCGCTGATTCGGGAAAACCACTATTCGGACTTGGATGTAGTCTTGCATCCCGTGCAACTATGCGTGCTGCTCCTTTGGCGTCCAGCTTCATGACCCAGGCACCCACGATTAACAGAATCGCGGTCAGCCGGGCAGGTATCCAGTTCGCCACATCATCTAGACGGGCCGAGGCCCAGCCAAGATGCAGATACTTGTCATTTTTATATCCGACCATGGAATCCAGCGTGTTGACGGCGCGATAAGCCATGGCAAGCGGAGCGCCTCCAATGAGCGCATAGAATAACGGCGATACAATGGCATCCACGATATTTTCGGCAACCGTCTCTACCGTTCCCCGCACAACCTCGGGTTCATCCAGATGCGCCGTATCACGTCCAACAATCATGCCCAGTGAACGTCTAGCCGCCGGCCAATCCTGCTGCTTCAGATAACGATACACTTCCATACCTGCATCCTTCAGCCCTTTTGAAGCAATGGTCGTTGCAATGAGCATCACTTCAGCTGCCGCTGCAATGACAGGATGAATTAGCCCAAGCAGATATAAGAGTCCCCACGTGATCGCAAAAGACCCCCCCGCAATCACAATTGGGAACAACAGCCCGGATCTCTTCAGCCCCAAATCTGTGCGCACACACGAGCGAATGACACGCTCCAAAGCCGAGATGCCTTTTCCCATGCCAATCACGGGGTGGGGAATCCAGCGCGGATCTCCGATACATCGGTCCAACAGGTACGCCAGTATAATAATCCAGGCTCCCGCCATGCCTGTCCAGAACGGCCAGGTCCATAGATGCTCCACCTCAAAAGTCATTTGTTCCTGACCCTCTCTTCCATAACAGTCCGGCCCGAAGGCTTTCCGTTACCGTGTCGTATACCAATCTGCCAATCGCCGCCCCTGCCGTAGTCGCTGTCCCGGAATAAGTAATCATCGGCGGAGGTTCCTCCACTTCCACTGCCTGACCTACTGCAATCACAATGGCGTCGGTTGTGGTGCCGGTAGCGGGCAACCCGTTCTCCGAATCTAGAACACCCGCATCCGCCAGCGCGGCCGCTTTGGCTTCCACCGCCGTCTGTACTGCATTCACCATCGCCCCGCTGGTCATGCGTCCATTCAACCAGAGCATGATGTTAATTGTACCCGGGACATAGGATGGCATCGTCAGATTCCGTGCTGAAGGAGCAGAGCGCTCCCTGCCGGAAGACATCGTCTTATTTCCCGCCGCGTCAAATACCGTTCTCTCCGACCCCGCTCGTGCGGCATTTGATACACCCGCAGTGGTGCAGCACAGAAGGCCAAATTCATCACTTGTATATTCCTGAATGGAGGTATGCTCCAGCCTTACGGCCGTCAATAATCCGGCACATTGATCACGCGGCTCTTGCCATTCGTTCAGCGCTTGTTCGATATCACGCGGCGGATCATCACAGCGGTAATGCCTGTCCACATAGATGTTAAAAATGCGATCCAGTTCAAACATCCCACCGCCATATACCGCACTTGATAGCGCTTGGACAGCCATTGGGCTCTGTGCTTTGATATGTCGTTCATGTGCGGATATGTTCAGTCCCGGCCAGGAAGAGGAAGCATATTCATTCTCGTCTGTTTCTCCATTCGTAAAGTAGTTATAAAACGGGAGTGTCATTGCCGCTTCCCTCCCTGTTCCTCATCTTTCGTCTGATCGACATTCGGATATCCCTTGGTTTCCAGCACGCTGCCCAGCACTTCGAGGAATGTAGCATTGGCATCTTCATCCTTGACCGCGAAACGTACATGCCCTTTGTCAAGCCCCGGATACATGGCACAGCTGCGAATCAGAATCCCTCCTCGCCCCAGCGCCTCCTGCATTGATGCCGCTGTCCAAGGGGCCGGCACACGTGCCAAAATAAAGTTCGCCTCTCCCGGTGTCACCGCACATCCGTACGCCTTCAGACCTTCGATGAGACGCCCCCGTTCCCGCGTGATCTGTGACATGGTCTCCTGTTCGTACCGTTCTCCGCTGCGCAGACAGGCTTCCCCTGCCATGAGCGCCAGACCGTTGACACTCCAGGTCACCTGTTTCTTTGTCATCGCCTGAATGTATTCGGCACGGCCCAAAGCATATCCGAGACGCAAACCCGGAATGGCATAAAACTTCGTCATCGAGCGAATGATGATCACATTAGGATAGTCATTCAGTTGTGCTGCCAGGGACTGACGCCGGTCTACCGGAATAAAATCCATAAAGGCCTCGTCAATGACAAGTACGGTTCCCGTTTCTTCCGCTTTGCGTGCAAGCCTTTTTAATACCTCAAGTGGATATTGTACACCGTTTGGATTGTTGGGCTGGCCGAGGAAGAGCAGGTCTACCTTTTCCATGAGTTGCTCGATGTCCTCGGGTTCCGCTCGCCACGCCAGTTCTTCTCTTCCCTCCGTATGCACAACCTCGGCACCGAATTGTCGTGCCAACGACCGGTACTCCGAAAATCCCGGTTCCACCGTACCCACCTTGCGCGGGGCAAGCCCCAGCAGAATGAGCGCCATGCTTTCGGCTGCGCCGTTGCCCACGGAAATCTGCTCCTGCATCACACCAAGACGCTCGCTCAGCAGTGCTTTGAATCCCCGATGCGCCGGATCGGGATACCGAATCACCGACTGCAATCCTTGCTGTATAGCCTCCAGCACCCCTCCGGGCGGACCGAGCGGATTAATGTTGGCACTGAAATCCAGAAAATCAGCGGCTTCCCTCCCAAATCGTGACGCAGCCGTCTCCACGTCCCCGCCATGTCCGAACACTTCGATATAACCGGTCATTCTTCCGTCATCCTTTCTGTATGTCCTTTTTATTATGGATGGCACGGGAGGTGTGGGTCAATCCTGTTTTCTTTGTGTCCCAACCATAATTCGTTTACAATAGAAGAGGAATTTCGGTTCCTTTTGATATACAAGGTTCACTACATAAGGGACTAGCAATCCCTCACATACATTAATGGAGGAATGACCATGCTGTTTGTAGACAACCAGGGCATTACAGATCCTTCTGTAAACCTTGCCATTGAGGAGTACATTCTGAAGCATCTGCCGATGGAGGATGACAGCTATCTGCTGTTCTACATCAACCGTCCGTCGATCATCATCGGAAAACATCAAAATACGATTGAAGAAATTAATATCGAGTACGTTCAGGATAACGGTGTGCAGGTCGTTCGTCGTCTTTCGGGAGGCGGAGCGGTATATCACGATCTGGGCAACCTGAATTTCAGCTTTATTACAGCGGATGACGGTCAATCCTTCCACAATTTCCGCAAGTTCACCCAGCCTGTGGTTGAAGCTTTGCACGAGCTTGGTGTAAATGCCGAGTTGACCGGGCGTAATGATCTGCAAGTGGGCGAAAAGAAAATTTCGGGCAATGCCCAGTTCTCCACACGTGGGCGCATGTTCAGTCATGGCACATTGATGTTTGATCTGAATCTGGAGCATGTTCAGGCTTCCCTGAACGTCAATCCCGAAAAATTCAAATCTAAGAGCACCAAATCCGTGCGCAGCCGGGTCGCCAACATACGGGATCTGATTGACACCAACCTGACGATTGAGCAGTTCCGCGATGAGCTGTTACGTCACATTTTCAGAATGGAGCCACAAGACGTCCCGCAATACAAGCTGACTGACAAGGACTGGGACAAAATTAAGGAAATTTCCGCTGAGCGTTATAACAACTGGGACTGGAACTATGGCTTGTCTCCGGAAAGTAATGTGAAGCACACTCGCAAATTCCCTGTTGGCATCATCGATCTGCGCATGAACATCAAGGATGGACGCATCGAAGATATCAAAATCTTTGGCGACTTCTTCGGTGTAGGCGATGTGGCGGATATCGAAAATATGCTACGCGGCAAGAGGTATGAGGAAACCGAGGTGCGTACTGCACTTGAGGGCCTGGATGTAAAACATTACTTCGGCAACCTTGAACTGGAAGACTTTATTGGCCTTGTTTTCCTGGAAGAGTAAAATTTAGATGTAAGTATAGTTTTAGAACGAAGTCTAAGATTACACGTTAACGGAGAAGACAGAATTCATCGGGAGAAGCGAAGCCTTCGCCTTTATCAACGGATTTCCCCTTGGGGAGATGGAATCAAAAATCCGGGGATAACAGCGATCGAAAGATGAATCTGTATTCGGAGTGGCCTCGTGTAAAACTTATTTTTTCGTTCGTTAATATAGATACAGATAAAAAAGGAGAGAAACACAGATGAGCTACAAATTGATTGCAATCGACATTGATGACACCCTGATCAACGACAACAAGGAAGTAACCCCTGCTACACAGACTGCACTGGAACAAGCAGTTGCCCATGGTGTAACTGTAACGCTGGCGACTGGACGTGCTTATGCTTCCGCACAAGCACTGGCTCGTCAAACAGGACTTAACGTGCCGATCATTACGTATCAAGGCGCATTGGTGAAAAACCTGCTGGACGAAAAAGTCCTCTATGAGCGTTACGTTCCACAGGAAGCTTCCCGCAAATTGTATGATTACTGCCTGGAGAACAATCTCCACCTTCAAACATACATTGACGACAAGTTATATGCCCGTGAGGAAAACGACAAGCTGCGTGATTATGCCAAATTAAACGGCACCCAATATTACATCGAATCTGATTTCATCAAAGTCATCGAACAAAAAACACCAAAGCTACTTATTATCGATGAGCCAGACTACTTGGATAAGGTTGCCGTTGACTTACGTGAATTGCTCGGACCTCAAGTGCACATCACAAAGTCCAAACCTTACTTCCTGGAAATCATGCACAATGAAGGAACTAAAGGTCACGCCCTGACCTTCCTGGCTGACCATTTCGGTCACCAGCTCAGCGAGTGTATTGCTATCGGCGACTCCTGGAACGACCATGAGATGCTCGAAGTTGCCGGTCTTGGTGTAGCGATGGGAAATGCCATCCCTGCGCTGAAAGAGCTGGCGGACTACATTACGGCAAGTAATAACGAAGACGGTGTAAAAGAAGTTATCGAGAAGTTTGTGTTGAACGCAGAGTAAATGAGATCAACGAACAGCCCAGTCGGCGAATTTCGCCGTACAGGGCTGTTTTTTTGATTTTAAAAATATGTTCATTATCCTATTTAGCGATTATATTTGGTATATTTTTCTGTTATTTTTTATGTTTTGAGAGCAACAATGCGGTAATCAAGGATAATTGTAGTGAAATCGTAATCGCCATAGATAAGATGACACGATTTGTATCTGGGACATCGGCAAAAAATAAAACAATAAAAAATACAATAAATGAGATTACAATGCTAGCTATGAAATTTAAAATTATTCGTTTCATGTTTTGCCTACTTTCACGCACCACGATTCATTGTTTTACTTGCTCATGGCATGCTGGAAAGACTCCAGCAGTTTTTTGATTTGCCCATCAAATTCCAGTTGAAATGACGGAATGATCTCATCTATTCTTTGCTGGAATAACTCCGGATCTTGGACACCAAGCTCTGCTCTTAACTCCATTTCTTCTTCGGAACCGTTGTCGTTCAGGATCATGTTCAGGATTTCACCTTTAAAGTATTCACTTGGAGGAAGGATTAGAGCATTCATCAGGAACTGGGTAAAAAAGAGATGTTTATTATTTTCCTGACTCGCCTTTTTCATCGCCTGCTTAGTAAACAAGTTTATATACTTCTGAGCAAACGCAACCCCTTTCATTCGGGAAGGCCCAACATGTTCGACCCCTTTCCAACGCAGATCGGCCACAGAACTAAGCCACCAGGCTGGTTCAATGGCCTGCTGCATACGAAGCAACACTTGGCGCTCAAACTGCGGCTCAGGATGCATTCGCTGCTCATCCAAGCATTTCCCTATGGTCTCGGCTTCAATTGCAGCAACCGTCATGCCTTGACCATGGATCGGATCGAAGCTGCAGAATGCATCGCCAAGGACAAGTAATCCGGAGGGCCAATTCTCCATCAGTTCAAAATGTTGACGAACAGACTCGGAAATACGGTATCCACGAGGCCCTTGAAAAGGCTCCAGCTGGTCTGCCAACGCTACGATTTCATCCGAAGCAAACAGATGTTTGATTTGCTCTTGGAACTCATCCGGATGGGTTGGAGGATATTCATCTCCTCCTGCGTTGAACAGTAACAGACCAGCGATATCATTTTCAATGCGCCACAACATGCCTGCACGAGTTCCTTGCACAGGATCGGACTCTGTTATCACCGTTCCCCAGTCATTTTGAATAGAGGATGGTATCTTATAATAGCGGGTGCTGTAACCAAGAGACACCTTTAGCACTTCCGGCTCAGGCACGGACAACCCTATCTGTTCAAGCCATCTGATCAATTTGGAAGAACGTCCCGCGGCATCAATAACCATATCTGCTACAAGCATTGCTTCCGGATTATCCCGGCCTCTTTCTTTGGTATACACGCCTGTAATCAAACGCTGATCTTCTGATGCCATTAAACCAGTAACTTCCGTGCTCGTTAAGAAGCTTATATGATCTATGTTCTGGACTCGCTGACGCAATACCCATTCCAGCAGAGCTCTGCTGCTCGATGCAATTTTGAATGAGGAAGCAGCATTCGCTTTATTAACTAATGTACCGTAGCGATTGGCAATCATAAACTTCTCTTCATGTGAAGGAATGGCACCAAGCGCGACCAATTCGTCATTGTATCCGGGAAAGTAATGTTCCAGAATGAGTCCGCCGCGCGGTAATACACGATGTGGATGAAAGGATTGAGGCACACCCTGCCGATTTGCCGGCTCAGAAGGCAATTCATCTCGCTCAATGATACATACCTCATCATAATAATCAGATAACATCCTTGCAGTGATTAACCCTGCAATACCTGCCCCGATCACCACAGCTTTTTTCATGTCGGACATCGCCACTTCATCCTCTCTAATCCATCATATTTTATCTACACTTGTAGCCCTATCAAAAAATTACTTATAATACCAATATACACTTGAAATCTCGTTCCATGTAAGAATCAATGTGTTGATACTATATAGCTAAACTACAATAAGGAACTGATGTAGATGAAAATGATTGATAAAAAGGTGGATTTGAGAGTTACCCGAACTCATAAATTGTTAACGATGGCGCTACTCGATCTGTTATGTGAGAAAGACCAGCTATTCAGCAACATCACAATTAATGAAATATGTGACAAAGCTATGGTTCACCGAACAACGTTTTACAAACATTTCAAGGATAAATTTGCTCTGCTGTCCTCCACCCTATCTTGGGTCCTTCGGGATTATTTACACATGAATGTAGAAGATCGATTACAGCAGCCTTTGCAAAGCATATCTAAAATTCTGTTTGGAAATGTACTGGAGACAATTGTGCAGAACCAACAGAAGGATGAGGGGTTTAACAACTTTTTCATACATTATATCGGAGAGATATTCAGAAGGGATTTTCTGGAATTGAAGAGAAGAGGTAAACAATTTTCACTTCCCATAGAACTTGTTGCCGAGTTTCACTCGGGGGTGATTCGTTTACTTGTGATGTGGTGGATACAACATTTCGAAGAAAATGTTACGGCAGAACAGATGGATGAATATTACTACCTACTGGTTAACGAGAATATCATGTTGAAATAACAAACAGCTCAACCTAAAATCAATGGCTGATTTTGAGATTGAGCTGCATACCTTCAAACTTTACCTATTTTAAAACAGATTCGGAAGCCTGCACTGTCATCCTCGCACGACTTCTTTTCTTCAACCAGCCGCTCACCTTCTCATTCATCGCCAGCAGACCTGAAACGACCAGCACTACACCGATCCATGTAACCCAGCTGACATGCTCACCGTAGACAACAGCACCAAGCCCTACGGCAATGGGTGGTGAAATGTATAACCATGTTGCTGGAAACAACGGGTTGGTACGCGACATAATCCAATAGAACAGACTATGCCCCACCATGGAGCCGATGACAGTCAAATAGATCACCGACGAGACGGCAGGCACCCAGTCCAGAGCAGACATACTCCACGATTCCGTTCCGACCGAGAGCAGGGATAACAGCAGTCCCCCATACATCATCTGCACCGCATTGATCGCTACAGGACTAGCCTCCTTGAACTGATGAATGACCTTTTTGGAGTACAATGCACCTGCTGAATAACAGACCTCCCCCACTAGTACCGCGATACAACCCCACATGAACAGGGAACCTGCACCAAGCGATACACCTGGCAACACAACCAGTACCACACCGGTGAACCCGATCAGGCAGCCCACAATCATACGGGCAGATGTTTTTTGCCGTAACAGCGCCGTCTGCATCAACATAATCATCAGCGGCCCTGTCGCTGACAGAATGGCACCCACACCCGAGCTCACATGCTGTTCAGCCCAATATAATGTGGCAAAAGTGCCGAAGGTCAGCCCCGCTCCTGTTAACAGCATCTCCTTGCGGAACAGGAGCGACCAGCTCACTTTGCCCTTCATCCTCATCCATGCAAACATCAGCGCTCCCGCGATTAAAAATCGCAATCCGGCTGACAGAAAAGGCGGCATGCCTGCCTCTACTCCAATTTTAATAGCCAGAAATGTTGTACCGAAAATAAGACACATAACCGTAAATGCAATCCCCACCATGATAACCACTCCTTTATCTGTTCTCCATCATATCTCATGGTCTACAGAACAGAATGAACAAAACAGAACAGTTTTCTCTCATTAGCTGTTACAATAGAGTTCAAAAGGAGTGTGAGCCGGGTGGGCAGAACCATGATGATGACAGATAACAGCCTGAAATTATATGAGCAAGTAATTCATTATCTCGTTGTACGTATAGAAGCGGGAGAGTGGGCCGAACATGAAAAACTGCCATCTGTACGAAGCCTGTCCGAGCTACTCGGCGTACATCGTCTGACCGTATTCAAAGCCTATCAGGAGTTAAAGGAACGTGGGAGTGTTTATGTTAAGGACAAGTCCGGCTATTATGTCAGCCCAGCGACTCCATTCTCAGTAACGGATCAGGCAGATGATCCCGCCGTGTCTGCCTGGCTGCATTGGGATTCACTTGCACGGGTACAGTCCCTTGAAGCAGAATACCAATTTTCCAAATCGTTAATCGATCCCTCTCTGCTGCCCAACCGGTATTGGGGTGAACTAATGCGTGATCTGCTGGATCAATATCCCCGTTTGCTCGGAACGTATTCCACGATTCAGGGAGATCTGGAATTGCGAAGTGCGCTGGCAAGCCATCTAACGAAAAAAGAACGCTTCTACCTCTCTGCAGACGAAGTGCTCATTACTTCGGGGGCGCAGCAAGCGATTGATGTCATCTCGCGGACGCTGGTCAAACCCGGGGATCGGGTGTTGATGGAACGGCCTACGTATGGACCGGCAATGGAGATTTTCCGCAAACAAGGTGCTCGTCTGATCTTTACGGATATTCACTCGGATGGGTATGATCTGGAGCAGATCGAACATCTGATGAAGAGTGAGAAGCCGCGCCTCTTTTATATGACACCGACCTTTCAGAATCCAACCGGCCTTAATGTTCCAGTAGAACAGCGTAAGCAGTTACCTGAACTTGCAGAACAGTATGGTTGTTTTCTGCTCGAAGACGACAGTACCTATGATATCTATTTTAAGGAGAAACCTCCTGCACCCATTTTCACCTACGATACTACTGGACACACTCTGTACATCCGCAGTTACAGCAAGTATGTTGCACCCGGGCTACGGATTGCAGCCATCATATGCCGCCAGCGATTCATGCCAGGACTACAGGCTGTAAAATCACTGACAGATAACGGATCGCCCCTTCTGAACCAGAAGCTTTTTCTCCGTTATTTTCAGTCAGAACGCATGCATCAGCATCTGTCCAAGCTGCGGACCGCCATCCAGCTACGGATGGAAGTGATGGAACAATCTCTGCTGGAAACGGACTGGACGTGGACCCGGCCGGAGGGCGGACTCAACTTTTGGGTAGAGCTTCCTGAGGGTGTGGATACAGGGAGACTGCTCCACCGATGCATGGAACAATCCGTTGCCTTTGTACCCGGAACCGTATTTGATTCTTCGGATCATTCAGCCAGTCGCAAGCTGCGCCTGTCCTTCTCTTATGCACATGAGCAGCAGATTCGAGAAGGCATGAGCAGGCTCATTACGCTTGCGAAAGAAATGTAACATTTTGATACTCTTGGATTGAAGCCAATCCGAAGAATATCAAGTGCAATTTGTCACTCGTATCGCTGCATCAAAAAAAGTCGCCTTATGGCGACTTTACTTTTGGTGTTCTATAGTATTTACCTTATTTACCTGCACCCGCTCTGTGCTTAGAGGTCTTTTCTTGCAAACAAGCGAATGGTAATGAGATAGGACAGCAAAAACAAACCTATAATGCCTACAGAAACCAATGCCATTGTCGTTGTGGTAATTATACCGTTCTCGTTGGCCATATTCATCAGGTACGCAACGGGTTGCGCCAGTATAATCATGCAGACCATGAATATCGCATTGATGATACCAGCACCTTTTTTGCTAAGTCCGTAGAAAAGAGGCATGTATATGGAAACTAATACAAGCACCATGCCTACGGCAATGACAATATCCCTAAGTGAATAATTCGGCTTGTTCAGTTCAGGATAATTCAGGTTCACAAGCTGGTGAATCCCAAACGACGCGAGTACCCCGAATAACGTATAGATTATAGCAGAAAGGTACTTGGCTTTTACAATCTGTTTGCGGCTAACGGGGAGTGTGACCAGGAAATTGTGATTATGGTTTTTGATATCAATCATGGTTGCCAGCATGACCGAACCAAAGGCTGTGTAGATGCCTACAAAATACATTGACATTTCACTCTTAGGTATAAAGGCGAGACTAAATACCACCAGGTATAACCCAATCGTCCACAGTGAACTTTTTAGTACAATGAAATCTTTACGAAGCAAGTTAAGCATATTTGCGTCCTCCCTTCGCCGTAAAATAAATGAGGTCTTCTAACGTAGGTCTTTGTAAAAGAGCTAACCTGCCAAATAACTGTTCGGCCTCTGCCTTATGATCCGACAATGCTTCAAAACCAACGGCTGTCTCGCGTATTCCGATGAAATGTTTCCGAATGTCGGAATCAAGCAGACCCATATCCCCTTTTACAATCGTATACCTTTCCAGCACATCATCTTTTGCCTCGTTAAACACCAGTTTCCCTTGATTAATAAACGTAATGTAGTCTGCAATACGTTCCAGATCCGTCGTAATATGCGTTGAGAAAATAATAGACCTTGTTTCGTCCTGTATCATATCTGCAAGCAGATCAAGCAGTTCCCGCCTAAACACAGGATCAAGCCCGGATGTCGGTTCATCCATAATCAGCAGATCCGCTTCATGCGACAAAGCTACGGCGAGAGAATACTTAATCTTCATGCCTTTTGACAGATCCTGGATTTTCTTTTTGGGAGACAGTTCGAACTGATCCAAGTAGTCATTGAACGCTTTATTATCCCATTTGGTGTAAAAAGGAGCGATCATTTGTGTCATCTCCCGGATCGTTAGATGCTCATAATAAAAGCATTCATCTGACACAATGCCAAGGCGTTGCTTGATATCAACTTCCTGATTTGGCATCTCACTGCCCAATGTCTTGAGGCTCCCCTTATCGGGCTGGATCAGACCCGTGATCATTTTGATCAAAGTACTCTTTCCCGCCCCATTCGGACCAATAAGTCCCGTGATATACCCTTTTTTCACATCCAGAGATACATTATCTACTTTAAATAAGGGATACGTTTTGGTTACATTACGTAATTCGATAGCGTTCATTATGCTTATTCCTCCTCAACCAACAATGTAAGATGATGGATTACATCCTGTGAACTCATGCCCAGTTCTCTGCTCTCACGAATCACTTCGAGCATCTTTTCTTCCAATTGTTTCATCCGCCGCTCTCGAATAAAGTCCTGATTGGCTCCGGATACAAAGCTCCCTTTGCCTACAACTGAATCGATCAGTTTCTCCTTCTCCAGCTCTTCATAGACACGTTTAGTTGTAATAACACTGACTTGCAGATCCTTGGCGAGCTGCCGAATGGAGGGAAGACTATCTCCAGCAACCAATTCTCCGCTCAAGATGCTCTGTCTGATCTGAGTTAGAATCTGCATGTAGATCGGATCGCTCGAAGCATTCGATATTAAAATGTTAATCTTTCCTCACCTCATTGATGTTACGTAGTTTCCAGTAGGTATAGTGTGTATATATAATATATACACTATACCTACCGATGGTCAATCTTTATTTCACATTATTCTCATTCTGATTCGATCCATAGACACGGGCTAGCTAATCTGGACGACAAAAAGAGGACGTCAGTTTCCTGTTCGTCCTCTTGATTAATCAAGCCCGAAAGGTCATATGACCTCCCAGGCTAATGTTATGTGCTGGATATGACCTTATCCACCAATCCATATTCGACTGCTTCCGCAGCGGTCAGGAAATAGTCTCGATCCGAGTCCTTCTCAATCCGCTCAATCGACTGCCCTGTATGGTCGGCTAACAGCTTGTTAAGACGCTGACGATGCTGAATGATACGGTTAGCATGAATCAGCATATCCGACGCCTGCCCTCGCGTACCGCCATGTGGCTGATGGATCATGATCTCACTGTTTGGCAATGCCATACGCTTGCCTTTTGTTCCACCTACCAGCAATATCGTGCCAAAGCTTGCCGCCATACCTGTACAGATTGTGGAGATATCCGGCTTCACAAATTGCATCGTGTCATAGATCGAAAATCCTGCGGTCACCGACCCACCAGGACTGTTGATGTACATCTGGATGTCCTTCTCCGGGTCCTCTGCAGTCAAAAACAACAACTGAGCCACGATGGCATTTGCCATCTGATCCTCAATTTCTCCAGACACCATAATGATCCGATCTTTGAGCAAACGTGAATAAATATCATAACTCCGCTCTCCGCGAGCTGTCTGTTCCACTACATAGGGTACTACATTCATGTGTGTCGCCTCCTCGGTTTAGGCAACCATGTTGACCGTGTACCCACCTCCATACGACATCGAGTTCATACTAGAAGTGGAGTACCCGTACATCATTGGCTGCATGGATGGAGACGGCAAAGCCTGCTGCAAAATCGTGCCCGCCACAGCCATCGGATCATCAGTCTGATTCAGGCACAGATCAATAATTCGAGCTGTATCTCCATTACGAAATGCCAGCAGATAGCTGCGCAGTTCCTCCCGATTGTCCTCGACTGCGCCTTCCTCATACTGCAATTCAGCGTCCGATTGTTCCAACCTGTGCCTCACTTCAGCTATGGCAGAGCGAGCACGACTTAACGCTGCTTTCACAGCGCCTTCTGTCGTATCCAGCATTTCCGCAGTCTCTGCCGCCCTATAACCCATTAATTCACGTAATACATATATCACTCGCTGCCACGGTGGTAGCGTATTTACAAGAAGTTGTACGGCAGACTCCAATTCCTCGAATCGCCTTTCCTCCTCCATTTCGTGAAGGAGCGGCTTCAAGCTATCCAGTTTATAAGCCAATCTCTCCCGCTGACGTAAGATATCAATCCAGCTGTTGCGAGCAATACGAATCAGATAAGCTTCCCAGTTTATATCTTTATTCATCCCGGAAGTTCCAACCACTCTCGACGACAACACTTTGAGACAGGTCTCCTGAACCAGATCCTCCGTGTCTGGAACTGATTTCGTCAGAGATAGACAATACGCATACAACGAACCCATCAGATCGGGTAGTACGGTATGGATGCTTGGGTTCAATTGATTTTTTCTGTCGTTGCCATTAAATTCAATATTGAATTTATCTTGTTTACCATCATCATGTGGTCTGTTGATTCTGCAATCCACGGACTTCACAAAGGCCATCTTGGGGGCCCCCCTTTGCTGGTTCCTGATTGATTTTGACTTACACTATGTAAACGAAGAACCCCTTGTAAAGGATACGCTCTTCTGAATTTATTTTTGTTACGCTAGTTAAGTTGAGTTACGCATTCGTTTCCAGCTTTAATGTTCCAAGCGGCACCTTCATCCCGGTAAGGGCAATCGTAATACTTCCATCCAGATTATAATTCTGCCGTACATCGACGTCATGAGACATATGTGTAAAATATGTATGACCTGGCTTCAGTTCCCACAGCAGCTCCTGCGCCTCACGCATATCGTACACGGAACGTGTTGAGAATTCCGCACGCTCATGCACAAAGCTTGTTCCAAGCACCAGCAGATCCAGTCCGTGCAACGGCTCTTTCTCGGCATCCTTCAGGTCAATAGCGTCTGAACAATACGCCCAGCTATACCCACCCTGATCCAATCGATAGGCGTACGAATACCCGTTATGTCCATGGCATACTTTCCAGGAATGTACCTTCCAGCCGCCTAGTTCAATATCATCATCCGTTTCCAGAAAGTCCATATGACGACCCAACCAGGGAAACTGTCCCTGAATGGTGGCAATCACTTCACGTGGTGCATACAAACGTCCCTTTACCCCCAACCAGCGGCATGCATCCGCCCATTCCGGCAATCCTCCAATATGGTCAAAATGGGCATGAGTGATGAGCAGCGTATGCACCATGCGCAATCCCTGATCCTCCATCTGTGATCTCCAGTCTGGTCCGCAGTCAATCATGAACTGTTCACCCGCACCATCCCCACCACCGTCAATCAGAACAGAAGAGCGTTTCCGTTTATTCTCTCCCGTAAGCCTCGCCTCTGTACATACGTCGCAATCACAATACACACGTGGAACACCCATCGCATCGCCTGTGCCCAGAAATGTTAGCTGATCCAATCCGCATTCCCCCTGAATTAATGATATGTAGATTGTAATCGTCCACCTCCGTTTTTGCAAAAAAAAGACCATCCCGCTGCAGTTCTCCACTGCAATTCGGGACAGTCTGTGGTCTGACCGTTCACCGTCAGACTTTAATTCCATGCTTCGCTCCATTCGGGAGCGTACGCTTCGTCAGCATGTGATGCAACCTTATAAGCGGGTCATCCGCATGAAGATCAGGCCTTACCTTTTACACAGGCCACGACTAATTAATTCGAGTCACACCCACCTATCGCTGGAATTATACCAGTGCTCGCAGCTTCAATGTCAGTTCCCGACCCGCAGGTACATCCTTCGAATCCGTAATGACCCAGTTCGATGCAAGCCGCTTCGCCAGTACCTCTGCCTGCTCCGGTTTCAACTGTAATCCGGTGATGATTCCTTCACCCACTGTGAAGTCTTTCTCGGGCTGTACCTTGAAGGCTTTCTCCAACCAGATTCCAAGTCCACCACGCGTGTTAAAGGTAATCCGGTAGCCATCTTTTACTGCTGCCTCCAGATTTTCACCATGCTCATCCGCATACGAGAAAAATTCGTTATATCGGTATTCCTCTTCAGACACGGCGTCAAAAGCGGAAACGTCTTTCGCTTGAATAGCTTTTAAAATTTCTTCCTCAGTCATCCCCTTACCGCGGGCCTGCTCCAGTCGAATTGCTGTACTTTGGGATAATTTGATCTCTGCACTCATCCAACTCACACCTTCCTGCTAGTACTATGTAACAATCATGATTCAGTATACCTCTATTATAACCTTTTGGCAGTAAAAAACCTCCATCTCTACTTCCATTGAAATGAAGGTTTAGTATCTACATGCTCGCTTACCTATTCGATTACATCAGCAATACTCATAATCCAGCGAGCACTTGATACCACACGCCGCGTTTGGAGTACAACGTACTGCGTACCTCGTCCCATCCACCCAGATAGTTGATATCAAATAGTCCTTCTGGCGTTGGAAATGTCGACTCCGTCTGTGCAAATACATCCGGATCTACTGAACGAAAACCATGCTTGGCAAAAATACGCTGCGCTTCTGGTGTACGCAGATATGCGACAAAGGCTTCTGCCAGTTCGCGATTTCCATGTTTATCGGCATATTTATTCACCACAACTGCCGGGTTCTCAATCAGGATCGTATTTTTTGGAATGACGATGTCATAATCTACACCTTTGGCGATCCGGGCAAGCAATTCATTTTCATACGTGACGATGACATCACCCACACCATATTCGAATGCCGCCATCGAAGAACGTCCACTCTTGTCCAATGATTCAACGTTACGATGTACCTGTTCGAGAAAAGCCTTGGCTGCGGCAGGATCTTTCTTCCCCTCTTGCTCCTCCGACAGTTTCAATCCGGCACCATAAATGGCATTAATGTCCCATTGTGCGCCTCCGGATGTCTTTGGATTGGGGTACAGTACCTTCACTCCTGGCTTGGTTAAGTCCTGAAAATCACGAATACCGAGCGGGTTGCCCGCTCTTGTGCCCAGAACAACAATTGAACGGGTGATCATGCCCTCATTAGGGGTCTGTTTCCAATCAGAGCTAACCAGATCGGCTTTGACCAACTTCTCGATATCACTCTCCATCGCGAGCAAGGCCACATCAGCCTCGAATCCACCAACGATGGCTCTTGCCTGTGTGCCCGAAGCTTCATAGGATTCTTGAAAGTTAATCGTCTGTCCGGTTTTTGCCTTCCACTCCTCTTGGAACTTGGGTAGCAATTCGCCTACAGCATCTTTCGCTACACTATAAGCACCAATCACCAGCGTATTGGATGAATCGTTACCAGAGGGCTCGTTCTGTTCACTGGACTCCTCCTGCTTGCTGCATCCAGCGGTCATGCAGACGAGCAGAAGCATGAGGGCAACATATAAGAGTATGGCTTTCTTCTTCCTCGTCTGCATGGGCAGCCCCTTTCTTCCACTTGATCTAAATCATCACCGGCATCGGATCTTCCTTCAGTCGGTTCTCAACCACCCAACTGTTGGAGTCATTGAACAGGTATGCACGGTGTACAAGGACTCGAATTTGTTGACCGATCTCCAATGTCGTTTTCTCCAGGGAACGATATGTGATTAACTTATGACCCTGTACATCCACCTCTACCATCCATTCACTGCCGCGGAAATGAAGATGTTTGACTGTGCCTTTTTCCGTAGCAGAAAGCATGGTGAACTCGTTTTTCAAACCGATCTCAATATACTCCGGTCGAATCAGCGCTTTGGTATGTTCACCCTCGACGGCATGTTCGAATCCTTTCAACTGGGAGGCATCCTCCACAACCGTAGACTCCCCGATAAATGTAGCGACAAACGGTGTCTGCGGGTTTTTGTAGATATCCCAAGGTGTGCCCTTCTGTTCCAGACGACCCTGACTGATAATCATAATCTCGTCCGCCACTTCAATCGCTTCATCCTGGTCATGCGTTACAAAAATCGAAGTGATTCCCACTCGCTCAATCAACTCACGCAACCATGAACGCAGTTCCTGACGGATCTTGGCATCAATGGCCGCGAACGGTTCGTCCAGCAATAACAGCTGTGGCTCCGGGGCGAGTGCTCTGGCAAAAGCAACACGTTGACGCTGCCCACCAGATAACTGATGTGGATAGCGCTGTTCGAAACCTTTTAACCCGGTCAATTCAACCAGTTCCATCACCCGATCACGGATCTGGGCTTTTGGCGTCTTCTTGACCTTGAGTCCAAAGGCGATATTCTCAAATACCGTCATATGTTTGAACAAGGCATAGTTCTGGAATACAAATCCGATGCCCCGCTCCTGTGGAGGCAGATGATTCACGACTTTTCCGTGAAAGCGAATCTCTCCGGAACCCGGATTCTCCAGACCCGCCAGCATCCGCAGAATGGATGTTTTCCCACCTCCGCTGGGTCCAAGCAGACCGATCAGATGGCCTTTGGCAATATCGAATGAGACATCTTTTACCGCATGAAAATCACCGAAATGTTTGTTCAGATCACGGACTTCTACATGCATATCAATGCACTTCCTTTCGCTTCTTGGCCCATTCCATCATGAGCAGCAGCCCGACGGAGAAGGTGACCAGCACCAATGCCACACCATTTGCGGCTGCTACATTAAAATTCTCTACATCCTGATACACCAGGGTTGTTGCTGTCTGCGTTTTGTTCATGATATTACCGGATACCACCAGCACTGCACCGAATTCCCCAAGCGAGCGCGCAACCGTCAAGACTAGACCATACACTACCGCCCAGCGGATCGAAGGCCATGTCACACTCCAGAACGTTCTCCAGCCGTAGGCGCCAAGTGTAGATGCGGCCTCCTCTTGCTGAGAACCGAGTTCCTGCAGTACAGGCATAACCTCTCTGACCATCAGTGGAAAGGTAACAAATAACGTCGCGATCACCATACCTGGGAAGGCATAGACCACATTGAATCCAACCCCTTCAAAAAAAGCACCCATAATGCTGTTAGGTCCCAACATCAACACAATCATCAAACCGCCAATGACAGGAGATACGGCATAAGGCAGGTCTACAATGCTGTTTAGCAGCCCTTTTATCCGTTCACTCAGCCATCCGGCACGAACCAGATAAAGAGCCATCATGATGCCAAACAATGTATTTAACAGGGTGACCACCAGAACCACCAGTCCGGTCATCATCAAGGCATGTAACGCCTCAGGACGCATTAACCCTTTCAGGAATCCACCTGCCCCGTCTTCAAATGCGCCAATAAAAATGCGTCCAAGCGGGATGATCAGCAGTACAATAAATACCGCAAACGTCAGTCCGATTAACAGTCGTCTCATCGTCTTCTCCCCCGCATCTGCACCAGATTGATCAGCCAGAGGATCAGGAAGGAGAGCGTCAGGAGCAACACGGATACAGCAGCAGCCCCCGTTGGATTATCACTTTCAATCTCCCCGTAGATAAATACGGAAGCAGTCAGTGTTCTGCCCGGAATGTTACCAGCCACCAGCACAACAGCCCCGAATTCAGCCAGTCCTCTAGAGAAAGCCAACATCCCCCCACTGATCATGCCAGGTGCCATGGAAGGCAAAATAACCTGCATGAACGTGCGAGCCTTGGATGCCCCCATCGTGTACGAGGCCTCTTCCTCGGAAGGATCGATTTCTTCCAGCAAAGGCTGCACTGCACGGATAACAAACGGAAACGTGACAAAGGTCATCGCGATAACAATGGCGGGCTGGTGAAATACAATCTCAAATCCCATGGATTCTGCCAGTTTCCCGATGGCACTGACCGGACCCAAAAGCAGCATAATCATCAAGCCGCCCACCGCTGTTGGCAGTGCAAACGGGAGATCAACCAGACTGTTGAGAAACGATCGGCCCACAAAGCGATATCTTGTCAGCACCCAGGCGATCATCGTGCCCAAAACCACATTAATCAGCGTGGCAATGACGGCCAGCCGAATGGTCAGCAGTACGGCTTTCCACGCGATGGGGTCCATAATGCTCTGAACAAAGTTGCTCCATCCTTCAGAGAAGGAATTGACGTACACACCGATGATTGGAAGTACAATAAGTACGATAAAATATAACAATACGGTACTGCGGAATCCCCAAGTCCATCCCTTATGACGAAGAACGGTATTCATTGCTGCGTTCCCTCCCAGCCTCCGGCTTTAACTCCGGTCGGCAGTCTTCCTGGATTTAATACGACATTTTTCCTAAGTTGGATGATATTACTTTAATATTATTCCCATTAGTCTACTTGGTTTTGCTTTTCTGATACTTTACCAGTTTGCAGTGCTAATCGTCAATGCTTTTATTGAATATAATTGGGCCACATATGAGATCAATTAATAAAATCACTTCAGGTTATTTCTGACCTCTCCGTTATTGTGCGATTCACATATCCGTCTTCATATGTGGTTTGTTTGGTATGTAGTGGTTAAGGTACAATCGAGGGTAAGAACAGAGATGATAAGGAGTGATCTAACATGTTACACAAGAAGAATATATCCACTTCGACACGAGATGAAATGAAGGATATCACATGGGACGTAAAGCAGGTTGTCCAGAGTAGCGGGGTGCAGAATGGGACGGTCCTCATCTACTGTCCACATACGACGGCGGGGATAGCCATCAACGAAAATGCAGACCCGGATGTGAAACACGATATCTTGTTGCGCCTGGACGAAGTGTACCCTTGGGAGCACCCCGAGTATCGACACGCCGAAGGCAATACAGCCTCTCACCTCAAATCGATCACAACAGGACCATCACAGACGGTGATTATTCACGAAGGCAGGCTGCTGCTCGGCCGCTGGCAAGGCATTTACTTTTGCGAATTCGATGGACCACGTGAGCGGGAGTACTTTCTCAAAATCATGGAAGGTTAGTTGGGTCCAATAGACCTGCCACCAACTCGTTCATTTTTTGCAAACACAAACAGGCGGTCCACCCTCATTCCGGGTCGGAGCCGCCTGACTTGGTCTACTGCGCATATTAACTTTCGCGAGACAACGTTATAAAGAATTAAAGTTATGACAAATCACCGCCCTGAAGTGTAGGGGTGCAACAACAGCGCCATTATTGGTCGCCAGACTGCTGACCCAGATTGCGGCACAGCACTTTGACATGAGACAGCGCAGACGATTCAATCTCCACAAACGTTAAACGGTCCTGAATGTAATAAGAAATGAATCCGTGCATAGCCAAAAATAGCGTACGCGGTACCCTTTGAATATCCTCTTCCGTACAGTTCGCTTCATTCATATACTGCCTTATAATCGATGCAAACAATTCGAAGCAACGCCCCTGTTCGGTACGACAATAAGACAACAGTTCTTCGTCCCTGATCATAAACATAATTTCGTATTGGTATGGATTCTCCAGACCAAAGCGAATAAACTCCATCATAATGTGCTCTACCTTGCTCACATCATCACGAACCGGCCTGACCATGGCTTGCAGCAGCAAATGCCCCAGATGATTAAAATCTTCAACCACGATGGCATAGAACAGCTCTGCCTTTTCCTTAAAGTGATAATACAGCGACCCATGACTATAGCCCAGATGCTGGCCGATGCTTCGCATCGAAATGGCGCGGTATCCTTTGGTAATAAAAAGGTGCCTCGCCGCCTCCAGTATCCGCTCCCTCGACAACTCCTGTTCGACTGCTCTTCTAGCCATATATTTTATTCCCCTTCAATAAAATAAAGCCGCTGTCCCTCCGTGATCCGGGATTGCCCTTGCGTCAAATCCGTGATCCAGGCTACAAAAGCCTCGGTTTCACTATCCGGCGGAAGACAAGTCAACGTAACCTTATCGGTGAATCCAGTTTCACCTGTACGGACTTCCCGGCTTCTTAACTCATTTTCCACTTTACCCAGCCACGTATAATCCAGTTCAACAAACACTTCACGATGCAGTACGTTGGTAATGGCTTCTCCGGCTTCAATGGCTGCTACAGCTCCATCCGTATAAGCACGAATTAACCCGCCAGCTCCAAGCATAATTCCCCCGAAGTATCGCGTAACCACAATTGCCACATTTTTTAATTTCTGATTTTTGATCACTTCAAGAATGGGTTTCCCTGCTGTTCCGCTGGGTTCACCGTCATCGGATTGCTTCTGGATCTCGTCCCGCTCCCCAATCATGTATGCAGAGCAGTTATGAGTTGCATTCCAATGTTTTTTCTTGATCTCATCGATGAAGGCAACAGCCTCTTCCTCTGTCGTGACCGGCATAATATGACCGATAAATCGCGACTTCTTGATTACAATTTCCAGATTGCCCGGTCCTCGAACCGTGCGATAACGTTCAATCATCCTAAATCCAACTTTCTGATCTTTTCCTGAGTCCATTTTACAAGAAAGCAGTTCACCGCGCGAACGCGGACGAACTGCCCTGGTTATCTACATCCGGGAACCCTGCCCTTACACGAACAGTGATTCCCGGTTAGATTTACATTACCTTATTCAACTATATGAGCAAACTAATGAATTATTCGGAAAGTCTCGCTTCGAGCGCTGCTTTCTCTTCTTCAAAGCCTGGTTTGCCCAGCAATGCGAACATATTTTTCTTGTAAGCTTCCACGCCTGGTTGGTCAAATGGATTGACGCCCAGCAGGTAGCCACTGATACCGCATGCTTTTTCAAAGAAGTATACCAGATATCCGAAAGAATATGGAGTCATATCTGGAATGTTCACAATCAGGTTTGGTACTTGACCATCCGTATGTGCAAGCAGTGTTCCTTGGAACGCTTTTTTGTTAACAAAGTCCATAGTTTTGCCTTCAAGGAAGTTCAAACCATCCAGATCGTCCGGATCGGATTTGATTGAGATATGCTCAGCAACTTCAGTAACTTGGATAACAGTTTCGAAGATATTCCGGCTACCTTCCTGGATGAATTGACCCATGGAGTGCAAGTCTGTAGAGAAATCAACGGATGCAGGATAGATCCCTTTGTAATCTTTACCTTCACTCTCTCCAAACAGTTGTTTCCACCACTCGGACACGAAGTGCAGGGATGGCTCATAGTTTACAAGGATCTCAGTGCCTTTGCCTTTGCGATACAATGCGTTACGAACAGCAGCATATTGATATGCTTCATTCTCAGCTACGTTCGGGTTGCTGTATTCTTTGGATGCGTCAGCCGCACCTTGCATCATTTCTTCGATGCTGATACCCGCTGCTGCGATTGGCAGCAAACCTACAGCTGTCAGAACGGAGTAACGTCCACCTACATCATCCGGGATAATGAAAGATTCGTATCCTTCTGCATTTGCCAGTTCTTTCAGTGCACCACGTGCTTTGTCTGTTGTAGCATAGATGCGTTTGCGTGCTTCTTCTTTACCATATTTCTCTTCCAGTGCTGCACGGAAGATACGGAAAGCAATTGCCGGCTCTGTTGTTGTACCGGATTTGGAGATAACATTGACGGAGAAATCTTTGCCTTCAACCAGATCCAGCAAATGAGTTACATATGTGGAACTGATATTGTTTCCTGCAAAGTAGATTTCAGGCGTTTTGCGTTTGTCTTTTGGCAGATTGTTATAGAAAGAGTGAGTCAGCATTTCGATCGCTGCACGTGCACCCAGGTATGATCCACCGATACCGATAACGATCAGTACTTCGGAGTCGCTTTGGATTTTGGCAGCCGCTTTTTGAATGCGAGCAAACTCTTCTTTGTCATAAGCCGTTGGCAGGTCAATCCAGCCCAGATAATCGGAGCCTGTTCCTGTTCCGTTGTGAAGCTGCTCATGAGCCAGACGAATCGGTTCTGCGAAATAATCCACTTCGTGCTGATTTACAAATTGCAATGCCGTGCTATAGTCAAATGTCACTTTTTTTGCCATGATCTCAAAAACCTCCTGATTTCGATTATAGTGCGTGTTCAAACTTTGTAATCAAAAGCGGACTTTTTGAACAACCTCTTATATTATGTCCGTATTCCATTCTAAACAACTTGCCTTAAGGATACTTCAAATCCACGGGGCTGACAAGCTTGCAGCTCGAACTTTGTCGTTAGAATTCAAGAAGCAAAAAGGGTAAACCGAATCCGCGGGTTGCGGTTCTGCTTACCCTTCTTATGTTATTCCGCCGGGTACGAGCAGACGTAGTCAGTAACGCTGCGTATCTCCAGTTTGAATTTGGATTCGGCAGGCACGTGGAACGTAGCTTGACCTTGAATCTCTTGCCACTCTTCTTCACCGGGAAGCAATACTTTCAGATCTCCGGACAGAATCTCCATAATTTCACGGGAATCCGTACCGAACTCATAACTGCCTGGAAGCATGATGCCCAGAGTCACTTTGCTGCCATCCCCCAAAATAACCGTTCTGCTGGTTACTTGACCATCATAATAAATGTTGGCCTCTTTCACTACACTGACTTGATCGAATTGTGACATGCGTACCCGCTCCCCTGAAGTTAATGAAAACAAAAGGCAAAACAGATCAGGGCGATAACGAGTTACCGCCCATGCTCTGCGGAAATAACTTACTGCCATGGATCAGGACAGCATGATGCCCTCCCAACCATAGCAGTGCTTATGAAGCTATAAGTGCGTGTTCAAAAAGTCAGGTTTTCAGTACCGAGAAGATGGGATGAAGCTAGAAATGGAGTAGCGGAGCGTAGGAGAAAACTACGTGAGCAACTACAATGTTTCCGAAGGAAACATACTCCGTAAGCATATTCTTATTCGGCTGAATCCCATCTTCGACGCTGATGATGCCGTGAGGCATCCTTCGTAATCAAAAGCAGACTTTTTGAACAACCTCTATTACAGCAATGCTTTTACGCGGCTAACCACGTTATCCACTGTAAAGCCGTATTCTTGGATAACACGGTCGCCAGGCGCGGAAGCACCAAATGTGCTGATTCCGAGAATGTCACCTTGATCGCCAACATATTTCTCCCAGCCCATTGGATAAGCCATTTCGATTGCAAGACGAGCTTTAACATCCGGAAGAAGAACGGACTCTTTATAAGCTTTGTCTTGTTTCTCGAACAGATCCCAGCTTGGCATGCTGATTACGCGAACTTGGATGCCTTGTTCTGCAAGTGCTGCTTGAGCTTTAACAGCCAATTGCACTTCAGAACCTGTAGCGATAATTTGTGCTACCGCTTTGCCATCTTTTGCATCAGAGACAACATAAGCACCACGTTTCACGTTCTCACGTGAACCTTCAACCGTACCTTCCAGGATCGGCAGGTTTTGACGAGTGAGTACAAGTGCAACCGGGTTGCTCTTGTTCTCAAGCGCGTAAGCCCAAGCAGCCGAAGTTTCATTACCATCAGCCGGACGAATAACCGTCAGGTTAGGAATGATACGCAGGGATGCCAATTGCTCGATCGGTTCGTGCGTAGGACCGTCTTCACCAACAGCGATACTGTCGTGAGTCAGAACATACGTTACAGGCAATCCCATCAGGGCAGCCAGACGAACAGCCGGACGCAGGTAATCGGTAAATACGAAGAACGTACCTCCGAATACTTTCACACCGCTGTGCAGTGCCATACCGTTCATTGCTCCAGCCATACCGAATTCACGGATACCGAAGTAGATGTTACGGCCGGAGTAATCTTCAGGTGTGAAGTTCTCCAGGTTGTTCAAGTGAGTCATTGTGGAGCTTTCCAAGTCAGCAGATCCACCTGTCAGTTGTGGCACGTTGTGTGCCAGACCGTTCAGAGCGTTACCGGATGCTACACGAGTGGAAAGAGCTTTGTCTGTTGCTGCATATTTAGGAAGATCACGGTCCCAACCTTCTGGAAGGTCGCCGTTAATCGCTGTTTCGAATTGAGCTGCCAGCTCAGGGAAAGCTTTTTTGTACTCGGCAAATTTCTCGTCCCAAGCTTTGTTAGCAGAGATACCACGATCTTTCACTTGTGCAAAGTGATCGCGAACTTCAGCTGGTACGTGGAAGTTTTCTTCGTAAACCCATTTGTAATACTCTTTAGTCAATTTGGCTTCGTCTGCACCCAGTGGAGATCCGTGAGTACCGCCGTGGCCGCCTTTACCTTGTTTGTTCGGGCTACCATAACCGATAACCGTTTTAACTTCGATCAGTGTAGGACGCAGTGTATCTGCTTGACCTTCCTGAATTGCTTTTTCGATTGCAGGCAGATCGTTACCATCTTCAACGCGCAACACTTGCCAGCCATAAGCTTCAAAACGCTTCGCGATGCTTTCGGAAGAAGACAGATCCAGTTTACCATCCAACGTGATGTCATTGGAGTCGAACAACATGATCAATTTGCCCAGGTGTAAACGTCCAGCCAGGGAAGCTGATTCATGAGATACGCCTTCCATCAAGTCGCCATCACCACAGATTGCGTAAGTGTAGTGGTCAACTACGTTGAATTTGTCTTTATTGTATGTTGCGCCCAGTTGAGCTTCAGCCATCGCCATACCTACAGCCATTGCAATACCTTGACCCAGTGGGCCGGTTGTTGCATCAACACCTGCAGTATGTCCGAATTCCGGGTGACCCGGAGTTTTGCTTCCCCATTGACGGAACTGTTTCAGTTCTTCCATTGGAAGATCATATCCGCTCAGGTGCAGCAAGCTGTACAGCAACATGGAGCCATGTCCTGCAGACAGGACAAAACGGTCCCGGTTAACCCAAGTTGGGTGGTCCGGGTTATGAGTCATCGTTTTTGCAAAAAGTTGGTACCCCATTGGAGCGGAGCCCATAGGCATACCCGGATGTCCGGAATTTGCCTTCTCAATTGCATCAATCGCCAAAGTACGTACGGTAGTAATCGACAGGTTGTCGATTGTAGTGTTCTCGTCCTTTTGAATCGCTTCGTTCTTGTCAGTCATGGTTTGTCCTCCTCATGTCTTTAGATAAGTCGGGTGCGCAAGCGAATCCCTCTCATCATACAAGCAAACCGAATTTCACAATAAGTGAATCCGCTTGAGTGTTTCATTTTGACTTATTCACTTTTGTATTGTATCACTTGGCGTGAAGCTTTTCCATAACCTTCTTTTAGAAGTTCGTGAAAAATTGGTGGTTTGTGATGAATAATCCTTGTCCTATCAAGCAAAAATCGTACTGTACAAGGTACTAAATTCCAAAAACAGACTTAAGGAGCCTCGCAAATCCATCGCATGAAGTATAACCTTTAACCTGAAAACCATGCATTTTTTAGATATTCATCCTCAATTCACATATAATGTTCCTTAATATGGATTACAAAATTCGGGCTGTGGTTTACTTTTTTCAGATGTACACGCGTCAATCATAGGAGGTCTCGATCATGCCAGATCCTGCTGCTCACCCATCAACATCGGCAAAACACTCATTACCCTGGATATCCGGTATTTTAACGGGAATTCTCTCGGGAGTTGTCCTGGGATTTTTCCTCAAAATGATTCAGGCCATCACAGGTGAACAAGTATATACTCTGCTGCTGAATATTGATTTTGTGCCTGGTCTTCCGCCAACCTTACCCGAATTCATTGAATTTGCTTTGCATCTCATCGTGTCCGTTGTCATCGGTATCTTCTATCTGTGGTGGGTAAGGCATTCAGGCCGCCCTATGATCAAAGGAATTTTACTTGGTGCAGTCTCGTCCTTGCTCTATATCCCACTCTCTCAATTGTCATCACGTGTGCCAGACCTGTACGATGTGTCCGCCATCCTCTACTGGATTGTAGGACATCTGCTGTTTGGTATTATGCTTGGCTTGTGCGGAAAGTATATCAACACAACAAAAAAAGCGACTCCCATTTCGTAAACGAATTGGGGTCGCTTTATTGTTAGTCTATTACGTGGTTCCGAATCAACCTTGCACAGTATTAAAGCGTGAGCTTAAAATACAACGGTTTTATTTTCGTGAACAAGAACACGGTCTTCGACATGCCATTTCACGGCACGTGCGAGCACAACACGCTCAATGGTACGTCCAATACGCTTCAGCTCGGTTACATCGTCCCCGTGGCTTACACGCTGCACATCCTGTTCAATAATCGGGCCGCCATCCAGTTCTTCCGTAACATAGTGCGCTGTCGCACCGATAATTTTGACACCGCGGTTGTACGCCTGCGCATACGGTTTACCACCCACGAAGGCTGGCAGGAACGAATGGTGAATATTAATGATTCGATTGCGGTAATGCTCAATGAACATCGGAGAGATAATCTGCATGTAACGAGCCAGAATGATCACATCCACATCGTTGCCGATGACGTCCAGTTGGCGCTGTTCCGCTTCTTTCTTCGTATCTGCTGTAACTGGGATATGATGATATGGAATGCCAAATGATTCTACATAGTCCTTCATGTCCAGATGGTTGCTGACCACAAGCGCAATATCTGCATCCAGGTCGCCTGCCTGCCATTGCCACAACAATTCAACCAGACAGTGATCTTCTTTGGACACAAAGATAGCCAGTTTCTTCTTGCGGCTGACCGCAGATAACGTCCATTCCATCTGGAAACGGCTTGCTACTTCTGCAAAATCAGCTTCCAGTTTCGGCAAATTGACCAACAATTGCGGAAGATCAAACTCAATCCGCATAAAGAACATGCCGCCAGCAGGGTCCATTGTATACTGGTCCGACTGAACAATGTTTGCACCATGCTGGTGCAGGAAATGAGATACGGCAGCTACAATTCCTGGACCATCCGGACAGGAAATAAGCATGCGCGCACGATCGGCGCGGTTTTTAGAATCAGGGCGTACTTGTTTAGCGTGGATCTCCATCGGGTTATTCTTCCTCCTTCAATTAAGCCATGACCTGCGGGATTAACCCGCAAGCCATGCAATCAAGCGATGATTCAGTTGTTCTTCATTCAAATGCGGGAATAGTGCAGCTTCAGTCACCATGTCATAGAGGCGTTCCAGCGGTTCGCGCGGATCTGCCTTTTTGGCTTTGGCATCATTTTTGAGCAACGTCCACACATCCAGAATATACGAACGAGACTCAATCTCTTTACCTTTGAAAAAGTGTTGCAACTGTTCTACTTCTGTCAGGAAATCCTGGCCGAATCGACCGGCAACATCCCCACGAAGCAGCGCAATCTCCACCTCATACATTGGACGCTGTGTCTTGGCCTCTTTACCAATCCAAGGTGTCTCCAGAATAAATGGACGTCCTTGAAGCTTCTCATGGTTGACGATGCGGTTAATCGCTTCAAACCCGATCCAGCCAGAGCCAGTTGGTGTATGACGGTCCTTATGCGCACCCACAGCATTCTTACTATCATTAATATGCATTACGGCAATGCGGTCAAGTCCTACCGTACGATCGAATTGTTCCAGTACACCGTCAAAATCATTAACGATATCATATCCGGCATCATGAATGTGACATGTATCCATACACACAGTCAGGCGCTCGTTATATGTTACTTTCTCGATAATCTGAGCGATCTCTTCGAAACTGCGACCCATCTCCGTACCTTTGCCAGCCATGGTTTCCAGAGCGATGTTCACATCTGTGTCTTTCACACCCTCCAGCACTTCATTCAATCCTTCTGCGATCCGTCCGATCCCATAGTGGGCATCTTTGTCTGTAAATGCGCCGGGATGTAATACGATGTTTTTCACACCAATAGCATGTGTCCGACGAATCTCTTCCTGAAGGAAATCTACAGCCAGTCTAAACGTATTATCTTTGTATGAGCCAAGATTAACAATGTACGGTGCATGGACAACGATATCTTCCATTCCACCCTCTTGCATGGCAACCTTGCCTTCCTCAATATACATGGACTCAATTGGCTTGCGACGTGTATTCTGTGGTGCACCCGTATATATCATAAACGAACTGGAACCGTACGAGGACGCTTCCTTCGTTGCACTCAATAATCCCTTGTCCGAAAAGGACACGTGGGAGCCGATTTTCAGCATTATTGATCCCCCTTATTCTGAATTATCCCTTATTCTAACGCGATTATCGAAATAAATCTAGAAATGCGCTATAATTCGGGATAGAGGCTATTTTTTACAGCTAATATGTGGAACATGGGTAGGCGGAATCCGTCTTTCCGTGAAAATCAATGAACCGAGGTGACTCCGCAATGATTTTCGACTCCTACGCGATAATACTAAACAGCTATTCCCCCAGCAATTGGTTTATGAATACGATCGCATTCTGGACTTTTTTATTGCTAGGCAGCATGTGTATCGGTGGATTTTTCATGATGCGCAAGTTTTTGAAAGTGCTACCAAAAGCAGACGGAAAGTCCAAACTGGATTGGCAGAATTATTGGGTTGAAGCCAGCCGTCACTTATGGACAGATGAAGCCAAAGCTTTTTTGGATCAACTAGTGGAGCCTGTGCCCGGGCCATTTCGTGACATCGCCAAACATTCCATTGCTGCAGAGATCGGTAAGATTGCAGTCGAAGACAATGCCACGGAAGTATCGAGAGATCATTGCATCAAAGGATACATTATTGCCACACCGAAGCGGGATAATAAGTTTTTGGTAAAATTTTTGGAGAAAAACAAAATCGATTATTCCCCTTATCAACATTTGATTAAATAAAATAAAAGATGAGTTAAGTGGCATATAGATTTGGTTAATTAGATACAGATATGCTCCGTCAGGTAAGTTGTTCCCAACAGGCATTGCTTACCGTACGGGGCTGTTTGTCGATCCAACGGTATGTATCAGCGCAGTGAAATTACAGAGAGGATGTTTGATATGAAAATTGCCATTTGTGGAGGTACCGGATTTGTAGGAGGAGCACTTGTAGATTACTGGTTGCAAGCCGGGCACCATGTGAAAGTTATTACACGAAAACTGCCTGACTTGCATAATCCAAGTAAAAATCTTACATATATATCGTGGGAACAAGTCGAAGAACAACCTCACTTGTTGGAAGGTATGGACGCTCTCGTTAACCTTGCCGGAGAAACGCTGAATCAACGATGGACAACCAAGGCGAAGCTGGAGATTGTTGAATCCAGAGTCACGACCGTAGCGCGGGTAGCCCGATTGGTAGAATCCCTGGAACAAAAGCCGGAAGTCGTCGTTCAGGCTTCTGCCATGGCCATCTATGGAACCTCTCCTAACGAAACCTTTGACGAGAGCAGTCCGCAAAAATCAATGAATTTTCCGTCCCGGGTCTCGGAACAATGGGAAGTTGCTGCAGATGCAATCAAAAATGTAAGACTCGTTAAAATCCGGGTAAGTCTGGTTCTTGGACATAAAAGAGGTGCTTTTCCATTGATGAAACTTCCTTATATGCTGGGTGTTGGTGGCAAGATCGGCAGTGGCAAGCAATGGACTAGCTGGATTCACATTATGGATATCGTAAGACTCATTGATTTTAGCATTCAAAATAAACAAGTGTCAGGTCCGGTCAATGCTTCCTCACCGAACCCTGTTACCAATGATGAATTCGGTCGTACGGTCGGTAAAGTGTATCATCGCCCTCACTGGTTCCCCGTACCCAGCTTCCTGATTAAAACTTTGGTCGGAGAACTATCCGTTGTCGTGCTTCAGGGGCAGAGAGTCATTCCGCAAAAAGCTCTCGACCACGGATTCCAGTTCACCTTCCCAACCTTAACCCAGGCACTGGAAGATCTGAAACACCGCGGCTTATCTGACTGATTGAACTATGCCTTATCCAACCGACCGATAAGTGTAAACAGATTCTGCAAGTGTAAATGTGTCTCCATCCGCCAATGGATACTCCTTATACGGAGCAAGAATATTGCCCTGAAGAATGGTTCCATTGACGGAACCCAGATCCTTAATCACATAGCCCGATTTGTTCCGGCTCAATTCCACATGAGCACGGGACACACCGGTCGCTGTGTCCACCCACTGAACCATGTCTGCTGATCTTCCGATGACAAAAGATGCTCCTTGCACATCCATCCGTTCATGTTGCTCACTGCTTCCCGATCTTCGTTCAAGATAATAAGACGCCATCACCGGGCCTGCCCCTGTAACATTACTTCCACTCAGATTCTGCAAATTCACGGTTGCCTCTGCAACTGCATCCTGTCGAATTAGCTCTGAAGTTGAAGCTACCGTTTCCACATGGCGTTGAACGAACGGTGGTTCGGAGTGTTCAGATGCCATATGCAAATTTTGAAAACGGGAATGCTCGCTACCACCTTCTGAGGCGGATGCAACCGTTTGGTTTATGCGTTCCACTGGCCTTTCAGCTGCATTCCAGCGCCAACTCTCCTGAAATTGCTCCTCTTCATCATCCGTCTGCTTACCTTTGTTCTTACCTAAATTGAATGAAAAAGACCGCTTATTCTCTGAGGCATTATGAGGGCTTCCTTTACGCTTCCACGTCCATCCTGCTACACCAAGCAAGCCAAGGCTGAGTACCATACACAGGATCATCTGCGTCTGTCCCGGTTGCTCCATGTAAATAAATCTCCATACCAATGCCATGGCAACCATACAGCCCAATATGATATAAGTTACTTTGGAAGATCCGGGCTTTTCCTCCACTTCCATATCAACACGCTCTAGCGAATCATACGAGTTACTTCCTTTCTTATCCATACCGTTTGAACTCTCTAATGGAACTTGCTCAGGTGAGCGCCTGCCTGGAAAGGTTCGAGATCTCACCGGAATGTCTTCAACCTCGAATTCACTTGTTTTCTGCGGCTGACGGAAATTTAGTTGCGGCCCCACAGGAGCATTTTGAACGGGAGCACCAAGTTGATATGGCCGAGAAGTACCAGTGGCTAGCCTGCTATCTCGCTCAGAAATCGACGAATGAAGATCACCTCTTGAATCATTGGGTGTGTCCAAAGTTCTGGACGAGAGAAATGCTGCGCCTCCTCCATTCTCTTGCTCGTCAGCGTATAACTCCAGCAGAAGCTCGCGCAACTGTCTGATATCCCAGCGTTCGTTGTCACATAACTGCAGAACACGCTGAATGCCTTCTCCCTGCAGTTCCTGTACATGTGCCATCAGCCTGATCACTAGCTCACGGAATTGCTGAGGCGTTGGATCAACTTCAACTGTATCCATGATTGGAACATATACTATCCCAAGCTCACCCTGTTCGAATGAACCGTTAATGAACAAAGACTCTTCCTGGATCAATAATTTACGAGGCTCCAACATATACTGTCGGCATTCCGTGAAGGCATCGGCTAGTTGGAACAACAAACCATACAGAACACGCAATTTGATTTTGCTTGACTTTAACATCTGAGATAACATCTTGTACCCTGATATGTCGTACTGCAAAGTTACATTTCGATCGACTTCCCGAATATGAACAGGAAGAAGTCGCGGAATCTGATTGGAGGACAACATCCCCATCTGTACACGGCTCAATTCCTCCATCCGTAACCCGTCTGCTTTCTCCAAAACCATGAAAGCCCCACCATTACGAATAAAATCTCTCGTTAGTCCATACATGCCAATCCTCTCTTTCCATTGTTATTCTCAAATTTCTCGATTCCTTTTTTTAAGGGAAAAGTCCTGAGACAAGGACCGTGATAAACCCGGGCAATACGGCCAGCATAAACGGAAACTTCAATGTCTTCTCTTTGTTTACCAGCTTGAGCGAACCGAGCATAAAAAAACCTGCAAGACTACCTGCCATGCCTCGAATTCTCTTCGCTGAATCTTTACGGAATAGAAGTATCACTAGACCAATTGCGCCCGCGTACAAAACGGAGTAAATAATGACATGCATGCCAAAAGCAAGTCCCGTCCATGCGCCAATCCCACCAAACAATTTCACATCTCCTGCCCCTACGGCTCCAATCGCATACATCAGAAACAAAATGCCAAAACCTGCTGTAAATCCAGCGGCTGAAAACAAGAAACCATCCCAACCTCCCCATATGATATGGGCCAATACGCCAGCAACAGTCACGGGTAAAGTCAATCGATTTGGAATTTTCATTGAACGAATATCTGTAATAAAAGCTGCAATGACGTATATGCCACAGGCAATATAAAACCACTCCACCTCCATCATTCCCTTCCTTATTTTCTGGAGGCCACGGTAAACGTAGTCTCCGTCTTGGCACCGTCCCCTGTCTCGACAACAAAACTCCATGTTCCTTCTGTTGTCCGAGTACCAACAAACCAATTCCATTCAATAATTCCATTCTCATCTGCGGTGGCCCAGCCGATGTGCTTCGCAGAACTTTCACCTGACTTGTAAAAT
This sequence comes from Paenibacillus sp. FSL H7-689, assembly GCF_000517905.1. Taxonomy (NCBI): domain Bacteria; kingdom Bacillati; phylum Bacillota; class Bacilli; order Caryophanales; family Paenibacillaceae; genus Paenibacillus; species Paenibacillus sp. FSL H7-689. The sequence goes on from NZ_ASPU01000015.1 coordinate 836,062, forward strand.
ATCGTTAAGTTGGCTGTCGCTCCTGGTTCTACCTTCACCTTGATCGTTGCATTGTTGCCTATGTATGCCGGGTCAGGCTTCGACAGTACCGTTGCTGAACCCGCAGTATCCCCGTCTCCTGCGCTGCCATCTGATCCTTCTCCGGTATCTCCAATCCATACCCGTTCTGCCGCAGCAGCCTGAATCCGAAGTGGTTTACTGAGAAAGGGGACTTTTATAGGCAATTCATAACTCAGTTCAAGTCGGAAGTATGGATTTGTTTTGTTTTTGAGATCTGGTATCGAAATACCATTCACATGAACACGTTCCATATTAAGCAGCGTTGGCTCGATAAAAGGTTGAAGCAGCGGTTTTACCGTGGGATCAAGTACGGTTTCCAAGACGGATGTTTTGATCTCCTGTAGTGGCTGTTCACCACTGGCGGCCGCTGAACGTACCCAATCACTTAAAGGCTCGGGTAGAGAAGAAGCATAACCTTCTGCCCATTCCGTCAGTGATAACTCTGGTATCTTCCAGCCCCCTCCTGAACCTTCTCCGCCGGCAGAATCAGAAGGTGTGAATGCAAGGGATACGGGATATATTTTCGTTGACAATTGCTTCACCGCTTCACCCGCCGTGCTCTGTAACGCTGTGGAGATTAGAGTCATTTGCACTATGAAGATGAGAAACATGATAAAGAATAGAAAGACAGGTAACACCAGTGAAGCTTCCAGAACCATGCTACCCTGTTCCTTTTTTGGAGAACATATCTGCTTTTTGAGAGACTTCAAACGCTGCAATCTGATTATTCGTGTTAAACGAATCTGCTTTTGTGCGCTTTCTTTTTCATAATGTTGCTGCTTATCCATAATCCCTCCACCGAAACGATCCTAATTATTCAATAGGAATAATCCGCCTTCCGCTCAATGAAAAATCGCCCATCTTCAACCTGATCCTCACTACCCATAACTGCACCTATGCTTTTAACCACCCCTGGTAAAAACCACAGTTTGATGCTACTACGCATGTTACCCGAAGCATACGTCTGTTTCTCATCTGGATTCACACCAGTATTCAATCGAATTAGCGCCAGCATTCTGGACATTTTGCGTTCATTGTTACTATGCATCAATAGGAACAATCGGAGATGGTCCCTGTACGTCAGTTTGACTTTGATATACTTGGACAATTCCACACTGCCCTCTTTTGCTAGTTTCATCATATCCGCGATGGCGTTTGTAATCCCGTATAAGATTGCCGCCGATAATACCAGAAGTGGGTTCCCAAGCTTGCTGTGCTCAATTAACCCTTCTGCCGTCCGAATAGCCAGCCGCATCCCAAATATCTCCGCATATGCCGCAGCGATATTACCCGAAGGATTATGAAACCCGTAGACGATATACTCCAGTTCCTGATTCTCCAGTTTGAAAACATCACCAGCATCTCCATCACCTTCAGTCCAGGTAAATAACTGACCAAAATCCATGGAATTGAAATAGGCTAAAGCATATTCATTCTGAAATAATTCGTCGCCAAGACTGTCCAGCAGACCGGACATCCCGCCAAACAAACTGTCCATCCCCTTCATGGCATCGCCACCAGAGTCATAGGGGTCACCCGCAATCTCTGTCTTTTGGGCTTCCTCACGACTAGCCTCATTAAAAGAAATATTAGCGTTGTAATATTCCTCCAACTGTTTGAAAGCGTCCATGGAACCCGAACTTCCATTCTTAATCTGCGACAAGATTCGTTTGACTTCCTTCAATTTCCCTTTGGATTCTTTGTCATTCGCTTTGCGCTGGGCATCCGACCCACGACCACTCTCCAGCTGCTGTTTACTCTGTTGGATGAGATTGGCAGGACCACTACGTACATAGGTGTCCATATATCGTTCCGTAACCTGACTTGCCTGTCTGACCGCCGGTTTAATCGGAACACCGCTCATGGCCGTGACACTGCGAAGCTGTGTATTCAATTCCATGTTGTCTCTTCTGACGTTAGAGAAGTCCGAATTCTGGGAAACAACCCGTGCCTTCAACTGATCAAATAGGCTATCTGCCCTCACAAGCTCCGAAGCAAGAGAACGTGTGCTTTTAGTTTCACTGCCTGATCCAGTAGATGCAGGACTCGTCCCAGGCAAATTCGAGTTGCCGACGTTGTCATAGCTCGCATTCTGCGAACGGTTCTCCCCCTCCGCGATCACACGTTTCATTTCCTCATTAATCTTGCGTGCTTCTTCGATTTTGGACTGTGCTTTCTCCAGCTTCGTTTGATGGGCCTGTAACGCGGGCTGTATGATCATGCTGATGCCTGTCACCACATTACCAACACCAGTCCGATAACGAGCCAGTTCCAATATGTATTGTTGCTCTCTGAACGGCAGTCCCTCATCCGCCTGTTTCTTGTTCAGATAATCTGCATAACGTGCAGCTGCCTCGGCAGCTGTCTCTGGTGTATCTTCCAGCATCTCTTCATAGATGGCCGGTGAAGGCGGGTCCATGATCAACTTCGGAAGATTCTTCAGTTTCTCCGCGGATTCCGTCTGATTGGCAATGGCTTCATCCAGTAATTCTTCACGTTTGTCATATAACTTCTGTAATTTTTTCAGCAAGTCTACCGTGTGCGCGGCTTCCTTCATCTCATCCGATATCGGTTTGAACCGATTGATCACTTCAAGGGTAAAATCAACCGGAGCCCGATACTTCATATCCTCCTGAATCTGGCGATTAAATATATCGTATCTGCCCAGTTCACGCTCCATGCTCAGCGAAGTTGTATCCCACTGGATATCCAGAATGGGGAATCCATCTTTTACAGCTGAAGGCTTCACGCTATCATTCAACACTTTAGCCATAATTGCATCCCCACTGCTGTCCCCATACCCGAATAAACCATACTCCCGGAGTGATGTGTCATAGGCTGACATGACGGATCTCATCGCAGCATGAGTCATGCGTTCGGTCTGCACCTTGAATGCCGCTATACGAGCGTAATCAATAAATATTGCGACAAACATATAAACTCCGGCCAATATTAATATTAAAAAAAGGGTTACGGCTCCCGACTCACCGTCTTTTTTTCTAAACAGCTCCGCCCTCCTCCTTTTCTCACTTTTTGCTTTTGCCAAAATGCTGCACAACCTGTCCGGCTTCTGCCGCTGTACTGGTCGCCGCACCGCCTTTTCCTTTAAACTTGGCTGCGTAATACCGGATTAAATCTACCGTTCGAATGAATTCAACCGGTTCAACAACTGCGGACGATCCTTGAGTGAGGACACGGTTACCTGAATCGAACAAAAAAGAAGGAAGAGGCAAAGAAATTACTTGTTCCAGCTTGGTTGTTACTTTCCGCTGAATCAGAGAATTCTGATACTCAATCGTTCCTTTCATGGCTGAGGGCATCTGTTGCACCGCTTGTGCTAACTTCTGTTCCAAGAGACTTCCACCTTCTCCAGCAGGTATAGAAACGCTAACCTGATTATCCGCTCCCGCCCAGCCAAACAGCGCGCCAAGCATACGATCATCCGTCAGTCTCCAGTACAGATTGTCATGTTCTCCAGCGACAAATTCACCCGTCATCCCCTGTTTGTGGCTGTTGTCCCAGCTATAGGTTGCACGTTCCGAAGCAGCATAGGCATGTTGATTCAAGAATGTCTCTTGATACATGTACATGGTGAAAAAAAGCAATAACACAAGAATAAACAGCACAACAGGGAAGATCAGGGAAGCTTCAACGGTGAAGCTCCCTTCTTCCTTTTTGAACTTGTTATTCGAAAAATTCATTACTTTTATTACTCACATTAGTTAACAGTCTCTCTACCAACGTCTTAATTTGGTTTTTAAAAATCAAAGCAATAATGATAATAACCCCGATGATCAGAATCAGCTCCAACGTGCCGAGCCCGTCCTCTTCCTTCCAAAATACGTTTACCTTGTTCTTCAATACTTCCATCATCCCAATTCCTCCTACATATTCATCATCATAAAAGCAGGTGCCCCGATCATGACCACAATCGTAAAAAAGATCAGTACCATCGGAAACACCAGTTTGGAAGAAGCCTGTTCTCCCTTCGCCCGACTGACAGCCTTGCGTTTCTCCCACAACACATGTGACAGATCCCGCAGCGCCAATACAAAGTCACCTCCCCCACGTCGGAAGTTCAGCAGCACTGTTGTCGTAAAAATCGTCACTTCCTGTACACCGCAGCGGCGACTGAACTGTTCAAATGATTGTTGAAACGAGTAACCATTATTCCAATCTCCCACCATCTTTCTGAGTTCGTTGTACAGCGGATGATCCCGTTCCCCCTGGCTTGTGACACAGTGAACGATAGCACGTTGCACGGTCTCCCCTGCGCCAACCAGCAGTACAATTCGGTTCAGCAGCTCAGGCAGTTCCATAAGAATATCCTGGTCTCTTCGCTGCACCTTTGTATTGAGGTCTTTGTAGAGCGCAAAAGGCAACGTTGCACCGAGCGCGAGCCCACCCACCATACCTCCGATGCCCATATCTCCAACGAGTGATAACAGGCAGCCCACCAGCAGCATGAGCCATGTATAAGTCAACATTTCAGCGCAATACAGCATCGTTTTCTCTCCGCTGTGCTGTATGCCGTACATTTTCTGAATGGCATGTTGCATTCGAAACATGAGCACTGGCAATCTGCGTCCAATCTCGAACTTGTCCAATATAAACAGGAAGGGATCATGCAATTTTTTCAGTCGTAATCCTTCCATATCCAGCTTGCGCAGATGCCGGTAGGTCTGCCCCCGGGTTCGATCCAGCACCAGCCATCCCGCTCCGAGCATCCCTGCGACTATAACGGGAAGCAGCATCGTTTCAGCTCCTTATACTTTGATATCCATAATGCGATTAATCCACAGATAACAGCAGGCGAGTACTACCAATGCTCCACTAGAGATGAGGTACCCCATCCCGCTATATAACGGCTCCATAAAGTCCTTGGCGGTCAGATTGAGGAATATCAGAAAAATAAATGGAGCGGCAAACATCACCTTTGATTCGAACTTTTTCTGCGATACCGCGACCATAATATCCTGCTGAATGTCCAGCTTCTCACCAATCACCGCAGAGGTACGACGCACAACCTCAACCAGATCCCCGCCAGTTCGTTTGCACGTAATGAACACATCTGCAAAGTTCGTAATATCTTCAATCTGCGCCCGATCCGAAAAATCCTGTAGTGCCTCTTCAATTGGTTGTCCATACTCCATCCGTGTCCGCAATATCGTGAACTCACGAATCAGATCGGTATCCGCTTCCGGGTTCAACATCCGCAGATCCTCTACGGATTCCTTGAATCCATTTTCCACCGATTTTCCTGCGGCAAGTGCCGAAGATAATGCATATAATGCTTGCTTAAAATGTAAACTGAGTGTCATTCTTTTTCGTTCCAACAGCACTTTAGTCCAATGTTTTGGTACCCATATGCAACCCATAGCCAGGATCGCTCCAGCCAACCAGTGATGGTAGAACAGAATTCCGATGCCAAAAAACAGCAGACCACTAATCAGCATACAGACCATTCGTTGTCTCCGGGAAAGCGTATATACGGTGTAATCCGTCAACATCTGTCTGGCTTCACCCAACAGTAATCACCTTCCATTGGCTTTAATTCACGTTGTTATCTGATGAATCTATATCAACACTATATTGTTCTATGTATTCATCCAGCCATTCCCCGAGCCCAGCCATCTGAATTTTATCCACCTGATTCAACCTTCCAACCTGTACTAACCCGCCAATAATTTTGCCTTCACGCTCTTCTTGTTCCTGGAAACGAAACAGTGGATTCAGCATAACCTCACCGTCCTGCATGCCAATCACTTCACTAATCTCTGTCACCCGCCGTGAGCGGTCTCGTAGCCGGGACAGATGTACAAAAATATCGATTGCTGAACTAATCTGCTGCCTTACAACCGCAATAGGAAGATCCGCACCGCTAAGCACCATCGTTTCGAGTCTGCTGATCATGTCCGAGATAGTATTGGCGTGCCCAGTTGATAAGCTTCCATCATGTCCTGTGTTCATGGCCTGTAACATATCCAGCGCTTCTGCGCCCCTGACTTCCCCAATCACAATCCGGTTCGGACGCATCCGTAAGGAAGATTTGATCAGATCCCGAATAGATATCTGTCCCTTGCCTTCGGTGTTTGCATTCCGCGTTTCCAGTGATACCAGATTGGGTACCGTAACAATCTGTAACTCAGCCGAATCCTCAATGGTAATAATCCGCTCATCGGCAGGGATGAACTGTGATAATGCGTTCAGAAAGGTCGTTTTTCCCGATCCGGTTCCACCTCCAATGAAGATGTTGTATTTGCTCCGTACCAACTGCTGCAATAATTCTGCCGCCTCTTCATGCAGGGCACCCTTCTCAATCAGATCGGACATCTTCATCGGTTCACTGGGAAATTTACGAATCGTCATCGTGGGGCCTTTCAAAGCAATAGGCGGCAACACGATATTGACCCGGGAACCATCCTTTAAACGGGCATCTACGATTGGAGAAGACTCATTCACAATCCGGTTTACCCCGGACACAATCATCTGGATAATATCCTCGAGCCGTTCCCTTGACTCAAATTCAAGGGTGATCTGGCTGACTTCACCTTCCTGCTCCACAAAAATCTCCTTGTGACTATTGATCATAATCTCCGTAATATCGGGATGATCCACAAGTGGCTGCAAAATATCCAATCCACGAAAGGAGTCAAATAATCGCTGTACCAGCGTATGACGCTCTCCTGAGGTCAGATCATCCAGCTTCGGGTCGGTGAGAACTTTGCGTTCTATCCCCTGCCACAGTTCATCATCTCCTGCGGAAGAGGTTAAATCGAGGCCAGCCCTGACTTCCCTGCGCATCATCTGAAACTGTTCTTCACGCTCCAGTATTCTATTGGATGAATCCGTCATAGTGCCCACCGATCCTGCTTCTGAATTCGTCCTGTCTGCTTCAATTCTTCTTCGCCATCTTGTACCAGCATGGCACATAATCTCTTCACTTCACGTTGGAAGATCGGAGAACTAAGCATGACTTCCTCCTGACTGAGTTGCTTCCAAGAAGGAATATAGGGCAACACTGCATCCAGATGCAGATCAGGGCGTGGGAGTACATTGACGACATTGTCCCGATATTTGTTAACCACAAAGCGTGAACGCTCGAGCATACTTTCATACAAATCTGGCTTCGTACGCTCAGCATGCTGTAACCATTGTCCCCAACGATGCATGGCAGATATATCATCCTCAACCAACCAGACAAATGCATCTGCTGCATCCAGCACCCCTTCACTGCGCCCATCCCAACCGGAATCCCCATCCAGAATCAGCACGTCATACTGTCCACAATCCGTTAAATAATGAAGCAGATTCGACGTATCCTCACGAGTCATTTGCAACAGTTCTTTCCGATTCGATAATGGCCAGAACACATCGGATTTCAACGCTTCATGCCGGACCACATATCCATCTACGCCCTTCGATTGTACCTGTAACTGCTTGCCGGATTCCTTCCTGCCCACCTTCAGATCGTATAACAGGCGGGACAATCCCGTCTCCGCATCCGGGTGACGCTGCCCACTTCTAGTTAGTCCCTTTTCCAGAAACGGGAGCGCACTGTCCAGCGTCTCCAGATTCAGATAGAGAACAGCATAACCTGCAAGTCCCAATTGCTTCGCCATATGCAGGGCCACTGCCGTTTTGCCACTTCCACCCGAAGCGGATACTACACCGATGGAGAGAGTCTCTTGCCCTGGATGGTGAACCTTCTTACGGCGTGGCTGCCGGCAAGCATGCATCACAGCATCCAGCAAAGCAGGCAAGGGTTGGTATTTCATCAGCCGCTTGGCCTCATCCACCTCTTCCATCCCTTCACTAAGCATTAGCCAAGGTACACCTGATACTTCTCCCCCGTTATTCAGCCAGTCATTCAGAAACTCCGGTTCCGCAATAACCAGATCCGGTAATTCTCGACCTTCTTGCTCTTTCATGTGATCCCTGAACGAATCCTCTTGGGAGAATGCCGTGAAACGCACATGAAGACCAGATGAATTTCCCTGTACATAATCAAGCCAAGCGCTAATGTAATCCCTATCCTTTGAAACCAGAACAACCTTCAGTACAATCAATTTTTCCTTCCCTCCCTGTCAAAAAGCACAAAAAAGCACCGTCCAATAACCGCATGAATATGCAGTATATGGACGGTGCTTCCGTCACGTGCTATGAATGTATGGATAATATAGCATACAATTTCTGGGGGAGCAAGGGATTTATTCTAACCCTTTTTCCTTAAGAGTTGTACGGTGAATCGAACTCAATAATGTTACGGTCCGGATCAAGTACAAAAATCTGCGCGAATCCAGCTACACTGTCAGGTCTCGCTTCATACTCAATTCCCTGCTGCTCCAGCCAGGCTATAGTCTCTGAATAACTGGTGACCCAGATCGCAAAGTGACCGTCTGTAGTATCAATCCCAGCCTCACGTAACGTGTGACCCTCCGGATGCTGAAGCAGATGAAGCTGCTGGCTGCCGATAGCGTACCATGTACCCGTGGAGCGGAAGGCTGGACGTTCAATCTCCTGCATGCCTAATAACCCCGAGTAGAACTTCTTCGCGATTTCCAGATCACGTACAGCCAGACTAACATGGTGGATGTGTGCATATTCAATCATCTTTTATATCCCCCTCTCTACTTCAATATGACTATACTATAACACCTTGAACCCTGACCATAATCTCCGCTAAACAGAAAAACACCCCTGATTCTAATCCGGTAAACCTCTCGGCTCACACAGATCTAGTTCAGAGGTGCCTGTTTTACTTAGCGCTATCCAATGCTTCTTGTGGAATCTTGATCTCTTCCACTTGATCGTGGTTAGAAAATGTACTGTTCATCTTCATGTCCATTGTCATTTTCTGCCCATTCTGTTCCATCTCCATGACCATGTTTACATCCGTACCTGCAGGCAGATAGGTTTCCTTGTTAATCATATATTTCATCTTCATGCTTGTAATATTCATTTGTTCAAGCATCGCTTGGGTCTGGGCATTCGATCCGTTTTGCTCCATCACGGCTTTGGCCAGTTCCTTTACGTTATCACCGGATACATCAGCGTTAATGACATAATTGTCGCCATCTTCTGTAACTTCGGTGTCTTCCTCAATCTTTTTGAACTGATCCAATTCACCTTCTGGATTCATGCTTGCTTTCATCTGCTCCACCAATTCTTTGGTTTGAGCTTCAGGAATTTTAACCCATTGTTCTCCCACTTGTGAATAGATCATATCTGAAGTGATGTATTGCTTTACATTCTGCGCTTCCTGCCCAGACATTTCCATTTTCATCTCTTGGTAGATCATCATTGGATCTTTGATGATATCCATTTTGAGCGATGTTTTAACCTGTTGATCCTGTGACTGTTCACCAGCATCCAGTTTCAGATTCTGATCAATGTTTGCTTCAGTTGTGAAGCTTTTCATTTCTTTGGTTGCTGCATTCGTTTTGGTAATCAACTCATCCAGGGTAGGGATCTTTGTTTCCTGCTCCGCAGGTGTATTACCCTCATTAGATGTTTCATTGTTGGTCGCTGGCGGCGTTGCCGTGTTGTCTGTGTCGTTTCCGCATGCTGCCAAGCTTACTGCTAATAATGCCCCGATAATTAATGTAGTCCACTTCTTCAAGTTGTTTTCCTCCCAAAATAGATATGATCTGTAGTCATTACCCAATTATTTCCGCTATTAATCATCAAATTTGGATACAATGTGTCGCACGAGACTTTTTCACAGAAATCGATCTTTGATCTCCGGTGTAGGCAACATACACGCTTCATCCTTGCCAAACCAGCGATAACGGTTGCGAGCAACCCAGTTATAGACTGCATTACGAATAAATTTCGGTATGATGATGAACACATATAACAACGGATAAGGAAACTTTAGACCCTTAGCCAATCGCAGTGCGGCGGTTGAACGTGTATAGTATTTTCCATTTTCAATCAGAACAAAGGTGTCCATACTGTCTGTCGACAAATTTCCCTTCGCCAGCAGTTCCTTGGCTACATCCGATTGAAGCGATGCAAAATGATATTTTCCTTCCGGGTCACGCTTGATAATCCATTTGGTTAAGCCCTGGCAGAAGTGACAGACACCATCCACCAGTACGATCGGATGTCCCTGATGCACATCTGTTTGATTTGCTGTCATATTGGCTGCCTCCTATTGTTGCGGTTAGAGTAACTTACCCAATCTGGGCCATCTTGTTCACTAATTCTAAATTTATTTCTAGAGGTAGTTCAAAAAGAATGAACACCGCTCTTTTTGAACACGCATTAATGGGAAATAAAAGAAAAAGAGCGCAGGCATTGTGCCCACGCTCGTATCTGTCCGACAATTACTCCGTAACTGCCTTTTCCATCCATTGGTCATCGATCATCTGTTGATGCAGGTCACTTGCCCACTGGTCCATACATTTGCAAATGAAATCTTTGCGACATACTGGACAAGGGGTTTTCTGCAGACGGCTGATATTGGTCATCTTCCATTCCGGGGAACGGGTGTAGAATACACGGCATTTTGTACCGTCTACCAAATTCATTTTGAATTCATACAATCCGTCTTCCTTGTTACCATAAGCTAATTCTAAATCTGCAATACGCGGTCTATAAGACATGGATATCACCTGTTTAATTCAAATTTGGTTCATGCAATGACACTACTCAGTACTAAGTTATATTAAAGAAAATTCAGATCAATGTCAACTCGCGCATGTCTACCCGCCAAACAGAATATCCAGAATCGTCCCTACCTGTCCCTGTTTTTTCCCTTTCAAGACATCCGGATCAAATACTTCAACATACCCGCAGGAAGCACAAGCCACGAACAAGTAGTGATTATGCTGTATATCAAACATCTTACTCAGGCCTGCTCCTGACATGGAAACTTCCTTAATGTTACAATCCGTACCCCTGCATTTTGTGCACACAAATCGCCGCTCGATCATCTCTTCAATACTCATCTTCGTTCCCCCTTTATGGAATGTGTAGCATGAAGTGAGAGTGCAATTATGTAAAATAGTACGCGATCTGGCATCTAATCTCCTGCATCATGTCCTTATATGATAATCAACACAAAACCCTGCCGATTGCCAGCAGGGCTTTGTAGTCGAACATCAGGTATCTGGGATACCCTGCTCTATATGTTCCCTTTACTTACCAGGAGTCAAATCTTAAACTACGTTTAATACAACATCAATGTTGCCGCGTGTTGCTTTGGAATATGGACAGAAATCATGCGCCTTGCGGGCCAGTTCCTCTGCTTGACTGTGATCTACACCAGGCATGCTAACGTCCAGACGAACAGACAGCTGGAAACCGTCATCCGCAGGGTCTTTACCAATGGATACGTTACTTGTAACGACCACATCCTCCAATTTCACACCTGCTTTGCGTGCTACATTGGCAAGGGCACTTTCATAACATGCTCCATATCCAGCGGCAAAAAGTTGCTCAGGGTTAGTACCTTCACCACCGGAGCCACCAAGCTCTTTTGGCATTTTCAGATCATGCTTAAGCACGCCATCCGAAGAAGTCACCGAACCTGTACGTCCACCTTTAACTGTCGCTACTGCTGTATATAAAGCTTCCATTCAGAATCTCTCCCTTATCCATATAGTTTTTTACTGCCTTCCTTTCAATTTAAACTTCTGGCTCATTTTGAAACGCAATTTTGTATCTTTATCAGCTTTTACAACTTTATTATTTTCATGCATTTCAATGCCATGGCTGTATTTTCCCTAAGGTTGGGTAATATACGAAGGGGCATATTCAAGCTACAACCGAAATTTTGTGCTGATACATAAAAGTTGCACTAGACAAAAATAATTGAAGGAGTACAATGTAACAATAAACATAAAAATTTAGATATATCATGAGCGGTTTGTACCGCATCAATATCTCCAAATCAATAATTCAAAGTCAGGTGATTATCGTATGAGTAAAAAAAATCCGTTCAACGCTCCTTCAAGAGAATCATTGTCTACTGCGGGCATGACCCCTTCCCTTGGAGAAGCACATAGTTCCATGAAAGTTCCGCAGAATGCTGCATGGTGGAAGAAATTCCTCGCCTTTGTAGGCCCAGGATACCTTGTTGCCGTAGGTTACATGGACCCGGGGAACTGGGCAACAGATATCGCAGGCGGCTCGCAGTTCGGGTATACCTTGTTATCCGTTATCCTGTTATCGAACCTGATGGCCGTTGTCCTTCAGTCGCTGGCTGGCAAGCTCGGTATCGTCACTGGACGGGATCTGGCTCAAGCCTGTCGTGAACGATTCAGCATGCCTGTTGTTATGATGTTATGGATTCTGTGTGAGCTTGCCATTGCAGCTACCGATCTGGCTGAAGTCATTGGTTCTGCCATCGCATTAAAACTGTTATTTAACATCCCCATGTTATACGGCGTTATCATCACCGCAGTTGATGTACTCCTGATTCTTGTTCTGCAAAACAAAGGCTTCCGCGCTTTGGAAACTCTCGTCATTGTGCTGATGGCAACCATCGCCCTCTGCTTCGGGATTGATCTGTTTCTGGCAAAACCGGATATGGGCGGTGTTCTCCATGGTTTTGTACCAAATGTTGAGATTCTGCAAAACCCGGCCATGCTCTATATTGCCATTGGTATTATCGGAGCAACCGTGATGCCGCATAATCTGTACCTGCATTCTTCCATTGTGCAGACCCGTCAGATCGAACAGACACCACAGGGCAAAAAAGAAGCCATTCGGTACTCGACCATGGATTCTACGATTGCGCTGACACTGGCCCTGTTCATCAATGCAGCCATCCTGATTGTATCTGCTGCTGTATTCCACAGTGCTGGTATGACGCAGGTTGCTGAGATCGCTGATGCCTATCATCTGCTGACACCTCTATTAGGTACTACGGTTGCAAGTATTCTGTTCGGTGTGGCGCTGTTAGCATCAGGTCAGAACTCTACCCTTACAGGTACACTCGCTGGGCAGATCGTTATGGAAGGTTTCCTGAACATTCGAATTCCGGCATGGCTACGCAGACTGGTCACACGTCTGATCGCCATCATCCCGGCGGTAATTGTGACAGCCATTGCAGGAGAACATGGCACAGAAGAACTGCTCATTTTGAGTCAGGTCGTGCTGTCGCTTCAATTGCCCTTTGCTGTAATTCCCCTGGTGATGTTCACAAGTGATAAAAAAAGCATGGGTGCATTCGCCAACAAATTGTGGCTCAAAATCATCTCATGGGTCATTGCCGCGATTATCGTTGTGCTGAATGTATATCTGATCATTCAGACGATCCGGTTGTTCTAATCTCATTTTAATTGGCTAAATACTAAAAAGGCTGATCAACTCCGGTATTTTATACCCAGTTGATCAGCCTTTATTGTTGCAATCCAATAAACAACCATCTGAATCTAATCCTGATTTGGCATCAGTAACGGCAGGAGTTGATCCAATGAATCAACAGTCCAATCCGCACGGTTGTCATCCGATAGTTCTGGCTGGAATCTTCCGTAACCCTGCATAATTCGAATCGTACGCATGCCCAGATTCCGAGCAGGTATAATGTCGTTATCGATCCGATCTCCGATCATGACGGCTTCCTCCGGTTCACAACCGGCCTGCTTCAAGGCCACAGCGTATAACTCAGGGTCTGGCTTGGACACTCCTTCTTCAGCCGAACATGCCAGAACATCAACATACTTCCGCAAGCCGTAGCTCTCCAGTCTCTCTTCCGTTCCAGGACTCTGATTGGCAATAATGCCAATGCGATAATGCCGTGACAACTGCTGAAGAACGGAATCTGCTGAAGGAAAAGGACGTTCAAGATCTTTTTGAAACTTCAGCTTGTCCTGAATCTGTTTCTGATGCCCCTCGTCTTCAACAAATGTGCGAATTGCCACTCTCATAGGCCATTGCTCATATTTTCGGTAACAGTTCGCGAACAGTTCGCGTACCGCCTCAATCTTCACCGGATACCCCAAAGCACAAGCTTCACGGACAAACTGTCCGATAATATCATCAACCGGCTCCCATTCATCCACCAGCGTATCTCCAACATCAAAAAACAACCATTTCAATCCACCTACATCCGGCACGCCAATTCCTCCTTGTAAGCCACAGGTGATTCCTGATCCTAATCTAAAAGTTCGTGTTCAAAAAGTCTTGAACTACCTTTAAAACCATAAAAAAGAAGACTCACCATCCTGCATGAGTCTCCTCAAACTTCCGTTTATCGATGAATCAATTTCATAATACCTTGAGTAAATTCTGAAATTGATTCTAATACATTCAATTATAACAGGCACCTTACACCTGAGCAATCACAAGCTATGGCATTAACCATTGAGGAGAAAGCCAACTTCCCCATTGAGCGAATATACAATCCGGTCTGCGCCCATGCCCCGATAGATGCCCTTAGGATGACTCTGCTCCGTAATGACGCACAGGGATTTCGATGTCCATGAACGGCAGATCTGTAAATAACGACAGGTCAGATTCAGGCTGTTCTCGAAAATAAACACGTTGCCTACGCTGCCCTGCGGCAAAAACCATTTTTGAGCTGCAGCCGTATTCATGCGAATGACATGTTCTACTCCGATTCTACGGAGTCTGCGCTCTTCCCCTGCACTGTTGGTTAGAACGGCAAACGGCATTTTTTTGTACATCAGCAATTTGATAAATTTGCGTCCTGCTTCATTTGGAGCAGTCACTAAGATCATCTCAGTATCCATCATTCGTTCCTCCCTTGGCGTGAAAAGACAACAAAAAAGAAGCGTGGGGGACCAAGGCCTCCCGAACGCTTCTTAAATAACCCATGGCGAAAACACCATGAACCAGCGTACGGCTTGTTGCCTCTCCCTTTAACGCTTACGAGGTTAGCTGACGGATTCGGGCGCGAGAGTCGCCCTATTTCCGGCTGTCACCGGAAAATTCACCCCATGAATGCCCACTGTCCTGGACAGCGCATTCCGTTGGTTCCCCCGTTTCCCATTCATTAATGAATGGAAACTCAGCGATTAAAACATCGTTCGTATATCTTAAGGTAAGATCGAGCGATATTATCGTTTGTTTCGTTTTTCAAGTACATTTTAGTTTAAATTGAAATTACGTTATGAATCATACACCCGTGCCATGTCGGTGTAAAGTCCGCCCAGATCACCAAATCGGCAGATTTTTGCCAATTCCTATCCATAATAACGCTTACAACAAAGTTATACTCTATCTATCTCTTCAAGGCTATCTAATTCTCACTCTGGCGTAAATCACTTCGCAATTCATTCACGTATTCTGCACAACTTGCCTGTTTTGATTCTTTTAACACCATATTAGTTTTGCAATATTTAATTGCAACCAATATAATAGAAGATATAAGAGTAAATAAATGGAGGCGATTTAGATGACAGTCTACGATTACAAAGTGAATACCCTTCGCGGTCAAGAAGTTGAAATGTCCGACTACCGTGACAAAGTGCTCCTGATTGTGAATACGGCAAGCTCATGCGGCCTTACCCCTCAATTCAAAGGTCTGCAAGAATTGCAAGACAAGTTTCAAGATGCTCCATTTGAAGTGCTTGGTTTCCCAAGCAACCAGTTTGCACAGGAAAAAGGATCTTCCGACGATATTGCCGAGTTCTGTCAGATGAATTATGGCGTGAGTTTCCCCATGTTTGAGAAAATTGATGTGAACGGCTCAAGCGCTCACCCTCTTTTCCAACACCTTAGCACAGAGGCTCCTGGCCTGCTCGGCTCCAAAGCAATCAAATGGAATTTCACCAAATTCCTCGTGGATCAGAACGGACAGGTCATTAAACGTTATGCTCCCAAAACAACACCGGACAAGATTGAAGAAGATATCAAGAACTTACTTCAAAAATAATACACAGGCCACCCGTAGCCGGAAGGTAGAGCAACATTCCTCCGGTAATGGATGGCCTTTTTTCAACCCAGATGTCATACTGTTCGAAAAAGACAAAAAAAAGAAGCTTCCCATTAATGGAAAGCTTCTTTTTAATCGTTCATATGATGCGGTCGAGAGGACTCGAACCTCCACGGGCATACGCCCACTACCCCCTCAAGATAGCGTGTCTGCCATTCCACCACGACCGCATGTCGTAAATAATCGGCAACAGAATTGATTATACCGGGTTCAGAACTAAAAGTAAAGTATTTTTTAATACTTCTTTTTCAGCTAGGCATTTTCATCAAAAATCGCATAATCTCGTCATCTTTACCCATGAACTGCATATGATTAGATTTGATCCCCTCTTTTTCGGTAAGAGCCGATCTTGTTGATTCATTTATATATAGTCCTTCCTTATATATAGTCCTCCATGAACTTCACCACATAAATAACACAATAAGTTATATAAAATAACACAAATATTAAATTCCAGATTTAATCCATTAATTTCACGGATACTATTGACAAAAAGCGGACATTTATGGGATGATAACTATCATATAATTCGGATTTTTAAACATAAAGCAAACAAAAAGGAATATAAATGTCACTTTAAGTGACATTTAACGAACACAGGAGGCGAATGATTGTGAACCGTGGGAATAAGCTGCTCGATTATGTCAAACTGCTTGATTCCTCTATTCAGGTTGGAGGGTTCACCCATTCCTTCGGCATGGATATCCATATCAGGGAGGGTACCATTCGTAATGCTGAAGATCTCGAATCATTCATGCGTTGTCAGTTGCATCCGAGCATCGTTCGTCTTGAAGGTATGGCCATCAAAGGCATCTATACCGCAGCAGATCACAAGGATACATGGCGGATAGCTCTGATCGACAAGCTTGTCCATGTTCAGCGAACCCCTGGAGATCTCAGAGAACAAGCTGCCGCCATGGGTAAACGATTGATCAGACTCGCACGCGCTCTGCACCCCTGGATTGAATTCAGCCAGCTCGAACAGATCTTTGCCAAATACGATTCGGTTGGCTGCCTCTCCACTGTTCATGCCTGGATTAACCACCACCTCGACATCCCGGTCGAAGAGGCGGTCCTTGGTTACCTGCATTCAGCCATGAATGCCTGCATAACCGAAGCCTCCAAAGTCATTCCCCTGAACAACGATACAACCAAGGATCTGATGGTCCGCCTGGCCACAGATCTGGAGAATGAATGGAAGACCGTCAGCGCCTCGGCTGCGGATGGACTGGCACAGCCAACCTCGATGTCCATGAAATCGTTTTTCCCCAGTTTCCATATGCTCGGAGCTGGACTTCATGCCTACAGGGCCTAATCCTCTTCCTCCTCATGCCTGCTCCCCTTCATTCAAAAAAATTAAAAAACACGCGGCAACCTCCTTGCCGACGTGTTTTTTGTCATTTTATTTGTTTTATTTACGTATTTACGCCATTTATAATCACAAAATACACTTTTTTCCGTCTTTTTTAATTGTTAGATGACGAATTTACGTATATAATAAAACATACAGCTCGCATTTCTATATATTCTACATGAAGAAAGGGCGGCTGAATACTACATTCTAACCAGGGGTGAACCCTTTTGAACAAGAAAAAACCAGTTACTCCGTTCGGATGGGCCATCAAACGACGGCTAACCGAACTTCAAGTGGACCAGAAGACCTTTTGTGAACAGCATGGCATCCCACCCTATCGTTTATCCAATCTCATTCACGGCACACGCAAAGCAACCCGATTCAGGCACCTGGTCGCTGATATTTTGGACATTCCAGATGAACTGAGATAAGATTTCTGCCAAAGGAGGGTCTCATCCATGAGACATGTTACATCCGATCTGGAGAGGCTGTCGTTCCAGTCCATACGTCACCAGCTCATCATCGTTGATGACAATTGGATTATCCAAAGTTGTAACCGTGCCTGGCAACAGGGACTCGGTCAATGCTCACCAAACCCGGATATACACAGTAGTCATAGACATTACCTGCATCTGACGGAAGCCTGGGCAAAACGAAGCAAGAACGCTAACATGGCACTTGTCGCACAGAATTTGAAAGAACGCGGAATACCCTTTAATCGAAATCATACATATGACATCTGCGTGTATACTATATACAACGAAAAGAGGTGGTTTCGTGTAGAACTCACCCCTCTATCTTATTCAAATTCAATTCTGGATACCGATCTCGCTTTAATTGCACACATGGATATTACCGAACAAAGAAAGACAGAACACCAATTGAAAAAGGCATTGTCTGAAGTGCGCACATTGCGCGGACTACTGCCTATTTGCGCCGTCTGCAAACAAATCAAGGACGAAGAGGAACACTGGAACTCCGTTGAGAGTTATCTGGAGAAGCATACCCACGCCGAATTCACCCATGACATCTGTCCGGAATGCATCCGGCGGTTATATCCGAAATACTCGAATATCCTGGACAAGCGTTCCTGAAACCTTTCTCCACTCGCCGACTAACTACAACTATACGGAGAGATGATGTTCAAACTGCGACATATCCAGCTCTTGCGGTGTCCCATGCAGGGTTATGGTTCCTTTGTCCATGATATAGATGTAATCTGCGGCACTTCGTACAAAATCGATACTCTGCTCTACCAGCAGAACCGAGAGGTTCCCCTTTGCCTTGAGCTGCAAAATAACCTGCCGAATGTCCTCCACGATAGAAGGCTGGATGCCTTCTGTCGGCTCATCCAGTAGCAACAACCCTGGACGCGAAGCCAATGCCCGGGCGAATGCCAACTGCTGCTGCTGTCCACCACTCAGATCCCCGCCCTGCCGTCCATACATCGTAGCAAGCACTGGGAACATCGCCAGTACATCCTCCGGGAACGTTTTTACTCCCGGTGCACTTGTCTCCAGACCGAGCAATAAGTTTTCTTTCACCGTAAGCTGCGGGAAAATCTCCCGCCCCTGCGGTACATAACCAATCCCTTCCCGTGCCCGCTTGGCTGAGTCCAAGGTGGATAACTCCTGATTTTGCCACTGAATACTGCCCTTGCGTGATTTGAGCAGCCCCATTAATGTTTTCATCAACGTTGTTTTCCCTACACCGTTACGACCCATCAGACACACCACCTGTCCGGGCTGTACATCCAGGTTCACACCACGAAGCACATTGCTTTCCCCGTAGCCGGATTCAATTCGTTGCAACGACAGCATGGTCATCCCTCCTTTTGCCCAGATACACTTCTGCCACTTTCGGGTCTGCCTGTACCTCCGCCATCGTACCTTCCTTCAGCAGTTTCCCTTCATGCATCACCGTTACCTTGGCTGCGAACTCTCGCACAAACTCCATATCATGCTCCACCACCACAACCGAGCGCTCACGCGCAATCTCTTGCAGAAGTCGCCCGGTCTTGTGTGTTTCTTCATCCGTCATGCCTGCGGCTGGTTCGTCCAGCAACAACACACGTGGCTCCTGCAGAAGCAACATGCCAATCTCTAGCCACTGCTTCTCCCCATGTGATAACGCTCCTGCACGAGCATCAACGCGGTCTTGCAGACCAATCTGGAGGGTAACATGCTCCATGGCAGCACTCATTTTCCCATATCGACGAATACCGATGGCTTGCAAAGGGGAACGGCGAGTCTCCCCCGCCAGCGTCAGATTCTCCTGTACCGTCAGACCTGCAAAGATCGATGGCGCCTGGAATTTGCGTCCCACACCTTTGCGAACAATCTGGTGCTCCTTCAGTCGTGTTAATTCCGTGCCATCCGCCATCTTCACCGAGCCGGACATGGGTTTTGTTTTGCCACATATCACATCCAGCATCGTTGTTTTCCCAGCACCATTGGGTCCGATTAAAAAATGCAGGTCATGTTCATGCAGCTTCAGATTCATGCCTTTGACAGCAACGAACCCACCAAAGGCCACCGTAATATCCTCGGCTACCAACACCGCTGATTCCTCAGTAGACTTTAGGTTTTTCCCGAGTGACTTGGACATGCGCACTCTCTCCTCTCCGCTTCAGCAAGCGAACGACATGACGATACACACCTACAATACCGTTTGGCATGAACAAAACCACCGTTACAAAGAGCCCACCAATGACAAACAGCCACCCTTCGGGATAAGCCTCACTAATGCCTGTTTTGGCTGCATTCAGCACCACTGCTCCGATGACCGCTCCAATAAGCGTACCGCGACCACCCAATGCAACCCACAGGACCATCTCAATGGAGGGTACAATCCCCATCATCGATGGCGAGATAATACCCACCTGAAGTACAAACAACATGCCCGCGATGCCTGCAAGCGCACCGGAAAAAGCAAAAGCCAGCGTTTTATATCCTGCCGGATCATATCCGAGGAATCGCACCCGATTCTCTCCATCACGCGCAGCTTCGAGCACTTGACCGAACCGACTGTTCACCATTCGACGACAGAGCATATAAGCGATCACCAGAACAGCAAGCGTTATATAGTAGAGAGCAATCGTCGTTCCAGCGGAATGAAGTGTAAAACCAAAGATCGAATTATATCCGGTGATGCCATTTGTCCCACCCGTCCATTCCTGTTTACCAACAAAGAGTGTTACCATAATAAGAACCAAAGCTTGAGTCAGGATGGTAAAATAAACACCGGTAATCCGGTTGCGGAACGTAAACCACCCCAGAGCAAAGGCAAGCAATGCTGGAAGGGCTATCCCCAATAACAGCGCCACCGGGAAAGAGCGAAATGGTTCCCAGAACCACGGCAGACCACTGAGACCACTCCATCCCATGAAGTCAGGAAGCGTTGCTCCACTAGCCTGAAGCTTCAGATACATCGCCATCGCGTACCCACCCAGACCAAAGAACACCCCATGCCCAAGACTTAGCACACCCCCATATCCCCAGATCAGATCGAGACCGATGGCCAGGATTGCTAGCGCCAAAAACTTGGCTAACAGACTCAGACGAAACTCCGTGGAGATTAGTGGAGCAAGACACATCATGATCAGTACAACCGCCCAGATGATTCTCATTTTCAGACTGCCAGTCTTGAGTAATGCCGACATGAACTAACCCCCTTTTTCACGTTAATCGAGACTCCGTGTGCGCATCGCGACCAATCCGCGTGGTTTCCATTGCAGGAAAGCAACGATACATACAAACACAAGCACCTTGCCAATGGAGGCAGAGGTATAGGTTTCGAACAGCGTGTTGAACATACCAATCCCCAATGCACCACACACGGTTCCAACCAATTTCCCAACGCCACCCAGAACAACGACCATGAACGCATCCACAATATAATACGTACCAAGCGAAGGACCAATCGGACCAATGAGCGTTAATGCACAGCCAGCAATTCCGGCAATTCCCGAACCAATCGCAAAGGTCATGCCATCCACCCGCCGGGTCGAAATCCCAAGACACCCCGCCATGCTCCGATTCTGCATCACAGCCCTCATTCGTCTTCCGGAAGATGTTCGATAGATATAGAGATACATACACAGCAGCACCACCGCAACCAGTGCGATAATGAAAATTCGTTTATACGGAAATACAATACCATCCGAGATCGCCAATCCCCCATTGAGCCAAGCCGGACTGGATACTCCCACGTTTGGCGCTCCGAATATCGTACGGGCCAGTTGTTGCAGCATCATGCCTACACCCCATGTCGCCAGCAGACTGTCCAGCGGCCTGCCATATAGATGCCGGATCAGCACCACTTCAAGCAACCAGCCAATCAGAGCCGCTACAATGAACGCAATCGGCAGAGCCACAACAAAGTAGGCACCAAACCACGCCGCTGGAGCATAGGACATGAACAGATTTTGTGTTACATATGTTGCATATGCACCGATCATGATCAGTTCACCGTGAGCCATATTGATGACATTCATCAGCCCAAACGTTACTGCAAGCCCCAATGCAATCAACAACAGAATTGAACTGATACTCAGACCATTGAACATCTGCAGGATAAACATATCCATCGCTATCCCCTCCTCCATACCGTGACTCTCGATATTTCACATGAATTCAATTATGGGCAGTAACATTTTCCACATCACAGTAACGCTTTACCGCGATACGGTAAGAGGATGTGTTGTCACACCCTCGTTTATGTTTCAGCTGCTTTGAAGCGAGTTGCCTGTTTTATTGCGAGGTTTCTATGTTATTTAGCGCTGAGGGTTGCTCCCCATTCATACGTTTTCAGATAAGGGTCCGGCTTGACAGGCTCACCAGAATTCCACAATTCCTTGAACTGCCCATCCTCCTGCACCTCACCGATCCGTACGGTTTTGTAGATATGCTGATTCTCTCCATCCACGGTTACCTTACCTTCCGGGGCATCAAACTCCAGACCCTTGGCAGCTGCCTTCACCTTCTCCACGTCGGTTGATCCTGCTTTTTCCACCGCCGCCTTCCAGAGATAAACCGCCACATATCCCGCTTCAATCGGATCAGCTGTCACTCGATCAGCACCGTATTTTTCTTTATACTTGGCAACAAATGTTGCATTCTCAGGTGTATCCGTTGTCTGATAATAATTCCACGAAGCCAGATGCCCCTTCAATACGTCTGCGCCAATACCACGGATTTCTTCCTCCGCCACACTTACCGAGAGGGTCGTCATCTGATCCGAGGAGATTCCGGCATCCTTCAATTGTTTGAAGAAGGCCACATTGCTATCTCCGTTCAGCGTATTGTATACAATATCCGGCTTCGCAGCTTTGATTTTGCTAATGATGGTACTGTAATCGGTATGGCCCAGCGGTGTGTATTCTTCACCCACTACTTCGCCGCCTTCTGCTGCGAGTTGTGCCTTAATGACCTGATTGGCCGTTTTTGGGAATACATAATCTGAACCGAGCAGATAAAACGTCTTGCCCCTGTTCTCCAGTAACCAGGTTACGGATGGAACGATCTGTTGATTGGTTGTTGCTCCTGTATAAAAAATATTTGGCGACGATTCCAATCCCTCATATTGCACCGGGTAAAACAATAAACCTTTATTCTGTTCAAACACCGGGAGCATAGCCTTCCGACTTGCAGAGGTCCATCCACCAAATACAGCAGCGACCTTATCCTGTTGCAGTAACTTTCCAGCCTTCTCCGCAAAAGTAGGCCAATCCGAAGCGCCATCCTCAATTACAGGCTCAATCTGTTTACCCAAAACTCCGCCCGCGGCGTTGATCTCTTCAATGGCAAGCATCTCCGCATCTTTAACAGATACTTCACTGATCGCCATCGTTCCGCTGAGAGAGTGAAGAATGCCAACTTTAATCGGTTCACCGGATGTAGCCGGCTCTCCTGTACCACCTGAACCCGAAGCTTCAGGCGGCGCAGTGCCCTCCACACATCCTGTCATCACAATGACCGCACCCAGCAAAATACTCCATAACTTGACCGACCTCTTCTTCAATAGCCTACACTCCCTTTTTTTAGTCTATTGACGAACATTAAGGTCATTTGCGTCCGAAATGTTCGTTGATCCAAATTATGGAGGGTTCCTCTCTTCATGTCAATATAGCTTACATAATTTTATTTCATGCCTACTCGTTTCATGCATACTGCTAATATGCCTTGAAGCTTATTGACAAAGGATTCACCCTGTGTGAGTATATTTAACATACAATATGATCCATGAACATATCAGACATTATAAGCGAAAGGTCGGATTGCCTTGCACTGGACTGAGCAGGAAAAAGAAAAACTCCTGATTACCGTGGCCGCTAACCTCTCCCGTGAACGAAGAGCACGCGGACTCAAGTTAAATGTTCCCGAAGCCATCGCCTTGTTGACCTCCGAACTGATGGAACGAGCACGGGATGGAATGAGTGTTGCCGAATTAATGAGATACGGAGGCACCATCCTGACACGTGAAGACTGTATGGATGGTATTCCCGATATGATTCCTGAAGTACAGGTAGAAGCTACATTTCCTGACGGTACAAAACTGGTTACTGTACATGAACCTATACGCTGAGAAAGGCAGGAGAAACCATGATTCCTGGTGAATACCGTTTGAAGCCAGATGACGACATCATCTGTCATCCGGATCGTTTAACCCTACGACTCCTTGTCCTTAACCGCGGCGACCGCCCCGTCCAAGTCGGCTCTCACGTTCACTTCTATGAAGTTAATGCAGCACTGGACTTTGATCGCACGTCAGCTTTTGGACATCGCCTGCACATTCCGGCAGGCACCGCAGTTCGCTTCGAACCCGGTGAAGAGAAACCGGTTGAACTCACAACCTTTGGCGGCAAACGCCAGATTCACGGGTTCAACGGATTAACCGAAGGCTCTGCGGATCAAGCCCCCGATCCAGTGAAACTGGAGGCATTCCTGAAGACGTTCTCCCCTCCCATACAAGATGGAGGTGAACCTTCATGAAACGAATGAGCCGTGAACAATACGCGTCCATGTTTGGACCAACAACCGGCGATGCCGTAAGACTTGCGGATACCGAACTATGGGCAGAGATTGAACATGATTATGCCGTATATGGAGATGAGAGCAAGTTCGGGGGCGGCAAGGTTATCCGCGACGGGATGGGCCAGTCTACCACTGCTCTGCGAAGCGACGGCACCCCTGATACTGTCATCACTAACGCTATCATTATCGATCATTGGGGCATTGTAAAAGCGGATATCGGCATTCGAGATGGTCACATCTGCGCCATTGGCAAATCCGGTAACCCGGATACAATGGATGGTGTTCATCCCGCACTGGTCATCGGTGCTTCCACCGAAATCATCGCCGGTGAAGGCATGATTGTAACCGCTGGCGGCATTGATACCCATATTCATTTCATCTGCCCACAGCAGATTCAGACTGCGTTATCCTCCGGGGTCACGACCATGATCGGCGGGGGAACAGGACCAGCAACAGGAACCAAAGCCACCACCTGCACACCAGGAGCCTGGCACATCCACCGGATGCTGGAGTCCGCAGAAGCTTTTCCCATGAACATCGGTTACCTTGGCAAAGGCAACAGTTCCAGTACCGCACCTTTAATTGAACAGATTGAAGCTGGGGTAATCGGCCTGAAGCTACATGAAGATTGGGGCACTACCCCGAGCGCTATCGACGCTTGTCTGACTGCCGCCGGGGAACATGATGTTCAAGTGGCTATCCATACCGATACATTGAACGAAACCGGATTTCTCGAAAACACCTTGGCTGCAATCAACGGCCGGACGATCCACACGTACCATACGGAAGGCGCTGGTGGCGGACACGCACCGGATATTATCCGGGCCGCTGGGGAGTCCTACGTTATCCCCTCATCAACCAACCCAACACGACCGTACACACGCAACACTGTAGAAGAGCATCTCGATATGTTGATGGTGTGTCATCACCTGGACCCTTCCATCCCGGAAGATGTCGCTTTTGCGGATTCGCGGATTCGTCCCGAAACAATCGCAGCCGAAGACATTTTGCATGATCTTGGCGTGTTCAGCATCATCAGTTCCGATTCTCAAGCCATGGGCCGAGTGGGCGAAGTCATTATCCGCACCTGGCAGACAGCCGACAAAATGAAAAAACAGCGCGGCAAACTTGAGCTCAACCCGAATTCTCCCTCCGATAACGATCGGATCAAGCGATATGTCGCCAAGTACACTATCAATCCAGCTATCGCTCACGGAATCGGTCATCTCGTCGGTTCGGTGGAAGTTGGCAAGCTGGCAGATCTAATCATATGGAAACCGGCTTACTTCGGTGTTAAACCCGAGATTGTCATTAAGGGTGGCATGATCACATTTGCCCAGATGGGTGATCCCAATGCGTCCATCCCGACACCTCAGCCGGTATTTGGCAGACCGATGTTCGGAGCCTATGGTAGCGCCATTGCCAGCGGATCGATCACCTTTGTCTCCCAAGCCGCAGCAGAAGCAGGGATCAAAGAGTCATTGGGCCTGAAAAAGCGGGTTGAACCCGTTAAAGGCTGTCGCTCAGTCAGCAAAAAAGACATGATTCATAACGACGTCACCCCTGTCATTGAAGTCGATCCTGAAACCTACGAGGTACGCGCCGACGGCGAGCTACTCACCTGTGAACCCGCAGACGAGTTGCCTATGGCACAGCGGTACTTTATGTTCTGATAGGAATACGGATTAGCTGATAAGGGGGCACTCATGATGAACAGTGGCACGAAGCTACTCCGTTATGTTCAGCTGCTGGATTCGGCCCTGCCCATCGGTGGTTTCTCCCATTCCTTCGGTCTGGAAGCTTACACGCATGATGGCACCGTGCAAAATACCGCGCAGCTTGAACAGTTTATTCGCAGCCAGCTTCATTCCAGTCTTGTACGACTAGATGGTCTTGCCATCAAAGGCGTCTATCAGGCGATAAAACAGCAAGATGCCGCTCTACTTGCCCTGTATGACAAACGTGTCCACGCCCAGCGCTCCCCTCGGGAACTCAGGGAAAGCGGCCACAAGATGGGAAAACGACTGCTCAAGCTGGCCCGTTCACTCTATCCATGGATGGACTTTTCCCTAATTGATGAGGCTATCCGGGAACATGGCGCGTATTGCGGCATCACGACCATTCAAGGTTATATTAACTATCAATTGGAGATTGAATTGGATGAAGCCGTTACCGGGCATCTGTATACCTCAGTGAACGCTTATGTGAACAGCGCACTTCGCCTGCTGCCCATCGGACAAACCGAAGCGCAGATGTTGATTCAGAAACTGCTTGATGATATCGAAGCGGAATGGGCTCTCTTGCGGGACAATGACCCGGAAGATATGCACAGCTTCGGAATCGCCCAGGAAATCTACGCCATGCGGCATGAGACCTTACCCGCGCGGCTGTTTATGTCTTAACATCAACTTTTATATAACCAAGGAGGAATTGTTATGTGTGGAGGAGCTAATCATACGCATCATCCGGAGTGGGAACGTAAGGCATTTGATCGGAGTCGTCCGATGCGAATTGGAATTGGTGGACCGGTAGGTTCAGGTAAAACAGCCCTTGTGGAGAAGCTGTCCAAGGCACTACGTACACGTTATAGTCTTGCTGTCATCACCAATGACATTTATACCAAGGAAGATGCCGAGATTTTGCTGCGTCAGAACGCACTGGCACCAGAGCGTATTATTGGCGTCGAGACAGGCGGATGCCCGCACACGGCTATTCGTGAGGATGCCTCCATGAATTTCGAAGCGGTTGACGAGTTGATCGAACGCTTCCCGGATCTGCAACTGATCTTCATCGAGAGCGGCGGCGACAATCTCTCCGCTGCATTCAGTCCGGAACTGGCTGATGTGTTCATCTATATTATCGACGTTGCTCAAGGAGAGAAACTCCCCCGCAAAGGCGGTCCCGGCATAACGCGTTCAGATCTGCTGTTAATCAACAAAACCGACCTCGCCCCTTACGTTGGTGCAAGCCTGGAAGTTATGAAAAATGATACCGAACGGGTACGCGAAGGCCGCCCTTATGTCATGTCTAATCTAATGAGCGGTGAAGGTGTATCCGAGATTGTCCACTGGCTTGAACATCAATATATGGATGACGATGCTTCCGCTGCACATCTGCATTCACACAGCCATGAACATGGCACTCACTCGCATTAATTCATCTTCTGTCCCCACGGGAACAGAGATAAATGGGAATGAAAGTGCAGGTGCGCCCGTCACACGCCGCAGCGAGCTTCGGGCCACCTTTGCCTTTCAAGGCGACCGGACTGTCATGACTGATCGTTATTACAGCGCACCACTCCGGTTTAGCCGATCCTTTCGACCTCCCGGAGGAGGAACCGAATTATGTGTGTACACGTCAGACGTCTCGCCTGGAGTCCTTAACGGGGATCTTTATCATTCCGAGTGGGAATTAGGCGAAGGCACCCATGTCATGCTGAGCAGCACATCCGCTACCCGACTTCATCCTACACCTTCCATTCCCTCATCTGTTAATCATCACTTTCGGTTGGGAAAAGGGGCCACGCTGGAATACTTCCCTGAATGCGTCATTCCCTTCAAGGGAAGTTCTTCTTCGCTCACTGTAACCTTTGAGCTGGAAGAACAGGCAATCCTGGCCTATGCAGATATCTGGTCTGCCGGACGGATTCATCGGGGAGAAGCGTTCCAATTCGAGCGTTACCGCAGCTTGACGGAGATATGGCAAGGTGAACAACTGGCTGTCTGGGATCGATTCGGACTCGAACCGGATACCGATGATCCCAAACACTCAGCGTCTCTCCTTCACTACACACATACCGCTGCGTTATGGATGATTGCCCCAGGTCTTGGTACTGCGGAGTTGGAGCAAGTCAGATCTGCGCTGCCACCAGATGGGCGAATGCTCGCAGGTGCAAGTTTGCTGGCAACCGGAGGCATCGGCGTACGACTCCTTGGCATGGCAGCTTGGGAACTTCAGGAGCAGTGTCTTCAGATCTGGAACACACTCCGCCCACATCTGCTGGGCAAAGAAACTCTTGTCTTTCGTAAATAAGGGCATCAAGCATAGTTAACACCAAAAAACCTCTGAACTGTCTCCGAGTGTGTTCGGATTAGTCCAGAGGTTTTTGTACATTCAGTCTATGGATGTTGCTCATATCACTTACGCTTCGTTTTCCTCAGAATCGTTCTCTGATTTGTTCTCAGGTTTATAGCGATAGTCGCCAGCATCCTTACTTTCCTTGGATTTACGGTAACGGGTGAACTCAATATATTCGCTGATAAAAGACTGTTCCACAGTCGATAATTCACTTTCTTGGCAATTCAATTGCCGCAAAACGTCAAAAAAATAATCCTCCCGTTTTTCCCGAACCATCGCTTCCTTCGATGGACGCCCAATCATGAGCCAGTCGAGGCTCACATCAAAAAACGAAGCAATCTCAATTAATTTATTCGTACTCGGAATAGACTTGCCACGTTTCCAATCACCCAGATTGCCTGTGCTAATCTTCAGCTGTTGGCAGAAAGCCTTCTTGGTCATTCCTCGTTCGGCAATCAGGTGTTCAATTCGCTCATAGATCGACTGCATACAAGAACCGCCTTCCAACCGTAATAATCAACTCATCTGCTTGAATTATACCACATTATTCCTGAATGCTCAGCCTTTATATGCCTGGAATAGGATGAGATATATCGTATAACACAAAGATAGACTCCCATGAATGATCATAGAAGTCTATCTTATGTTGTTGCTGTGATGCGGTCGAGAGGACTCGAACCTCCACGGGTATACACCCACTACCCCCTCAAGATAGCGTGTCTGCCATTCCACCACGACCGCATATTCAATTGTAAAAATGGTGAGCCATGAAGGGCTCGAACCTTCGACACCCTGATTAAAAGTCAGGTGCTCTACCAACTGAGCTAATGGCTCTTGCTGTAAACTTCACCGGATGTGCCATGCTTCATTTTTGTCTATAAGAGCAATGACTTTGAGGATTACTCATCGAAAATGTAGATCTCATGAGGTGGTGAAGATATGACCCGTAGGGGATTCGAACCCCTGTTACCTCCGTGAAAGGGAGGTGTCTTAACCCCTTGACCAACGGGCCTTAATAACAAGTTGTCTTTCTTGGCGACAAGAATGAGTATACCACAGGACAATTTGAACTTGCAATACTTTTTTTGAAATTTATTTTTCAAGCCTTTTTGCCCATTGCATACTCTTCTTCAGAGCCCCGTTATTAGCCACCTCCCGTTCATGCCAATGTCATCCCCGTGCAGGAACAATGTAAACCATCCATCAAAACACTTATAAAAACTTACGTTCACTTATAATATTGCAAATCACATTAAGAATACTTATAATTAAAGTATCAGTATAAGTACGGTCATCCATACACTCGGAGGTGACATGTTTGTTTCAAGAAGAACGAATGCAGCTCATTGTTGAACATCTACGCAAACACAATCGCATCTCAGCCGATGATATTGTCGCCTTGTTTGATGTATCACGGGATACTGCACGCAGGGATCTGATTAAGCTTGAGGAACAGGATGCCATTATCCGAACACGTGGCGGCGCGATTCTCCCCCCTCCTCCGCAAGAATTCAGATCCTACAAAGACCGTTTACTCGATGTATCTGAGGAAAAGAGGGCCATCGGCAAACTCGCTGCGGCCATTGTAAGGCAAGGCGAGATCATTATTCTGGACTCTTCCACGACTGTGCAGGCCTGTGCCGAGAACTTAAACGGCAAATCCTGTACCGTCATTACCAATTCGATTCATTCCGCTGATCTTCTCTCCAATCACACTGCTGTCCAGATTCGTTTGCTCGGAGGCAAAGTAGATAAGGAACAACGTTATGTCTACGGTACCTCTGTTATCGAGACCCTCTCCCACTATTATGTAGATAAAGCCTTTATCGGAATTGGCGGTATCACCATGGATGGCTTCAGTGCTTCCGAAGAGGAAGGGAAAATTAAACACCAAATGATGAAAGCTGCCAAGAAAGTTGTTGTTCTTGCAGATCAATCCAAGTTTGATAGACGTTATGGTTATCGTTTTGCCGACTGGTCGTTGGTGGATGTATTGATTACGGATCAATGGCCAACCAAAGAATGGCTTGTTTTTCTAGCCGAACAACAGGTTGAGATTCTCATTCCTGAACCAACAGATGATAAGGAGTTGTAAATATATGAAATTATTTGCCACAGATTTAGATGGAACTTTGTTGAACATAGATAGCCAGATTAGCCCGGAGAATGCCGCAGCCATCCAAAAGGCCCAGCAATCCGGTATGAAAGTTACCATTGCAACAGGACGTGTCTATTCCGATGTTGTGACCATCAGCCGCGAAGGCGGAATTAAAACCCCAATTATCGGCTCCAACGGAGCGACAATTCATGATGCAGACGGTGAACGTTTATTCCATCTTCCGCTCGAGCGTGACACAGCAGCTTCCGTCATGCAGTGGCTGGAAGATCATGATGTCTATTATGAGGCTTCAACGCAACAAGGCATCTATGCCCCGCGTAGCAGTCATGAGACCTTGCTCGCCGAGATGGAACGTGTTCTTGGTTCAAACCCTGGTGAGGACATTGCACGCATGATTCGCTCCATCAAGAAACACTATGACAAAAAAGACTACCACCGCGTAAACAGCCATCTCGAAATTCCGGCAGAAGCCTACATCTATAATATTATGGCCTTCTCCATGAATCCGGACAAAGTAAAGACAGGACGAGAATACTTCGCTTCCCGATCCGATGTCGCCATGGTTGTATCCTTTGAGCATAACTTCGAAATGCAGCACCCGGACGTCTCCAAAGGTAATGCCCTTACCAAACTGGCGGCTCACCTGAACATCTCCATGGAGGATACAGTAGCTATTGGCGATAACTTCAACGATGTCTCCATGTTAAAAATGGCTGGACTCGGCATCGCCATGGGTAATGGCGAACCCGAAATCCAGGCATTAGCCAAAGCCATAACGCTGACCAATGTGGAGCATGGTGTTGCCCATGCCATCGAGTGCCTGCTTGAAGGTAAACCGGTATCCCGCCCAGAAACGATTGTCGGGGAAGGTCAGTAATTGGACCCATACTGAATTAAGTACTGAACCTGCATGATCACCTGTTGATCCATGCAGGTTCTCTTCATTTTAACTCCGAAGATCGAACGTGAGGCACGTCCTGTAACAAAATAATCAGTTGCTCGCCCCGGTATGAACCCGGTAGTTGCAACGTGAACTCAAGCACAGTCTCTTCCACGGAGTCTGTGCTTGTTTGCTGTTCAGTCTTAAATCCGATGACCGAGATCTTCTCCTGTCCCAGCAGTGCCAAAACAGTCTTCAGGGCCTCTCCCTCATTTTGCAGATGGATGGTTAACGTCTCTGTTCGAGCGGATACCAGCCAGCGTGTAGGTCTATGCAGTAACATCTGTGCCACGACAATAAGCAGTGTCACGCCCGCACCCGTCCAATACAGACCTGAACCCACAGCAAGTCCCATGCCTGCCGTAGCCCATATGCCAGCTGCTGTGGTCAATCCCCTGACCGTGTGACGCTGTGTGAAGATCATGCCCGCTCCAATGAACCCCACACCACTAACAACTTGTGCAGCGATCCTTGAAGGGTCAAGGGACAGATTGTCCCAGCCAGCCTGATCCTGGAATCCGTATTTCGATACAATCATCATCAGGGCAGCACCAACGGCGACCACAAAATGAGTACGGATTCCCGCTTCTTTCATTCGATTCTTGCGCTCATATCCGATTAGCACACCACATATTCCAGCTATGAGTACACGCATCAAATATTCCACTTCCATGCACATCACCTCTTTCATTATGTATATGCTTACATGAGTCTATCTTTACTATTACCCAATCTTTCACTGACTATATAAGTTGAACTAAAGATTATTTACACTGCACTACGATGACAGAACAACCTTCCAATCGCTGTTATCCCCAGATTTTTTCGATTCCCTTTTCTCAAGGGAAAATCCGGTGATAGCGTATGCTTCCGATGTAGCTTTCTTTCAGAAAGCTTTTGGGCGAGCGCTTCGCTTTTTCAGGTTTTTTTTCTGTCCTCTCCGTTATCGTGTAAATGATTAATTCATCTTATATAATAAAAAGCCTCCACTCAGGTCAATTCTCTGCCCGGAAATTTTCCCCTTGTCTCTTGCCCAATCCGAAATAATGTCTGAAATTATATATCAGCGGATGCCATTCCTCTGGATTAATTTTGTTCGGTCCAGATATTAGTCTTGTGTGCGCGTGTACCTTCAACGTTTTCACTTCAACAATCGCCATGAACGGTGTATGTTCGGGAATACGTATGTGTTGTACAGCCGCTTCAATCTGGAGCGGACATTCAACTATTTTATCTGGAGCCACCTGAACCGAGCATTCAGATGTCAGTCCAGCTACAGTGAATTTATCAGGACAATATTCATAGCCCATCTTCCTTTTCTCCTCAGGAACCGGGGTAACTCCCGTATAACGACCCAATGCCTCAACCTTTTTCCACATGGTCGCGTCCGGCAGATTAATTACACACTCCGGGTGTCGACTCAGATTTTCATAGGCTTTGCCCTGTGTACCTAGACCGAGAACCAGACAATCCCCCAGTGCCCAAGACGAGGATAATGGTGACAGGTTGGTTGATCCATCCTCATTTAATGTGCTCAGCAGCACTACAGGCGTACCATAATATAAAATACTGGGATTAATCGTCTCATGTTGAATCACTTCTTGACTCGCGGACAACTGCTCTGTAGCGAAGTCCTGTTTCGTTATCTTTTTCATCCTGTACCTCTCCTGTTCCCATTCCAATGCTTTATAAGCTCAATCTGACCCCTATGGGACGATACAACTCGATTGTAATACAGTAATAGTTCAGGTATGATCGAAGTATGAATGTATATCCGAATATTACTGTTATTGCGTCGTTAATCGCTGATCCAAGCCGCGCTATTTTTCTGTCATCCTTACTGGATGGCCGTGCGTTGCCCGCAGGAGAGCTTGCTCATATGGCAAGTGTCACTCCCCAGACGGCAAGCAGCCATCTAGCTAAACTCGTAGAGGGAGGATTACTCGAAGTTGAACAACAAGGGCGCCACCGATACTACCGTCTTGCAAACAAAGAAATTGCTAATCTGATTGAAAGCATGGCCAGTATTGCTCCGCCTGTACAGATCCGCTCTCTCAAACAATCCGATCAGCTTCAACAACTGAGTCATGCACGGACCTGTTATGGTCATCTGGCCGGGAAATTGGGAATCTCACTCTGCGAAGCCTTAGTACAGAAGGGGTATCTTGCAGAGCCCGAAGAGGCACACAGCAAGGATTATCAAGTTACAGAGAAAGGAATACAGTGGTTCACTACGTTTGGAATTAAACTTCAGATGAAGCCAGGATCACGCCGGGCCATCGCTCGCAAATGTCTGGATTGGAGCGAACGCCGTCATCATCTCTCAGGTATGCTTGGGGAACAACTCAGACATCGGTTAGCGGAACTGGACTGGATTCGTCAAAAAACAGGAAGTCGCTCTGTCGAAGTAACGGAAGCAGGCAAGAAAGGTTTATACGAGATGTTGAGCATTTCACTTTAGGCTGAAGCGTACACCAGGGATAAGCAAAGATCAGTAAACGCAAAAAATCCCCTTCACACTGACCGTTAACCGGTCTAATGTGAAGAGGATTTTTTGTCTATCTGGACGGAGAAAGAGGTGTACTCTCACTTCGTTCGAGACTGCGAAGTATTGCTAACGAAGCTTATGCTCCGACGAACCTTTAGGGTTCTCATCCCTTTGCAGAGAAGTTTAATTCAGAACGGAGAGAGAGGGATTCGAACCCTCGCACCGCTTACGCAGTCTAACCCCTTAGCAGAGGGTCCCCTTATAGCCACTTGGGTATCTCTCCAAGAAATGGCTCCCCGAACAGGGCTCGAACCTGTGACAACTCGATTAACAGTCGAGTGCTCTACCAACTGAGCTATCAGGG